>JBLXFD010000003.1:0-226980 GCA_048262455.1 Rhodobacter sp.
GAAGTCACCGAAATACTTGGTGATCGCCGCCGTCAGCGTCGTCTTGCCGTGGTCCACGTGCCCGATCGTGCCGATGTTCACGTGCGGTTTGGTGCGTTCGAACTTTGCCTTGCCCATCTTGGGTCTCCTTGTCGTGTCGGGTGGCGGGGTGGCCCCGCCCTACGGGGTGGTGGGTAGGGCGGGGTTCACCCCGCCGTCCCGGTTATGCGTATTTGGCCTGGATCTCGTCCGAGATGTTCTGCGGCACCGGCTCGTAGTGGTCGAACAACATGGTGAAGTTCGCCCGGCCCGAGGACATCGACCGCAGGTTGTTGATGTAGCCGAACATGTTCGCCAGCGGCACGAAGGCATCGATGACCACCGCGTTGCCGCGGCTGTCCTGCCCCTGCATCTGCCCCCGACGCGAGGTCAGGTCGCCGATGATGCCGCCGGTGTACTCCTCGGGAGTGACAACCTCGACCTTCATGATCGGCTCCAGCAGCTGCGCGCCGGCCTTCTTGAGGCCTTCACGCATGCACATCCGCGAGGCGATCTCGAAGGCGAGAACCGAGGAGTCCACGTCGTGGTACTTGCCGTCCACCAGCGCGACCTTGAAGTCGATCACCGGGAAGCCAGCCAGCGGACCGGAGTCCATCACCGACTTGATGCCCTTCTCGACACCCGGCACGTATTCCTTCGGCACCGAGCCGCCGACGATGCGGGACTCGAAGCTGTAGCCTTCGCCCGGCTCTGTGGGCGCGATCTCCAGCTTGACCTCGGCGAACTGACCCGAACCACCCGACTGCTTCTTGTGGGTGTAGGTATGCTCGATCTTCCGGCGGATGGTCTCGCGGTAGGCCACCTGCGGCGCACCGATGTTGGCCTCGACCTTGAACTCGCGCTTCAGGCGGTCGACCAGGATGTCCAGGTGAAGTTCGCCCATGCCCTTCATGATGGTCTGACCGGACTCGAGGTCGGTCTCCACGCGGAAGGACGGGTCCTCGGCGGCAAGCCGCTGCAGGCCTTGGGACATCTTTTCCTGGTCGGCCTTGGTCTTGGGCTCGACGGCGATCTCGATGACCGGATCGGGGAAGGTCATGGTTTCCATCACGACCTGCTTCTGCGGGTCGGACAGGGTGTCCCCGGTGGTGGTGTCCTTCAGACCGGCCAGCGCGATGATGTCGCCCGCGAAGGCCTCGTCGATTTCCTCGCGGTTGTTCGAGTGCATCATCATCATACGACCGACGCGCTCTTTCTTGCCCTTGGTCGTGTTCAGGATCGAGTCGCCCTTCTTCAGCTTGCCCGAGTAGATCCGGGTGAAGGTCAGCGAGCCCACGAAGGGGTCGTTCATGATCTTGAACGCCAGGCCGGAGAACGGCTCGTCGTCATCGGCGTGACGCGCGATGTTGCGGGTCTCGGTCTCGTCGTCCGGCGAGAAGCCCATGTAGGCCGGCACGTCGAGCGGGCCGGGCAGGAAGTCGATGACCGCGTTCAGCAGCGGCTGCACGCCCTTGTTCTTGAAGGCGGAACCGGCCAGCACGGGCACGAAGCTCAGCGACAGGCAGCCCTTGCGGATCAGCTGGCGCAGCGTCGGCTCGTCGGGCTCTTCGCCCTCGAGGTAGGCTTCCATCGCGGCGTCGTCCATGTCGACCGCGTTCTCGATCATGGTCGCGCGCCACTCGTCGGCCACGTCCTTGAGCTCGTCACGGATCGGCTGGCGCACCCAAGAGGCGCCCAGGTCTTCGCCCTTCCACACCCATTCTTCCATGGTGATCAGGTCGATGATGCCTTCCAGCTGGTCCTCGGCGCCGATCGGCAGCGTCACGGGAACCGGGGTCGCGCCGGTGCGGTCCTTGATCATCTTCACGCAGTTGAAGAAGTCGGCGCCGATCTTGTCCATCTTGTTGACGAACACGAGGCGCGGAACCTTGTAGCGGTCGGCCTGGCGCCAGACGGTCTCGGTCTGCGGCTCGACACCGGCGTTGGCGTCCAGCAGCGCGATCGCGCCGTCGAGCACGGCCAGCGAACGCTCGACTTCAATGGTGAAGTCGACGTGGCCGGGGGTGTCGATGATGTTGAAGCGGTACTTGGTATCGCTCGTACCCTCCGCGGACGGATCGTTCTGACGCTGCCAGAAGGTGGTGGTGGCGGCGGAAGTGATGGTGATCCCGCGCTCCTGCTCCTGCTCCATCCAATCCATGGTGGCGGCGCCATCGTGGACTTCACCGATCTTGTGCGACCGGCCGGTGTAGAACAGGATCCGCTCCGTCGTCGTGGTCTTGCCCGCATCGATGTGGGCCATGATCCCGAAGTTGCGGTAGCGCGTTAGGGGGTAATCGCGTGCCATTGTTGGGCCTCAGCTCAGAATTGATTTACCAGCGGTAATGGCTGAACGCTTTGTTCGCGTCGGCCATCTTGTGGGTGTCTTCGCGCTTCTTCACGGCAGAGCCGCGGCCGTTGACCGCATCGACCAGCTCGCCCGCCAGGCGCTCTTCCATGGTGTTCTCGTTGCGCGCGCGGCTGGCGTTGATCAGCCAGCGGATCGCCAGCGCCTCGCGGCGCTCGGGGCGCACCTCGACCGGCACCTGGTAGGTGGCGCCGCCGACCCGGCGAGAGCGGACCTCGACCGAGGGTTTGATGTTGTCGAGGCTCTCGTGGAACACTTCCAGCGGCGACTTCTTCAGCTTGCTCTCGACCCGGTCGAAGGCGTTGTAGACGATGCCTTCCGCGACCGACTTCTTGCCGTCGATCATCAGGTTGTTCATGAACTTGGTCAGCACCCGGTCGCCGTACTTGGCGTCGGGCAGGATTTCGCGTTTTTCAGCGGCGTGACGGCGGGACATCTTGTGGTACCTTCGTGCTTTTTCTCATCGCGCCCCGGACGGGTTCCGGGGCCTGTTGGATCGGAGATCCCGGTCAGGACCGGGAGAATGCCTCCGGCATCACTTCGGCTTCTTGGCGCCGTACTTCGAGCGCCGCTGCTTGCGGTCCTTGACGCCCTGGGTATCCAGCACACCGCGGAGGATGTGGTAGCGCACGCCCGGAAGGTCTTTCACCCGGCCGCCACGGATCAGGACCACCGAGTGTTCCTGCAGGTTGTGGCTTTCACCCGGAATGTAGCTGATCACCTCGTAACCATTGGTCAGGCGCACCTTGGCAACCTTCCGCATGGCCGAGTTCGGCTTCTTCGGCGTCGTGGTGTAGACGCGGGTGCAGACGCCGCGCTTCTGCGGGCAGCTCTCCAGGTGCTGGGACTTGGAGCGTTTCACTTTCGGCTGCCGCGGCTTGCGGATCAGCTGCTGGATCGTTGGCATTCCGGTTTATTCCCCGTGTTGCAACACATTGTGTCATGGGGCGCGCGCCCCGGTTGATGTCGGTCGTGAATCACGCGTCCGCAAAACACGAAAACCGCACCCGTCCCCATCTGCGGGAACGACGCGGTGGAAATTCAGAGGATCGAAGCCCGACGGCCTGGATCATGACCACTCAAAGTCTGTGACAGACAAGGTCCCCCCTGTCCGAGTGGGCGCCGTATAGGGTGAGTCCCGGACCTTGTCAACAGCGCCTCCCGGCGCCGGGGCAAAGCCTACTCCCTCTGCCGGACCCCCTGCCGCGCCGGGGCCGAGGGCGCGGCCGACTGCGCCGCCAGCCGGCGCTCGCGGTAGAAGGTGTAGACCCCGGTGGCCACCACGATCCCGGCCCCCGTCAGCGTCAGCAGGCCCGGCCAGTCGCCGAAGACCACGAAGCCCAGCACCAGCGCCCAGAGCAGCGCGGTATAGCGGAACGGGGCCACCACCGCCACCTCGCCCACCCGCATTGCCGAGACGCTGAAGACGTAGCCGCCGATCACCAGGAACGAGGCCATGCCCAGCTGCGCCGTGGCCTTGCCCGACATCGGCGCCCACTCGATGAAGATCGAGCCGATGCCGAAGAACACCATCACCGCCACCGCGTTGAACAGCGCCACCGTCAGGTTCGGCACCTCCGCCGACAGCCGCCGCGACAGCAGGTCGCGCACCGTCACCATGACCACCGCCACCAGCGCGTAGACCGAGTAGTGATTAAACCCCTCGCCCCCCGGCCGCACGATCAGCAGGACCCCGCAGAACCCCACGAGGATCGCCACAAGGCGCCGCCAGCCCACCGCCTCTCCGAGGAACAGCGCCCCCGCCAGGGTGATCGACAACGGCATCACCTGCATGATCGCGGTGGCATTGGCGATCGGCATGTTGAAGATCGCCGTGAGGAAGAAGTAGGCGGATCCCACCTCGGTCACGTTGCGCATCAGCACGATCTTCACGTCCCGCGCCGGCAGCCGCAGCCGCAGCCCGCCCAGCGCCCAGGCCAGCACGAACAGCATCACCGATGTGACCATGCCCCGCAGGAACAGCGCCTGGAACAGCGGCAGCTCGTCCGACAGCGCCTTCATGCAGACGTCGTTGACGGTGAAGGCGGCCATCGCCCCCACCATGAGGACGGCGCCCCGCAGGTTGTCGGAAAGCGGCATTGGGGCGGCTCAGACCGCCCGCAGGTGCTTGAAGTCGCCCAGCTTGCGCCCGAACCGTTCGCTCAGCAGCGCGTCGATCTCCTTGTTCGGCAGCTCCAGCTTCAGCCCGGTGCGGTGCGGGTTCGCCTTGTTGTCCTGGTGGATGGTGCGGACGTAGGCATAGTGCTGGGTGTCGGAATAGGCGTTGAAGTACTGCGGCAGCTGGCGGTGATCGACGCGGTAGATGTTCTCGCGGTAGCTCACCGGCGCGATCAGCGCGGCGCCGACGCTCAGCGGCGTGCGCTCGCAGGTCGGGTAGACCAGCGTCTTGTCCTCGCGCCGCTCCAGGTAGAAGCCCAGGTTGTGGGCGATAGAGGCCGGGTTGTCCTCGCCCCCGATCATTGCCACCCGCGGCGCCATGTCCTTCAGCCGCTCGACGAACTGGTCGTCGATGGCGTCGTCGTCGTCGAAGCGGAAGGTGGTGCGGTGGGTGTAGCCCTGGTGCGGCACGTCGCGGAAGGCGTTCTTGATGCCCGAGTAATGGTGCTGCGGCTCGGCCTCGACGATCGACACGCAGGGGATCCCCGCCGTCGTCTCGCGCAGCCGCTGCTTCCAGGGATCGGGCATGTTGGCGCCCACCAGCAGGATGCAGGTGAAGTCCTGGTCGGTCTGCTGGCGCAGCGAGGGCAGGCAATAGGCCTCGAACAGGGCAAAGCGCCGCTCCAGCCGGTCCTCGGCGAACAGGAAGCCCTCCATGTCCTCGATGGTGTCGAAACCGGGGTAGAAATTTCCGATGGTGGCGAAGGAGAAGCGGATCAGCCCCACCACCTGATTGACGATATCCATGTAAAACAACCTGCTCGTTATGCCCCGGCGGGACGATGGCAGCGGCGTGGGGCATGGTCAACACGCCGCGGCGGTGACGGGTGGACTTGGCCCGCGCCTGCGGCGAAGCTGCCGCGCAAAGGCGCGGGGAGAGCGGGACTTGGCGGAAGAGGGCAGGCATCTGGTCGCGGCGGGGATGCGGAACGAGGGGGCCTTCCTGCTGGAATGGGTCTGCTGGTACCGGATGCTGGGCTTCGACATCCTCGTGGCCACCAACGACTGCACCGACCACTCGCCGCAGATGCTGAACCTGCTGGCAGAGGCCGGCTGGCTGCACCACGCCCCGCATCGCCCCGCCGAGGGCACGCCGCCCAAGCGGTCGGCCTACCGCACCATCCGCACCCACGAGGCCACCGCCCGCGCCGGCTGGCTGCTGATCTGCGACGTCGACGAGTTCCTTGTGCTGCACGAGGGCGACGGCACCATCGCCGGCTACCTCGACGGCGCCGAGGGGTTCCACGGGATGGGCATCCACTGGAAGGTCTTCGGCCACGGTGGCCAGGAAACCTGGCGCGACGAGCTGGTGCACCGCATGTTCACCCGCTGCGCCGCGACCCGGCACAAGGCGAACAACTCGTTCAAGTCGCTGGTCCGCAACCCCACCGCCTTTCGCCAGTTCTCTGACCACTCGCCGCGCGGCTTCGACGGCGAATGGGGCAAGGACGGCAATATCTGGATCGACGTGGCGGGGCGGAAGATGGGGGGCTACGATCCCAACGGCCACGCCCAGCGCGCCACCTCGAACGACCGCATCACTCACGCGGGGGCGCAGCTAAACCACTACGTGATCCGCTCGCTGGAAAGCTTCGCGATGAAGCGCGGCACCCCCAGCGCCAGCGCCCTGCGCGACCGCTACGACGACCGGTTCTTCGACAACTTCGACCGCAACGAGGCCGAGGACCGCTCTGCCCTCGCCTGCGCCCCCCGCTTCGACGCGGTCCACGCAGAGGCGATGGCCCTGCCCGGCCTCGCGCGCCTGCACCACCTCGGCTGCGCCGACTACGCCGCCCGGCTGGCCGCCGCGGCGGGCATCGAGGCGCGGGACGATCCGCGCTGGCGGCACCACATGGAAATGGCCGGGGCTGGCGGCTGAGGCCCCCCCTCACCGCGCCCCGGCCATACCACCCCACCTCACGCGAAGATGTCGTAGTCCTCCTGCGCCTCGTCGTCCTTCATGGCGTGCCGCTCGTCCTCGTCGCCGGGATCGTCCTGCAGGTAGAAGTCCTTGCAGAAGTCGTCGAGGTCGTGGAACTTCTGGTGCCCCTCGCCATTCTCGAACCCGGTGCTGCCGTGCTGATGACCGACGCCGTTCTGATGGCCGGGGCTGTCCTCGCGGTGGCCCACCGGGGTCGCCTTGTCACCGGGTCCGCCTTGGTCCTTGCCGCCCCCGGGATGCTCCTTGTCCTCCTCGGGACAGCCGCAGTTCCCATGGTCGTCCGGATGGAATTTCTGGTGCCCCTCGCCATTGGTCCAGCCGGTGCTGCCATGCTGATGGCCCACGCCGTTCTGGTGGCCGGTGCTGTCTTCCTGGTGGCCAACAGGGGTGGCTTTCTCTTCGCCCTGGGCAAAGAGCTTCTTCAACGCGCCGCGCATGATCTGCACTCGTTCGTTACCGCCCCCGGTAAGGACAGGGGTGCCGCATTGCCCTTGTTCCGACAAGAAAAACCCGCATTTCGCCCGGTTTCCGCCGCAAATGGTTTCCCTTGCGGAAACATCCGGGGCGGAAAGCGCGGATAGATGCGGCGGCGTGGCCGGTGCGGCAGCGGAACTAGACGAACTGCTCGCGGATCAGCCGTTCCTCCAGCCCGTGGCCGGGGTCGAAGAGCAGCCGGTGGCGCACGCTGCGCTCGGCGCGGATCTCGACCGAGACCACCCGCTCCACCGCGCGGGAATCGGCGTCGGCCATCACCGGGCGCTTCTCCGGCTCCAGCACGTCGAAGCGCACCTTCGCCCCCATCGGCAGCAGCGCCCCCCGCCAGCGGCGGGGGCGGAAGGCGGCCATGGCGGTCAGCGCCAGCACGTCGGAGCCCACCGGCAGGATCGGACCGTGGGCGGAATAGTTGTAGGCGGTGGACCCCGCCGGCGTCGACACCAGCGCGCCGTCGCAGACCAGTTCCGCCATCCGCACCCGGCCGTCCACCGTGATCCGCAGCTTGGCGGCCTGCGGGCCCACCCGCAGCAGCGAGACCTCGTTGATCGCCAGTTCCTCCTGCACGCGGCCGTCCGGGGTCTCTGCCCGCATGTGCAGCGGGTGGATCACCGTCTCTTCCGCCGCCGCGACGCGGGCCATCAGGTCGGTGGTGTCGAAGGCGTTCATCAGGAAGCCCACGGTTCCCCGGTTCATCCCGTAGACCGGGGTGTCCAGGTGCATGGTGCCGTGCAGCGTCTGCAGCATGAAGCCGTCGCCCCCCAGCGCCACGATGACATCCGCGTCCTCCAGCGCCACGGCGCCGTAGCGTTCCGCCAGCGCGTCCAGCGCCTCGCGGGCGATCTCGGCGTCGCTGGCGACGAATGCGATCCTGGGCAAGGGCGGCCCTCCTCGCCGCCCAATTTGCAAGCTGAAGGCGGGATTACAAGCCAAAGCGACGCTTTGGCCCTTTCCTGACCGCGCCATGCTGCGGTAAGGACCGCGCGTCTTCCACCTGATGCAAGGGAGTGCGTGCCATGAACGCCCCGCACCGCGACACCGGTTTCTTTACCCAGTCCCTCGAAGACCGCGACCCCGAACTGCACGGCGCCGTCGTCAAGGAGCTTGGCCGCCAGCGCGAGGAGATCGAGCTGATCGCCTCGGAGAACATCGTCTCGCTCGCGGTGCTCGAGGCCCAGGGGTCGATCCTGACCAACAAGTACGCCGAAGGTTACCCGGGCAAGCGCTACTACGGCGGCTGCCAGTACGTCGACATTGCCGAGACCCTGGCGATCGAGCGCGCCAAGGAACTGTTCGGCGCGGGCTTCGCCAACGTGCAGCCGAACTCCGGCAGCCAGATGAACCAGGCGGTCTTCCTGGCGCTGCTGCAGCCGGGCGACACCTTCATGGGCCTGGACCTGAACTCCGGCGGCCACCTGACCCACGGCTCGCCCGTGAACATGTCGGGCAAGTGGTTCGACGTGGTGTCCTACGGGGTGCGCGAGGAAGACAACCTGCTGGACATGGACGACATCCGCGCCAAGGCGCGCGAGCACAAACCTAAACTGATCCTCGCCGGCGGCACCGCCTATTCGCGGGTCTGGGACTGGGCCGCCTTCCGCGAGATCGCCGACGAGGTGGGCGCCTGGCTGATGGTGGACATGGCCCATATCGCCGGGCTGGTGGCGGGCGGCGTGCATCCCTCGCCGGTGCCCCATGCCCACGTGGTGACCTCCACCACCCACAAGTCCCTGCGCGGCCCGCGCGGCGGGCTGATCCTGTCCAACGACGAGGCGATCGCGAAGAAGATCAACTCCGCCGTCTTCCCCGGCCTGCAGGGCGGCCCGCTGATGCACGCCATCGCCGGCAAGGCGGTGGCCTTCGGCGAGGCGCTGCGGCCCGAGTTCAAGGACTATGCCGCGCAGGTGGTCGAGAACGCCCGCGCCATGGCGGCGCAGCTGCAAAAGGGCGGCATCGACGTGGTCTCGGGTGGCACCGACAACCACCTGATGCTGGCCGACCTGCGGCCCAAGGGCGTCACCGGCAAGGCCGCCGAGGCGGCGCTGGGACGCGCGCACATCACCTGCAACAAGAACGGCGTGCCCTTCGATCCGGAAAAGCCCTTCGTGACCTCGGGCATCCGGCTGGGCACCCCCGCCGGCACCACCCGCGGCTTCGGCGTGCCGGAGTTCCGGCAGATCTCCGACTGGATCGTCGAGGTGATCGACGGGCTGGCGGCGAACGGGGCCGAGGGCAACTCCGCGGTGGAAGAGAAGGTGAAGGCCGAGGTCTCTGCCCTCTGCGCCCGCTTCCCGATCTACCCCGGCCTCTGACCGGCGCATGCCCCCCCGGCGCGGCGCCCTCGACAGGTGCCGCGCCCCGTGATCTGCTGCCCCGGCATCAACGGAGGCAGGAACATGCAGATCACCCGCAGCGGCAGCCGCCCCTCGGCGCGCGCCAGCAGCGACTACTTCACCGGCACCGTCAGGCAGGACCCCGTCGTCGAGGCGCCGGAACCCGCGCGCGTCCGCGCCGTCTTCGTCACCTTCGAGCCGGGCGCACGCACCCACTGGCACACCCACCCGCTGGGCCAGACCCTGCACGTGGTCTCCGGCTTCGGCCTCGCGCAGACCGAGGGCGGGCCGGTGCAGGAGATCCGGCCCGGCGACAGCATCTGGATTCCGCCAGGCGAGCGCCACTGGCACGGCGCCGGCCCCGACACCGCGATGTGCCACCTGGCGATCCACGAGGCGCTGGACGGTGTCAACGTCGACTGGGAGGTGCCGGTGAGCGACGCCGACTACGGCGGCACGCGGGCGGAGTAGCCAGTACGGCAGAGGGCCGGCGCCCGTCCGTGGGTGGGCGCCCCATACGCCGGTGGTCCTTGTTTTATGGCGCCACCACTCCCCCGCTCCACCCCCACGCAAACGGTGAAGGAGCGCCCGCCCGGGGGACGGACGGGCGCTGGCCCGGCGGCACTGCGTGCCTTGTTCCGGGCCGGGTACTTCGCTCAGCCCAAGCCCCATCCCCCCTAGCCTCCCCCACCCGCCGGCGCTATTCCACGCAGATGTTGCACAGCGTTCTCACCGGCGAGCCTTCCTCCAACCCGCCCCTGCTCATCGCCCACGGCCTCTTCGGCTCCGCCCGGAACTGGGGCGTGATCGCGCGGCGGATGGCGGATACGCGGCAGGTCATCACCGTCGACATGCGCAACCACGGCGCCAGCTTCCGCGACCCGCGCCACCGCTACCCCGAGATGGCGGAGGACCTTGCAGAGGTCATCGCGGCCCATGGCGGCACCGCGGACGTCGCGGGGCATTCCATGGGCGGCAAGGCGGCGATGATGCTGGCGCTGCGCCACCCGGACCGCGTTGCACGGCTGGTTGTGGCCGACATCGCCCCGGTCGCCTACGGCCACAGCCAGCGGCACCTCATCGCGGCTATGCGCGGGCTGGACCTCGATGCGATTTCCAGCCGCGGCGAGGCCGACGCGGCGCTGGCGGAACAGGTGCCGGACCGCGGCACCCGCGCCTTCCTGCTGCAGTCGCTGGACCTCAAGGCCCGGCGCTGGCTGCTGAACCTCGACGCGCTGGACGCCGATATGAACCATATCACCGGCTGGCCCGCCGAGGATGTCGCCGGCGAAAGCGCCGACTGCCCCGCCCTGTTCCTGACCGGCGGCGACAGCGACTACGTCCTGCCGCAGCACCGCCCGGCGATCCGCGCGCTGTTCCCCGCCGCGCGCTTCGTCAAGATCCCCGGCGCCGGCCACTGGCTGCACGCCGACAAGCCGCGCGCCTTCGAGGAGACGCTGCGCGCCTGGCTGGACCCCGCGACCTCCCGCTGAAGGCTCTCAAGGCATCTTGCCGCACCGGCAAGGGCTGTGGCAGGATCGTCCCCAAATTTTTCATGGAGATATCCCATGCCCCGTCCGGTGCTGCCCCTCTCGCTGACCCTGCTGCTTGCCACCGCGCTGCCCGCCGCCGCGCAGGACAATGTCTGGGGCTCCTTCGGCGACTGGGACATCTCGATCGACCCGACCATCGACAACGGCTGCTACGCGCTGGCCTCCTGGAACGGCGGCACCGTGCTGCGGATCGGGCGGAACCCGCAGCTGAACAACTTCTACTTCCTGATCGGCAACCCCGCCTGGTCCACCCTGCAGCCAGAGCAGAGCTACGACCTGGCGATCCAGTTCGGCAACCGGCCGATCTGGGACGTCTCGGCCAACGGCCTGCAGTTCAACCCGGGCGAGGAGGTCTACCTGCACGCCCAGAGCGACAAGATGGAGTTCATCCGGGAGTTCCAGAAGGCGCTGAGCATGAAGATCTCCTTCGACGGGGCCGAAATCGACAACCTCAAGCTCACCGGCTCCAGCCGCGCCTGGACCGAGGTGGAGAAGTGCCAGAAGGAGATGGACACCCGCCCCGAACCGACGAACGTCGCGGCCGAGGCGCCGATCGCCGCCAAGGATCCCTTCGTGAACCCCGACAGCCAGCGCAAGCAGCCCGACGCCCGCAAGAAACCGGGCAACTAGCGCCCCGCCGCCCTCAGCGCAGGATGTGAAACCCGGGCTCCGGCGCCGGCTCTTCGCTGGCCGCCACGCGTTCCACCCGGTCGACCCGCGCCAGCGTCGGCCCGTCCTGCAGCGCGTCCAGCATCCGCGCCACCGCCTCCGGCGATCCCGCCAGCAGGGCCGCGACCGAGCCGTCGGCCTCGTTGCGCACCCAGCCGTCGAGGCCCAGCGCCTGCGCCCGCTCCTGCGTCCAGCCGCGGAACCAGACGCCCTGCACCTTGCCCGTCACCCGCACCCGCTGCACCTGCCTTGCCATGGGCTCCTCCCTTGCCGTGCCGGCCCTGCCTGCAAGCCCTGCCCCGCACCATCCTGACACGGAGGCGCGGCTCGCTCCAAGCCGCGTGCGGCGGAAATACGCGGACTGGTCCGGCCCGCCCCCTTCCCCTCGCGGCGACGCCTACCTATAAGCAGGCTCGGTGCGGCGGCCTCGTCCCGCGCCCGAGACTTCGCGACCTCAGACCAAAGGCCTCCCCCGCATGCGCTTCCTTTCCGGCCTGTTCTCCGCCGACATGGCCATCGATCTCGGCACCGCCAACACGCTGGTCTACGTGAAGGGCCGCGGCATCATTCTGAACGAGCCTTCCGTGGTCGCCTACCACGTCAAGGACGGCCGCAAGCAGGTGCTGGCGGTGGGCGAGGACGCCAAGCTGATGCTGGGCCGCACCCCCGGCAGCATCGAGGCGATCCGCCCGATGCGCGAGGGGGTGATCGCCGACTTCGACGTGGCCGAGGAGATGATCAAGCACTTCATCCGCAAGGTGCATCGCCGGACCACCTTCTCGAAGCCGAAGATCATCGTCTGCGTCCCCCACGGTGCCACCCCCGTCGAGAAACGCGCGATCCGCCAGTCGGTGCTGTCCGCGGGCGCGCGCCGCGCCGGGCTGATCGCCGAACCCATCGCGGCGGCCATCGGCGCGGGCATGCCCATCACCGATCCCACCGGCAACATGGTGGTGGACATCGGCGGCGGCACCACCGAGGTGGCGGTGCTGAGCCTTGGCGACATCGTCTATGCCCGGTCCGTCCGGGTCGGCGGCGACCGCATGGACGAGGCGATCATCAACTACCTGCGGCGCCAGCAGAACCTGCTGATCGGCGAATCCACCGCCGAGCGGATCAAGACCTCGATCGGCACCGCGCGGATGCCCGACGACGGCCGCGGCGCCAGCATGCAGATCCGCGGGCGCGACCTGCTGAACGGCGTGCCCAAGGAGACCGAGGTCAGCCAGGCCCAGATCGCCGAGGCGCTGGCCGAGCCGGTGATGACCATCTGCGAGGCGGTGATGACCGCGCTGGAGGCGACGCCCCCGGACCTTGCCGCCGACATCGTCGACCGCGGCGTGATGCTGACCGGCGGCGGCGCGCTGCTGGGCGAGCTGGACCTGGCGCTGCGCGAGCAGACCGGGCTGGCCATTTCGGTGGCCGACGAGTCGCTGAACTGCGTCGCGCTGGGAACCGGCAAGGCGCTGGAATACGAGAAACAGCTGCGGCACGTGATAGACTACGAAAGCTGATCCGCCCGGGAATCGCCCCCGGCCGTACCAGCGGCGCTGCGGCGCCGCACCGCCGAGCACGCGGCATTGTCTTGCGGGGCGGCCCCCGGCCGGGGCATTCTGGGGCCGCGGCGATGCGCCCCATCGGAGACTGACGTGGCCAGACAGCCAAGCAACAGCGACCTATACGTCCGCCCGGTCCGGCGCGTCCTGGTGGGCACGCTGGTGCTGGCGCTGCTGGCGGTCTTCCTGCTTTGGCGGATCGATTCGCCCCGGGTGGAACGTCTGCGCGCGCAGGTGGTGGACCGGGTGGTGCCGAACTTCGACTGGATGCTGGTGCCGGTGGCCGCGGGGATCGAGATGGTCGAGGGCTTCCGCTCCTACAACCGCATCCACACGCAGAACCAGGAGCTGCGGCGCGAGCTGCAGCAGATGAAGGCCTGGAAGGAGGCGGCGCTGCAGCTGGAGCAGCAGAACGCCAAGCTGCTGGACCTGAACAAGGTGCGGCTGGACCCCAAGCTGACCTTCGTTACCGGCGTGGTGCTGGCGGATTCCGGGTCTCCCTTCCGGCAGTCGGTGCTGCTGAACATCGGCGCGCGCGACGGGCTGATCGACGGCTGGGCGGTGACCGACGGGCTGGGGCTGGTGGGGCGGATCAGCGGCGTCGGGCATTCCACCGCGCGGGTGATCCTGCTGACCGACAGCAACAGCCGCATCCCGGTCAGCATCCAGCCCTCGGGGCAGAAGGCGCTGCTGTCGGGCGACAACTCGGCGCTGGTGCCGCTGGAATTCATCGAGAGCCCCGAGGCGGTGCGCCCCGGCGACCGGGTCGTCAGTTCCGGCGACGGCGGGGTGTTCCCGGCCGGGGTGCTGGTGGGCAGCGTGGTGCAGGGGCCCGACCGGCGGCTGAGGGTGCGACTGGCGGCGGACTACGAGCGCCTGGACTACCTGCGCGTGCTGCGCGCCCATCCGCGCGACCCGGTGCTGGACCCAGGCGGGCTCGTGCTGCCGCCGGCCGGCGCGGGCGAATTGTTCGGCGAGGCCGGCGATGGATAGATCCCCCGCCGCCAACCGCTGGATCTACGGGTTGTCCTACTTCGGGCTGAGCATGGGGCTGGTGCTGCTGCACATCCTGCCCACCGACATCGGCCCCGACGGCTACCCCGGCCCGGACCTGCTGCTGTGCATCACCTTCGCCTGGGTGCTGCGCCGGCCGCAGTACCTGCCGGTGGGGCTGGTGGCCGGGGTGTTCCTGCTGACCGACATCCTCTACATGCGCCCGCCCGGCCTGTGGAGCGCGCTGGTGGTGCTGGCGGTGGAGTACCTGCGCGGGCAGGAGCCGCGCCTGCGCGAGCTGCCCCTGCCGGTGGAACTGGTGACCGTCTCGGTCGCGCTGGCGGTGCTGCACTTGGCCGATTACCTGATCCTGCTGCTGCTGGGGGTGCCGCAGGCGCACTTCGGCCCGGTGCTGCTGCAGATGATCTCCACGATCTTCGCCTACCCGATGGTGGTGGTGCTGGCGCTGCTGGGGCTGAAGGTGCAGAAACGGGATCCGGCAACCTTCGACGCGGTGAGGCGCGCGCGATGAAAAGACCCACACGCGATACCGAGGCCAGCGCCCGCAAGATCAGCCGGCGCGGCCTTGTGCTGGGCGGCCTGATGGCGGCCTTCTCCTCGGTGCTGGTGGCGCGGATGCGTTACATGCAGGTGGAGCAGGCCGACAAGTTCCGCCTGCTGGCCGACGAGAACCGCATCAACATCCGCCTGATCCCGCCCTCGCGCGGGCTGATCTACGACCGCAACGGCGCGGTTCTTGCCGAGAACGAGCAGAACTACCGCGTGGTGATCGTCAAGGAGGACGCGGGCGACCTCGAGACCGTGCTGGCCCGCCTGCAGCAGATCATCCGCCTGCCGGAGGAGGAACTGGACAAGGTCCGCAAGGAGCTTGACCGCCGCAGCCCCTTCGTGCCCGTCACCGTGGCCGACCGGCTGTCCTGGCAGGTCTTCTCGGAGATCGCCGTCAACGCCCCGGCCCTGCCCGGGGTCAACACCGAGGTGGGGCAAAGCCGGATCTACCCGATGCAGGACGACCTGGCCCACGTGGTGGGCTACGTCGGCCCGGTCAGCGACTACGACCTGACCAAGGGCTACCTTGCCGAGGACGAGGACCCGCTGCTGCAGATCCCCAAGTTCCAGGTGGGCAAGACCGGGGTCGAGGCGCGGATGGAACACGACCTGCGCGGCGAGGCCGGCACCCGCCGCATCGAGGTGAACGCCCGCGGCCGGGTGATGCGGGAACTGGACCGCATCCAGGGCCGCCCCGGGGTGAACCTGCAGCTGACCATCGACAGCGCGCTGCAGAACTACAGCCAGGTGCGGCTGGGGGACGAAAGTGCCAGCGCGGTGGTGATGGACACTGCCACCGGCGACATCCTCGCCATCGCCTCTGCCCCCTCGTTCGATCCCAACAAGTTCGTCCGCGGCATCAGCGTGGCCGACTACAAGGGGCTGCTGGAGGACGACCACCGGCCGCTGTCGAACAAGACCGTGCAGGGCGCCTACCCGCCCGGCTCGACCTTCAAGATGGTCACCGCGCTGGCGGCGCTGGAAGAGGGGGTGATCGACGCCTCCGAGGGGATCTACTGCGGCGGCTACAAGGAGCTGGGGCAGCGGCGGTTCCACTGCTGGCGCCGGGGCGGGCACGGCACGGTGCCGCTGGTGGCGGCGCTGGAGCAGTCCTGCGACGTCTACTTCTACGACATCGCCGAACGGGTCGGTATCGAGAAGATCACCGCCATGGCCCGCCGGCTGGGCCTGGGCGACCGCTATGACCTGCCGATGTCGGCGGTCTCTGCCGGGCTGATGCCCACCAAGGCGTGGAAGCGCGAGAACCGCGGCGCCGAATGGCTGATCGGCGACACGCTGAACGCCGGGATCGGGCAAGGGTTCGTGCTGGCCTCGCCGCTGCACCTCGCGGTGATGACCGCGCGGCTGGCCACCGGGCGCGCGGTGCTGCCGCGGCTGGTGAAATCCATCGATGCGGTCGAGAAGCTGCCCGAGGCGCCGATGCTGGACATCAACCCGCAGCACCTGGCGCAGGTGCGCGACGGCATGATCTCTGTCACCAACTCGCGCCGGGGCACCGCCTACGGCAGCCGGGTCACGGCCGACGGCATCAAGATCGCCGGCAAGACCGGCACCAGCCAGGTGCGCAACATCACCGCGGCAGAGCGCGCGCGCGGCGTGACCAGCAACGACGACCTGCCGTGGGAGCGGCGCGACCACGCGCTGTTCGTCAGCTACGCACCCCACGACACGCCCCGCATCGCCTGCTCGGTGGTGGTGGAACACGGCGGCGGCGGCTCTGCCGTGGCCGCGCCGATCGCGCGGGACATCGTGCTGCAGGCGCTGTACGGGGGCAATCCGCCGCTGGAGGCCTACCCCTCCAGCCAGCGCGGCACCATCCGCACCCGGCAGGAGCAGCTGATGCTGCGCGATCCCGCCAGCTTCCGCGACGGGCGGTCCCGGGCATGAGCTATCTCGAGTACACGATCCGGCGGGTGCCCAGCGGCCCGGCGAAGATGCTTTACCTGAACTGGCCGCTGCTGATCCTGGTGTCCACCGCCGCCGCGGTGGGCTTCATCATGCTCTACTCGGTCGCCGGAGGCTCGCTCACGCCATGGGCCGAGCCGCAGATGAAGCGTTTCGGGCTGGGCCTGGCGCTGATGCTGTCGGTGGCCATGGTGCCCATCTGGTTCTGGCGCAACATCGCCGGCGTCGCCTACGGCGTGTCGCTGCTGCTGCTGGTCTTCGTGGAGTTCTTCGGCAGCACCGGCATGGGCGCGCAGCGGTGGATCGACCTCGGCTTCATGCGGCTGCAGCCGTCCGAGCTGATGAAGATCACCCTCGTGATGCTGCTGGCCAGCTATTACGACTGGCTGGACATCCGCAAGGTCTCGCGCCCGCTGTGGGTGCTGGTGCCGGTGGCGCTGATCCTGACCCCCACGGCGCTGGTGCTGGCGCAGCCCGACCTTGGCACCGCGCTGCTGCTGATTGCCGGCGGCGCCATCGTGATGTTCGTGGCGGGGGTGCACTGGCTCTACTTCGCGGGCGTTTTCGCCACGGGGGCGGGCATGGTGGCGGCGGTGCTTTATTCTCGCGGCACGCCCTGGCAGCTGCTGAAGGACTACCAGTACCGCCGCATCGACACCTTCCTCGACCCCGCCAGCGATCCCTTGGGCGCGGGCTATCACATCACCCAGTCGAAGATCGCCCTCGGCTCCGGCGGCTGGACGGGGCGGGGGTTCATGCAGGGCACCCAGTCGCGGCTGAACTTCCTGCCGGAAAAGCACACCGACTTCATCTTCACGACGCTGGCCGAGGAATTCGGCTTCATCGGAGGCATCTCGCTGCTGACCATCTACGCGCTGATCATCGTCTTCTGCATCGCCTCGGCCATGTCGAACCAAAGCCGCTTTGGCGCGATCCTGACCCTTGGGGTCGCCGGCACCTTCTTCCTGTTCTTCGCGGTGAACATGTCGATGGTCATGGGCCTTGCCCCGGTAGTCGGCGTGCCGCTGCCGCTGGTCAGCTACGGCGGGTCCGCGATGCTGGTGCTGCTGGTGGGCTTCGGGCTGGCGCAGTCGGCCCACGTGCACCGGCCGCGGCTGAAGTCATGAGCGTCCGAGTGCTGTTCGCGGGCGGCGACACCCGCTGGTCCGACTACGAGGTGCCGCTGGCGCAGGCGATGCAGGCCGCGGGGGTCGAGGCGGAGCTGGGCACCGACTTCGCCCCGGAGACGGTGGATTACATCGTTTACGCGCCGCATCCCGGGCTCACCGACTTCACCCCCTTCACCCGCGCCAAGGCGGTGCTGGGACTTTGGGCCGGGGTCGAGAACATCGTGACGAACAAGACCCTGACCCAGCCGCTGGCGCGGATGGTGGACCGGGGCCTGACCGAGGGGATGGTGGACTGGGTCACCGCCCATGTCATGCGTCACCACGTGGGAATGGACGCGCACATCGTGAACCCCGACCGCGACTGGCGCCCGGTGCTGCCGCCGCTGGCCCGCCAGCGGCGGGTGACGGTGCTGGGGCTGGGCGAGCTGGGCACCGCCTGCGCCCGCACCCTCGCCGGTCTTAACTTCCCGGTCACCGGCTGGGCGCGCAGCCGCAAGGAGATCGCGGGGATTACCTGCCTTGCCGGCGAGGAGGACCTGCCGCGCGCGCTGTCCGGGGCGCAGATTCTGGTGCTGCTGCTGCCGCTGACGGAGGCCACCGAGAACCTGCTGAACGCCGAGCGTCTGGCCGCCCTGCCCCGCGGCGCGGTGATCCTCAACCCCGGCCGGGGACCGCTGATCGACGACGGGGCGCTGCTGGCGGCGCTGGACGCGGGGCAGATCGGCCATGCCACGCTGGACACCTTCCGGGTGGAGCCTTTGCCGCGGGATCACCCGTACTGGGCGCATCCGAAGGTGACGGTGACGCCCCACATCGCCAGCGAGACGCGCCCGCAGACCGCGGCCGAGGTGATCGCGGAGAACATCCGCCGCGGCGAGGCGGGAGAGCCGCTGCTGCACCTGGTGGACCGCACCGCGGGGTATTGAGCCGGGAGGGGGCGCTGCCCCCGCCGCGGCCTGCGGCCGCGACTCCCCCGGGATATTTCGTAACCAGAGATTGGCAGGATGGGCGCCTAACTCAGGACGCCGTGCTCGCGGAACAGCGCCTTCAGGTCCGCCTCGGCGCGGGCGCCGATGTGGCTGATGACCTCGGAGCCGGCGATGCAGCCCATGCGGGCGCAGGTTTCCAGGTCATGCCCCTCGGCAAGGCCCCAGAGGAAGGCGCCCGCGAAGAGATCGCCCGCGCCGGTGGCGTCCACCACCTTGGTGGGGATCGCCGGTACGTGCCAGCGCTGGCTGCCGGTCAGCACGTAGGCGCCGTTCTCGCTGTCGGTGCAGACCACCACCTCGATCTCCTTCGCCGCCGCCTGCATCGCGGCCTCGAAGTCGTCCGTCTGGTACATCGACAGGATCTCTGCGCGGTTGGCGAACAGCAGGTCCACGTGGTCGCGCAGCATGGCGGCGAAGGCCTCTCGGTGGCGCTCGATGCAGAAGGGGTCGGACAGGGTGATCGAGACCTTGCCGCCGGCCTTCTTTGCCGCCGCGACGGCGCGGGCGAAGGCCTCGTGGCTGGCGGGGCCGTCGAAGCGGTAGCCCTCGAGGAAGATCCACTCCGCCTCGGCCATCTGCGCCTCGTCGATGTCATCGGGTTCGAGGAACTCGGTGACCCCGAGGTAGGTGTTCATCGACCGCTCGCCGTCCGGCGTCACCAGCACGATACAGCGCCCGGTTTCGGCCGGGTGGTCGCGGGGCGCCATGCGGGTTTCATAGACGGCGCCCTGTGCGCGCAGGTCGTGGGCGAAGATCGCCCCCAGCTGGTCGTCCTTGACCTTGCCGACGTAGGCGGTGCGCCCGCCCAGCGCGGCGATGCCAGCGATGGTGTTCGCGGCCGAGCCCCCCGAGACCTCGCGCGCCGGGCCGACGTGGGCGTAAAGCTCCACCCCGCGCTGCATGTCGATCAGCTGCATGATTCCCTTCTGCACCCCGTGCTCCGCAAGGAAATCGTCGGTGCAGCTTGCCAGCACGTCCACCATCGCGTTGCCGATGCCCACCACCTGGAAGGTCTTGCTCATATCGTCGTCTTCTCCTCGTAGAGGCACAGGTCCGCGATCGGGCAGACCGGGCATTTGGGTTTCCGCGCGGTGCAGATGTAGCGCCCGTGCAGGATCAGCCAGTGGTGCGCGTGGCGCTGGTAGGGGGCGGGGACATGGTCCTCGATCGCCCGTTCCACCGCCTCGACGTCGCGGCCCGGGGCGATGCCGGTGCGGTTGCCGACGCGGAAGATGTGGGTGTCGACCGCCTGTGCCGGGTGGCCCCACCACATGTTCAGCACCACGTTCGCGGTCTTGCGCCCCACCCCCGGCAGCGACTGCAGCGCCGCGCGCGAGGCGGGGACCTCGCCGCCGTAGTCCTCGACCAGGATGCGCGACAGCTTGATGACGTTCTTCGCCTTGTTGCGGAACAGGCCGATGGACTTGATGTGTTCCGTCAGCCCTTCCGCGCCCAGCGCAAGCATCTTCTGCGGCGTGTCGGCGATCTCGAACAGCGCGCGGGTAGCGCGGTTCACGCCCGCGTCGGTGGCCTGCGCGGACAGCGCCACGGCCACCAGCAGGGTATAGGCGTTCACATGCTCCAGCTCGCCCTTCGGCTCCGGCTCGTTCTGCCGGAAGCGGTCGAAGATCTCGCAGAGGGGGCCGTAGCCGAGCTGTTTCGCCATGCCTTCCTTTGGCACGGGCCGTCCGGGGGCCGCAAGGCCGCAAAGCCGCAGGAATCGGGTCGCGCGGGGCGGGGGCGGGCCTTAGGTTCAGATGGCAGGAGGAGCGCCATGACCGATCAGAGCCCCGAGCACCGCTACCACTACGCCGTCATCGACCGGGCGATCCGCGAGATCGACGCCGCCGGGGCAGAGCCGCTGCCGCTGGAGGTGCTGGCCGCGCGGATGCAGATGAGCCCGGCGCATTTCCAGCGGGTCTTCAGCCGCTGGGTCGGGGTCTCTCCAAAACGCTACCAGCAGTACCTGACCCTGTCCCACGCCCGCGACCTGCTGCGCCGGAAGGTGCCGACGCTGGCGGCGGCGCAGGAGCTGGGGCTGTCGGGCGGCGGGCGGCTGCACGACCTGTTCCTGCGCTGGGAGGCGATGAGCCCCGGCGACTATGCCCGGCGCGGCGCGGGGCTGCGCATCAACTGGGGCTGGTTCGACAGCCCCTTCGGCCCGGCGCTGGTGATGGGCACCGACCGGGGCATCTGCGGCATCGGCTTTTCCGCCGAGACCGGCGAGGCCGCGGCGCTGGAGGACCTGCGCGGCCGCTGGCCCGAGGCGTCCTTCCGCGAGGATCCGGCAGCGCTGGAGCCCTGGGTGCGAGAGGCCTTCGGCACCGCGCCGGGGCGCGAGGTGACGCTGCACCTGATCGGCGCGCCGTTCCAGATCAAGGTCTGGGAGGCGCTGCTGGCGGTGCCATCGGGGCAGGTCACCACCTATTCCGACATCGCCGAGGCGATCGGCCATCCCCGGGCCGTCCGGGCCGTGGGCACCGCGGTGGGACGCAATCCCGTCAGCTGGCTGATCCCCTGCCACCGGGCGCTGCGCAAGGACGGGGCGCTGGGGGGATACCACTGGGGGTTGCCGGTCAAGCGCGCGCTGCTGGCATGGGAATCCGCGCGGGCCGACAGCGCCCGCGCCAGCTAGGCCGGTTCCCGCCGGCGCAGGCTTGGGCGGCAATTCGCCAAGGCAGGGCGGTTCATGCTGGATTCCGCGGCAGGAGCGTATAGTTTGCCGGCAGCAAAAAACCCAGAGGCACAAGGTAGCGCCATGAAACTCAAGACCCCCCTCCTCCTCGCCACTGTCGGAGCGCTTGCCCTCGCCGGTTGCACCGATACCGCCGTCAACACCAACGATCCGAACCAGCGCACCAAGGAAGGCGCCGTGGTGGGCGGCCTGCTGGGCGCGCTGGCCGGTGTCGCGGTCGGCGACGACGCGGGCGAGCGGCGCCGCGGCGCGCTGATCGGCGGCCTCGTGGGCGCCGGCGTTGGCGCGGCGGTTGGCAACAACCTCGACAAGCAGGCGGCCGAGCTGCAGGCGCAGTTCCAGGACGACCGGATCCAGATCATCAACAACGGCAACTCGCTGGTGGTGCGGATGCCGCAGGACATCCTCTTCGCCACCGACAGCGCCTCGGTGAACCCGGGCCTGCAGGGCGACCTGCGGGTGCTGGCAAGCAGCCTGCAGCGTTACCCCGGCACCACCGTGCAGGTGGTCGGCCACACCGACAACACCGGCAGCGCCGCCTACAACCAGGACCTGTCGGTGCGCCGCGCCAACGCGGTGGCCAGCGTGCTGATCGGCTCGGGCGTCTCCGGCAACCGGATCGCCGCCTTCGGCCGTGGCGAAAGCGCCCCGATCGCGGACAACCTGACCGCCCAGGGCCGGGCGCAGAACCGCCGGGTGGACATCACGATCATCCCGAACGGCTGATCGTCCTTCATCGACATGGCAGGGGCCGGGCGTTTCGCCCGGCCTTTTGCTTTTAATCCCCTGTCATCAGCTGACGCCCGCCCGTCATTGCCTATCCGCGGCCGCCGGCGCCTGACTGACCGCATCGGCCCCGGCCGACCCCGTTACCCCG
This sequence comes from Rhodobacter sp., assembly GCA_048262455.1. GTDB lineage: Bacteria > Pseudomonadota > Alphaproteobacteria > Rhodobacterales > Rhodobacteraceae > Psychromarinibacter. Next base: position 22,290 of record JBLXFD010000003.1, read on the forward strand.
AATGGAGAGCTGACATTCCTTCTGCACCGCCCACCGCCCGCCACGCCCGCAGCCTCCCGCGGCCCGCAGCCCCCGCCGGGTGATCCGCCCCTTCCCCGCGCCCTCCTGGCGCTTGACCGACTGGGCCAGCCTGTAACGCAACGAAAAAACCCGGCCGCGAGGGCCGGGTTTCACTCATTCCAACAAGACCGCCGCGATCAGTGCAGCTTGGCCCCCACCGTGTCGATCGATTCGTCGATCATCCGGTTGCGGTCATCCGCGGTCATCTGCTTGGCCAGCACCTGCCGGGCGGCAGCGACGGCGACGTTCACCGCCTCGTCCCGCACCGCCTTCACGGCGCGGGCCTGGGCAGAGGCGATCTGCTCTTCCGCCCCCGCCAGCCGGCGGTCCATCGAGCGCTGCAGGTCCAGCTTGGCCTGCTCGGCGTTCTGCCGGGCCTCGACCTTCGCCTGCTCGACGATGCGGGCGGACTGGTCGGTCACTTCCTTCTGCCGCCGCTCGTAGGAGGCAAGCAGCGTGGTGGCCTCCTCGCGCAGCGCGCGGGCCTCGTCCAGCTCGGCGCGGATCTGCTCCGCGCGCTTGTCGAGCATGTTGCCGATGATCCGCGGCACGCCCAGGAAGATCAGCGCCGCCACGAAGATCACGAAGGCGATCAGCACGACGAAGTTGGTGTTCCACAGCGACACGAAGGGACCGGTGGCGGCCAGCGCGGGGCCGGCGGCCAGGGTCGCCGCAAGCACGGCGGGAAGACGCAGCTTCACGTTCATGGCTCAGGCCCCCTTCAGGTTGGCGGATACGGCCGCGTCGATGTCGGCGCTTTCCGGCTTGCCGCCCAGGGCAGAGACGAGTTCCGCCGCGGTACTGCGGGCGACTTCCTCGACGCTTGCCATGGCGCTGGCGCGGATCGCCTCGATGGCACGCTCGGACTCGGCGGTCTTCGCGGCGATCTCGGCGTCGGCCCGCGCGTTGGCCTCGTCAAGCTCGGCCTGGATCTCGGCCTTTGCCTCGGCATTGATGCGCGTGGCTTCCGCCCGCGCGTCGGCCAGCGCCTGGTTGTAGGCGGCCTCGGCCTCCTGGGCCTTCAGCTTCAGTTCCTCGGCAGCGGCGATGTCGTTCGTCACCGCCCCCGCCCGCTCGGCCAAAACCGAGGCGATGCGCGGCAGCGCGACGCGGCTGAGGATGAAGTAGATCACCACGAGGGTGATCACGAGCCAGAAGATCTGGTTCGGCCAGCTTTCGAAATTCAGCTGCGGCATGCCGACGGCGTCGGCCGCTTCTGTAGGTTCTGCCATGTCGTCCTCCTGACACCTCGTCTGCACCGGACGGGCCCGCGGCAGCCGGCCCGCCCGATCGTAAGGAGCAAAAGAGGTCTTAGACGGCGAACATCAGCAGAAGCGCGACGAGGAACGAGAAGATCCCCAGCGCTTCGGCGAAGGCGATGCCGATGAACATGGTGGCCGTCTGGCCGCCGGCTGCGGACGGGTTGCGCAGGGCGCCCGACAGGAAGTTGCCGACCACGTTGCCCACACCGACGGCGGCGCCGCCCATGCCGACAGAGGCCAGACCCGCGCCGATGAAAGCGCCCATTTGTGCGATATCGCCTTCCATATTCGTATCTCCTTACTACGGAATTGGCAGATTAGATGGGACGCGCGACGCGCGCCGCCGTGACTTGCAGTGCCTCAGTGCGCCGGGTGCAGGGCATCTTTCAGGTAGACGCAGGTGAGGATGGTGAAGACGTAGGCCTGGATGAAGGCCACCAGCGTCTCCAGCGCATAGATGGTCGAGATCGCCAGGATCGACAGCGGCGTCACCAGCACGCCGATGCCCGACAGCAGGATCAGCGGGGCGAAGGCGGCGAAGACCTTGATGACGGCGTGGCCGGCCATCATGTTGCCCATCAGACGGATGGAGTGGCTGACGGGACGCACGAAGTAGCTGATCACCTCGATGATCGCCAGGATCGGCCGCAGCGGCAGCGGCGCCGAGGACACCCAGAACAGGCCCAGGAACTTCGAGCCGTGCAGCACGAAGCCCATCACCGTCACCGTCAGGAACACCGCCAGCGCCAGCACCACGGTCACCGCCAGGTGCGAGGTGGTGGTGAAGGCCGCGGGCAGCAGCCCGAGGAAGTTGGCGAAGAGGATGAACATGAACAGGGTGAAGATGTAGGGGAAGAAGCGCACCGCGTCCTTGCCGGCGACATCCTCGACCATCTTGTAGATGAACCCGTAGGACAGCTCGGCCAGCGACTGCACGCGCGAGGGGATGATCGCCCGGCCGCGGGTGCCGGTGACCAGCAGCAGCGTGATCGCCACGATGGTCAGGAACATCCACAGCGTCACGTTGGTCGGCGTGTACCAATGCACCGGCCCGTCGCCGAACAGCGGCGTGACGATGAACTGGTCCATCGGATGGAAGACAAGACCTTCGGCTTCGGTTTCGGTCGCCACGATGTTATTCCCCGTCCTTCTGCGGCGCCTGGCCGCGATCGTTCTCTGCCTTCTGCGCCGCCGCGGCGGTCCGCATCATCGTCTGCACGCCGGCCGCGAAGCCAAGCATGACGAACAGAACCAGGAAGATCGGCAGGGTTCCGAACAGGTAATCCAGTCCGTAGCCTATGCCGAAGCCGATCACGATGCCGGCCACCAGTTCGATCACCATGCGCCAGGCAAGCTCTGCCCCGCCCGCGGCATTGGTCTGCGTTTTCGGTTCCTCGGGCTCGGTCGCCTTCTTCAGCGCCGCGATCCGCTTTTCCAGCCGCTCGATGTGCGCCTTGTCCAGCGGATCGACCATGTCACCCGGACCCCCGATCAGTCGGGCGGAACCTAGAAACGGGGGGGTAAGGAGTCAAGCGCAGAAGGCGGGGGCGGAGATCTTCGCAAGTTTCTGTTAATCAACGGATTTCCCGGGGTGCGACAGGATGCGCGTCGCTTCCCCGCCCCGCCGGCTCATTCAACCCGATGGTTGACCATTCCCCCGCCCCGCGCCAAAGCCGTTGCATGGAGCCGAGCCTCGATCACGTCTTCGCCGCCCTCGCGGACCCCACCCGCCGCGCCATCCTGCAGATGCTTCTGGAGGACGATATGGCCGTGACCGACGTGGCCGAACCCTTCGCCATGTCGCTTGCCGGGATCTCGAAACACCTGACGATCCTCGCCGCCGCCGGCCTCATCAGCCAGGAAAAGCGCGGCCGCGTGAAGTGGTGCAAGCTGGAGCCGGACGCGCTGAAATCCGCCTCTGTCTGGATGCAGGGGTTCGGGCAGTTCGAGCCGGTCAACCTCGACGCCTTCGAGGCCTTCCTCGCCGCCGAGTTCGCCGCGCCCGAGGACTGACTACTCCGCCGCCCGCAACCGCCGCGCCTCCTCGTCCCGCAGCAGCATCACCAGCGCCAGCGCGGTCAGCGCCACCCCCACCAGCACCAGCGGCCGCGGCGCGCCGTGGCCCAGCACCAGTTCCCAGGCGATCACCCAGCTGGGGATCAGGAAGGTATAGGCCATCACCTTGACCGAGGGCAGGCGGCGGCTGGCGAAGAGGATCAGCAGCGACGACATCACCGTGGCGCAGAGCGCGAGGTAGAGCAGCACCGCCCAGACCAGCCATGGCAGCGCGCCCCAATCCGTCGCCAGAAGTTCCGGCAGCGCCGCCGCGCCCACCACCAGCGTCGCGGCGGCCAGCGTCCAGAAGGTGAAGACCACCGGCCGCTCGCCCCGGTGGAACACCCGCAGCAGCGGCGAGTAGGCGGCGTAGAGAACGCAGCCGATGAAGAACAGCAGCTCGCCCCGTCCCACCTCGAAGGCCAGCAGCGCGCCGAGGTCCGCGCGGAAGATCACCCAAAGCGCCCCGGCCCCGCCGATCGCCACCGCCGCGGCCATGCGCGGTGTCGTCACCTGCCGCAGCAGCAGCCAGCCGAAAACCCCCGACAGGGCCGGCGACAGGGTGAAGACCGCCGCGACAGAGACCGGCGGCGCGATCCGCAGGGCGTGGAACATCAGCACGAAGTAGCCGCCGTAAAGCAGCGCCAGCACCACGTGCCGCCATGGCGCGGCGAGGCTGGAGCGGGGGATGCCCCCGGCCCCCGCCACCGCCACCACGCCCAGCATCAGCGCCGAGAAGGCAAAGCGCAGCGCGATCATCGGCGCCGGCGCCAGGTCCTGCGCCACCAGCGCGCCCAGAGAGAACGATCCGCCCACCAGTCCCGAGAAGGCCAGCATCGCCAGGTGGCCCAGTGCCGGGGGAGAGAGCTTCACGAACAGGGCCATGACTTGGCGTCCTCCTTCAGGCGGGCGGCGAAGCGCTGCACCTTCGGGGTGCGGTGCAGGTCGACGTGGGTCACCAGCCACAGCTGCGAGGCCCATTCGTCCCGGGGCGGCCAGACCTCCACCAGGTTCGGGTCCTCCCGGCCCTCGCTAAGCGGCAGGAACCCGATGCCGGCCCCCGCCCGCACCGATGCCGCCACCGCCGAATGCTGGGTGACGCGCAGCGCCACCTGCTCTGCCGGGACATGGGCCCGCATCCAGATGTCGAAGGGCGCTCGCGGGCTGTCGCTGTCGCGGCCGACGAAGACGTGGCCGGCAAGGTCGCTCTCGTCCGCCGGCAGACCGTGCGCCTTGGCATAGGCGGCGGCGGCGAAGAAGGTGCCGTGGACCCGCTGCAGCGGCTGCACCACGTTGTCGGGATCGTCCGGCGCCGCCCCCGCGCGCACCGCGACATGGGCCTCGCCGTATTCCAGCCGGAACAGCCGCTCGTCGGTCAGCAGCCGCACGATCAGCCCGGGATGGTCCGCGCGAAAGCCGGTGACGGTGGGCAGCAGCAGCGGCAGCAGCGAGGCGAGCGTGGTCACGATCAGCTCTCCGGTCACGCTGTCGCCCTGCCCCCGGATGCGGCTGGCCAGCTGCGCGAACTGGTCGTCCGTGGCCTGCGCCACCTGCAGCAGGTCGCGCCCCGCCTCGGTCGGCGTGTAGCCGCGGGAGTGGCGCTGGAACAGCTTGGCGCCCAGCCGCTCCTCCAGCGCGTCGATGTGGCGGATCACCGTGGCGTGGTGCACCCCCAGCACGCCCGCGGCACCGCTGACGGTGCCGAGGCGGGCGACCTGGTAGGCGGTGCGGATCTCGTCCCAGTTCTCCGAGGGCATGGCATGCTCCTGACGCTGCGCCCCCTTGTCCGGAACCCCCCGGAAATATGCAAGCCCGGGGCGCGCCCCTCGCGGCGCGGGAACCCGCCGGGCGCGGCGCGGTTGTGGTGATTGCGGGGCCTCGCACATGGCCTGGGAACATCGTATTGGGGACGCGCCGCGCCTCGGCGATCCCCGCAGGAACGGCGCGCAGGCTTCGGGCAAGAGCGACAGGAACCCATGGCAGACTTCATCGACGCGAACGCGGCCGTCATTGCGCTTGGCCTGCTGCTGCTTCTCTTCGCCGCCTTCGTAGCAGAAATCTACCCGCCCGAGGTCACCGCCACCGCCGGCGCCGCGCTGTTCATCCTGCTGGGGCTGGTGCCCACCGACGAGGTGATGACCGTCTTTTCCAATGCCGCGCCGCTGACCATCGGGGCGATGTTCGTGATCTCGGGCGCGCTGGTGCGCACCGGCTTGCTAGACGCGATGGCAGAGCGGCTGATCGCGGGGGTCGAGACCCGGCCGACCCTGACGCTGGCGGCCTTCTTCGGCGCGACCATGCTGGCCTCGGCCTTCGTGAACAACACCCCGGTGGTGCTGATCCTGATCCCGGTGGTCATCCGGCTGGCGCAGGCGCGCGGTACCGCCTCGACCAAGCTGCTGATCCCGCTCAGTTATGCCGCGATCCTCGGCGGCACCTGCACGCTGATCGGCACCTCCACCAACCTGCTGGTGGACGGCGTGGCGCGCGAGGCGGGGATGGAGCCTTTCGGCATCTTCGAGATCGCCCCGGTGGGACTGGTGGTTGTGGCCGCGGGCATGACCTACCTGATGCTGTTCGGCCACCGGCTGCTGCCCGCCCGGCGCGAGGCGGGAGCCACCACCGACCGCGGCAGCGCCGATTTCCTGACCGAGGTGACGGTGACCGAGGGCAGCCCCTATATCGGCATGACGCTGGAGGAGGTCTCGCCGCTGAACCGCGCCGGCATCCGCGTCTCGGGCCTGCGGCGCGGCGGCAAGATCCGGCGGGGCAAGCTGGGGGAAGAGGAACTGCAGGCCGGCGACACGCTGATCGCCATCGCGCCGACTTCCGAGGTGCTGACGCTGTTCGAGACCAAGGGCCTGCGCGCCGGCCTGCGCCGCGCCACCCCCTCGGCCTCTGCCGTCGCCGCGGCGGGGGAGGAATCCGATGCCAAGCGCGTCACGGTCGAGGCGATCATCACCCCCGCCCGCGCCGGCGTCGGCGCGCGGCTGCCGGAACTGGGGCTGGGCGCCCACTATGACATCCGCATCCTCGGCGTGCACCGCCCGCGGCACATCGCCGGGGCCGACCTGCGCTCTGTCCGGCTGCGCGCCGCCGACCGGCTGCTGATGGAGGGCCCGCCGGAAAGCTTCGACCGGCTGGCGCAGGCGGGCGACGTGGTGGCGATCACCCGCGCCTCGGGCCGCGCCTTCCGCCGCAACCAGGCGCCGCTGGCGCTGCTGGGGCTGGTTCTGGTGGTGGTGCTCTCGGCGCTTGGCTACACCGAGATCGGCATCGCCGCGATGCTGGCGGTGGCGGCCATGCTGGTGCTGCGCTGCATCGACAACGACGAGGCCTGGAGCTCGATCGACGCCGGCATCCTGGTGCTGATCTTCGCCATGCTGATCGTCGGGCAGGGTCTGCAGGCCACCGGCGCGGTGGAACTGGTGGTCTCGCTGATCGCGCCCCTGCTGGGGATGCTGCCACCGGTGCTGGTGCTGGCGGCGGTCTACGCCACCGCCTCGGCGCTGACCGAGACGGTGACCAACAACGCCGTCGCGGTGGTGCTGACCCCGGTGGTGATCGCGCTGGCCCAGCAACTGGGGCTGGAGCCGCGCGCGCTGGTGGTGGCGGTGATGTTCGGCGCCTCGGCCAGTTTCGCCACGCCGATCGGCTACCAGACCAACACGCTGGTCTACGGCGCGGGCAACTACCGCTTCGCCGACTTCATCCGCATCGGCCTGCCGATGAACCTGCTGGTGGGGGTCGCGGCGGTGCTGGCGATCCAGTGGATCTATCCGATCCAGCCGTCCTGAAACGAATACGGGCCCCCGAGGGGGCCCGCCACGTCTCCGAATGACCGTCAGGTCACTGGATGATGCTCTCGTCCGGGTTGGACAGGTCCTCTTTCACCGGCTCGAAGATGAAGCCCTGGGTATATTCGGGCTTCTCACCGGCCATCACCTTCTTGATCGTCTCGCCGTAGAACTGGCGCGCCTCCTCGACGGTCTTGTTGCCCTCGATGATGTCGTGGGCCAGGTTGATCGCCAGGAAGTTCGCGCCTTCCTTGTCGCAGCGGGCCGAGATCATGGCCTCGGTGCGGTTCACCACGACGCTGCCGTCATAGGCCGCCAGGTCGTCGAACATCTCGATGGGCACATCCATCTCGATCCACTGCTGCATCACGTCGGGATGCTCCACCGGGAACTTGTGGGTGGTCGCCTCGTTGTAGATCACGGTCTTCTTCCACGGTCCGGTGTCGTACCATGTAAGCTCGCGCGTCGTGACGGTTTCAGGCTCGCCATAGGTCTCCATCATGTGCTTGGCAGCCTCCTGCGAGGCCTCGGGCCAGTCGCTGAGGTCGGGAAGCGGCGCTGCCTGCAGGGATGCGGCAAACAGGGTCGCCAGGGCGGTAGCGGGGATCAAAGCGTGCGTCATCCTGGGTTTCGGGAACCGAGTCATCTGTTTCTCCTCCGAATGCGTTGGGGGTCGTAGCGGGGAAACGCGGCCCCCCCGCACCGCCGTTCCCTTCCGGGCTTCACAGCGGCGCAACGTTCGCGTGACCGGGCCCGCGCCCGCCCCTTTTCCGCGCTTTGCTTGACAGCGGCCGCGCCTGCGCCTATTCGCAGCCCCAAATCCGGAAGCGTCAGCCTTCCGGTCCCGGCCTGCCCGGGATCGACCCCCACCAGCGAGTTTCGCCCGTGGGGGCGCTACACGTTTGAGCCGCCGGGTCCTATGTACCGGTCACCCGTAACGCGCAAAGGAGGCGCTCCATGTTCGAAAATCTCTCCGAACGGCTCTCTGGCGTCTTCGAGCGGCTGACCAAGCAGGGGGCGCTGTCCGAGGACGACGTGAAGACCGCGCTGCGCGAGGTGCGGGTGGCGCTGCTGGAGGCGGACGTGTCGCTGCCGGTGGCGCGCGACTTCGTCAAGACGGTGCAGGAGAAGGCGACCGGGCAGGCGGTGACCAAGTCGGTCACGCCGGGCCAGCAGGTGGTCAAGATCGTCCACGATGCGCTGGTCGAGATGCTGGCTGGCGGCGTCACCAATCCCGGCGAGTTGAAGATCGACAACCCGCCCGCGCCGATCCTGATGGTCGGCCTGCAGGGCTCGGGCAAGACCACCACCACCGCCAAGCTGGCGCGGCGGCTGACCACGGTGAACGGCAAGCGCGTGCTGATGGCCTCGCTCGACACCAACCGCCCCGCGGCGATGGAGCAGCTGGCGATCCTCGGCCAGCAGATCGGCGTCGACACCCTGCCCATCGTGCCCGGCGAAAGCGCCCAGCAGATCGCCCGCCGCGCCAAGCAGCAGGCCACCATGGGCGGCTACGACGTCTACATGCTGGACACCGCCGGCCGGCTGCACATCGACGCGGAACTGATCGCCCAAGCCGCCGAGGTGCGCGACATCACCGGCCCGCGCGAGACGCTGCTGGTGGTGGACGGGCTGACCGGCCAGGACGCGGTGAACGTGGCCGAGGCCTTCGACCGCGACATCGGCGTGACCGGCGTGGTGCTGACCCGGATGGACGGCGACGGCCGCGGCGGCGCGGCCCTGTCGATGCGCGCGGTAACCGGCAAGCCGATCAAGTACGTCGGCCTCGGCGAGCGCATGGACGCCATCGAAGAGTTCCACCCCGAACGCATCGCCGGCCGCATCCTCGGCATGGGCGACATCGTCAGCCTCGTCGAGAAGGCGCAGCAGACCATCGAGGCCGAGCAGGCCGAGCGGATGATGAAGCGCTTCCAGAAGGGTCAGTTCAACATGAACGACCTGAAGATGCAGCTGGAGCAGATGCTGAAGATGGGCGGGCTGGAAGGCATCATGGGGATGATGCCCGGCATGGGCAAGATGAAGGGCCAGATGGGCGACGCCGGGCTGGACGACAAGATGATCGCCCGGCAGATCGCGCTGATCCAGTCGATGACCAAGAAGGAGCGCGCCAACCCGCAGATTCTTCAGGCCAGTCGCAAGAAGCGGATTGCCGCGGGGTCGGGCCAGGATGTCTCTGACCTGAACCGGCTGCTGAAGATGCAGCGGCAGATGTCCGACATGATGAAGAAGATGGGCAAGGGCGGGATGCTGAAGCAGGCCATGAAGGGCATGTTCGGCAAGGGCGGCGGCATGCCCGACCAGGCGCAGATGGAGGCGGCGGCCAAGCAGATGGGCGCGGGCGGCATGGGCGGCATGCCGCGCGGCTTCCCCGGCCTCGGCGGCGGCGCCCCGGGCGGCATGCCCCTGCCCCCCGGCCTGTCCGGCCTCGGGCGCAAGAAGTGACCGGCACCGCCGTGCATATCCACACGCTGACCACGGATCGGCTGACCCTCCGCGCCCCGCGCTGGAGCGATTTCGACGCCTACGCCGCCTTCCGCGGCGATCCCGCGCGGACCCGGTTCCTCGGCGGCCCCTTCAGCCGCGACGAGGCCTTCGACCAGATGTGCGAACTGGTGGGCCACTGGCAGCTGCGCGGCTTCGGCCGCTGGATGGTGGCCGACGCTGACACGGACGTGCCGCTGGGGGTGGTGGGGCTGTACTACCCGCCCTCCTGGCCGGAGCCCGAGATCGCCTGGTCGGTCTTTGCCGAGGGCGAGGGCCGGGGCATCGCCCGCGAGGCCGCCATCGCCGCTCGCCGCCATGCCTACGAGACGCTGGGCTGGACCACCGCCATCAGCCTGATTGCCGAGGACAACCACCGCTCGCGCGCCTTGGCGGAACGGCTGGGCGCGCGCCGCGACGGGGTGTTCGACAACCCCCACGGCGCCCCGGCGCCGATCTGGCGCCACCCCTCCCCGGCGGAGCTGGCCGCATGACCTTGCAACCAACCCGGAGTCCCGCAATGACAGACGACGCCGCCCGCGCCGCCGAGCTTCTGGCCCACCACCGCGCCAGCATCGACCGGCTGGACGCGATCCTGGTCTACACCCTCGCCGAGCGGTTCAAGCACACCCAGGAAGTGGGCGCGCTGAAGGCAGAGCACAGCCTGCCGCCCTCGGACCCGGCGCGCGAGGAACGGCAGATCGCCCGGCTGGAACAGCTGTCGCAGGACGCCGGGCTCGACCCCGAATTCGCCAAGTCCTTCCTCGCCTTCATCATCGAGGAAGTCATCCGTCATCACAACAAGCACAAATCCTAGGGGCCCGTCCCCTGCCTCGCCATTCAAAGGAGAACCCCACATGGCAATGAAGATCCGACTGGCCCGCGGCGGCTCGAAGAAGCGCCCCCATTATTCCATCGTCGCCGCCGATTCGCGCATGCCCCGCGACGGCCGCTTCCTCGAGAAGCTGGGCACCTACAACCCGCTGCTCCCGAAGGACAGCGAGGAGCGGGTGAAGATGGACATGGAGCGCGTGCAGTACTGGATGTCCAAGGGCGCCCAGCCCACCGACCGCGTGTCGCGGATGCTGGAAGCCGCCGGCGTGGTCGAGAAGAAAGAGCGTTCGAACCCCAAGAAGGCCGAGCCGGGCAAGAAAGCCCAGGAACGCGCCGCCGAACGCGCCGAGCGTGAGAAGGCCGCCGCCGAGGCCGCCAACGCGCCGGCCGAAACCGCCGAGTGATGCGCCGGGGCGACGTTGTAACGCCCCGTTGACGCGCGCCCGCCGCGCCTGAAAGATGGGTGTCGCCCGGCCACGTGGCCGGGCGGTGCGACCTTCCGAGGAGACTGCCGATGCCACATCCCCGGATCCTGCCATGACCGCCCGCATCTGCGTCGGCGCCTTCGCCGGCGCCTTCGGTGTCCACGGCGAGGTGCGGCTGAAAAGCTTCTGCGCCGAACCCGAGGCCATCGCCACCTACGGCCCCCTGTTCACCGACGACGGCAGCCGCAGCTTCACCCTGCGCCTGACCCAGCCGATCGCCACCGGCTTTGCCGCGCGGGTGGATGGCATCCACACCCGCGAACAGGCCGAGGCGCTGAAGGGGGTCCGCCTGCACGCCAACCGCAGCGCCCTGCCGGCGCTGCCGGATGACGAGTTCTACCACGCCGACCTTGTGGGGCTGGAGGTTGCCGATACCGGCGGCGCCGTCCTGGGCAAGGTGCGCGCGGTGCTGAACCACGGCGCCGGCGACCTGCTGGAGATCGCGGTGCCGGGGCAGCCCGAACCCGTGCTGCTGCCCTTCACGCTGGAGGCCGTGCCAACGGTGGACCTCGCCGCCCGCCGCATCGTGTCGGACCCTCCCGACGGGCTGTTTCCTGAAAAATGAGCGTGCTTCCGGGGCCATACACGCGCGCCGGGATCCTGCTTTACGTCTTGCCGCTTTATGCCGGCCCGCTGCTGGCCGGCCTCACCGCCGCGCCGCTGCGGGAGCTGGCGGTCTTCGCCGCCTGCTTCGCGCTGGTGGCGCTGAGCGGGCGGCGGCTGGACCTTTCCGGCGCCCCCGGCTGGGCCGGGCTGGCGGTGCTGCTGGCGGTGCAGTTGCTGCTGGTCACCATCCTCTACGGGATCGGCCTGCTGCTGGCCCGGCTGATCGGCCCCTCGTCGCTGCCCCCCTGGCTGCCGCTGCTGCTGACCCTCTGCGCCGCCGCCTTCGCCTCTGTCCGCTACCGCCATTCCGCGGAGATGGACACGCTGCTGGACGACGCGCTGGCCTCGCTGGAGGGCCAGGGCATCCTCCCCGAAGATCCCGAGAACCCCTTGACGGCCGAACTCGACGCCCTGCAGGACGCCCCCGCCACGCCGGAAACCGTGGAACCCGCGCTGCAGCGCCTGCTGGCGCTGGATACGCCGGATGCGGTCTACCTGTCGCTGTTGTCCGAACTGGGCGAGGGCAGCGCCGCCATCGACCTCGCCGCCGTCACGCTGCTGCGCGATCCGCGCGTGCAGTCCCTGCTGGCGGGGGACGACCGGCTGGGGCTGGGGCTGGAGCTTGGCCTGATGGGCACGCCCGACCTGCGCGCCGCCGCCGCCCGCACCGCCCGCATCCTGATCGAGGCGAACGCCGGCCCCGCCGCCTTCCCCGCCCCCGAGGCGCTGGAGGCGCTTGCGCAGACCGATCCCGGGAACGCCGCGCTCGTCGAAGAAATCTCTGCCCACCTCGCGCGTTTTTCCTGATCCCGGCGCGGAACACGAAAGCGTTACCGCGCGTTATCACCCCGCGCAGGGATGAGACGCGGCATGCCGCCGCGTCCGCGCGGGAAGAGGAAGGACGAATCAATGATCGAATGGATTCTCATACTGCTGGTCGTCGCCGCCATCGCGGCGTTCCTGGGCTTCGGCCGGATCTCCGGGGCCGCGCTGAGCGGCGCGAAGATCCTCATCGTCGTGGTGCTGGTCCTGTTCCTGCTGGTGCTCTTCGGCGTGATCGGCCTGGGCACGGCAACCTGACGCAAGACCATCCGGGGCGGCTGGATTCCCCCGCCGTTTGCTCTATTGAGCGGGCATGAGCCGCCCCACCCCTCCCTCCCGGTCCCACGGCCGCCTGTCCATCGGCGCCCTCGCCACCCCGCGTGAACTGGTGCAGGCCCGGCCCGAATTGGCGGGCGCGTGGTGCGCCCGGGTCATCACCCTCTTTCCCGAAAGCTTCCCCGGCGTCCTCGGCGCCTCGCTGACCGGCCGCGCGCTGGAGGCCGGGCTTTGGCGGCTGGAGCCGCTGGACCTGCGCCGGTTCGGCGAGGGCCGGCACCGCAACGTCGACGACACCCCCGCGGGCGGCGGCGCCGGCATGGTGCTGCGCCCCGACGTGATGGACGCGGCGCTGCGGGCGGCGGCAGAGGGCGCCCCCCTGGATCGCGCGGACTGGCCGGTCATCTACCTCTCGCCCCGGGGCCGCCGGTTCGACCAGTCCCGCGCCCGGCAACTGGCGGCCGGCAAGGGCGTGACCCTGGTCTGCGGCCGCTTCGAGGGGCTGGACCAGCGGGTCATCGACCACCACGGCATCGAGGAGGTGTCGCTGGGCGACTTCGTCCTTTCCGGCGGAGAGATCGCGGCGCAGGCGGTGCTGGACGCGGCGGTGCGCCTGCTGCCCGGCGTGCTTGGCAACGAGGCCAGCGTCGAGGAGGAAAGCTTCTCCGACGGGCTGCTGGAGCATCCGCAATACACCCGCCCCGCCCTCTGGCAAGGCCGCGAGATCCCGCCGGTGCTGATGTCGGGCCACCACGGCGAGATCGCCCGCTGGCGCCGTGCCGAGGCCGAGGCCCTGACGCGCGAACGCCGGCCGGACCTCTGGCGCGCCCACACAGAGCGGGACAAGGGCTGACGCGGCCCGCCCCGCATCCAACCGCCCGCCAGCCGCCCCTTGCCAACCGCCCCCCGCCTGCCATAGAAGCGCGTCACCTGGCGGGCCTGCCCGACTCAGGTGTCTTTGCCGTTCCGCCACCGGCCCGGAACAGGGGTTTCTTCACCCCGCCTCCGCCAGCGGCCCGCAGGTGCGGCAGACCAAGGAACCGACGACCTGATCTCTGGCGGGCACCGCGCGTGGACCCGGGTGAAGACCAAGAGCTCTCAGGCGGCAGCAACCTTCGCGGCCCAACCGCGAGCATCAAAGGAGCGCATCAGATGAACCTGATCGCACAGATCGAAGCCGAGCAGATCAGCCAGCTCGGCAAGGAAATTCCCGACTTCAAGGCCGGCGACACGATCCGCGTCGGCTACAAGGTCACCGAGGGCACCCGCACCCGGGTGCAGAATTACGAAGGCGTCTGCATCAGCCGCAAGAACGGCGCCGGCATCGCCGGCAGCTTCACGGTGCGCAAGATCTCCTTCGGCGAAGGGGTCGAGCGGGTGTTCCCCCTGTACTCCACCAACGTCGAATCCATCACCGTCGTGCGCCGTGGCCGCGTGCGCCGCGCCAAGCTGTACTACCTGCGCTCGCGCCGCGGCAAATCGGCCCGGATCGCCGAGGACAGCAACTACAAGCCGCTGAAAAGCGCCGAAGCGTAAGGAGACGGTCGATGAAAAAAGACATCCACCCCGAATACCACCTCGTCGACGTCAAGCTGGTCGACGGCACCGTGGTGCAGATGAAATCCACCTGGGGCAAGGAAGGCGACCAGCTGTCGCTGGACATCGACCCCTCGGTGCACCCGGCCTGGACAGGCGGCGGCACCCGCCTGATGGATACCGGCGGCCGCGTGTCGAAGTTCAAGAAGAAGTACGAGGGCCTCGGCTTCTAGTCCGCCCCTCACCGACGCCGATCGCAGCGCCGCCCCCCGGGGCGGCGTTTTGCGTTACGTCAACCCGGGGAACCGGCACCCGGCGCGGCGGTTCACAGGTATCGGCAGGAGGAACGCGATGAACACCGAAACCACACGGGAACAAGCGCACCTGCTGCATGGCGCGGTCTGGCTGGGCTACCTCGGCTGCTTCATCGTGATCGCCGGCTGCCTGATCGCCCCGCTCGTCGTGCCTGACTACGACTGGGTCGCCGACACCATCAGCGACGCCGCGGCGGGCGAGTGGGAGATCATCATGGACGTGGCGCTCTACGGCTTCGCCGCCGGGCTGGTGGCCACCGCCATCGGCTGCGCCCATGCGCATCCCGGCGGCCGGGCCTGGTCCGCCGGCGTCGCGTCACTGGCGCTGCTGGGGGCGCTGGTGGTGGTGATCGGCGCCCGGAACGAGTACGGCGACGGCGACAGCAGCGGCCTGGTGCTGCATACGGAGATCGTCTACGCCCTCGGCGCCCTGATGCTGGCGCTGCCGCTGCTGATGGCCCCCGGCGCCAGGGCGCGCCACCCCCGCGCGCGGATGGTCCTGTTGGGGCTGGCGGCGGTCTGGGGCCTCGCCGCGCCTGTGTTCTTCTTCCTGCCCACCGATGTCGACGGGCTCTACGAACGCGGCCTCGGCCTCGTGGCCTGCGCCATCGTGGTGACGCTCTGCCGCATCCTGCAGATCCGCGCCCGCGACGCCGCCTGATCCGCGCGCCCCATCTGCCGCAACACCCCAGAAATCCCCGCCGCGCCGCTTCCCATGCCCGCCCGCGCAAAATATAGTGGCGCAAACCGGGTCGAGACGAACCCGTAGCGGTTCGGAACGAAAAGGACAGGCCATGGCGCACATCATCGTCGTGGGCAACGAGAAGGGCGGCGCGGGCAAATCCACCGTGTCGATGCACGTTGCCACGTCACTGGCCCGGATGGGCCACCGCATCGGGGTGATCGACCTCGACCTGCGGCAGAAGACCCTCACCCGCTACCTCGAGAACCGGCTGACCTACATGGAAAAGCACGGGCTCGATCTTGCGGTGCCGGAGTTCCGCGACCTGCCCGACGTGGCCAGCGCCGAGCTTTCGGCGGGCGAGAACATCTACGACCGCCGCCTGTCCATGGCGGTGGCGGGGCTGGAACCGATCTGCGACTTCATCCTGATCGACTGCCCCGGCTCGCACACCCGCCTCAGCCAGGTGGCGCATTCGCTGGCCGACACGCTGGTCACGCCTCTGAACGACAGCTTCCTCGACTTCGACCTGCTGGCCCGCATGGACGGCGAAAGCCGCGAGATCATGGGCCCCTCGGTCTACTCCGAAATGGTCTGGAGCGCGCGGCAGCTGCGCAGCCAGGCCGGGCTCACGCCGATCGACTGGGTGGTGGTGCGCAACCGCGTGGGTCCGCAGCGGATGGTGAACAAGGAATTGATGATCGACGCGCTGAAGAAGCTGGCGCGCCGGCTCGGCTTCCGCGTCGCCCCGGGCTTCACCGAGCGCGTCACCTTCCGCGAACTTTTCCCCCGCGGCCTGACCCTGCTCGACCTCAAGGACATCGGCGTCAAGCAGTTCAACATCTCCATGGTCGCCGCCCGCCAGGAGTTGCGCGACCTGATCGCCGCCCTCCGCCTGCCGGGGGTAGAGGTCGACTTCTGACCCCGTACCCCGCTTCCCCATTCTTCTTGTCGAAAATACCTCGGGGGTGCGGGGGCAGCGCCCCCGCGGATCGGAGCGCCGCAGGCGCCTCGATCCCCCTCATCCCAGTCGGATCGCCACGTTCTTGGTCTGCACGTAGTTCCACAGCGCCTCGCGCCCCTTTTCGCGGCCATAGCCCGAACGCCCGGTGCCGCCGAACGGCGTCTCCACGCCCCCCGCGAACCACTCGTTGACAAAGACCTGCCCGGCCCGCAGCTGCCGCGCCGCCCGGCCCGCGCGGTCGAGGTCGCGGGTGAAGACCCCGGCCACCAGCCCGTAGGGGGTGCCGTTGGCGATGCGGATGGCCTCGGCGTCCTGCTCGAAGGGCAGCAGCACCGCCACCGGGCCAAAGACCTCCTCCTGCGCGATCTGCGCGGCGGGATCGGCGCCCGTCACCAGCGTCGGCTCCATGAAGTGTCCCGGCCGGTTCGCCCGCCGGCCCCCGGCTGCGACCCGCGCGCCCTCCGCCTCGGCGCGGGCGACCATCTCCACCGCCCGGTCGCGCTGCGGCGCGCTGATCATCGGGCCCATGTTCGGCCCGAAGCTGTCTCGCTCGATCCCCGGCCCCACCGAGATCGACCCAGCCAGCGCCGCGATCCGTTCTGCCAGTTCGTCGTGTACCGAGGCGTGGGCGACGATCCGCGACATGGCCGAGCAGACCTGCCCGGCATTGGTGAAGACCCCGCGCCGGACCGAGGCCTCGACAGCGTCGAGGTCGGCATCGGCATGGACGATGGCGGCGGACTTGCCCCCCAGCTCCAGCACGCAGGGCACCACGTTCGCGGCCGCGGCGGCGGCGATGCGCCGGCCGGTGGCGACCGAGCCGGTAAAGACGATCTGATTCACCCCCGGGTGCCCCGCCAGCGCCGCCCCCGCCTCGTGCCCCCAGCCCGCCAGCAGGTTCAGCGCCCCGTCGGGCAGCCCCGCCGCCTCGGCGGCGCGGGCGAAGAAGGCGGTGGACAGCGGCGTGAGTTCCGAGCTTTTGACCACGCAGGCATTGCCCGTCGCCAGCCCGCAGGCGATCGAGCGGGCGGCAATTTCCAGCGGGAAATTCCAGGGGATGATCTGCGCCGAAACGCCGTAGGGCTCCGGCACAGTGTAGTCGGCGTAGCCCGCGCCCAGCGGGATAGAGACGCCCTCGACCGTCGAGGCCTGGTTGCCGTAATACTCCAGGTAGCGCGCGGCATTCGCCACCTCGCCCCGCGCCTCCCACAGCGGCTTGCCCTGCTCGCGGGTCAGGGTCACGGCGATCTCCTCGGCATGCGCCACGAACCAGTCGCCCATCGCCTGCACCAGCCGCCCCCGCTCCAGCGGCCGCATGTCCCGCAGCACGTCCGCGTCGGCGCAGGCCCGGGCCGCGGCGACGGCGCGGTCCACGTCGGCGGGATCGGCCAGCGCCTGCTCTGCCAGCGGCTGGCCCGTCGCCGGGTCCTCCACCGTCAGCCGCCCGCCGCCGCCGTCGCACCAGGCGCCGCCGATGTAGTTCCGCCAGTATGGCGCGATCCCGCTCATGCCGCTTCTCCCTCTCTGCCCGCGCCTTTCCGCCCGGCGCCCCGCATCATGTTGTGCCCTCCCGGAAAAACGTGGAAGGTCGGCGCAGGCACAAGGGGCGACGCATGGCTATCACGGCTTCGATCTACCACCTGACACACTACCGCTACGACCGGCCGGTCACGCTTGGCCCGCAGATCATCCGCCTGCGCCCGGCCCCGCACAGCCGGTCCCGGGTGATCTCGCACTCGCTGAAGGTCTCGCCGGAGAACCACTTCGTCAACCACCAGCAGGACCCCTACGGCAACTGGCTGGCGCGCTACGTCTTCCCCGAGCCGGTGCGCGAGCTGAAGATCGAGGTGGACCTGGTCGCCGACATGACCGTCTACAACCCCTTCGACTTCTTCATCGAGGAGGCCGCCGAGCACTGGCCCTTCGACTACGACGAGTCGATCCGCGACGACCTGTCGATCTACCTCCAGCCGGAGCCGGAGACACCGCGCCTGCGCGAGTACATCGGCGGGCTGGACCGCGGGCCGCAGCGCACCATCGACCTGGTGGTGGGGCTGAACGCGAAGCTGTCGCGGGACATCGGCTATGTCATCCGGATGGAGCCGGGGGTGCAGACGCCCGAGGAGACGCTGGAGACCGGCAAGGGCTCGTGCCGCGACACCTCCTGGCTGCTGGTCAACCTGCTGCGCCGCCTCGGCATTGCCGCGCGCTTCGTCTCGGGCTACCTTATCCAGCTGAAGCCCGACCTCGTGGCGCTGGACGGCCCTCCGGGGACCGACCACGACTTCACCGACCTGCACGCCTGGTGCGAGGCCTACCTGCCCGGCGCCGGCTGGATCGGGGTGGACCCCACCTCGGGCCTGCTGACCGGCGAAAGCCACATCCCGCTGGCCGCCACGCCGCACTACCGCAACGCCGCGCCGATCTCTGGCATGGCCAGCTTTGCCGAGACCGACTTCAACTTCGACATGCAGGTGCGGCGCGTGGCCGAGCACCCGCGTATCACCAAGCCGTTCTCGGACGACAGCTGGGACGCGCTGGACGCGCTGGGGGCCAAGGTGGACGAGGCCATCGCCGCCGCCGACATGCGCCTGACCATGGGCGGCGAGCCGACCTTCGTGTCGATCGACGACTTCGAGAGCGAAGAGTGGAACACCGCCGCCGTCGGCCCGCAGAAGCGCGCGCTGGCGGACAAGCTGATCCGCAAATTGCGCAGCCGCTTCGCGCCGGGCGGCTTCCTGCACTACGGCCAGGGCAAATGGTATCCCGGCGAGACGCTGCCGCGCTGGACCTTCTCGCTCTACTGGCGGCGGGACGGGGTGCCCATGTGGCGCGACCCCGACCTGATCGCCGGCGAAGAGGGCGGGCCCACCCCCGACAAGGCCAAGGCAGAGACCCTGCTGCGCACCATCGCCAAGCGGCTGGGCGTGGACCCCGACAACACGGTTCCCGCCTACGAGGACCCGGCGGAGTGGCTGCTGAAGGAGGCCAACCTGCCCGAGAACGTCAGCCCCGCAAACAGCAAGCTGAAGGACCCCGAGGAGCGTCACCGCCTTGCCCGGGTCTTCGGCCGCGGGCTGACCGAACCGGCCGGCTACGTGCTGCCGGTGCAGCGCTGGCAGGGCAAGGCCGCCGGCGCCGGGCGCTGGCAGTCGGAACGCTGGTCGCCCCGGCGCGGCCATGTCTTCCTGGTGCCCGGCGACAGCCCCGTGGGCTACCGCCTGCCGCTGGGCTCGCTGCCCTACGTCAAGCCCGCCGATTATCCCTACATCAACCCGGTCGATCCCACCGTGCCGCGCGGCCCGCTGCCGGAATTCTCCGGTGAACGTGCCGTGGCGGGCGGCAGCGGCGCCGAGGCGGCCGCGCAGGGGGCCGCCGAGGCTCCCGGCACGGCTGGGGACGGCGACAGCGCCCGCGCGCAGCCCAGCGCCCACTTCACCGCCGCCTCCGACACCCAGGACCGGGTGGAGCAGGAGATGAACGCCCTCGGCGGCGCCGTCCGCACCGCCATCTCGGTCGAGCCGCGCGATGGCCGGCTGTGCATCTTCATGCCGCCGGTCGAGGCGGTGGAGGATTACCTCGAGCTGCTGACCGCCGCCGAGGAGGCCGCCGCCGCCTGGGGCGAGCCGGTGCATATCGAGGGCTACGGCCCGCCCTCGGACCCGCGCCTGAACGTCATCCGCGTGGCCCCCGACCCCGGCGTGCTGGAGGTCAACGTTCATCCCGCCACCGACTGGGAGGACTGCAAGCAGATCACCGCCGGGGTCTACGAGGACGCCCGCCTGACCCGGCTGGGCGCCGACAAGTTCATGATCGACGGCAAGCACACCGGCACCGGCGGCGGCAACCACGTGGTGGTGGGGGGCGAGAGCGTCAACGACTCGCCCTTCCTGCGCCGCCCCGACCTGATGCGCAGCCTGGTGCTGCACTGGCAGCGGCACCCCTCGCTGTCCTACCTGTTCTCGGGCCTGTTCATCGGCCCCACCAGCCAGGCCCCCCGCATCGACGAGGCCCGGCACGACGCGCTCTACGAACTGGAGATCGCGCTGGCGCAGATCCCCGCGCCGGGCAACGGCACCCCGCCGCTGCCTTGGCTGCTGGACCGGCTGCTGCGCAACATGCTGACCGACGCCACCGGCAACACCCACCGGGCCGAGATCTGCATCGACAAGCTCTATTCCCCCGACGGTCCCACGGGACGGCTGGGTCTGGTGGAATTCCGCGGCTTTGAGATGCCCCCCGACCCGCGTATGAGCCTGGCCCAGCAGCTGCTGATCCGGGCGCTGCTGGTGCGGATCTGGAACGCGCCGGTGGGCGGCAACTTCACCCGCTGGGGCACCACGCTGCACGACCGTTTCATGCTGCCCGAATTCGTCTGGGCCGACTTCATGGACGTGCTGGGCGACCTGAAGATGCACGGCTTCGACTTCCGCCCCGAATGGTACGAGGCGCAGGCAGAGTTCCGGTTCCCGTTCTGCGGCGAGGTGGAATACGAGGGGGTCAAGCTGGAGCTGCGGCAGGCGCTGGAGCCCTGGCACGTGCTGGGCGAGACCGGCGCGATCGGCGGCACGGTGCGCTACACCGACAGCTCGACCGAACGGATGCAGGTCAAGCTGAGCGCCGCCGATCCAAGCCGCTACATCGTCACCTGCAACCAGCGCCGGGTGCCGCTGAGCGCGACGGGCACCAGCGGCGTCTCGGTGGGCGGGGTGCGGTTCAAGGCCTGGCAGGCGGCCTCGGCCATGCACCCGGTGGTGCCGGTGCACGCGCCCCTGACGCTGGACATCTTCGACACATGGACCGGCCGCGCGCTGGGGGGCTGCACCTACCACGTCGCCCACCCCGGCGGGCGCAGCTACGACACCTTCCCGGTCAACTCGAACGAGGCCGAGGCCCGCCGTCTCGCCCGGTTCCAGCCCCACGGGCACACCCCCGGCGCCTACGTGCCGCCGCCGGAACGGGTGCACGGCGAGTTCCCGATGACGCTCGACCTTCGCCGGCCGCCGGAGGCCTGAGATGGGCGACGCCGCCATCCGCGACACGGACGGCGCGGTCGCGGCGCTGCTGCGCGACTACCGCCCCCTGCCGCGGGTGGCGGATGAGCTGCTGGACGCCGAGGGCAAAGTGCGCCCGGTCTGGCACGGCTTCCTGCGCGACCTCGCGGCGCTGTCGCCCGAGGAACTGCTGCTGGCCCAGTCCCGCGGCAGCCAGTACCTGCGCGACGCGGGCGTCTTCTTTCGCCACTACGGGCCCACTTCAGGCGGAGAGCGGGACTGGCCGCTCAGCCACCTGCCGCTGCTGGTGGACGCCGCGGAATGGCGCGGCGTCGCCGCCGGGTTGGTCGAGCGCGCGGACCTGCTGGAACGGGTGATGGCCGACCTTTACGGCCCCGGCAACCTGGTGGCGCAGGGGATGCTGCCGCCGGAACTGGTGGCCGGCAATCCCGAGTGGCTGCGCCCCATGGTGGGGGTGCGTCCGCGGTCCGGCCACTACCTGCACTTCGTCGCCTTCGACATCGGCCGCGGGCCGGACGGCGACTGGTGGGTGCTGGGCGACCGCACCCAGGCCCCCTCCGGCGCCGGCTTCGCGCTGGAGACGCGGATGGCCACCACCCGCGCCTTCGCCGGGATCATCTCTCGCAACAAGGTCACGCGCATCGCCGGCTTCTTCCGCGCCTTCCGCGACGCGCTGCTGGACCTGCGCGGCGGCGACGGCAGCCGGGTGTCGATCCTGACCCCGGGGCCGATGAACGACACCTATTTCGAACATGCCTACATCGCCCGCTACCTCGGGTTCCTGCTGGTGCAGGGCGAGGACCTGGTGGTGCAGAACGGCCGCCTGATGGTGCATACCGTCAGCGGGCCGCAGCCGGTCTCCGTGCTGTGGCGGCGGCTCGATTCGGCCTGGCTCGACCCGATGGAGCTGGAGGAAAGCTCCCGCATCGGCACGCCGGGGATGCTGGGCGCGCTGCGCGCCGGCACCGTGGACATGCTGAACGCCGCCGGCTCGGGGGTGCTGGAGGCGCGGGGGATGATGGCCTTCCTGCCGGGGATCGCCCGGCACCTGACCGGCGCGCCCCTGACCCTGCCCAACATCGCCACCTGGTGGTGCGGCAGCGCCTCGGCCCGCGACTACGTGCGTGCCAACCTGCGCCGGATGACGCTGGACTCGGCCCTGAACACCCGCCTGCCGTTCGAGCAGGGCCGTGACGTGGTGATCGCCGGCCGCACCGCCGAGGGCAACCCGATCAGCCCGGACTGGATCGAGCAGGAGGCGGGGGCGCTCGCGGCACAGGAGATCGTCTCGCTCTCCTCCGCCCCGGCGCTGGAGGATGGCCGGCTGGTGGCCCGGCCCATGAGCCTGCGGGTCTTCCTCGCCCGCACCGCCGACGGCTGGCAGGTGATGCCCGGCGGCTTCGCCCGGATCGGCCGCACCGACGCCTCGGCGGACGTGGCGATGCAGCAGGGCGGCTCTGTCAGCGACGTCTGGGTGGTGGGCGAGACGCAGGGCCCGCAGGAGACCCTGCTGAAGCCCGCCGAAACCGGGTTCCGCCGCCGCATGATGCCGGCCCTGCCCAGCCGCGCCGCCGACAACCTGTTCTGGCTGGGCCGCTACACCGAGCGGGCAGAGCAGAAGATCCGCCTGCTGCGCGCCTACCACCTGCGGCTGGCAGAGGGCGGCGGGCCGGAACTGCCGCTGAACGAGTACCTGGCCGAGTACCTCGACATGCTGGATCTCGACCTCTCCGACCCGCTGCCCCCGGCCCTGCTCGAGGACGTCGCCGCCGCGATCCGCAGTGCCGGCAGCATCCGCGACAGCTTTTCCGTGGACGGCTGGAACGCCCTGACGGACCTGCAGAAGACCATGCGGCGCATGGCCCGGCGGCTGGTGCCCGGCGACGACACCGCCCGCGCCATGAGCGTCTACCTGCGCAAGGTCTCCGCCTTCACCGGCCTGGTGCACGAGAACATGTACCGCTTCACCGGCTGGCGGTTCCTGTCGCTGGGCCGCGCCATGGAACGGGCCTGGGCCACCTCCAGCTTCCTGGTTTCCTTCACCGACCCCGAGGCCCCGCACGGCGCGCTGGACCTGGCGCTGGAGGCGGGCGACAGCATCATGACCCACCGCCGCCGCTTCGCCGTCGAGACCGCCCGCGACACGGTGATCGACCTGCTGGTGCTGGACGCGATGAACCCGCGGTCCGTGCTGCACCAGCTGAACAGCACCCACGCGCACCTCGACACCATGCCGCTGCCCGAGGGCAGCCCGCAGATCACCGCGGTGCTGCGCCACGTGATGCGGCTGGAGACCGACCTTGCCACCGCCACCGCCGCCGACTTCGACGCCGACCGGATGGTGGCGCTGCTGGACGAGACCGCGGCGCTCTCGGGCCTGCTGGCCCAGTCACACCTGCGCTGATCCCATGCTCTACGACATCACCCTCCGCATCGCCTACGAATACCAGTCCCCCGCCGACGCCGGCCGCCACGTGCTGCGGATCGTGCCGGCGGACCTGCCGGGCGAGCAGCGGCTGATCGCCTCGGACCTCACCGTCTCGCCCGAACCGGCAGAGCGGATCACCCGCCGCGACTTCTTCGGCAACGCCTGCACAGAGATCGCCTATACCCGGCCGGTCGAGGCCACCGCCTTCACCGTCAAGGCCCGGATCGAGCGGCAGGCTCCCGAGGCGGTGCTGGACGTCTCGCCGGGGCTGGAGACGCTGGCGCGCGAACTCGCCGCGCACCACGACATCGGCCCCGCCGCGCCGCACCACTTCCGCTTCGCCTCGCCCCGGGTCGGCCCGCACCCCGAGGTCACCGAGTGGGCCCGCGACACCACCCGCGGCACCTCCACCGTCTTCGCCGCCGCCCGCACCCTCTGCGACGCGCTGCACGCCGAGATGACCTTCGATCCCGAGGCCACCATGGTCGACACCCCGCTGGCAGAGGCCTTTGCCCTGCGCCGCGGGGTCTGCCAGGACTTCACCCATATCGCCATCGCCGCCCTGCGCAGCCTCGGCATCCCCGCCGGCTACGTCAGCGGCTACCTGCGCACCCTGCCGCCCCCGGGCGAGGAGCGGCTGGAGGGCGCCGACGCCATGCACGCCTGGGTCCGCGCCTGGTGCGGCAGCGACATGGGGTGGGTGGAGTTCGACCCCACCAACGCCATGCTCGCCGGGCTCGACCACATCGTCGTCGCCCGCGCCCGCGACTACTTCGACCTTGCCCCGGTGAAGGGCGCGCTGCGGGTCTCCGGCCGCCAGACCACCACCCAAGCCGTCGACGTCATGGAAGTCGCCCCCGCCTGACCAAGGCGCCCCTCCCCCCGTTTCTTCTTGCCCGAAATACCTCGGGGGTCCGGGGGCAGCGCCCCCGGCCGCGGCGGCGCGCGCCGCGCGCCGCGCCTCAGCCGAACCGCCAGCTCGAGGCGGTGACCCCGCCGCGCAGGTCCGCCTCGTGGTAGATCCGCGTCGACGCCGCGTCCTCGGCCGCGCCCAAAGCCGCGAACAGCGGCACCAGGTGGTCCTCCTCCGCATGCGCCGCCCGCGCGTAGGGCGCGCTGTCCCAGTCCAGCAGCCGCGCGGTGCGCTCCCCCGGCGGTGCCTTCAGCGTCTCGCCCAGCCAGGCGTCGAACCCGGCCGAAGGCTCCCTCGCGCCAGGTCCGAAGTTCGCCAGGTTGTGATAGCTCAGGCCCGACCCGACGATCAGCACCCCCTCGCCGCGCAGCGGCGCCAGCGCCCGGCCCAGCCGGAAGTGCGCCTCGGGGTCGTAGCCGTGCTGCAGCGAGACCTGGTACAGCGGCACCTCCGCCTCGGGATACATCACCGCCATCGGCACGAAGACCCCGTGGTCGTAGCCCCGGTCCGGGTCGATCGCGCTCGGCAGCCCCGCGGCTTCGATCAGCGCGCGGGTACGCTCGGCCAGCTCCGGCGGCGCGCCGGGCGAGGGGTAGGTGACGCGGTAGGTATGCTCGGGGAAGTTCGCGTAGTCGTAGACCATCGGCGGCCGCGCCGCGCCCATCACCGCGAAATCCGGCGTCTCCCAATGGCCCGAGACCATCAGCACCGCGCGCGGCGTCTGGGCCTGTTCGGCGGCCAGCCGGCGCAGCGAGTCCTCGAGCTTGGCGAAGGTGGCGCGCATCTGCGGCACCCAGGGCCAGGGCCCGCCGCCATGCGAGATGTAGTAGGTGGGAAGCATCGGCATCGTGACATCCTCATCCAGAAGGGGCGCGGGCGGCGACCACCGCCGCCCGCCGGGGCCTTGCGCCCGGGTTACCGCGCGCCGGGGCGCAGCGCAAAGGCGCCGCCGCCCAGCAGCGCCTGCACCACCAGCGCCACCGCCCAGAACAGCGGGTATTCCCAGCCGCCGCCCTGGTTCGAGAAGACGAACCCCGCGGTGCCGTGGCCGAACCATGCCGCGCCCAGCAGCACCGGCACCAGCGCCAGCGACACCCAGCGGGTCCAGAGCCCGGCGATCAGCGCCAGCCCGCCCAGCAGCTCGGCGGCGATGGTGACGTAGCCCAGGGTTCCCGGCAGGCCGAGGGACTCGAAGTAGCCCGCGGTGCCGGCCGGGGTGAAGACGGCGATCTTCAGCCAGGCGTGCACGAGAAAGTAGATCCCCATGGTGACCCGCAGCAGCAGCGCGGCCAAAGCGGGGGCGTCGTGGTCCCGGGCCTGCGCCAGGTTGGAGCCCGTAGAAACGGTGGCAGTCATGTCCTTGTCCTTTCCGATGCCGCGCCATCCGCGGCGACACCGGCGATATGCGCCCCTTCCGGCCGGATGATAATCCTGCAATCCCGCACATCACCCCTTCCATTCCGGAAGGTATCTAACCGAAAGCCTCGGCAAGGTAGTCGAGCAGCACCCGCAGCTTCCGGCTCATGTGCCGTCCGCTGGGAAACAGCGCCCGGATCGCGTGGGGCGGCAGCTGCCAGTCCTCCAGCAGCGGCACCACCCGGCCCTCGGCCAAGCTGGTCTCGGCCACGAAGTCGGGCACGTAGGCGATGCCCAGCCCGTGCTCGGCGGCGTTCAGGCAGGCGTGGGCAGTGGAATAGCGCAGCCGCCCCGAGATCGCGACGCTGGTGCCCCGGAACGGCCAGACCCGCGGCTCGCGGAAGTTGCTGTCGATGATGCAGGCGTGCCCCGCCAGTTCCCCCGGGGTTCGAGGCGTGCCGTGAGCGGCCAGGTAGGCGGGCGCGGCCAGCAGGGTCACCCGCATCTCCCCCAGCTTGCGGGCGATCAACCCGCTGTCCTCCGGCGCACCGATGCGGATCGCGGCGTCAAAACCCTCCTCGACCAGCTGCACCAGCCGGTCGGTGAAGATCACCTCCAGCTCGATCGCGGGAAACCGCGCGGCGAAGGCGTTCAGAAGGTCGGCCAGCCGCAGGGCGCCGAAGTCCTGCGGCGCGCTCAGCCGCAGCTTGCCGCGCGGCGCGCCGCCCGCCTCGGTCAGGCTGTCGTCCAGCGCGTCCAGCTCCTCCAGCAGCACCCGGATGCGCGCCAGGTAGGCCTGCCCCAGCTCGGTAAGCGCCAGCGCCCGGGTGGTGCGGTTCAGCAGCCGGGTGCCCAGCCGCTCCTCCAGCGCCGCGACCAGCTTTGACGCCTGCCCGGAACTGGTGCCGCGCGCGCGGGCGGCGGCGGCGAAACTGCCGTGGTCCATCACGGCCACGAACATGCGGTCGGCGTCCAGGCGGTCCAGCGGTGCTCTCCTCTGCCAGCGGGGCCATCCTGCACCGGGCGGATCGGCGGGGAAACCCCGCGGGGGTTGGAGCGACCGGCGCTTTCCCGTAGGGCTTGGGCCAACCCCACAAGGAAAGGACAAGCGATGCTGCGGAACGATCAACTCGACGCCTGGGACCGCGAAAGCTTCTTCCATCCCTCGACGCACCTCGCCCAGTTCGCCCGGGGCGAGGCGCCTTCCCGCATCGTCACCGGCGGCAGCGGCTGCCACATCGAGGACCGCGACGGCAACCGGCTGCTGGACGCCTTCGCCGGGCTCTATTGCGTCAACGTCGGCTACGGGCGGCGCGAGATCACCGACGCCATCGCCGAGCAGGCGCGCGAGCTGGCCTATTACCACGCCTACGTCGGCCACGGCACCGAGGCCTCGATCACCCTTGCCAAGATGATCCTCGACCGCGCGCCCGCCGGCATGTCCAAGGTCTACTTCGGGCTGGGCGGGTCGGACGCGAACGAGACCAACGTGAAACTGGTCTGGTACTACAACAACATCCTCGGCCGTCCTGATAAGAAGAAGATCATCTCGCGCTGGCGCGGCTACCACGGGTCCGGGCTGGTCACCGGCTCGCTCACGGGGCTGGAGCTGTTTCACAAGAAGTTCGACCTGCCGCTGGACCGGGTGCTGCACACCGAGGCCCCCTATTTCTACCGCCGCGCCGACCTGTCGCAGGACGAGGCCGGGTTCACCGCCCATTGCGTCGCCGAGCTGGAGGCGCTGATCGCCCGCGAGGGCGCCGACACCATCGCCGCCTTCATCGGAGAGCCGGTCCTGGGCACCGGCGGCATCGTCCCCCCGCCCGAGGGCTACTGGCAGGCGATCCAGGAGGTGCTGGACCGGCACGACATCCTGCTGATCGCCGACGAGGTGGTCACCGGCTTCGGGCGGCTCGGCAGCATGTTCGGCTCTGACCACTACGGGATGCGGCCCGACCTCATCACCATCGCCAAGGGCCTGACCTCGGCCTACGCGCCGCTGTCGGGCTCGATCGTCGGCGACCGGATGTGGAAGGTGCTGGAGCAGGGCACGGACGAGAACGGGCCCATCGGCCACGGCTGGACCTACTCCGCCCACCCCATCGGCGCCGCGGCCGGGGTGGCCAACCTGAAGCTGATCGACGAGCTGGGGCTGGTGGAGAACGCGGGCCGTGTCGGCGCCCACCTGCGCGCCGCCATGACCGAGGCGGTGGGCGGGCACGCCAACGTCGGCGAGGTGCGCGGCGAGGGGATGCTTTGCGCGGTGGAATTCGTCGCCGACCGCGAGCGGCGCAGCTTCTTCGACGCGGGCGACAAGGTCGGCCCCCGCATCGCCGCGGCGCTGGCGGAGGACGGGGTGATCGGCCGCGCCATGCCGCAGGGCGACATCCTCGGCTTCGCGCCGCCCTTCTGCCTGACCGAGGCGGAGGCAGAGGAGGTCGCGGGCAAGACCGCCAAGGCGGTGGCGAGCGTGCTGGGGTAGGGTTTCCTAGCAAAGGGTCAAAAAAGCGCCAGCCCGCGGGACGGGCCGGCGCTGCCCGGCGCCTTCGGCGCGTATCGGGCGGGGGATGCGGCGAGCGGCAAAACGAACCGGGTTCCCTTGGGGCAAGAAAACGTGATCGGATCGGCGCTGCTTCGCCGATAAAGCCCCCTTCAGGAAATTCGGATTTGGTGATCAGCTGCGAATCTGGCAACAAATGACGCCATAAACAAGCGAGCATCACGCAAGCACGCAACGAGGGGCATAGCATGAAGAAGACGGTGGTGACGGCGGCGTTCGTCGTCCTGTATGCGGGCGCGGCAAACGCGGGCAGCATCGAGCGCGCCTGCCTCGGTTCCGACCGGCCGGGCGTTTCGCGGGCCCTGTGCGGCTGCATCCAGACCGTCGCGGACCGGACGCTCGACTGGGGCGACCAGCGCAAGGCGGCGAAGTTCTTCAAGGACCCGCACCAGGCACAGGTCGTCCGCCAGTCCGACAACCTTTCGGACGAGATCTTCTGGCGCAAGTACAAGGCTTTCGGAGAGACCGCTCAACTCAACTGCAGCTGAGCGCACCTTCGCGAGACCGGCACAACGCGGCGGCCCCAGCGGCCGCCGCTGGCGTTTGACCTGAACGGGACGGGCGGGGACCGATGGACATCCTGATCCTCACCGGCGCAGGCATCTCCGCCGAAAGCGGGCTGGGCACCTTCCGCGACAAGGACGGGCTGTGGACGCGCCACGACCTGAACGACGTTGCCACCCCCGAGGGGTTCGCGCGTGACCCGGCGCTGGTGCATGGCTTCTACAACGCCCGCCGCGCCAACGCCGCCGCCGCCGTGCCCAATGCCGCCCACGCGGCGCTGGCGCGGCTGGAGGCGGCGCATGCGGGGCGGGTGCGGATCGTTACCCAGAACGTCGACGACCTGCACGAGCGGGCGGGCAGCCGCGCGGTCTGGCACATGCACGGGCGGCTGGCCGGCGCGCTCTGCGCCGCCTGCGGGCACCGCTGGACTGCCCCCGAGATCATGACGCCCGGCCACCCCTGCCCCGCCTGCGACGCCCCGCGCGCCCGGCCCGACGTGGTCTGGTTCGGCGAGGTTCCCTTTTACATGGACGAGATCTGGCAGGCGCTGACCGACTGCGATCTGTTCGTCTCGATCGGCACCTCGGGAGAGGTCTACCCCGCCGCCGGCTTCGTCCGCCTCGCCGCCGAGGCGGGGGCCGAGACGCTGGAGCTGAACCTCGAGCCGCTGCGCGAGCCCGGGGTCTTCGACGCCCAGCGCGCCGGGTCGGCCAGCCGCCTCGTGCCGGAGTGGGTGGCAGAGGTGCTGGCCGGCTGAGGGCTCAGTGGCCGCCGTGCGCCGGGGCTTCCTCGCGCTCGCGGTCCACCGGCAGGTCGATTGTGACGGTGCCGGCGTCCTCGAACTCCAGCGTCAGCGTCACCGTCTCGCCCTGCGCCAGCGGCCGGGCCAGCCCCATGAGCATCACGTGGTCGCCGCCCCGGCCCAGCCTGTGGCTGCCTTGCGCGGGGATGGCGAAACCTTCCTCGACCCAGCCCATCCGGGCCACGCCGTCGTCGCTCATGTCGTGGGTGTGCAGTTCGGCGCGGGCGGCGAAATCGGCGCTGACGCCGACCAGCCGGTCGGCCGGGCCGTCGTTGTGGATCTCCATGAAGGCCGCGCCGGTACGGGCGCCGGGGGTGGCGGTGCGGACATAGGCGTTCTCGATCGTGATCTCGGCCACGGCAGGCAACGCGGCGATGGCGGCCAGCAGGGCCGCGGCGGTCAGGGTGCGAATCATCGGTGTCTCCGTTCGCTTGGATTGGGGAAAGGTCGGCGGCAGCTCAGGCCGCCGGCGGTCCCCTCGCCCGAAGCGCGAAGACAGGCGCGGCCCGGCGCACCGGGCGCGGCGCGGGCAGGTGTAGGACGGTCTGGCGCGGCAGGCGCAACGCGGGCCCCGCGCGCTCGGGCAGCAGCGCCGGCGGGACCGGCATGCAGTCCGGACAATGGTGCAGCGGCGCCAGCGGCCGGCCGCGATGATCCACCGCCACCACGGCCGCGGCGCCGCCCGAACAGATCACCATCTGCCCCGCCACCGCCCCCGCCTGCGCGCGCGCCACCACCGCCGGCCCGCCGGTAAGCAGCAGGCAAAGCGCCAGCAGGAGCGCCGTTATCGGGTGCGGGTGCCTCATCGCCCCTGCTCTACCGCCCGGGCGGGAGCGCGGCAATGGCACCAACGCAAAAGGCCCCGTCCGAACCGGACGAGGCCACATGCGATCGGATCGGAAGGCTTCAGGCGGTGGCCTGGGCCTTCTTGATCTCTTTCTTGATCTTCAGCGCGGTGGTCGACAGGTCGTCGTCCTTGGCTTTCGCCAGGAAGGCGTCGATCCCGCCGCGGTGGTCGACCGTCCGCAGCGCCGCGGCAGAGATCCGCAGCTTGACCGGGCGGCCCAGCGTTTCGGACATCAGCGAGACGTCGTTCAGGTTCGGCAGGAACCGGCGACGGGTCCTGTTCTTGGCGTGGCTGACGTTGTTGCCAGTCATCGGACCCTTGCCGGTCAGTTCGCAGCGGCGCGACATGTCTAAATCCTCGTCTCTGGCGAGACCTCGGGCCCCGCATACGCAAGCGGGCGCGCAAGACGCCCCTGAATCTGGTCGCGCGGTCATACGGGCGCCCGGGGCGAAGGTCAAGCCCCCCGCAGGAAGGCCAGCATCCGTTCGGCCGCCAGTGCCGGCGCCAGGTCCCCCTCCGCCACCGCCGAGCCGAGGCTGTCCAGCCGCGCCCGCGCCCCGGGCTCTTCGGTCAGCCGCGCCAGCAGCCCGGCGCGCACCTCGGCCTCGAACCAGTGCCGCGCCTGCGCCTGCCGCCGCCGCGCCCAGTGGCCGTTCCCGCGCCGCCAGTCCGCCAGTGCCTGCATCTGCCGCCAGGCCTCGTCCAGCCCCGCCCCGGTCAGGGCCGAGACGGTCAGCGCCCGGGGAAAACCCTCGGGGTCCTGCGCCCGGCGCCGCAGCAGCCGCAGGGCGCCGGCATAGTCGGCGCAGGTGCGCGTCGCCTCGGCCTCCAGCGCGCCGTCGGCCTTGTTGACGAGGATCAGGTCGGCGATCTCCATGATCCCGCGCTTGACCCCCTGCAGCTCGTCGCCCCCCGCGGGCGCCAGCAGCAGCACGAAAAGGTCGGTCATCTCGGCCACCACCGTCTCGGACTGCCCGACGCCCACCGTCTCGACCAGCACCACGTCGAAACCCGCCGCCTCGCACAGCGCGACGGCCTCGCGGCTGCGGCGGGCGACGCCGCCGAGGTGGGTCTGGCTGGGGGACGGGCGGATGAAGGCGCGGGGGTCGCGGGACAGGCGTTCCATGCGGGTCTTGTCGCCGAGGATCGAGCCGCCCGAGCGGGTGGACGAGGGGTCCACCGCCAGCACCGCCACCTTCAGCCCGCTTTCGGTCAGCCGGCAGCCGAAGGCCTCGATGAAGCTGGACTTGCCTACGCCGGGGGTGCCCGAAAGACCGATCCGCAGCGCCTCGCGCCCGGTGCCCGCGGCCTCCAGCAGCGCGGCCGCCTGCGCGCGGTGATCGGCGCGGGCGCTTTCCACCAGCGTGATCGCCCGCGCCAGCGCCCGGCGCTCTCCCGCCCGCAGCCTCTCGGCAAGCTCCCGCACGTCGATCTCTGCCATCCCGGCCCGCCCTTTACTTCCCGCGCGCCCGCCGTCACCTCTGGCAGGCGCTCCCTGTCTTGCCCCCGTGCCACCCCCGATGTCCAGCGAGTGAAATGCCCCATGCTCCGCCTGCTGCTGCCCGCCCTGCTGCTGATGCTGATGCCCGCCGCCGCGGCCGAGCGGGTCGAGGCGGGGTATTACCTGACCCTCCGGGGCTTCACCCTCGGCAGCTTTCGTCTGACATCGGAGGCGGAGGCGGAGGGGCCCTACAGCCTTGCCGCCGCCATCGACAGCACCGGGGTCGCGCGGATCTTCCGGCGCTTCAGCTACCGGGCGCGGGCGCAGGGGCGGCATGCGAGACGGTTCGTGCCGGACCGGTACGAGGAGGTGGCGGACACCGGCAACCGCCGGTCGGAGGCGGCGCTGGTCTACGCCGGCGGCGTGCCCCGCGTCACCCGCTACACCTCGCCAGAGCCGGTGGGCCCCGACAGCCCCGACCCCGCCACCCAGGGCGGTACGCTGGACCCGCTGACGGCGATCTTCGCGCTGCTGCGCGACCAGCCGGCCGAGGGGCTGTGCGACCGCACGCTGGTGATCTTCGACGGCCGCCGCCGCAGCCACCTGCGCCTCGGCCCGCCCCGCGCGGCGGAGGGCGGCGCGGTCTGCGAGGGCGAGTACCGGCGGTTGCAGGGGTTCACCCCCGAAGAGGTGGCGCGGCACGTGGCGATCCCGCTGCGGGTTCACTACCAGCGGCTGCCCGATGCGCGGATGCGGGCGCGGCGGGTGGAGATGGACACCGTCTATGGCCTTGCCGCCGTTCATCGCCGATAACCGGCGTGTGACCACCGACCTGCAAGACGACCTGCCGATCGAAGAGGTGCTGCCGGCGCTGCTGGAGGCGCTGCGCCGCCATGGCCGCGCCGTGCTGCAGGCCCCGCCCGGCGCAGGCAAGACCACCCGCGTGCCGCTGGCGATGCTCGAGGCCGGGCTGCCCGCCGAGGGGCGCATCGTGATGCTGGAGCCGCGCCGCCTGGCCGCCCGCGGCGCCGCCGCGCGGATGGCCGAGACGCTGGGCGAGGCGCCG
This sequence comes from Rhodobacter sp., assembly GCA_048262455.1. GTDB lineage: Bacteria > Pseudomonadota > Alphaproteobacteria > Rhodobacterales > Rhodobacteraceae > Psychromarinibacter. The sequence continues at coordinate 55,417 of JBLXFD010000003.1, forward strand.
GGGCAGACCGTGGGCTACCGCATGCGCGGCGAGGCGCAGGTGTCCCGCGCCACCCGGATCGAGGTGGTGACAGAGGGGGTGCTGACGCGGATGCTGCAGTCGGACCCGGAGCTGACGGGCGTGGGGGCGCTGATCTTCGACGAGTTCCACGAACGCTCGCTGAACGCCGACCTGGGGCTGGCGCTGGCTTGGGAGGCCCGGGGCGCGCTGCGGCCGGACCTGATGGTGCTGGTGATGTCCGCGACGCTGGACGCAGAGCCGGTGGCGGCGCTGCTGGAGGCGCCGGTGGTCACCTCGGAGGGGCGCGGCCACCCGGTGGAGACCCGCTGGCTGGAGCGCCCTCTGCCGCGCGAGGCGCGGTGGGAGGGGGAGATGGCCACCCTGATCGCGCGGGCGGCGGCAGAGACCCGGGGCGGCATCCTCGCCTTCCTGCCGGGCGAGGGGGAGATCCGGCGGGTGGCCGGGATGCTGGACCTGCCGGGGGTGACGGTGCAGCCGCTATACGGCGCCCTGCCCTTCGCCGCGCAGCAGGCGGCGGTGGCGCCGTTGGCGGGGGGGCGCAAGCTGGTGCTGGCCACCTCGATCGCCGAGACGGCGCTGACGATCCGGGACGTGCGCGTGGTAGTGGACGGCGGCCGCGCCCGGCGCGCGCGCTTCGACCCGGGGCGCGGGATGAGCCGGCTGGTGACCGAGCGGGTGACCCGCGCCGAAGCGATCCAGCGGGCCGGGCGTGCCGGGCGGGTGGCGCCGGGGGTCTGCTACCGGCTGTGGACCCGCGGCGAGGAGGGCGGGCTGCTGCCCTTCCCGCCGCCGGAGATCACCACGGCGGACCTGTGCGGGCTGGCGCTGGAACTGGCGCTCTGGGGGGTGCGGGCGCCCTCGGACCTGGCGCTGCTGACGCTGCCGCCGGAAAAGGGGCTGGCCGAGGCGAGGGCGCTTCTCGCGATGCTCGGCGCGCTGGACGGGGACGGGCACATCACCGTGCACGGGCGGCGGCTGGCGGCGCTGCCGCTGCATCCCCGGCTGGGGCACATGCTGGAGGGTGCGGGGCCGGCGGCGGCGGCTTTGGCGGCGCTGCTGAACGACCGCGACCCGCTGCGCGGCGAGGGGGCGGACCTGCTGCCCCGGCTGGCCGCCCTGCGCCGCCCGCGCGGCAACCCGGCGCTGGAGCGGATCGCGCAGGAGGCCAAGCGGCTGGCGAAGCTGGCGAAGGGTCCGGCGCCGGACCTGTCGGCGGCGGAGCAGGCGGCGCTGGCCTCCCCCGACCGGGTCGGCCTGCGCCGCCCCGGCGAGGCGCCGCGCTGGGTGCTGGCGGGGGGCACCGGGGCCGAGATGGACCCGGCCGATCCGCTGGCCGGCAGCCGGCTGATCGTCGCCACCGACCTGGACGGGCGCGGCCGCGAGGCGCGCATCCGGCAGGCGGCGGCGCTGACCGAGGCGGAGCTGCGGGGGCTGTTCCCGGACCGGATCGGCTGGCACGACCTGTGCCGCTGGTCGCGCCGCCACCGGCGCATCGAGGCGCGGCGGCAGGAACGGTTCGGCGCGCTGGTGCTGGACGACCGGATCTGGAAGAACCCGCCGCCCGAGGCGCTGGCCGGCGCGCTGCTGGAGGCGGCGCGGGACGTGGGGCTGCCCTGGACCGACGCCGCCCGGCGGCTGCGCGCGCGCATCGAGTTCCTGCGCGCCCAGGGCGCGGCGCTGCCCGACAGCGGCGACGCGGCGCTGATGGCGGAGCTGGAGGACTGGCTGCTGCCGCACCTCGTGGGTCGCCGTACGCTGGAGGGGCTGGACCTGGAGGCGGCGCTGGAGGTGCGGCTGGACTGGGAGCAGCGGCAGCTGCTGGACCGGCTGGCGCCCCGGGACTTCGTGACCCCGCTGGGCCGCCGGGTGCCCATCGATTATTCCGGCGGCGCGCCGGAGATCGAGGTGCGGCTGCAGGAGATGTTCGGCGTGACCGAGCACCCTTGCGTGGGGCCGCAGCGGCTGCCGCTGAAGATCACCCTGCTGTCCCCGGCGCGGCGCCCGGTGCAGGTGACCATGGACTTGCCGGGATTCTGGGCCAGCAGCTATACGGACGTGCGCAAGGACATGCGGGGGCGCTACCCGCGCCATCCCTGGCCGGAGGATCCGACGCGGGCGGATCCGACGTTGCGGGCGCGGCCGCGGGGGTAGCGCGGGTTGGAGGGGTGGGAGGGGGACGCTGCCCCCCACCGCCCCTGGCGGCCCCCCTGGGATATTTTCGGACCAGAAGAAGCTGGAAGTGGGGGTTAACGGGGGGCGATGGCGCCTTTGACGCCGACGACTTTCGAGGCGAGGGCGTGGCCGGCTTGCAGGGCCTCGGCCTGGGGGGCGCCGGTGAGCAGGGCGGCGAGGTAGCCGGCGTTGAAGCTGTCGCCGGCGGCAGTGGTGTCGACCACTTTCTGCGCGGGGGCGTAGGTGGCCTGGACCGGATCGCCCAGCGACAGGGGGCCCTGGGGGCCGCGTTTCAGGGCGCCGTCCCGCACGCCGTCGGCGGCGAGGCGGGCGGTGACGGCGCTCTCGTCGGGATCGTTGTAGATCGCCATCTCGTCGTCGACCGAGGGCAGCGCGATGTCGGTGATCTGCCAAAGCGCGGTGATGGCCGCGCGGGCGGTTTCCGGGTCGGGCCAGAGCCGGGGGCGGTAGTTGCTGTCGAAGGCGACGCGGCCGCCCTTGGTGCGGAAGTCCCGCAGCCAGCCGTGCAGGGCGGCGCGCACCTCGGCCGGCAGGATCGCGAGGGTGATGGCGGAGAGGTAGGCGACGTCCGCGCCCTCCAGCACCGAGAAGTCGCAGCGGCGGCCTGCTTGGAACAGCTCCCGCGCCGCGGAGGTGTCGCGCCAGTAGGCGAAGCTGCGCTCGCCCGCCGCGTCGGTGCTGATGGCGTAGAGGCCGACGCTGCGGGTCTCGGAGAAGGTGATGGCGCCGGTGCCCAGATCCTCGGCGGCGATGAAGTCCAGCATCTGCGACGAGAAGGCATCGCGGCCCAGCCGGGTGACGAAGTCCACCTGCAGCGAGGGCGCCGCGCGCTTGAGGTAGATCGCGGTGTTCAGCGTGTCGCCGGCGAAGCCGAGGCTGGCGCGGGAGGGGTCGGCGGCGTCGAGCGAAAGCTCGACCATCGCCTCGCCGATGCAGGCGACGCGGGTCATCGGGCGCGCGTCCGGCGCAGGGGGAGCTTGGGGGTCATTCGTCCTCTCCGGGGTTTCTGGGGGGGCCGTAGGGGCTGGCCCGGGCCGCGCGCACCTTGACCGGGCGCGCCCGTTCGCGGTGCCAGATGTAAAGGCCCGAGGCGATGATGATCAGCCCGCCGCCCAGGGTCCAGACCGTGGGCCAGGTGCCGAATGCGAGGATGCTGGCCACCGCGGCGAGCAGCAGCTGGATGTAGATCACCGGGGCCAGGATCGAGGCGTCCGCCAGCCGGTGGGCGTGGGTGGCGGCGATGTGGCCGATGGCGCCGAAGGCGCCGATTGCCAGCATAACCAGCAACGCCCCCGGCCCGGTGGGGCCGACCCAGACCGAGAGGCCGAAGGGCGCGAGGCAGAGGGTCGCCAGCCCGCTGGACCAGAGCTGCGAGGTGGCGTTGCTTTCGATCCCCGCCAGCATCCGGGTCAGGATGAAGTAGCCTGAGGCGCAGCTGAGCGAGCCCAGCGACAGGAGGACCGCCGGGTGGAACCCCGCGTCGCCGGGCTGCACCGTCACCAGCACGCCGAGAAAGCCGGTGCAGACAGCGATGATGCGGTGGCGGCCCACTTTTTCACCCAGCACCGGGATCGCCAGCAGCGTCACAACGATGGGGGCGGCGAAGGCGATGGTGGTGGTGAGGGTCAGCGGCAGGTACTTCAGCGCGGTGAAGTTGAACAGCGTGCTACCCATCAGCAGCAGCGAGCGCAGCCCCTGCCGCCAGGGGGCGGCGGAACGGAAGGCAGAGGCCCCCTCGCGCGGGAGGTAGACGGCCAGCGCGGTGACAAAATGGCCGGAGTAGCGCAGGAACACCACCTGGATCGGGGCGATCCCGGCGATCAGCAGCCATTTCGCGCTGGTGTCGATGGCGGTGAAGAAGACCACGGCCAGCGCCATGAGGGCGAGGCCGAGGGCCGTGCGTTCCTCCCGCGGGAGAGCCTGCGACACGTGCTACATCACCGCGCCGATCTGCCAGGGCACGAACTCGTAGTCGCCGAGGCCCTGCGCCTCGGACTTCGACTTTTCGCCAGAGGCGACGGCGATGATCTTGGCGTATATCTCGCGCCCCTTCTCCTCGAGGCTGAGGCCCTCGGTCAGCATGGCGCCGGCGTTGATGTCCATGTCCTCGATCATGCGGCCGTACATCTCGGTGTTGGTGGCCACCTTTATGGTCGGCGCGGGCTTTGACCCGAAGGCAGAGCCGCGGCCGGTGGTGAAGACCACCAGGTTGCAGCCGCCGGCGATCTGGCCGGTGACACTGGCCGGGTCGTAGCCCGGTGAATCCATGAAGGTGAAGCCGCGGGCCGTCACCGGCTCGGCGTACTTGTAGACCCCGGCCAGCGGCGCGGTTCCGCCCTTGGCGGCGGCGCCCAGCGACTTTTCGAGGATCGTGGTCAGCCCGCCCTTCTTGTTGCCGGGCGAGGGGTTGTTGTCCATCGAGCCCTTGTTGCGGGCAGTGTAATCCTCCCACCAGCGGATCAGGCCCACCAGCTTCTCGCCCACCTGGGTCGAGACGGCGCGGCGGGTCAGCAGGTGCTCGGCGCCGTAGATCTCCGGCGTCTCGGCCAGCACGCCGGTGCCGCCCTGGGCCGCCAGCAGGTCGCAGGCGTAGCCCAGCGCCGGGTTGGCGGTGATGCCGGACCAGGCGTCGGAGCCGCCGCATTGCAGCGCCACCTTCAGTTCCGACACCGGGCAGGGCTGTCGCTGCGCCTCGTTGGCGATGGGCAGCATGGCGCGGACCTTCTCGATCCCCTTCTCGATGGTCTTGCGCAGGCCGGCGACGCCCTGGATGTTCATCACCTGGAAGGTCGGCCCCTGCTTCAGCCCGTAGGCCTCCAGCAGCCAGTCGATCTGGTTCATCTCGCAGCCCAGGCCCACCATCAGCACGCCGGCGTGGTTGGGATGGCGCGCGTAGCCCCACATGACCCGCTGCAGCGCCTCGAAGCCCTCGCCGTCGCCGGCCATGCCGCAGCCGGTGCCGTGAACGAAGGCCACCACGCCGTCGACGTTGGGATAGGCGGCCAGTTCCTCGGGCCCGAAGGCATCGGCGATGCGGCGCGCGGCGGTGGCCGAGCAGTTCACCGAGGTGACGATGGCGATGTAGTTGCGGGTGCCCACGGCGCCGCTTTCGCGGCGGAAGCCCATGAAGGTGTCGCGCTGGTCCTCGGGCACCATCTCGACGGGGCGCTGGTCGGTGCCGTATTCATACTCGACGTCGGTGCCGACGAAATCGAGGTTCTGGGTGTGCACGTGGTCGCCCGGCGCGATGTCCTCGTGTGCGAGACCGATCAGCTGGGCGTACTTGCGCACCGGCTCGCCCTTGGCGATGGCGCGGGTGGCGATCTTGTGGCCCGAGGGGATCAGGCCGGTGGTGCGGACATCCTCCACCTGCACGCCGGCCTCCAGCGCGCGGGCGGCGGTCACGACGTTGTCCGAGGGGTCGAGGCGCACGTAATCCATTTTCGTCTCCATCACGGGGCGGGCGGAGGCCCACCGGAATGCCGGGTGCGGCGCGGCGGGCGGTCGCCCGGGGCCGACAAGCGTCGCGCGGAACACGGCGTCGCTTTTCCAGCGGTCTACTACCATTCGCGGGGCCTGCGCCAGACGTGCCGGCCGACGCCCCGCTGTCCGTCCTGCTGTCCCTCGGGCCGCGCGCGCGGGGCCCGAGGGGCTTGCGCGTGCGACCTTAACCCTGCGTCAGGCGGAGGGCCAGCACCCTCCGCCGGGAAACCGGCGGCCGGTCAGGCCCGGGTCTGAAGCTCGTCCTCGACGTAGACCCGCACGATCTCGTCAAAGTCCTTCTCGGCCACGAACCCCAGGTCCAGCGCGCGCTGCGGGTCGAACCCGCGCGGCCAGCCGGCGACGATCTTGCGGATCCGGGCGTCGGGCTCGCGGCGGATCAGCTTCAGCGCCTCCGGCCCCCCTGCCCGCTCCAGCGCCTCCAGCTGTTCGCCCACGGTGCAGCTGACGCCGGGCATGCTGAGCACCCGCCAGCCGCCCAGCCCGGCCAGGTCCATGGTGGCGGCGTGCACGAGGAAGCCCACGGCGGCGCGGGGGCTGGCGTGCCAGTGGCGCACGTCGTCGTCCACCGGCAGCAGCGCCTCCTTGCCGTTCAGCGGCTCGCGGATGATCCCCGAGAAGAAGGACGAGGCGGCGAGGTTGGCCTTGCCGGGGCGCACCACGATGGTGGGCAGGCGGATGGCGATGGTCTCGGCGATGCCGCGGCGGCCGATGTCGTTCATCATCAGTTCGGCGCAGGCCTTCTGCGCGCCGTAGGAGGTCTGGGGCGTCAGCGGCTGGTTGTCCGGGATGGCGTCGGGGAACGGCGGGCCGAAGACCGCGATCGACGAGGTGAAGACCACCCGGGGCACGTAGGCGCCGCCGCTGGCGGTATGCACCTCCTCCATCTTGCGGATGAAGTGCAGGATCGAGGCGCCGTTGATGTCCCAGCCCTTCTGGAAGTCGGTCTCGCTCTCGCCCGACACGATGGCGGCGAGGTGGAAGATCACGTCGTACTTCGCCTCCACCAGCGCGGTCACGTCGTCCGGCTCGCCCAGCTGGCCGGCGATGCGGTGCTCGGCCGGCGCGCCGTTCTCGGGGAAGACCATGTCGAACAGCGACACCTCGATGTCGTGGTCGCCGTCCAGCCCTTCCGCCGCCAGGTGCCGGGCCAGTTTCTGGCCGACCATGCCGCCGCCGCCGATGATCAGAATCCGTTTCATGTGGGTCCCCTTCGCGTGCCCGTTTTCTGCCGCCGGCGACCCTAGCTTTTTCGCGAGCGATGGAATAGGGCTGACCTGCACGACGGGTGGCGTATGATGTATCATCTGCCAAGACCCTGCGATCAGGAGGATATTTTCATGACGACGGAACGGCTTGCAGGGAAACGGGCCTTGGTGACGGCCGGCGGGCAGGGAATTGGCCGCGCCGCCGTCCTGGCCATGGCAGAGGCCGGGGCCGAGGTGATTGCCACCGATATCAACGAGGACGCGCTGGCGGGATTCGACCACCCGCGCATCAGCACCCGGCCGCTCGACGTGATGGACCCCGAGGCGGTGAAGACCGTCGTCGCCGAGGTCCGCCCGAGCGTGCTGTTCAACTGCGCCGGCTACGTCCACGGCGGCACCGTGATGGAGGCGACCGAGGAAGACTGGGACTTCGCCTTCAACCTCAACGCCCGCGCCATGTTCCGCACCATCCGCGCCGCGCTGCCGGGGATGCTGGAGGACGGCGGCGGGTCGATCGTCAACATGGCCTCGCTGGCCTCGTCGATGAAGGGCGTGCCGAACCGCTGCGTCTACGGCGCCAGCAAGGCGGCGGTGATCGGGCTGACCAAGGCGGTGGCCGCCGACTACGTGACCAAGGGCATCCGCTGCAACGCGATCTGCCCCGGCACCGTCGAAAGCCCCAGCCTGCACGAGCGGCTGCGCGCCACCGGCGACTACGAGGCGGCGATGAAGTCCTTCGTCGCGCGTCAGCCCATGGGCCGTCTGGCCCAGCCCGAAGAAATCGCGGCGCTGGTGGTCTACCTTTCTTCCGACGAAAGCGCCTTCGTCTCTGGCCAGGCCTACGCCATCGACGGCGGCTGGTCGATTTGATCCAAGGATAAGCACATGTCCGACAAACCCAAGCTTCGCTCGCGCCTCTGGTTCGACAATCCCGACGACCGCGAGATGACCGCGCTGTATCTCGAGCGCTACCTGAACTACGGGCTGACCCGCGAGGAGCTGCAGTCGGGCAAGCCGATCATCGGCATCGCCCAGACCGGCAGCGACCTGTCCCCCTGCAACCGCCACCACATCGAGCTGGCCAAGCGCGTGCGCGACGGCGTTGCGGCGGCCGGCGGCACGGTGATGGAGATCCCGGTGCATCCGATCCAGGAGACCGGCAAGCGGCCCACCGCCTCGCTGGACCGCAACCTTGCCTACCTCAGCCTGGTGGAATCGCTGTTCGGCTATCCCATCGACGGCGTGGTGCTGAACATCGGCTGCGACAAGACCACCCCGGCCCTGCTGATGGCCGCCGCCACCGTGGGCATTCCCGCCATCGCCCTGTCGGTCGGCCCCATGCTGAACGGCTGGTTCCGCGGCCAGCGCACCGGGTCCGGCACCATCGTCTGGAAGGCGCGCGAACTGCTGGCGGCCGGCGAGATCGACGACGAGGGGTTCATGGAATTGGTCGCCTCGTCGGCGCCTTCCACCGGCTTCTGCAATACCATGGGCACCGCCTCGACCATGAACAGCCTGGCCGAGGCGCTGGGGATGCAGCTGCCCGGGTCCGCCGCGATTCCCGCGCCCTACCGCGAGCGCGGCCAGATGGCCTACGAGACCGGGCGCCGCGCGGTCGAGATGGTGAACGAGGACCTGACGCCCAAGCGGATCATGACCCGCGAGGCCTTCGAGAACGCCATCGTCGTCAACTCCGCCATCGGCGGGTCCACCAACGCGCCGATCCACCTGAACGGCGTGGCGCGGCACCTGGGGATCAAGCTGACCAACGACGACTGGCAGCGCATCGGCTACAACGTGCCGCTGCTGGTGAACCTGCAGCCGGCGGGCGAGTACCTGGGCGAGGACTACCACCGCGCCGGCGGCGTGCCCGCCGTGGTGGGCGAGCTGCTGGCCGAGGGGCTGCTTCCGCACCCCGATGCGCTGACCGCCAACGGCCGCACCATCGCCGAGAACTGCGAGGGCCGGCGCAGCGAGAACGCGGACGTCATCAAGACCGTCGCCGCGCCGATGCTGAAGGATGCCGGGTTCCTGAACCTCAAGGGCAACCTGTTCGACAGCGCGATCATGAAGACCAGCGTCATCAACGCCGAGTTCCGCCAGCGCTACCTTGAGAACCCCGACGATCCCATGGCCTTCGAGGGCCGCGCGGTGGTTTTCGACGGGCCCGAGGACTTCCACAAGCGGATCGACGACCCGCAGCTGGAGATCGACGCACACTCGATCCTGATCATGCGCGGCGCGGGGCCCATCGGCTATCCCGGCGGCGCCGAGGTGGTGAACATGCGCCCGCCCTCCTACCTGCTGAAACAGGGCATCCACGCGCTGCCCTGCGTCGGCGACGGGCGGCAGTCGGGGACCTCGGGCTCGCCCTCGATCCTCAACGCCTCGCCCGAGGCGGCGGACGGCGGCGGGCTGGGGCTGGTGAAGACCGGCGACCGTGTCCGCATCGACCTGAAGAAGTGCACCGCCGACATGCTGCTGGACGACGCGGAACTGGCCACCCGCCGCGAGGCGCTGAACGGGCACAGCTTTGCCCCGCTCAGCCAGTCGCCCTGGCAGGAGATCTTCCGCGAGAAGGTGGAGCCGTTCAGCGAGGGCATGACCCTGCGCGGCGCCGACGCCTACCAGGAAATCGCCCGCAAGCACACGCCGCGCGACAACCATTGAACTGCCGGCCGGCCCCGGACTGCCCGGGCCGGCCCTATCCATGACCAAAGGAGACACTGCATGAAACTCTGCCGCTACGGTGAACCCGGCAAGGAAAAACCCGGCCTGATCGACGACGAAGGCCAGATCCGCGACCTCAGCCCCCACGTGGGCGACATCTCCGGCGACGTGCTGGGCGACGCCGGGCTGGAGCGTCTGCGCGGCATCGACGTCAAGACGCTGTCGGTGGTGCAGACCAAGCCGCGCTTCGGCCCCTGCGTGGGCGGCACCGGCAAGTTCATGTGCATCGGCCTGAACTACTCCGACCACGCCGCCGAGACCGGCGCGGACATTCCCGAGCACCCGATCCTCTTCATGAAGGCCACCTCGGCCATCGTCGGCCCGAACGACGACGTTGTGATGCCCCGCGGGTCGACCCACACCGACTGGGAGGTCGAGCTGGGCGTGGTGATCGGCAAGAAGTGCAAGTACGTCTCCGAGGAAGACGCGCTGGACTACGTGGCCGGCTACTGCACCATCAACGACGTGTCCGAGCGGCACTTCCAGGCCAAGATCTCGGGCCAGTGGACCAAGGGCAAGTCCTGCGACACCTTCGGCCCCACCGGCCCCTGGATGGTGACCCGCGACGAGGTCGAGGACCCGCAGAACCTGGACATGTGGCTGGATGTCAACGGCAAGCGCATGCAGAACGGCAACACGAAGACGATGATCTTCACCGTGGCGCAGGTGATCTCGCACCTGTCACAGCTGTTCACGCTGCACCCGGGCGACATCATCTCCACCGGCACGCCTCCGGGCGTCGGGCTGGGGATGAAGCCGGAGCCGGTGTACCTGAAGGAAGGCGACGTCATGACCCTGGGCATCCAGGGGCTGGGCGAGCAGAAGCAGACGGTGAAGGCGGACTGATTTCTTCCGCCTGACGGGATTAGGGGGCGCGGCGATGGCTGCGCCCTTTTCCTTTGCGGTGCAGAGCCGCGCAGCGCCGGGCCGCGGTGCGGCGATCCTGCTTTTGAGCAGCAGCGCTTTATCTCCGCCAAGGTCGAGCTACTGCCGAGCGTCTCGATGGCCCCACCAAATCGCCGTGCCGGGGGGCGGCCCGGCGATGCGCGGCGGGCCTGCGGCCCTTGGTTCCGCGCGAGCAAAGAGCGTGTGTTGGGGAAGGATGCTGGGGCGGAGTGGCCGCGGTGCGGCGATCCTGCCTGCGGGCAGCAGCGCTTTATGTCCGCCAAGATCGAGCTACTGCCGAGCGTCCCACCGGCCCCAACCAGATCGCCGTGCCGGGGGGCGGCTCGGTGATGCGCGGCGGGCCTGCGGCCCTTGATTCCGCGCGGGGAACCTCAGCCCGCCGCGGCTTCCGACCCGAACCACGCGCCCAGCTGCGCCATCACCCGGGCGCGGGTCTCGGGCGCCTCCATCAGCACCTCGTGCTCTGCCCCCTCCACCAGTTCCAGCCGCCCCCCCGGCCAGCGCGCCATGCGGTCGTGGATCGGGGCGAGGTCGACGATCCGCTCGTTGGTGCCGAGGAAGGTCAGCGCCGGAACCGTCGGTGACGGGCGGCGGGCGAGGCGGCGGGTTTCGCTCAGCGCCTCGTAGACCCAGTGCAGGCTTGGCCCGCCCAGCGACAGCTCCGGGTGCGTGGTGACCTGCCGCAGCATATCGTCCCACATCTCGCGGTCGGTGGTCAGGACGTTGCCCTCGAAGGCCGCCTCGGCGAGATAGCTGGCCGCCCGGGTGCCCGGCGCGTACCTGTGCCCGAACCCCAGCAGCCGCGAGGCCCAGGACAGCGACCATGCCGCCGGCCGCAGCGCCCCCTGCACCCTTATCCCCCACATCGGTGCCGAGAAGACCGCGGCGCGCACCGGCAGGTCCTCGACCAGCGCGCGCAGGCCGATCGCCCCGCCCATGGAGTGGGCCAGCAGGTAGTAGGGCTCGGCCATTCCCGCCCCGCGCACCGCCGCCAGCAGCGCGGCCACGTCGAACTGGTAGTCGGTGAAATCCGTCACATGCCCGGTGGCGCCGTCATCCAACGCCCGGTCCGACAGCCCCTGCCCGCGCCAGTCGATGGTGGCGCAGCCCAGCCCCAGCGCCGCCAGGTCCTGGACGGTGCGGCCGTACTTCTCGCAATACTCGGTGCGGCCCGGGAACAGCAGCACGGTGCCGGCCGCGCCGCCGGGCCAGAGCGCCACCCGCAGCCGCGCCCCGTCCTCTGCCTGCACCCAGAGCGCCTGCGCCGGCGGCACCCCCCCGGCCACGTCGGCGAAATAGGGGGCTGCCCGGCTCATCTCAGCTGATGACCGAGCCCAGCTGCATCGCCATTCCCATGTCGCCGTCGACGCTGAGCTTGCCCGTCATGAAGGCGGAGGTGGGATCGAGGCTGCCGTCGAGGATGGCGCGGAAGGTCTCGGCGTCGGAGGTCAGGGTGACGTCCGCCTCCTCGTCCGCCGCGCGCACGCCTTCCGAATCGAACATGATGCTGCCCTCGTCCTCGATGACGAACTTGGCGCGGCCCTCGAACTCGCCGCTGTGCTTTTCGGACAGCGCCGCAACGGCGGTATCGATCACTTCGCTCATGTCTAGGGCTCCTTGGATTGTGACCCGCGGGGGGCTCGCATTTGGCTGCCTGCGCAGTATGATCCCTGTTATGGGAAGTTTGTTGCGCTTGTGCAAATCTGTCGTGGCGGCATCGCTGATTGCCGCCGGTACCACCGCCGGGGCGCAGCCCGCGGCGCCCGAGGAACTGCAGTCGCTGCTGGAGCAGCTGGCCGATCCCGGCACCCAGAACTGGCAGCAGATCGAGCGGCGCATCCGCACCGAGTGGTCGCGCTCCGGCTCGCCCGCCATGGACCTGCTGCTGATGCGCGCCCGCGACGCGATGGAAGCGGACGACTGGGACGCGGCGCTGGAGCATCTGACCGCGCTCACCGACCACGCGCCCGACTTCGCCGAGGGCTACAGCGACCGCGCCACCGTCTACTTCCGCCGCCAGCTGTACGGCCCGGCGCTGGAGGATATCGCCCGCGCGCTGGCGCTGAACCCGGTGCAGTTCAACGCGCTGTCGGGCCTCGCGATCATCCTCGAGGAGACCGGCGACAAGCGCCGCGCGCTGGAGGCGTGGAAGATGCTGGCCGAGGTCCACCCGCACCGGCCGGAAACCCAGGCCGCCATCGAGCGACTGGAAAAGGAGACCGGCGGCCAGCCGATCTAGCCGCGCGGCCCCGGCGCTATACATCCCTCGAAGGGTCGACTAACCAGAAACCCTGAACGCAACCACCAAACCCCGGGCGCCCCCCGGCCGAGACGGCCGGCACGGCGCGGGATCTTCCCCGACCGGACACAGAGGCGACGCGATGGCCGATCAGGCGCGGATCACGGCGGTGCTCGGCCCCACCAACACCGGCAAGACGCATTACGCCATCGAGCGGATGCTGAGCTACCGCACCGGGGTCATCGGCCTGCCGCTGCGGCTGCTGGCCCGCGAGGTCTACGACCGGATCGTCGCGGTGCGCGGGCCCTCCGTGGTGGCGCTGGTGACGGGCGAGGAGCGGATCGTGCCGCCGCGCACCCAGTACTGGGTCTGCACCACCGAGGCGATGCCCGAGGGCATGATCCCCGATTTCCTGGCCATCGACGAGGTGCAGCTTTGCGCCGACCCGGAACGCGGCCACGTCTTCACCGACCGGCTGCTGCGCGCCCGCGGCACCCACGAGACGCTGCTGCTGGGGGCCGACACCATGCGCCCGGCCATCGCCGCGCTGGTGCCCCGGGTGCAGTTCATGCGGCGCGAGCGATTCTCCACCCTCGCCTACACCGGGCAGAAGAAGATCAGCCGGATGCCGCGCCGCTCCGCCATCGTCGGTTTTTCCGTCGACCAGGTCTATGCCATCGCCGAGCTGCTGCGCCGGCAGAAGGGCGGCGCCGCGGTGGTGATGGGCGCGCTCAGCCCGCGCACCCGCAACGCGCAGGTGGAGCTGTATCAGAACGGCGACGTCGACTACCTGGTGGCCACCGACGCCATCGGCATGGGCCTGAACCTCGAAATCGACCACGTCGCCTTCTCCTCGGTCACCAAGTTCGACGGCCGCCGCATGCGCCCGCTGATGCCGAACGAGCTGGCGCAGATCGCCGGCCGTGCCGGGCGCTACACCAAGGACGGGACCTTCGGCACCACCGGCGAGGCCGGGCCGCTGGAAGAGGGGCTGGTGGAGGCCATCGAGGAGCATCGCTTTGCCCCGATCCGCAAGCTGCAATGGCGCAACGCGGCGTTGGAGTTCGGCAGCACCGCCGCGCTGATCGCCTCGCTGGAGACGGCGCCGGAGAGCGGCGAGGACGGCCAGTGGCTGAACCGCGCCCGCGAGGCCGACGACCTGATGGCGCTGAAGACCCTTGCGGAGATCCCCGAGATCCGCGCCCGCACCACCGACGCCCGCGGGGTGCGTCAGCTGTGGGATGTCTGCCGGATCCCCGATTTCCGCGGCATCAGCCATGCCGAGCACGCGGGGCTGCTGGAACGGATCTTCGGGTTCCTGCAGGAATGGGGCCGGGTGCCGGACGACTGGCTGGCGCGGCAGGTCAAGCGGATCGATCGCACCGACGGCGAAATCGATACCCTTTCTAAAAGGCTGGCCTATATCCGTACCTGGACCTATGTCGCTCAGAGAGCGGGCTGGGTCGACGACGAAACGCATTGGCGCGAGGCGACCCGCGCAGTAGAAGACCGATTGTCGGACGCCTTGCACGAGCGTCTGACGCAGAGATTTGTGGACCGGCGCACGTCCGTGCTGTTGCGCCGGCTCAAGCAGAAGGAGAGCCTTGTGGCCGAGGTGAATGACAAGGGCGAAGTGACCGTCGAGGGCCAGTTCGTCGGCCGTCTGGAAGGGTTCCGGTTCAGCCAGGACAAGTCCGCCAGCGCGGACGAGGCGAAGACCCTGCGCCAGGCCTCGCTGCAGGCCCTCAGGCCGGAGTTCCACCTGCGCGCCGACCGCTTCTACAACGCGCCGGACACCGAGCTGGACTACACCGACCAGGGCGGGCTGATGTGGGGCGAGCATGCCATCGGCAAGCTCGTCGCCGGCTCCGAGCCGCTGAAACCGGTGGCAGAGGCCTTCGTCGACGACGAGGCCGGGCCCGAGGTTCAGCAGAAGGTGCAGCGCCGGCTGCAGCACTTCATCGACCGCAAGGTGGCCACGCTGTTCGAGCCGCTGCTGACCGTCCAGCGGGACGAAACGCTGACGGGCCTTGCCCGCGGTTTTGCCTTCCGGATGGTCGAGAACCTCGGCGTACTGCCGCGCGACCAGGTGGCCGGCGAGGTCAAGGAACTTGACCAGGACAGCCGCGCCGCCCTGCGCAAGCACGGGATCCGCTTCGGCCAGTTCACCGTCTTCATGCCGCTGCTGCTGAAACCCGCGCCGACCCGGCTGCGGCTGGTGCTGTGGTCGCTGTCCCAGGGGCTGCAGGAATTCCCTGAAAGCCCGCCCCCGGGGCTGGTCACGATCCCCGCCGACACCTCCGCGCCCGGCACCTACCACACCATGGCCGGCTACCGCGCTGCCGGCGAGCGGGCGATCCGCATTGACATGCTGGAACGGCTCGCCGACATGCTGCGCGCCGAGGACAGCCGCGGCGGGTTCGAGGCGACGGCGGACATGCTGTCGATCACCGGCATGACGCTGGAGCAGTTCGCGAAGCTGATGGAAGGCCTTGGCTACAAGGCCGACAAGGGCGAGCGCGCCAAGGTCAAGCCGGTCACCGAGGTGATCCCCGAGGACCGCGCCGCAGCCGAGGAGGTGATCACCGAGACCGGCGGCGTCGAGCAGGCAGAGCCGGGAACTGCAGAGGCCGACCCTGCGACCACGGGCCTGCCGGACGAGGACGCGCCGCAGCCCGACGTGCCGGTGATGGACCTTGGCGATGCGGCCCCCGCGGGCGGCGTCACCGATCCCGAACCCTCGCCCCCGCCGGCGGCAGAGATCCCCGAGCCGACCGAGGAGGCGCAGGCGCTGGAAGCGCAGGGCGTGGCCCCGATCGACGAGGTGGCCGACAACGTCACCCACGTGGACGACCACATTCCCCAGTCAGTCGAGGAAGAGATCCTGCCGGGCACCGCGCCCGACGCCGACGTGGCGGGGCCGGAGCAGGAGGTGTTCTATACCTTCACCTGGGGCGGCCTGAACCGCCGGCGCGAAGGCGGCGGCAAGGGCCAGGGCCGCGGTCGCCACGGCGGTAATCAGGGCGGCAACCAGGGCGGCGGGCAGGAGCGTGACGCCAGCGGCGGTGGCCGTCCCGGCGGCAAGGGCAAGCCGAAGGGCAAGCGCCCGCCCAAGAACGCGCCGCAGCAGAACCGCAGCTTCGAATCGCGTCCGCCGAAAAAGGACCGGATCGACCCGGACAACCCCTTCGCCGCCGCGCTGATGGGGCTGAAGGACAAAAGCTGACTTGACCGAAGCGGCTCGCGCCAGCATCCGCGTCGACAAGTGGCTGTGGTACGCGCGGTTCTTCAAGACGCGCGGGCTTGCCGCCAAGGTCGTCTCTGCGGGGCAGGTGCGGGTGGACGGCACCCGCATTGCCAAGCCCTCTCACGCCATTGCCCCCGGCGCCACCCTGACCTTCCCGCAGGGCAAGCGTATCCGGGTAGTGCGGATGATCGACCTGGGCACCCGCCGCGGCCCTGCCCCCGAGGCGCAGGCGCTCTACGACGACCTGACGCCCGAGGCACCCGCGGCCCCGCCCCCGGCACCCGGCTACGACGGCGGCGGGCGCCCCACCAAGCGGGACCGCCGCAAAGGCGACGCCCTGCGCCAGACCGACCTTGAATGATCCGGGCGGCTGTTCTAGCTACGGCCTGACCACGATCCGGATACGCCCATGACCTACATCGTCAACGACGCCTGCATCGCCTGCAAATACACCGACTGCGTGGAAGTCTGCCCCGTGGACTGTTTCTACGAGGGCGAGAACATGCTGGTGATCCACCCCGACGAATGCATCGACTGCGGCGTCTGTGAACCCGAGTGCCCGGCCGAGGCGATCCTGCCGGATACCGAGCCCGACACCGAGAAATGGGTGGAGTTCAACCGGAAGTATTCCGAGCTTTGGCCGGTGATCGTGACCAAGAAGGACCCCCTGCCCGACGCGGAAGAGCGGGACGGGGAAAGCGGGAAGCTCGAGAAGTACTTTTCCGAGGCGCCCGGCGAGGGGGGCTGAGCCCCGATTCGGCGGGTCAGCAGGGCTGACTTAACCAAGCACGCCCCGCCTGCGACAATTTGCTTTCGGCCAAACCCCTTATATAAGGGGTTTTTCGCCGATGCCGATTTCGCCGCGCTTTAAATGGCCGGGCGTTTCTGCTATATCGCATTCTTATCGACGCTGACGATCCCATGTCATCTTCAGGAAGTGTTTCCTGAGGCTGGCTTTCTAGGCGCCGGTCGCGGGCTTGATCTGGGGGGTCCCGCACTGGTGGACGAATGCGTCACCGGTCCGCTGCGGGCCCGAGGAAGGATGCTGCATGAGCAAAGCGAAAAAAATGGAATTTCGTCCCAACGATCACGTTGTATATCCGGCGCATGGCGTCGGCCAGATCGTCTCGATCGAGGAGCAGGAGATCGCCGGCATCAAGCTGGAGCTCTTCGTGATCTCCTTCGAGAAGGACAAGATGACCCTGCGCGTTCCCACCCACAAGGCGACCGAGGTAGGCATGCGTTCGCTGTCGACCCCCGACATCGTCTCGCTGGCGATGAAGACGCTGAAGGGCAAGGCCAAGGTCAAGAAGGCCATGTGGTCGCGCCGGGCGCAGGAGTATGAGCAGAAGATCAACTCCGGTGACCTGATCGCCATCGCCGAGGTGGTGCGCGACCTGCACCGCACCGACGATCAGCGCGAGCAGTCCTATTCGGAACGCCAGCTGTACGAGGCGGCGCTGGAACGTCTGACGCGCGAAGTCGCGGCGGTCTCCGGCTCTGACGAGACCTCGGCGCAGAAGCAGGTCGACGAAGTGCTGGTCAGCCGCGCCGCCTGAGGCGGTGACACGGCCGAAGATTGAAACCGCCGTCCCCCTGGGGCGGCGGTTTTTCTTTGGTCAGTCCTGGAACACCGGCAGGTAGCGCGGCTCCAGCACCACCACCGTGGGGCGCGACGGCAGGCTGCGCAGCGACACCGTGTAGTCCTGCCCCGGGGCGCGCTGCACCGCGAATTCGTCGGACATCTCGGCCAGGAAAATCTCCAGCGCGCCGCGGCCGAACCAGTGCATGGGGATCACCACAGAGCTTTTCAGCCGCTTGAGGATCTTCACGATCACCGGGGTCGGCAGGGTCATGCCCCCGTCCACCGCCGCCATCACCACGTCCAGCCGCCCCAGCGCGGCATATTGCGCGTCGTTCGGCTCGTGGTGCAGGTGCCCGAGGTGGCCGATGCACAGCCCCTCCACCTCGAAGACGAAGATCGAGTTGCCGTTCCGCTCGCGCAGCCCCGCCCCGGCGCGGATATCGGTGGAGACGTTGCGGATCAGCATCTCGCCGAGGTCGAGGTGATGTTCCGCCCCCGTCTCGCCATCACCCCAGCCGCGCAGCACGTGCGGGATCGCGGGGTTCGGATTGACGGTCCAGTGGGTGGAGTGGGCGTGGTTCATGGTCACCACGTCGGGCAGGAAGTCTGCGGCGCCGATGTAGCCGTGGTAGTCGGTGATCGCGCTCAACCCGCCCGGCGTCTCGATCAGGAACATCGAGTGGTCGATGTAGGTCAGCCGGACGGAATACTCCGGCACCGGGTCGCCGTAGGCCGCGAGCTGCAGGTACTCCAGCCCCGGCGCGGCATCTGCGATGGCGATGCAGTGGCTGGGGCGGCGGTCCTGCGCGGCGGCGGCGGCGGGCAGCAGAAGCAGGGCGAGGACAAGACGAAGCATGGCAAACCTCCTGTTCGCCGCCAGTCTAGCGCCGCCCTACCCGATCGCAGAAGCCCCTTTGCACCGCGCCGATCACAGCCACGTCATCTGCCGCGAAAACGCGCGGTCAGCCCACGTCGGTGCGCCCGCGCCGGTCGCCGCGCAGGTTGGCGTAAAGCACGTGGTTGCGCCAGCGGCCGTGGATCTGCAGGTAGCTCTGCGCCACCCCCTCGTACTTGAAGCCGGATTTTTCCAGCACCCCGCGCGAAGCGACGTTCTCTGGCAGGCAGGCGGCCTCGATCCGGCTGAGGTCGAGTTCGGTGAACCCGTAGTGCACCACCGCCTGGATCGCCTCGCGCATGTAGCCGAGGCGGGCGTAGGGCTCGCCGATCCAGTAACCCAGCGTGCCCGACTGCGCCGGGCCGCGGCGGATGTTGTCCAGCGTGATCGCCCCCAGCAGCACCTCGCCCTCCAGCCGGAACAGGAACAGCGGCACCGCGCTAGCGGTGGCGATCGAGCGGGTGGACCAGTAGACGCGGTTGGTGAAGGCCTTGCGCGTCAGGTGGTCGGGCGACCAAGTGGGTTCCCACGGCTTGAGGAAGGTGGCGCTGGTCTGGCGCAGACCGGCCCAGGCGCGGAAATCACCGTGCTGCGGCGGGCGCAGGATCATCCGTTCCGTGACAAGACGCAGCTTGCGACGTCGGGTCAGCATCAGGCAGCCAGACGCTCCCGCAGGGCCGCCATGCGCGGCGCGTGCTCGACGGGCCCGTACATGGTCAGCGCGGCCTTCGATTCGCCCGCCACCTGCGCGGCGAAGGCGGCGACGTCGGCGGTGGTGACGGCCTCGATCCGCTCCACCACCTCGTCCAGCGAGGGCACGCGGTCCCAGATCGACAGCAGCCGTGCCAGGCGCTCGGCGCGGGCCGAGGGGCTTTCCAGCCCCATCAGCAGCCCGGCCTTCATCTGCGCGCGGGCGCGGGCGACCTCGGCGTCGGACATGTCGTCGGCGGCGCGCTTCATCTCGTCCATGGTCAGGCCCGCAAGATCGCCGATCTGGTCGGCCGCGGTGCCGGCGTAGATCGTGGTCAGGCCGGTGTCCGCATAGGCCCCGGTCTGCGCGAAGATCGTGTAGCACAGCCCCCGACGCTCCCGCGCCTCCTGGAACAGGCGCGAGGACATGCCGCCGCCCAGGGCGGTGGAGTAGATCTGCGCGGTATAGATCGCCTCGTCCCGGTAACCCGGCGTCTCGAAGGCAAGGGCGAAGTGCACCTGCTCCAGCGGCCGGACCTCCATCCGCTCGCCGCCCAGGAACTTCGCCGGCTCCAGCAGCTCTGCCGGGCCGCGCGGCAGGTGGCCGAACAGCTTATCCGCCTCGGCGACGATGGCGTCGTGGTCGACGGAACCGGCGGCGGCGAGGATCATCTTCTCGGGGCCGTAATGTTCGCGCACGAAGGAGGACAGGTCCTCGCGGGAAAAGCCGCGTACCCGTTCGGCGGGGCCGAGGATCGACCGGCCCAGCGCCTGCTCCGGGTAGGCGACCTCCTGCAGCCAGTCAAAGACCACGTCGTCGGGGGTGTCCAGCACCTGCCCGATCTCCTGCAGGATCACCCCGCGCTCAACCTCGATCTCCTGCGCGTCGAAGTTCGGGTTGAGGACGATGTCGCTGATCACGTCCAGCGCCAGCGGCACGTCATCCTCCAGCACCCGGCCGTAGTAGGCAGTCATCTCGCGGCTGGTATAGGCGTTGATGTAGCCGCCGACGTCCTCGATCTCCTCGGCGATCTGCAGGGCGCTGCGGGTGCGGGTGCCCTTGAACGCCATGTGCTCGAGGAAGTGCGCGATTCCATTCTGCTCCACCCGTTCGTGCCGGCCGCCGGCCATCACCCAGATGCCCAGCGAGGCCGATTTCATCGACGGCATGAGTTCCGTCACGATACGGAAGCCGTTGGGCAGAGTGTGGATCCTGACGCTCACGTGGCGATACGCTCCCTGATCAGCTTCTGGATGGCGCCAAGGTCGTTCTCGACACTGGTGACACGTTCCGACCGGTCATAAAGGTCGGCCATGCGAATGGGAAGGGGGGGCCGCGTGCCGGTGGCGGCCTCGACCGCGTCGGGGAACTTGGCGGGATGCGCGGTGGCAAGCGTGATCATCGGAGTGGCGCCAAGGTTCTCGCCGGCCACCTTCACGCCCACGGCACTGTGGGGGCACAGCACCTCGCCGGTGGCGGCGTGCTGGTGGCGGATGGTGGCGGTGGTTTCCTCCTCCGAAGCGCGGCCGGAATCGAAGACCGCCCGCAGCGCCTGCAGCGCGCCCTGGCTGACGGTGAAACCGCCGCCGGTCTTCAGCGCCTCCATCTCGTGCGCCACGGCGGCGGCATCGCCGGAATAGGCATAGTACAGCGCCCGCTCGAAGTTCGAGGAAACCTGGATGTCCATCGAGGGGCTGATCGACGGACTCACCCCCTGCTTTTCATGCGCGCCGGTCTGCAGCGTGCGGTGCAGGATATCGTTGTGGTTGGTGGCGATCACCAGCCGTTCCACCGGCAGGCCCATTTCCCGGGCGATGTAGCCGGCGAAGATGTCGCCGAAATTGCCGGTGGGCACGGTGAAGGACACCTTGCGGTGCGGCGCACCCAGCGAGACGGCGGCGCTGAAGTAGTAGACCACCTGCGCCAGCACCCGCGCCCAATTGATGGAGTTCACGCCCGCCAGCCGCACCTCGTCGCGGAACCCGAAGTCGTTGAACATGTCCTTCAGCGCGGCCTGGCAGTCGTCGAAGTCGCCCTTGACCGCCAGCGCGTGGACGTTGGCCTCGGACGGCGTGGTCATCTGCCGGCGCTGCACCTCGCTGACGCGGCCCTCGGGGAACAGGATGAAGACGTCGACGTTATCCAGCCCCCGGAACGCCTCGATCGCGGCGCTGCCGGTGTCGCCGGAGGTGGCGCCGACGATGGTCACCCGCTCACCCCGCCGGGTCAGCGCGGCCTGGAACAGCTGGCCGATCAGCTGCATGGCGAAGTCCTTGAAGGCCAGCGTCGGGCCGTGGAACAGCTCCAGCAGGAAATGGTTCGGCGCCAGCTGCTTCAGCGGCGCGCGGGCGGGGTGGCCGAAGCCCTCGTAGGCGCGGGCGATGATGGCGCGGAACACGTCCTCGGCAAAGCAGTCGCCGACGAAGGGGCGCATCACGCGAAAGGCGATCTCCTCGTAGCTTTCCCCCGCCAGCGCGGCGATGTCGGCGGCGCTCATCTGCGGGATCGTCTCTGGCAGGTAGAGCCCGCCGTCGCGCGCCAGTCCGGTCAGCATCGCTTCTTCGAAGGACAGGACGGGCGCCTGGCCGCGGGTGGAGATATATCGCATGGGGTATCCGTTTCAGTCTATCCGGCGGGTGATACGCCACAGCCACAGCCCTGTCATCCCCGCCCAGGCGAGGGCGAGCGAAAACCATGTGAGGGCATATTGCAGGTGGTTGTTGGGGATGCCGGCGGTGTCCACGGGCTGCGGCCGCACCGGGGGATCCGCCTCGGTAGTGGTGCGCAGGATCACCAGCAGCGGCTCGGTGTCCAGCGCGGCGGCCATGGCCGGGACGTCGCGGGCGAACCAGTAGTTGCGGGCGAGGTCCGGGTCGGGGGTGAAGCTGTCGGTCTCCTGCACGGTGCGGAAGTTGCCGGTGATGCGTGCCTCGACAGGCGGGCGCGGCGCGTCCTTGTCCTCCACCGGCACCGCGCCGCGGTCCAGCAGCACCCGGCGGCCCCCGGTCTCGAAGACCGAGACGATGCGGAAGGCGGCGCCGATGGGCTTGATCGAGGTCAGCACGTGGGCCTCCTCGCCGGTGATCCGCCCTTCCGCCTCGACCGCCTGGAATTCCTCCAGCGGGCCCGAGAGCAGCGGCACCGGGTCGGCGGCGATCTGCGCCTCGATCTGCGCCAGGATCGCGGATTTCCACGCCAGCCGCTGCACCTGCCAGACACCGAGGCCGATCAGGATCGCCACGCCGGCGAGGCCGAACATCAGGGGAAGGAACAGGCGGCGCATGGCGGTCCTCAAAGGCAGGGGGCGCAGGATGACCCCGCGCCCCCGGTTTCGCATTCTGCCGCGGCCCCGGGGGACCGCCGGGGTCAGGACCCCCAGATGTAGATCGCGGCGAAGAGGAACAGCCAGACCACGTCGACGAAGTGCCAGTACCAGGCGGCGGCCTCGAAGCCGATGTGCTTTTCCGGGGTGAAGTGCCCCGCCAGCGCCCGTAGCAGGCAGACCGCCAGGAAGACCGTGCCGATCACCACGTGCGCGCCGTGAAAGCCGGTCGCCATGAAGAAGTTGGCGCCGTAGATGTTGCCGGCGAAGCCGAAGGAGGCGTGGCCGTACTCGTAGGCCTGGAAGAAGGTGAACAGCACCCCCAGCGCGATCGCCAGGATCAGGCCGTTTACCAGGTCCTTGCGGTTGTTCTCGTGCGCCAGCGCGTGGTGCGCCCAGGTCGCCGCGGCGCCGGAGCACAGCAGGATCAGGGTGTTGATCAGCGGCAGGTGCCAGGGATCGAAGGTCTCGATGTTCGCCGGGGGCCAGACCATGTACTCGGCGGGGGTCAGGTCGCCGCCGGGGTACATGGCGTGCTTGAAGAACGACCAGAACCAGGCGGCGAAGAACATCACCTCGGACATGATGAACATGATGAAGCCATAGCGCAGGCCGATCCGCACCACCGGGGTGTGGTCGCCCTGGTTGCTTTCCGCCACCACCTCGGACCACCAGGCGAACATGGTGTAGAGCACGCCGACCAGGCCGATCAGCATCATCCACGGACCCTTGTCGTGGAAGAACATCACGGCCCCGAAAAGCATGATGAAGGAGGCCACGGCGCCGGCGAAGGGCCAGATCGACGGCGGCAGGATGTGGTAGTCGTGGTTCTTGCTGTGCGCCATGGAAAGCGTTTCCTCGTCTTCGCGTGGTTAATCCTTGTAGACCGGTCCGTCCTCGCCCGCCAGCGCGGCGTGGGCCTCGGGAAGGTCGATCTCGTAGAAGGTGTAGCTGAGCGTGATGCGGTTCACGTACTTCGCGTCCCGGTCGGTGGCGATCTCGGGGTCGACGTAGAAGGTCACCGGCATCTGCACCACCTCGCCCGGCTGCAGCACCTGCTCGGTGAAGCAGAAGCAGTCGATCTTGGTGAAGAAGCCGCCCGCCTCGTAGGGGGTGACGTTGTAGCTGGCCTGCCCGGCGACGGGACGGTCGGTGTCGTTGCGCGCCTCGTAGAAGGCCAGCCCGGTCTCGCCGATGCGGATCTCCATCTCGCGCTGCATCGGCTTGAAGGACCAGGGCATCCCCCGGTCCAGTGAGGCGTCGAAGCGGATCTTGATGGTGCGATCCAGCACCTCGTCCGACCCGGCGCTGGCGACCCCGGGGGTGCCGGAAAAGCCGGTGACGCGGCAGAACCAGTCGTAGAAGGGCACCGAGGCCCAGGCCAGCCCGCCCATCAGCACCACGACGCCCACCGTCAGCGCGGCGGTCTTCTGCGGTCCCTGCAGGCTCATTTCGCGCCCTCCACCGGCAGCGCGGTGGCGCGCGGCTGGTGGTCGAAGCCTTCGACCGGCCCGGCGTTGCGGATCTTCACCACGCTCAGCGCGAAGACCACGGCGACGAAGGCCACCAGCGCCAGCCCCACGCCGAGGTTCCGCGAGAAGCGGCGGCGGTGCATGTCATGTTCGGCCTGGATCGGCATCACCATCCCCCCAATCCGTAGCCGCGCAGCGTCGACTCGACCAGCAGCGCGCCGAAGTGCAGGAAGAGGTAGGACAGCGACAGGCGGAACACCTTGCGCTCGGTCCGGTAGCCATCGGCCTCGGCCGCCGGCTCGTCCCGCCGCCACAGGTCCCAGGCGCCCTTGAGGAACAGCGCGTTCAGCCCCAGCGAGACCACCATGTAGACCGGCCCGCCGATCGAAGTCAGCCCCAGCCCCAGCGCCACCGGCACCAGCAGCACGGTATAGGCCAGCACGTGGTTGCGCGTGGCGCGGCGGCCGTGGGTGACGGTCAGCATCGGCACCTTCGCCGCGTCGTAGTCGGACTTCATGAACAGCGCCAGCGCCCAGAAGTGCGGCGGGGTCCACATGAAGATCAGCGCGAACATCAGCACCGATTCGACCGAAACGCCGCCGGTGGCCACGGCCCAGCCGATCATCGGGGGGAAGGCGCCCGCGGCGCCGCCGATGACGATGTTCTGCGGCGTCCAGCGCTTCAGCCACATGGTGTAGACCACGGCGTAGAAGAAGATCGTGAAGGCCAGCAGCCCGGCCGCCAGCAGGTTGGCCGCCAGCGCCAGCATCACCACCGCCATGCCCGACAGCGCGGCGCCGATCGCCAGCGCCTCGCCCGCCTCGATGCGGCCCGAGGGGACGGGGCGCTTCGCCGTGCGCTTCATCACCGCGTCGATGTCCGCGTCCCACCACATGTTCAGCGCGCCCGAGGCGCCGGCGCCGATGGCGATGAACAGCAGCGAGGACAGCGCGACCACGGGGTGCACCGGCACCGGCGCGACAACCAGCCCGACCAGCGCGGTGAAGATCACCAGCGACATCACCCGCGGCTTGAGCAGGGCGAAGTAGTCGCCGAAGCCCGCCTCGTGCTCGAAATCCGTTGCTTTCGCGTCGCTCATCAGCCGTTCCATGCAGCGGGGCGCGCCGTTCCGGCCCGCCCGCTGTCCTTCGCCAGATCCTGCGGCGCGCGGCCTGCGCGCCGACCCGTGTCATCCGTGCCCCGGCGCGCCCCGGCAACCGCCGCGCGCGCCGCGGCCATCACTCGGCCGCCGCCACCTCGACCGCGCGGGGGCGCGGGTTCTCCGCGAAGTCCTGCGCGGGGCCGTTCAGCCAGGCGTCGTATTCCTGCTGGCTGACCGCCTTCACGGTGATCGGCATGTAGGCATGGTCCTTGCCGCACAGTTCCGAGCACTGGCCGAAGTAGATGCCTTCCATCCCCGGCGCGACCTCGAACCACAGTTCCGCCAGCCGGCCCGGCACGCCGTCCTGCTTCACCCCGAAGGCGGGGATGGTCCACGAATGGATCACGTCGGCGGCGGTCACCTGCATCACGATGGTCTTGCCGGTGGGGATCACCACGGCGGTGTCGGTGGCCAGCAGGTACTCGTCCGGCATGTAGCCGTTCTCTTCCAGCTCGTCCTTGGCCAGCATGTAGCTGTCGAAGGTCAGCCCCTGGTCGGGGTACTCGTAGCTCCAGAACCACTGCTGCCCGGTGACCTTGATCAGCAGGTCGGCGTCCGGGATCTCCTGCTGCTTGAACAGGGTCGGCAGGCTGAAGGCGCCGATGAAAACCAGCACCACGATCGGCACCAGGGTCCAGGTGACCTCCAGCGGCGAATTGTGGGTGAAGGTCGCCGGCTTGGGGTTGGCGCGCTGGTTGTAGCGCAGGATCACGATGGCCAGCAGCAGCATGACGAAGACCACGATGGCGACGCAGACCGCCAGCAGCATCCCGTCCAGCCACTGCAGGTCCGCGGCCACCTCGGTCGCGGCGGGCTGGAAGTTGATGCCGTCCTGGTCCGGCTTGCCGATGCGCGGAAGCCCGTCCAGACCGTCCTGCGCCATGGCGATACCCGACCAGAGCGTTGCGGTGAGGGCGGCCCCGAGGCCCGCGAGAATGCTGTTGACGCGCATGTCCACTTCCTGTCCGGCTGGGCGGCCCTGGCCGCCGCGATTGACGGGCGCCCGCTGGCCTGCGGGGAATCCCGTTGTGTCTGCGCGGTGTGAAACCATATTAGATGGGCGCGCTCAAGCATATCTGTTGCGGCATTGCGCCCCATTCGCCCGCGCCCGCCGCGGTGCGCCCGCCGACCTCTGCACAGGATCGCCCCATGACCGATGCCCCCTTCCGCCCCTTCGAGACCGCGCTGGACCGCGACGCCGCCCTCGCCCGGCTGCGCGAGGCCGTCGCCGGCGCCGACGACGGCGAGCTGTTCCTGGAGCGCAGCCGCTCGGAGATGGTGCATTTCGACGACGGGCGGGTGAAGACCGCCAGCTACGACGCCTCCGAGGGCTTCGGCCTGCGCGCGGTCTGCGGCGAGACCGCCGGTTACGCCCATTCCAGCGAGATATCAGAACCCGCCCTCGCCCGCGCCGTCGAGACCGCGCGCCTTGCCGTGGGCGCCGGCGGCGGCACCCTCGCGCCCGCGCCGCAGGCCACCAACCGGCGGCTCTACGGCGACGGCAACCCGCTGGACGGCGTGCCCTTCCCGGTGAAGATCGACACCCTGCGCGAGATCGACGCCTTCGCCCGCGGGCTGGACCGGCGGGTGGTGCAGGTTTCCGCCACCCTCGCCGCCTCGATGCAGGAGGTCGAGATCCTGCGCCCCGAGGGCACGCTGGTGCGCGACGCCCGCCCGATGACGCGGCTGAACGTGCAGGTGATCGTCGAACAGGACGGCCGCCGCGAGACCGGCAGCCACGGCGGCGGCGGGCGGCACATGCTGACCGGGCTGATGACCGCGGAGCACTGGCAGGGCGTGGCCCGCGAGGCGCTGCGCATCGCGCTGGTCAACCTCGAGGCAGAGCCCGCCCCCGCCGGGGTGATGGACGTGGTGCTGGGCGCCGGATGGCCCGGCATCCTGCTGCACGAGGCGGTGGGCCACGGGCTGGAGGGCGACTTCAACCGCAAGCAAAGCTCGGCCTTCGCCGGCCTGATGGGACAGCGCGTCGCCGCCCCCGGGGTGACGGTGCTGGACGACGGCACGATCCCGGACCGGCGCGGATCGATCACCGTCGACGACGAGGGCACGCCCTCGGGCCGCAACGTGCTGATCGAGGACGGTATCCTCGTGGGCTACATGCAGGACCGCCAGAACGCGCGGCTGATGGGAGTCCAGCCCACCGGCAACGGGCGGCGGCAGAGCTACGCGCATATCCCGATGCCGCGGATGACCAATACCTACATGCTGGGCGGCGAGGCGCGGCCCGAGGAGATCCTGGCCGACCTGAAGGACGGGATCTACGCGGTCGGCTTCGGCGGCGGGCAGGTGGACATCACCTCGGGCAAGTTCGTCTTCTCCTGCACCGAAGCCTACCGCGTGCGGAACGGCAAGCTGGGCGGCCCGGTGAAGGGCGCCACGCTGATCGGCGACGGCGCCACGGCGCTGCAGCAGATCCGCGCCATCGGCAACGACATGGCGCTGGATCCGGGCGTGGGCAACTGCGGCAAGGCGGGGCAATGGGTGCCGGTGGGCGTGGGCCAGCCGACGCTGATGATCGGCGGGCTGACGGTAGGCGGCTCTGCCACCTGAGGCCTCGGGGTGACGGTGAAGGTATAACGGAAGTCTTGCCGCGTGTTCGGATAAAATTTTCAGGGAATGTGCGGCGGTTTACCAAGTTTTAACCGGTCTGGCGCCATACCTAGGGAAGCAAGACGGCGGACCAGGATGGCCAAGGAAACTCTCCCTTCACCTCACCCCCTCACCCCACCCCGAAGTGAGGATGACTGGTCATCCTGGTTCCGCCTCTTGCGACCCCGCCGCGTCGGGCCCACCACCTTCCGCAGGCTGCTGGCCGAACACGGCTCTGCCGCCGCCGCGCTTGACGCGCTGCCCGGGATCGCCCGCGCTGCCGGGGTTGATGATTACACCGCCTGCCCCCCGGGCGTCGCCGCCGCAGAGATCGCTGCGGGCCGCCGCGCCGGGGCCCGCCCGCTGGCGCTGGGCGCCCCCGCTTACCCCGCCGCCCTGTCGCAACTGCCCGACGCCCCCCCGGTGCTCTGGCTGCTGGGCAACGACACCCTGCTGACCCGCCCGCTGGTGGCGCTGGTGGGCGCGCGCAACGCCTCCTCGCTGGGCACCCGCATGGCACGGCAGCTTGGCGCGGGGCTGGCAGAGGCGGGGTTCGCCGTCGTCTCCGGCCTCGCGCGCGGCATCGACGCCGCCGCCCACCTCGCGGCGCTGGAGGGCGGGACGGTGGCGGTGCTCGCCGGCGGGGTCGATACCTGCTATCCGGCGGAAAACGCAGAGCTTTACCACCAGATCGCCCAGCGCGGGCTGCACCTGTCGGAACAGCCCCCGGGGATGCAGCCCCAGGCCCGCCACTTCCCGGCACGCAACCGCATCATCTCGGGCCTCGCCCGCGCGGTGGTGGTGATCGAGGCGGCGGCGAAGTCCGGCAGCCTCATCACCGCCCGCAACGCGCTGGACCAGGGGCGCGAGGTGATGGCGGTGCCCGGCCACCCCTTCGACGCCCGCGCGGCCGGCTGCAACATGCTGATCCGCGACGGCGCGCTGCTGGTGCGCTCGGCGGCCGACGTGATCGACGCGGTGGGTCCGGCCGCCGCCCACGCCGAACAACCGGAACTGCGCCTCGCCGCGCCCTCGCCCCCCGCGCCGGAGCCGCGCAAGGGGCAGGTGCGTCGCGCGCTGGCCTCCGCCGCCGCGCTGCACGGGCAGATCCTCGACCGCCTCGGCCCCAGCCCCCTGGCGGAGGACCAGCTGATCCGCGACCTCGGCCTGCCGGCGGGCACCGTGGCGCCGGAAATCGTCGCGCTGGAACTGGACGGCCGGATCGAACGGCGGGCCGGCGGGCTGCTGTCGCGGCGCTGACGAACCGGCCCGGCGTCCGGGCCCCTCGGCTCAAAACCGCTCTTCAAACAGGCGCTTGCACGCCGCCGGTCCCGGCGCCCGAACCGCCTCATTGACATTCCCCCACCTGCGCCCACATCTTGCGCCGCCACGAGCAGCCACAACAATCGGAAGGACTGCCATGCCAGTCGTCGTTGTCGAATCGCCGGCCAAGGCCAAGACAATCAACAAGTATCTGGGCGACGACTTCACCGTTCTGGCCTCCTACGGCCACGTGCGCGACCTGCCCCCCAAGGACGGTTCGGTCGACACGGAACACGGTTTCGAGATGCTGTGGGAGGTGGCCGCGGACAGCCGCAAGCACGTCAAGGCCATCGCCGACGCGCTGAAGGACGACCCCCAGCTGATTCTCGCCACCGACCCCGACCGCGAGGGCGAGGCGATCAGCTGGCACCTCGAGGAAACCCTGCGCAAGCGCAAGGCGATCAAGAAGGACACCCCGGTCAGCCGGGTGGTCTTCAACGCCATCACCAAGGCCGCCGTCACCGAGGCGATGAAGAACCCCCGCCAGGTGGACCAGGACCTGGTCGAGGCCTACCTCGCCCGCCGCGCGCTGGATTACCTGGTGGGCTTCAACCTGTCGCCGGTGCTCTGGCGCAAGCTGCCGGGCGCCAAGTCCGCCGGCCGGGTGCAGTCGGTCTGCCTGCGCCTGATCGTCGAGCGCGAGATGGAGATCGAGGCCTTCCGCGCAAGGGAATACTGGTCCGTCAAGGCGCTGCTCGCCACCCCCCGCGGGCAGGAGTACGAGGCCCGGCTGACCGTGCTGGCCGGCAAGAAGCTGGACCGCTACGACATCGAGAACGGCACCCAGGCAGAGCTGGCGGTGCAGGCCGTCACCTCGCGCGACCTCAAGGTGGCGCGGGTCGAGGCCAAGCCGGCCAGCCGCAACCCCTCGGCCCCCTTCATGACCTCGACCCTGCAGCAGGAGGCCAGCCGCAAGTTCGGAATGGGCGCCCGCCAGGCGATGAGCGCGGCGCAGCGGCTCTACGAGGCCGGGCTGATCACCTACATGCGGACCGACGGCATCGACATGGCGCCCGAGGCCGTGCACGCCGCCCGCGACGCGATCCGCGACCGCTACGGCGCCGACTACGTGCCGGAGAGCCCGCGCATGTACAAGAACAAGGCCAAGAACGCGCAGGAGGCGCACGAGTGCATCCGGCCGACCGAGATGACGCTCGCCCCAGACGCGCTGAAGGTTTCCGAGCCCGACCAGCGCAAGCTCTATGACCTGATCTGGAAGCGGACCATCGCCAGCCAGATGGCCCCGGCGCGGCTGGAACGGACCACCGTCGACATCGCCAGCGGCGACGGGCAGGTGGAACTCCGGGCCACCGGGCAGGTGGTGCTGTTCGACGGTTTCCTGAAGGTCTACGAGGAAGGCCGTGACGACGCGGTGGTGGACGACGACGACAAGCGCCTGCCGCAGATCACCGAGGGCGAGGGGGCCGAGCGCCGCTCTGTCACGCCAGAGCAGCACTTCACCCAGCCGCCGCCGCGCTACACCGAGGCGACGCTGGTCAAGCGGATGGAAGAGCTGGGCATCGGCCGCCCCTCCACCTACGCCTCGATCGTCACCACGATCCAGGACCGCGGCTACGTGCGCAAGGACAAGAACCGCCTGATCCCCGAGGACAAGGGGCGGCTGGTGACGATCTTCCTCACCAACTACTTCCGCAAGTACGTCGGCTACGACTTCACCGCCGAGCTGGAGAACGAGCTTGACGACATCACCGCGGGCGAGCGGGCGTGGAAGGACGTGCTCGACCGCTTCTGGCGCGATTTCAAGGCGCATATCGACGAGACCGCCGACCTCAGGATCGGCGAGGTGCTGGAGAAGATCGACGAGGTGCTGGCGCCGCACCTCTACCCGCCGCGCGAGGATGGCGGCGACCCGCGGCTTTGCCCCAACTGCGGCGCCGGGCGGCTGAACCTGCGCACCGCACGCTCGGGCGGCGCCTTCATCGGCTGCACCAACTACCCGGAATGCCGCTACACCCGCTCGCTCGGCGCCTCCGGCGAAGACAGCGAGATCGGGCCCGACGGAAAGCTGCTGGGCCACGACGCGGGCGAGACGATCACCCTGCGCTCGGGCCGCTTCGGCCCTTACGTGCAGCGCGGCGAGCCGACCGAGGAACAGCCCAAGCCCCCACGCGCCTCGCTGCCCAAGGGCTGGCAGGTGGAGGACATCGACCTCGAGAAGGCGCTGCTGCTGCTGTCGCTGCCGCGCGAGGTGGGCCCGCACCCCGAGGACGGCGAGATGGTCGAGGCCGGGATCGGCCGCTACGGCCCCTTCGTCAAGCACGGGCGCGTCTACGCGAACCTGCCGGAGGTGGACGAGGTCTTCACCATCGGCATGAACCGCGCGGTAGAGGTCCTGGCGCAGAAGGCCAGCCGCGGCCGCGGCGCCGGCGCGGCCGCCAAGCCGCTGAAGGAACTGGGCGAACACCCGCAGGAGGGCGGACCGGTCAACGTCATGGCCGGCCGCTACGGCCCCTACGTGAAATGGGGCAAGGTCAACGCTACCCTGCCCCGGGACATGGAGCCGGAGACGGTGACCATGGAGGTCGCGGTCGGGCTGATCACCGAAAAGGCGGGTAAGAAGGGCGCCAAGAAAGCCGCGCCCAAGAAAGCGCCGGCAAAAAAGACGGCCGCCAAGAAGACCACGGCCAAAACCACCGCGACCAAAAAAACCCCTGCAAAGAAAAAGACCCCTGCCAAGACCGCCAAGGAAAACACCGCCAACACCGAAGACTGACCGCCCCCACCACGCCCCCTCTGCCAATTCTTCTGGTTCCAAATATCCCGGGGGCGTGGGGGCAGAGCCCCCACCCGGTCGGACCGCGCAGCGGTCCGACCCCCCTCTCTCCTCCAAATCACAACATATTCAATCTCGCGAATTCGTGACTGGCCCCGCGCCGCCCGGTCCTGCAGGAAGGCCCCGACGCAACAAGAGTACGGAGCCAACCATGCCCATTACCCCCACCCGCCGCCGCCTGCTTGCCGGGGCCGGTGCCTCCCTGCTTCTGCCCGCCGCCGCACGGGCCGCCGCGCCGGCGGTTGCCGCGCGCAATATCTCGAGTTTCGCGCAACAGGACTGGCGCGAACACTTCAGCGAGCTGGGCACGGGCGCCATCGTCGCCGACATCACCTCGCGGGCGCTGCACTGGTGGTCGGGGGACGGCACCGGCTACCGCATCTTTCCCACCTCGGTGCCCCGGACCGAGGAACTGACGCGCCGCGGCTATACCAAGGTGGTGCGCAAGCGGGTGGGCCCCGACTGGACCCCGACCCCCTCGATGATCGAGCGGGACCCCACGCTCAAGTACATGCCCCCCGGCCCGGACAACCCGCTGGGCACCCACGCCATGTACCTCGACTGGCCCGCCTACCTGATCCACGGCACCCATGACACGCGCAAGATCGGCCGCCCGTCCTCGGATGGCTGCATCGGGCTGTACAACGAGCAGGTGGAGGCGCTCTACGCGCTGGTGCCGATCGGCACCCAGGTGCGGCTGCTCTGACCGGCGCGGAGCCCCGGCCCCGGGGCGCCACGTTGACTTATCCGCTGCGGCGCGACATTACCGACCGGAACGAAACCGGTCCCAGGGAGTGTCAGATGCAGAAGGTATTCGGATCCGCCGCAGAGGCGCTTGACGGGATCCTGTTCGATGGGATGCAGATCGCCTCCGGCGGTTTCGGCCTTTGCGGCATTCCCGAGAACCTGATCGCCGCGATCCGCGATGCCGGCACCAAGGACATCACCATCGCCTCGAACAACTGCGGCGTGGACGATTTCGGCCTCGGCGTGCTGCTGAAGACCCGGCAGATCAAGAAGATGATCTCTTCCTACGTCGGCGAGAACGCCGAATTCATGCGCCAGTACCTTTCGGGCGAGCTGGAACTGGAGTTCAACCCGCAGGGCACGCTGGCAGAGCGGATGCGCGCCGGCGGCTGCGGCATCCCGGGCTTCTACACCAAGACCGGCGTGGGCACCGTCATCGCCGAGGGCAAGGAGCACAAGGACTTCGACGGCGAAACCTATATCCTCGAACGAGCCATCGTCGCCGACGTCTCGATCGTCAAGGCCTGGAAGGCCGACGACACCGGCAACCTGATGTTCCGCAAGACCGCGCGCAACTTCAACCCGCCGGCGGCGATGTGCGGCAAGATCTGCGTCGCCGAGGTCGAGGAAATCGTCCCGCGCGGCAGCCTCGACCCCGACAAGATCCACCTGCCCGGCATCTTCGTGCACCGGCTGATCCAGGGCGAGCACGAAAAGCGGATCGAGCAGCGCACCACCCGCGCCGCCTGATTCCCACCCCAACCCGGCCCGCCCCGGCAAGTTTTGGCGGCGACAGACAAGGAATTCGCCGCTACACTGGCTGAAGGGACGGACGGGACACGGATGATGGACACGGTTTTCACCGAGCGCGACGACCGCGAAGAACTGACCTGCGACGAGGCTCTGCAGAAGTTCTCGCGCTCAAACGTGGCGATGGTACTGACCAACGCGGACCTCGAGGATTGTCCCATCGTCTACGTGAACGAGGCCTTCACAAAGCTTACCGGCTACTCGCGCGACATGGCGATCGGCCGGAACTGCCGGTTCCTGCAGGGCCCCAAGACCGAGACGCGCAAGAAGGCCCGGATGCAGGCGGCGATCGAGTCCGGTGAAGACGTGGCGCTGGAGGTGATCAACTACCGCGCCGACGGCACCGAGTTCCGCAACAGCCTGCTGATCACCCCGATCCACGAAGAGGACGACCGCCACTGCTACTACCTTGGCCTGCTGCGCGAGCAGAGCGAGGAAGAGCGGCGGCTGAACGGCGAAGAGACCGACGCGATCCTGCACGAGCTGCAGCACCGGGTGAAGAACCACCTGTCGATGATCGTCGGCATGATCCGCATCCAGGCCCGCAACTCTGACGCCGGCGCCGATTTCAGCGCGATCTCCCGGCGGATCGAAAGCCTGCAGCTGCTGTACGAGGAGATGACCGCCTCGGAAGGCCGGCGCAGCGGCGACGTGATCGACCTCGGCGCCTACCTTGGCCGCATCGCCAATACCATCGGTCACCTCGACGGCCGCCCCGGCGTGCGCGTCAACATCGAGGTGTCGCCGATGCAGGTGAGCACCGAGAACGCCATGCGGATCGGGCTGGTGATCTCCGAGGTGCTGACCAATGCGCTGCAGCACGCCTTCGACGGCCGCGATTCCGGCGGGGTCGAGCTGCGGGTGATGCCCATGGGCGACGGCGGCCTGCGCGCCATGGTCACCGACGACGGCATCGGCCTGCCCGCCGACAGCCTCTGGCCGGACAAGTCCGGCCTTGGCGGACGGATCGTGCGCGCGCTGGTGGACGGGCTGGAAGGCACGCTGGTGGTCAGCCGCGGCGCGGTCGGCACCGTGGTGTCGCTGGACGTGCCCGAGGCGCGACTGAATTTCTGATGCCGGTTGCACCCGCGGATTGCAGCGATAGTTTCACGGGTACGGTGATCCTGCCCCATCCTGAAGTAGCGGACGCATGAACGAACAGACATTCCGGGAACTTCCCGATCTCGAGGCCTTCCGCATCCTGGCAGAGTCGCCCATCTCGATGGTGCTGACCAACCCGCACCTCGACGACAACCCCATCGTCTACGTCAACCGCGCCTTCGAACGGGTGACCGGCTACAGCGCCAGCAGCGCGGTGGGCCGCAACTGCCGTTTCCTGCAGGGCGAGGACACCGACCCCGAGGACGTGCAGCGGATCCGCCGCGCGCTGTCGGACGAGGTCGAGACCACGGTGGACATCGTCAACTACACCGCCGAGGGCCAGCGTTTCCTGAACCGCCTGCTGCTGACGCCGATCTACGACAGCGCCGGCGAGCTGACGCATTTCCTTGGCATTCAGAAGCGGCTGACCGACACCGAGGCGCGCAACTCGGTCAACGTCAACCAGCACGCCATGCGCGAGCTGAAGCACCGGGTGAAGAACCACCTGGCCATGGTGGTCAGCATGGTGCGCCTGCACGGCCGCTCCAAGGACGTCATGACCGACAACCTGTCGCTCGCGCGGCGGGTGGAAAGCCTGCAGCTGCTGTACGAGGAAATGAGCGACCCGGCCTCCGGCCAGCGCAGCGGCAACGTCTCGCTGGGCGCCTACATCTCGCGGCTCGCCAGCGCCACCGCCCACCTCGACAGCCGCGAGGGCATCCGCCTGAAGACCGACATCGGCAACGTCACCTGCGGGTCCGAACTGGCGGGCAAGATCGGCCTTGTGATGTCCGAGGTCTTCACCAACGCGCTACAGCACGCCTTCGTCGGCCGCGACAGCGGCGTTCTGACCGTCACGCTGGAGCCCGAGGGCGACGAGGCGGCGGTCTTCACCGTCACCGACGACGGCGTCGGGATGGAGCGCGAGGACCAGTGGCCCGCCATGTCCAGCGTCGGCGGCCGCGTGGTGCTGGGTTTCATCAAGGAGCTGGACGCCGACCTCGACCTGTCCAGCGGCCCGCAGGGCACCACCGTGCGCCTGCGCTTCCCGATCACAACCGTAGACGAAGACTTGGAAGGAGTGTCCTGAACGATGCCTTGGGACAGGAACCAGATGGCGGCCCGTGCCGCGCAGGAACTTGAAGACGGCATGTACGTGAACCTCGGCATCGGGATCCCGACGCTGGTGGCCAACTACATCCCCGACGGCGTCGACGTGACGCTGCAGTCCGAGAACGGGATGCTGGGCATCGGCCCCTTCCCGACCGAGGAAGAGATCGACCCGGACCTGATCAATGCCGGCAAGCAGACGGTCACCGAACTGGACCGCACCAGCTACTTCGACAGCGCCATGAGCTTCGGCATGATCCGCGGCGGCAAGATCGCCATGGCGATTCTCGGCGCGATGGAGGTCAACGAGAAGGGCGACCTGGCGAACTGGATGATCCCGGGCAAGCTGGTCAAGGGCATGGGCGGCGCCATGGATCTTGTGGCCGGCGTCAAGCGCGTGGTGGTGGTCATGGACCACACCAACAAGGCGGGCGAATCGAAGGTGCTGAAGGAATGCACCCTGCCGCTGACCGGCACCGGAGTCGTGAACCGGATCATCACCAACCTCGGCGTTCTGGACGTGACCGAGGGCGGCCTGAAGATCGTGGAGCTGGCGGAGGGCGTCAGCCGCGAGGAGATGATCGAGAAGACCCAGGCCACCATCGTCTGAACCGGCGAAGGCGGCCCTGCCGGGCACCAGGAGCGCAAGCAAATGACCGACAAGACCTGCCTGATCATCGGCGGCGGCCGCGGCATGGGCGGCGCCACCGCCCGAGAAATGCATGCCCGCGGCTACAAGCTGGCGCTGATGTCGCCGTCGGACAGCTGCGAGGAACTGGCGGCGGAGCTGGGCGGCGTCGCGCACCGGGGCCGCGCCGAGGAAGCCTCGGACACCCGCGCCGCCTTCGACCTTGCCATGCAGACCTACGGACGGATCGACGCCTGTCTGATCCACGTGGGTGGCCCGCCCAAGGGCGAGCTGCTGGAGATCCCCGAAAGCGACTGGGACCTCGGGCACGACATGGTGCTGAAGCCGGTGATCCGGCTGGCCAAGCTGCTGACTCCGGTGATGGAGGCGCAGGGCGGCGGGTCGATCGTGAACATCACCACGTTTTCCGCCTTCGAACCCTCGCTGCTGTTCCCCACCTCCAGCGTCTACCGCGTCGGTGTCTCCAGCTTCACCAAGCTCTACGCCGACCGCTACGGCCCCGCGAACATTCGCATGAATTGCCTGCTGCCCGGCTTCACCGACAGCCGGCCGCTGCCGCAGAAGTATGCCGACATGTCGCCGATGGGCCGGCTGGGCCGGGCCGAGGAACAGGCCAAGGCCGCGGCCTTCCTGCTGAGCGAGGATTCCAGCTACATCACCGGCCAGTCGCTGCGGGTGGACGGCGGGGTGACGCGGCACATGTGACGCGTGCTATCGTCGCGCCATGACCGGAAAACCGACGCATTCGTCCAGCACCAACCCCTACATCCCCAAGGGTGACGGCGACGCGCCCGTGCAGGCCTATATCGCAGCCATGCCCGGATGGAAGTCGGCGCTCGGACGGCGGATCGACGGGATCGTCACGGCGGGCTTTCCCGAGGTCCGCAAGCAGGTGCGGTGGAACACGCCCTTCTACGGCAAGCCGGACGGCTGGTTCATGGCCATGTACTGCCACAGGGCCTACGTGCAGATCACCTTCCTGACGGGCACCGCGCTGGACCCGGTGCCGCCGAAACCCTCCCGCGTTGAAGGCGTCCGCTACCTGCACATCCGCGAAGGCGAGGCGCTGGACGAGGCGCAGCTGGCGGACTGGGTGCGGCAGGCGGTGGCGCTGCCGGGCCGGGCGCTTTAGCCTGCGTCACCTGCATGGTTCTCGGCACCCGCATGGCCTATCCTGCCGCCGATCCGGCGAAGGAAGACAGATGACAGGCACCCGCAAGCGCGACGCAGAGACCACGCGGCTGCGGATCCTAGAGGCCGCGCGCGATGCCTTCGCGGCAAGCGGCCTCGCCGGCGCCCGGGTGGACCTGATCGCAGAGCGCGCGGGCGTCAACAAGCGGATGCTCTACCACTACTTCGGCTCCAAGCGGGCGCTGTTCACGGCGGTGCTGGAGCAGGCCTACCTCGACATCCGCCAAGCCGAGCAGCGGCTGGACCTGGACCGCCTGCCGCCGCTGGAGGCGCTGGAGCGACTGGTACGTTTCACATGGGACTATTACCTCGCGAACCCCGGTTTCGTGACCCTCGTCAACAACGAGAACCTGCACCGCGCGCGGCACCTGTCGACGCTGCCGGCGCTGCCGGATGCGACCCGCAGCCTCGTGACCATGACCCGCGGGATCCTTGACCGCGGGGTGGCCGAGGGCAGCATCCGCCCCGGCATCGACCCGGTGCAGCTGAGCCTGACGATAGCGGCCATCGGTTACTACTACCTTACCAACCGCTTCACCGGCTCGGTGCTGTTCCAGACCGACATGATGGCCCCCGAGGCACTGCAGGCGCGGCTGGACTTCAACGTCGACACGGTCCTGCGGCTGGTGCGCGCCTGAGGCTCAGAACCGCTGCACCAGCATCCCGGCGTCGGCGTGGATCACCTGCCCGGTGGTATAGGGCAGCCGCCCCGAGGCGAGCGCGGCGATGATCTGCCCCACCTCCTCCGGCGTGCCGACGCGGGGCAGCAGGGTCAGCCCGGCCTCGGCGCGTTCGCGGTAGTGCTGGATCACCGGGGCCGTCATCTCGGTGTCGATCAGGCCCGGGCGCACGTCGTAGACCGAGATCCCCTCGCGCCCCAGCCGCACCGCCCAGGATTGCGACGACATCGCCGCCGCCGCCTTGGACACCGCGTATTCGCTGCGCGGCTCGGCCACCGCCTGGGCATTGGCCGAGGTGACGTTGACCACCGCGTGGAAGGCCTCCGCCGGCCGCGCGCGCGCCAGCAGGCGGCGGGCGAAGGCCTGGGTCAGGAAGAACGGCGCGCGGGCGTTGACGGCGATGCAGCGGTCGAAGCTTTCGGGGCTGGCGTCCAGCGGGTCGCCGCGCTGCAGCACGCCGACGCCGGCGTTGTTCACCAGCGTGGTCAGCGGGCCCAGCGCCGCCTCGATCCGCGCCAGTGCCGGGGCGTGGGCGGTCAGGTCCGCCACGTCGAAGGGCGCGGCGAAGGCCTGCCCCCCGGCAGCGCGCACCGCCTCGACCGAAGCTGCAAGGTCCGCGTCCGCCTCCGGCCCGTTCACGGCCACCGCGAACGACTCGCGCGCCAGCGCCACCGCGGCGGCGCGCCCGATGCCGCGGCTGGACCCGGTGACCAGCGCAACCTGCCCGCTCATGCCGCCGCGCCCTTCGACAACAGCTCGCGCGCGATGATCATCCGCTGCACCTGGTTGGTGCCCTCGTAGATCTGGGTGATCTTGGCGTCGCGGTACAGCCGCTCCACCTCCATTCCCCGGATGTAGCCGGAGCCGCCGAAGACCTGCACCGCGTCGGCGGTCCGGGCCACGGCCATGTCGCTGGCGAAGCACTTGGCCATCGAGCAGTGGCGCGTCGCCGCCTCGCCCGCGTCCAGCCGCTGCGCCGCGCTGTAGACCAGCAGCCGTGCGGCCTCGACGTCCTTGGCGATATCAGCCAGCAGCCACTGCACCCCCTGGAAATCGGCGATCGGCTTGCCGAACTGGTGGCGCTGCGCGGCGTAGTCCACCGCCGCCTCCAGCCCCGCCTGGCCGATCCCC
Source organism: Rhodobacter sp. (assembly GCA_048262455.1). GTDB lineage: Bacteria > Pseudomonadota > Alphaproteobacteria > Rhodobacterales > Rhodobacteraceae > Psychromarinibacter. Next base: position 94,735 of record JBLXFD010000003.1, read on the forward strand.
ACCGCCAGCGCGCCGATCCCGACGCGGCCCTTGTCGAGCACGCTCATCATGATGTGGAAACCGCGCCCCTCGGGGCCAAGCAGCGCATCCCCCGGCAGCCGCACCGCGTCGAAGGTCAGCGCGCCGACCTGGCTGGCGCATTGCCCCATCTTGCGCTCCTTCGGCCCCCGGGTGACGCCGGGCGCGTGCAGGTCCACCACGAAGATCGACATGCCCCGGTGCCCCGCCTCGGGGTCGGTCCGTGCGAGCACGAAGCCGAGGTCCGCCACCGGCGCGTTGTGGATCCAGACCTTGCCGCCGTTCAGCACCCAGCCCTCCCCGTCCCGCCGCGCGGTGGTGCGGATGCCGGCGACGTCGGTGCCGGCCTCGGTCTCGGTGATGCAATAGGCGACGCGGGTGCGCGCGGCGAGGATCTCCGGCAGCCAGCGGCCGCGCTGATCCTCCGTGCCGTGGCGCACCAGCAGGGTGGCGATCAGCTCCACCAGCCCGCACTGGTCGGCGATGCTGGCATAGCCGCGCGACAGCTCCTCCATCACCACGGCGTAGGCGAGGGTGTCGAGGCCCGGCCCGCCCATGGCCTCGGGCACGCAGATGCCGAACAGGCCCAGGTCCGCCATCTGCCGGTAGATATGGGCGGGAAAGCTTTCGTCGCGGTCCAGCGCCGCGGCCTCGGGGCGGATCGCGCCATCGGCAAACTGGCGCACCGTATCGCGAATCTGGCGGTGGGTGTCCGAGAGCATCATGTGCCTGTCCCCTCCGGCGGCTCGGTCCCGCCGTGGAAGGCGCCGAAGTCGGGGGTGCGCTTCTCGCGGAAGGCGGCAAGCCCCTCGGCAAGCTCCGGCTGGGCGGCAGCGATGCGGCTGGCGAGCGCGTCCAGCACCCGTTCACGTTCCTCGCCCTCGGCGGCGTTGATCATCATCTTGGTCAGCTCGGTCGCCACCGGCCCCTTGCGCAGCACCTGCCTGGCCAGCGCCCGGGCGACGGCCAGCCCCTCGCCCTCGGGGGCCACCGCGTCCACCAGCCCCAGCGCGCGGGCGGCCTCGGCCTCCAGCACCTCGCCGAACAGCGCCATCCGCCGCACCGGCCCGGCGCCGAAACGACGCACCGCGCGCTGGGTGCCGGACCAGCCGGCCACCACGCCCAGCCCGGTTTCCGGCTGCCCCAGCTTCACCTGCGCCTCGGCGATCCGGTAGTCGGCGCAGGCGGCCAGTTCCAGCCCGCCGCCCAGGGCGTGGCCGTTCAGCACCGCGATCACCGGCTGGCGCAGCCGGGCCAGCCGATCCAGCGCCTCGTGCCCGTCGCGCACCCAGTGCCGGGCGAAGGCGGCGGGGCCCTGTCCGCTCCAGGCCGTGATGTCGCCGCCGGCGCAGAAGCTGCGGCCGGTGCCGGTCAGGATCAGCACGCCGATGTCACCGCGCCGCTCCACCACCCGGCACAGGCGCGCCAGCTCGTCCATCATCGCCTCGTCCAGGGCGTTGCGCCTTTCCGGACGGTCGATGCGCAGCAGGCCGATGCCGTTCTCGGCCTCCAGCATGAAGGCCTCCGCCGCGCTCATGCCGGCACCAGCGTCAGGCCCATCGGCTCGGGCCGGAACAGCGCCGCGTCCATCGTCCGCAGGTCCTTCGCCACCGCCAGTTCGGTTCCCGCCTGTCCCAGCACGTCGCGCTCCAGGTCGATCCCCGGCGCCAGCTCTGTCACCACCAGCCGGCCGTCGATCAGGCGGATCACGCAGCGTTCGGTGACGTAGGTGACGTGCTGGCCCTGCGCCTGCGCCCGCGCGCCGGAGAAGGAGACCTGGTCCACCGTCTCGACGAACTTGGCCACCTTGCCCTCGCGGTCGATCACCAGCCGCCCGTCCTCGACGTGCATCTTCGCCCCGGCGTTGAAGTTGCCCGAGAAGACCAGCCGCCGCGCCCGCGCCGTGATGTCGACAAAGCCCCCCGCCCCGGCCGTGCGGTGCGGCACCGCCGCGAGGCGCGAGACATTGACCGACCCGTCGCGCCCGACCTCGAGGAAGGACAGCAGCGCCGCGTCGAAGCCGCCGGCCTGGAAGTAGGCGAACTGGTGCGGCGAGGGCACGAAGGCCTCGGCATTGGCGGCGCAGCCGAACTTGAAGCCCAGCAGCGGGATCCCCCCCACCGCGCCCTGTTCGATCATCCAGGTGACGGTACCGTGCTGACCCTCCTCCAGCAGGATGCGCGGCACGTTGGCGGAGATGCCGAAGCCGATGTTGACGGCCCATCCCGCCCGCAGCTCCTGCGCCACGCGGCGGGCCATGACCTTGCCGGGATTGAATTCGCCGGTGTCGAAGCTGTCCAGCGGCCGCACCACCTGCCCCGAGATCGCCGGATCGTTCGGGGTGGCCGTGGTCTGCAGCTGGTCCGGCGCCTCGACCACCGCGTCCACCAGGATGCCGGGCACCCGCACGTCATGGGGCCGCAGGCTGCCCGCCGCCGTCACCTGCCGCACCTGCGCGATCACCTTGCCGCCGTTGTTGCGCGCCGCCAGCGCCACCTCCATCGCGCCGATGTATGCGCCCTCCTGCTCGAAGCTGAGGTTGCCGCGAGTGTCGGCGGTGCTGGCGCGGATGATCGCGACGTCGGGGCGTAGGGCGCGGAAGTACAGCCAGTCGTCGCCGTCGAACTCGCGCGCCTCGACGATCGGCGCGGCACGGGCGGCGGCGTTCATCGCGCAGCCCTCCTGGGTAGGATCGACGAAGGTGCCGAGACCCACCTTGGTCAGCACGCCGGGACGCTTCGCCGCCCCCTCGCGCAGCATGTCGAAGAGGATGCCGGAGGGCACGTTGTAGGCGCTCAACTGCTCGTTCGCGATCATCTGCCAGATCAGCGGCGGCTCGGCGTTGGAGGGGCCGGAGGGGAAGGACCCGGCAAGGATCCGGCGCAGCATGCCGGGGCGCGCGATGTGGTCGATACCCTTGGTGCCGAACATGTCCCCGGCGGCAATGGGAGAGATGACGGTGAGGTTGCCGGGTGCAGCTTCGGCCTCGAACCGAGCGCCGAGCGCCGCCAGCACCGCATCGGGACAGCACAGCCCGCTGGAGGAGTTGATGGCCAGCATCGCCCCCTCCGGCACCATCCGCACCGCGTCGCTTGCCGACATCACCTTGGACATGCCGCCCCCGCTGGTAACTGGTTGGTTACATCTAGCAAGGCGGTTCGGTCCGGGCAAGCACAGGCATGCGGGCGGATCTCCGCACCCGGCCCGGAACAAGGCACGAAGTGCCGCCGGGCCAGCGCCCGTCCGTCCCCCGGGCGGGCGCTTCGTTGAGGTTTGCGCGGAGGTGGAGCGGGGATGTGGCGGTGAAATAAAATGGCGACCACCAGCGACAGGGGCGCCCACCCACGGACGGGCGCTGGTCCTCCGTAGGGCCCGGTGCCCCCGAAAGGGCCCACCTCCCCCGCCTTACCGGTTGTGACTGCCGCCCAAACCACAGCATACTCGGCCCGACACCGCCGCCACGGGCCAGGGAACGGAGACGGGATGCGCTGGAAGACCGCTGACTACACCGGCTGGGGCCGGGCCCTGCGCGCGACGGGGGAACTGGCCCGGCCGGAACGGCGCGCCGCGCTGGCCGCGCTGATGGCCGACAGCCCCGCCCCCGCCATTGGCCGCCGCCGCTCCTACGGCGACGCGGCGCTGAACGGCGGCGGGCGGGCGATTGACATGACCCGGCTGGACCGGCTCGAGACGCTGGAGGAGGACAGCGGCACCCTGACCGCCGAGGCGGGGCTGACGCTGGGCGAGATCGTCCGCCTGCTGGCCCCGCGCGGCTGGCTGCCCGAGGTGCTGCCCGGCACCGGCTTCGCCACCGTCGGCGGCGCCATCGCCAACGACGTGCATGGCAAGAACCACCACAACGCGGGCTCTTTCTGCCAGCACCTGCGGGCGCTGACCCTGATGCTGCCCGGCGGCGAGACCCGGCGCCTGACGCCGGAGGACCCGCTGTTCCGCGCCACCGCCGGCGGCCTTGGCCAGACCGGCGCCATCGTCACCGCCGAGTTGAAGCTGCGGCGCGTGAAAAGCGACCTTGTCACCGTGACCGAGCGGCGGGTCGAGGGGCTGGACGAGCACCTGGCGCGGCTGGACGGGTCCGACGCCAGCTACTGCGTCGGCTGGGTCGACGCCACCGCCACCGGCGCCGACTTGGGGCGCGGGATCGTGGAAGAGGCAGAGACCGGCGCCGGCCTCGTCCCGCCGCCGCGCGCCGCCCGCTCGGTGCCGCTGGACGCGCCGGGTTTCGCGCTGTCGCCGCCGGTGGTGCGGCTGTTCAACTGGCTCTATTACCGCCGCATCCCCGCCTCGGGGCGCACGGTGGTCCGGCGGCTGGGGGATTTCTTCTTTCCGCTGGACCGGATCCACGACTGGAACCGCCTGTACGGCAAGCAGGGGTTTCACCAGTTCCAGTGCGTGGTGCCGCTGGGGGCCGCCGAAGTGCTGCGCGGGATGCTGGAACAGGTGTCGCAGGCCGGGCTCGCGTCGCCGCTGGCGGTGCTGAAACGGCTGGGGCCGGGGCGCGCGGGGCACCTGAGCTTTCCGATGCAGGGCTACACCCTTGCCGTCGACTTGCGGGCGCGGGGCGAGGCCGAGGCGCTGATCCGCCGGCTTGGCGACATGGCCGCGGATGCCGGCGGGCGGGTCTACTTCGCCAAGGACAGCCTGATGACCCCCGGCCGCGTGCACGACATGTACCCCGAGGCCGCGGACTGGGCCGCCGAGGTGGCGAAGGCCGATCCGGAGCGGCGCCTGCTGACCGACCTCGTCCGCCGCCTGAACCTGAGGCCCGTTTCATGAAAGACTGCTGGATCATCCTCGGCGCCACCTCGGCAATGGCCCGCGCCCTGTCGCGGCGGCTGGCCGAACAGGGCTGCGGCCTGCTGCTAGCCGGGCGCGGCATGGCAGAGCTAGAGGCGATCGCCCGCGACTGCCGCCTGCGCGGCGCGCCGCTGGCCGAGGTGCACGGTTTCGACACCCGCGACCCCGGCAGCTTCGCCCCGCTGGTGGAGCGCGCGCGTTCCATCGACGGCACACTGAACGCGGCGGTCTTCGTCGGCTCGATGCCCGCGCAGACCGAGATCGACGCCGACCCCGCGCTGCTGGACGGCACCGTCGCCGACAGCTTCACCGGCCCCGCGCGCTTCCTGCAGATGCTGGCCCCGGTGATCGAGGACAACGGCGCGGGAACGGTGGTGGGCGTCGGCTCTGTCGCCGGGGACCGCGGGCGGCTGAACAACTACGTCTACGGCGCCGCCAAGGCGGGTTTCGCCACCTACCTCTCGGGCCTGCGCAACCGGCTGACCCGGTCGGGCGGCCACGTGGTGACGGTCAAGCCCGGCTTCGTCGACACCGCAATGACCTGGGGGATCGAGGGGATGTTCCTCGTCGCCTCGCCCGACGACGTGGCGCAGGACATCCTGAAGGCCGTGCGCAAGGGGCGCAACGTGATCTACACGCCGTTCTTCTGGCGCGGGATCATGGCGATCATCCGTTCGGTGCCGGAGCCGGTGTTCAAGAAGATGAAGATCTGAGGGGCAGGACGCCGTGACGGGCCACCGCGCCCCCTTCGACGACGGCCGCGGCGCCGCGCTGTCGCTGATCATTCTTGCGACTTGGGCGGCCTATACCCTTTCGCGCGTCTGGGGGCATTGGCCCCCGGACCTCTCGGCGCTGTATTTCGCCGCCCGTTTTTTCGCGGAGGGCGCTTGGGCCGAGGTCTACGCCAGCCCCACCGGCTTCTTTGGCGAGGACCACCCGCAAAGCTGGCTAGACGAACTGGCAGCGCTGGGCCACACCGGGGAGCAGTCGTTTCCCTACATCTATCCCCCGCTCTGGGCTGCCCTGTTCGCGCCGCTCGCTCAGTCGCTGTCGCCCACCGCCTTCTTCAATGGCGCCTACATCTGGCACATCGCCCTTCTGGCGCTGGCACCGGTTCTCAGCTTCCGAATCATGCGGCCCGCAATCGGCTTCCTGCCCTTCGCGCTCATCGCCGCGGCGCTGCTGGCGACGTCGGTCATCACCGCCCACGGTCTTTTCCAGAACCAGCCGCAGATCACAGTCGCGGTGCTGACCCTGCTGGCGTTCGAGCGGCTCACCTCCGGCCACCCTGTCGCCGCCGGCATCGCACTGGGGCTTGCCGCGGCGATAAAGCTGACGCCCGTGCTGTTTCTGGTGGTTTTGATCGCGGAACGGCAATGGCGCGCCACCGCCGTCACGCTTGGGACGCTGGCGCTGCTGGCGGCGGCCAGCCTGGCGCTGGCGGGGCCGGACCTGCACGTCATTTACCTCGAGAAACTGGGGATCGTGGCGGACCAGCTGGTGATCTGGGGGATGAACATATCGCTGCGCAGCGCGCTGTTCCTGCTGACTGAGATAAGCGCCGGCCGGGCTGTTCCGGTCTCTCCCGACACGGCGCTTCGCCTGGCCGCGCCGCCCTGGCTCGACCCGATCACGACACTCGTCCTGTTCGCAGGCGGCGCGCTGATGCTGCTGGCGACCGCGTCGCAGGAGCCGGATCAGCGCCTGCGCAACCGGCTGGCGGCCTGGAGCCTGCTGCTGACCGTCAGCGCTCCGCTGGCCTGGGCGCACCACTATACCCTCACGCTGCTGCTGCTGCCGGGGTTGGTGGGGCGCCCGCTCGGTGCCGGCCTTGCGCTGGTCGCGCTGTTCGGCCTTGCCTTCGCGAACCGCACCGTCGCCTTTCTGGCCAGTATCCTGCCCGTGCAGGCGTACCTGATCCCCGCCGCGGTGGCGCTGATGCTGATGTTTGCCGTCGCCTTCGCGCTCTGGCCGCGGATCAGCCGAACCAGACCTGCCAGAGGCCGGCCGCGTAGAACATGATCGACAGCATGATCAGGATCAGCCCGATGCCGCGCTTGTCGCGGGCGGCGAAGACGATCGGGTCGTAGTCCTGCTTGCCCTGGTAGCCCAGGCGCACCATCCGCAGCAGCCACAGGAACAGCGGCACCATCGCCACCCACAGCAGCCAGCGGGTCGGGTACAACTCCCGCGCCTGGTCGGTGAAGGTGTAGAGGAAGAAGGTCAGCAGCGCGCCGAACATGCCCAGAGAGGCGACGTTCAGCAGGTCGCTGCGGTCGGTGCGCCCGTAGCCGCGGCCCGGCAGGCGGGCGTCGGTGGTCGCCAGCGTCACCTCGGTCAGGCGCTTGACGCAGCCGAGGGTCACGAAGGTGGGGAAGATGAAGACCAGCAGGTAGCCCGAGACGTAGACGTCTACCGCCAGCGCGCCCGCCACCACCCGCAGGGTGTAGAGCCCCGCCAGCGTCGCGATGTCCACCCAGCGCATCCGCTTGAGCCGCAGCGAGTAGCTGAGCGACAGCGTCATGTAGAGCGCGACAACCGCAAGGAAGGCGGGGCCGATCGCCAGCCCCAGCCCCAGCGCCAGCAGCGCCAGCACCCCGAAGGCGGCCATGCCCACCCGGATGGGCACCCGGCCGCTGGCGAAGGGCCGGCGCTTCTTGGTTTCGTGCAGCCGGTCGGCCTCGAGGTCCAGCAGGTCGTTGATGATGTAGATCGACGAGGCGGCGGCGGAGAAGGCGACGATGCCCAGCAGCACCGTCATCAGGGTCATCAGGTCGGTGTGGTGCGCGGCGATCATCGGCACCAGCAGCAGCACGTTCTTGACCCACTGGTGCGGGCGCAGCGCCTTCAGAAGGCCGCGCCAGGTCCAGCCGCCCTCGACCCGCGTCACCGGGCGGCCCGCCTGCTCCAGCGTGTCGGCCACGCCGCCGGGATTGCCCACCACCACGGCGCGGCGGGCGCGGTCCCAGATGGCGCGGTCCACCGCGTGGTCGCCGGCATAGTCGAAGCCGCGCTCGCCGTAGGCCTCCACCAGCGCTTCGGCCTTGGCGGCGCCCTTGAGGTTGCGCTCGCGGGTGGTGGCGAAGATCTTGGGCGATAGCCCGTGGTCCCGCGCCAGCGCCGTCACCAGCGCCGAATCGGAGGCGGAGGCAAAGACCACCTCGCGCCCCTCGGCCCGGGCGCGGCGGGCCAGCGCATCGATCTCTTGGTTGACCGGCAGCAGCTCGGTCCGCAGGCCCGCGATCTCCGCCAGCTCGCGCTTGAGCACCTGCCGTTCGCCGAAGTGCCGCGCGCAGGCGGTCAGCGTCGCCAGCGGGGCGCGGCCCATGCCGGCCCAGAAGCATTCGAACAGCATGTCGGTGCGCAGGAAGGTGCCGTCCACGTCCAGCACCAGCGGCGTCGTGTCTGCCTGCCCCACGTCTCTCACCCTACCTGCTCCCGGACACCGCGAATGCGCATCCGTCGCTTATCAGCATCGGCGGGGTCTTGCACAGGCCGCGCGCCACGGTCCAGGCGGCCAGCACCTTGGGCACGTAGACGCGGGTCTCGTCGTAGGGGGGCACCCCGGCGTGGTTGCGCACCGCGCCCTCGCCGGCGTTGTAGCCGGCCAGCACCAACACCGGGTCGCCGCCGAACTCTCCCATCAGCCAGTCGAGGTAGGCGACGCCGCCCTTGATGTTCTGCACCGGGTCCGAGGTGTCCAGCGCACCGAAACGCTTGGCCGTGGCGGGCATCAGCTGCATCAGGCCGTGCGCGCCCTTGTTGCTGATCGCGTCGGAACGCCCGCCGCTTTCGATGCCGATCACCGCCAGCACCAGCGCCGGGGAAACCTTGGTGCCGATGGTGGCGGCAAGGATGTCGCGCCCGTGGGCAGAGGCGATGGCCTGCAGCGCCGCCAGCCGCGGCGTCGGAACGCCGGGGCCCTTGGTCAGCTCGCGCACCGCGGATTCCAGCCGGCCCGGCGAGGCGGCGGTCAATTCCGGCCGGACCGCCTGCCAGTACCAGTCGAAGGCGCCCTTGGGCAGCGGCGCGTCATTGGCGGCGGCGGCGGCCGGGGGCGCGGCGACTTCGGGCAGGGGTTCGATCTGGACGGTGATGCGCGGGGTGTTGCCCCGGACCGGCGGCTTGACGCGCTTGAAGGTGAATTCGGGGAAGGGCGCGGGATCTCCGGCGAGGGCCGGCACCGGCGCGGCCCAGGAACCCGCCGTGATGCCGGACGACAGAAGGAGTGCTGCGATGACCTGTTTCATGGCGGCTGCCCCGCCCCTTCTTCCTGTTTGATCCTGCTTGACAAATTTCCCGCCACCTCGCCAGCCCGGCTCGAAGCCGCACCATCCCTTCCCCCGCGACCTGTGGCCAATATGACAGGACGTCAGGGAAAGCAGCGGGTTAACCGTGCAACCAGAACGGGCATATTAACCATAAAAACAAGGGCTCTCGCCGCGCGAAAATGTACGATAGCGAACAAACTCTCGCCCCATTCCGAGGGCCATATGAGCCCATGCCAAGACGGGCTACGGGACACAACCCGGCGCTTGTGGCGGTAACAAAACAAGCGCAGCCAGCGTCAAATGAGAGAGAGAGAGACCATGAAACTGATCAACCTGATGAAGCGTTTCGAGCGTGACGAAGACGGTGCGGTCACCGTCGACTGGGTCGTCCTGACCGCCGCTATCGTGGGCCTCGGCATTGCCGTGCTGACCACCGTGGGCGGCGCCACCGACGACTACGGCCAGACCATCGGCTCGCACCTGTCCTCGCAGGGCGTCAAGACCACCTACTGATCCGCCGCACGGCGCAAGGGCCGCGCTTTGTAGGAAGCGCGGCCTTACCTTGCGCAGATGTGGCCAAGGCGGCACAGACCCGCCCCCGCCCGGCACGGACGCCCCAATTTCGTCACATTGCCCGGCCAGAGACACCCGGGCATCGGCAGCCCCCGCCGGCGCGCAGAGCAGACAAGAAAACCCGAGCAGAAACGGAAACCAGATCCATGAACATCCTTTCGCAAATCCAGCGTTTCGCCCGCGACGAAGACGGCGCGGTCACCGTTGACTGGGTGGTGCTGACCGCCGCAATCGTCGGCCTGGGCATCGCGGTGCTGACCACCGTGGGCGGCGCCACCGACGACTATGGCCAGACCATCGGCTCGCACCTGTCCTCGCAGGGCGTCAAGACCACCTACTGATCCGCCGCAGGATCGAAAGACATTCCGGGGACCGCGCTGGCCGACGCCGCGCGGTCCCTTCGCGTTTGTCGCGCCGGCCGCCACAGTCCCGCTATTTTCGCGGAATCCATCGCACCGCCGCAGCCCCTGCACGCTTTCGCCGCAATCGCCGGCGACATTGGTGACCAGACGCCCCCGAGGCGCCGCGTGCCGCGGATTGCACGGCACCCGAGAATGGAAAGGAAGATCGATGCGAGCGATATTCGGATTGGTTCTGGTACTGGGCCTGGGGCTCGCCAGCTTCGCAGTTTACATGACGATGGATTACCTCGAGAGCGAGCGCGCCGCGCGCGAGCAGATCGTGCCCACGGTGGACGTGGTGGTGGCCAGCAACCAGCTGACCTACGGCCAGCCCATCCGCAAGGAGGACCTGCGCGTCATCCGCTGGCCCGCCGATTCGATCCCCAAGGGCGCCTTCCCCTCGATCGAGGCGGTGTTCTCTGCCGGAGAGAAGGAACTGCGGACCGCGCTGCGGACCATCGAGGAGAACGAGCCGCTGATGCTGGTGAAGATCACCGAGCCGGGCGAGGACGCCGGCGTCAGCACCCGCCTGTCCAAGGGGATGCGCGCCTTCGCGATCAAGGTCGACGTGACCTCTGGCGTGTCGGGCTTCCTGCGTCCCAACGACCGGGTCGACGTCTACTGGACCGGCCGCATGCCCGGCCGGCGCGGCGACAGCGAGATCGAGGTGACCAAGCTGATCCTCTCGGGAGTGAAACTGGTGGCGGTGGACCAGACCGCCGACGGCGAGCGCAACGCCCCCACCATCGCCCGCACCGTCACCGTCGAGGCCTCGCCGCTGGAGGTCGCTGCCCTGGCGCAGGCGCAAAGCAGCGGGCGGCTGTCGCTGTCGCTGCTGGGCGTGAGCGACGAGGCGCTGGGCCCGAACGAGGTGGAGATCGACCAGCGCCGCCTGCTGGGCATCGAGGAGGAGATCCTCGAGGTACCCGAGCAGGTGGTCGAGGTGGAGCGGCCGAAGGTCTGCACCATCCGCACCCGGCGCGGCGGCGAGATCATCGAGACGCCGATTCCCTGCACCAACTGACGCGCCTTAACCGCGTGAACAAGGGCCTCGCCACGGCGGGGCCCTGCCGATTCGCGGCGCTGATTTTCCGGGGCCTGTTGCCGGTTATCCACATGAGCCGTGCCAGCCAACCCCCTGATTATTGATTATGAGGGCGCGATCGGTCAGTCTCGGCGCAAACCGGCGCCACAGACCGGATCCCGTGACATAGAGGCAGGTCACATGTACATCGCGAAATTCCTAGGGGCGGCCCTGATCGGGCTGTCCGTCCTGAGCGGGTCCGCCCCCGATGCGGCCGCCCAGAACCTGCGTGTGCTCAAGGGCGCCGCCTCGGGCAGCCTGAACGTGCCGATGAACCGGGCGGTGGTGGTCGAAAGCGACGTGCCCTTCGCCGAGCTCAGCATCGCCAACCCCGCCATTGCCGACATCTCGACCCTGTCGGACCGGACGATCTACGTGCTGGGCAAAACCCCCGGGCGCACCACGCTGACGCTGCTGGGCGTCGACGGCGGGTTGATCGCCAACGTCGAGGTGCAGGTCTCTCCCGACATCGCCGAGTTCAAGGAGCGGTTGCAGCAGATCCTGCCCGGCGAGGGCATCGAGGTGCGCACCGCCAACGACGGTATCGTCCTGTCCGGCGTGGTCTCGAGCATCGAGAAGCTGGACCGCGCGCTCGACCTCGCCAGCCGCTATGCCCCCGACCGGGTGTCGAACCTGATGGTCGTGGGCGGCACCCACCAGGTGATGCTGAAGGTCCGCTTTGCCGAGATGGAGCGGTCGGTGTCGAAAAGCCTGTCGTCCTCGCTGGCGATCTCCGGTGGCAACGGCTTCGGCATCCAAGGCGAGACGGGCACCTTCCTGAACGCCGGCAACTCGGTCAACAACTTTACCCCCACCGCCGGCACCAACGGCGCGCTGGGCCTCGGCTTCACCGCCGGCTCGTTCGAGTTCGGCATCCTGCTGGAGGCGCTGGAGAACAAGGGCGTCGTGCGCACCCTGGCCGAACCAAACCTGACGGCGCTGTCCGGGCAGGAGGCGCGGTTCCTCGCCGGCGGCGAGTACCCGATTCCCGTGGTCGACGGCGACGGGTCCGTGACCATCGAGTACAAGCCCTTCGGCGTGGAACTGACCTTCACCCCCCGGGTGGTGGACAAGGACCGCATCAACCTGCAGCTGAACGCCGCCGTCTCGGGCATCGACCCCTCCATTACCGTTACCCAGGGCGGCATCTCGGTGAACGCCTTCCGCCGCCGCGAGACCGCCACCGTGGTCGAGATGCGCGACGGCGAGAGCTTTGCCATCGCCGGCCTGCTGCAGGACGACTTCCAGGACCTGAACGGCCAGGTGCCGTGGCTGGGCGACATCCCGGTGCTGGGCGCGCTGTTCCGCTCTGCCAGCTACGAGCGCAGCCAGAGCGAGCTGGTGATCATCATCACACCGCACCTGGTCAGCCCCACCCAGGGCGAGGCGCTGGCCCTGCCCACCGACCGGATCCGCCCGCCGTCGGAGCGCGAGCTGTTCCTTTACGGGAACACCGTCGCCGGCGAGAACAACAGAAGACCGACCGGAGTGGCCGGCGAAGTCGCGCAACAGGACTTCAACGGCTCCTACGGCTACGTGATGGAGTGACGGACATGGGATCGCGCAACAGGACCCTCATCGCCGCCACCGGGCTGCTCGCGCTCGGCGCCTGCGCCAACAGCGACAGCTGGAACCGCGAGGCCGGCGCCGTCATCCTCGACGGCAACTTCGGCGTCGCCACCCGGCACAACATGCTGGCGCAGAAGTGCCTTTCCGGCAGCTACCTCGCCAAGGGGCAGATCATCTACGAGCCCACGGTGGTGCGCGCCCCGGTCCACGCCCCGGCCCCCTATATCCGCCAGGTGCACTGCGGCGGTTACCTGAACGGCAAGTACGCGCAGGTGATCTTCCAGGAATACGTGGCCAGCGCGACAGAGCTTCCGCCCGTCGGCGCGGGCGGTGATGCACCGTAGGAACAATCGCGTCGCCGCGGCTCCTTAGTCCGGAAATATCGAACAAAGACGATAATCCGGCCGCAATCTCGCCCACATCTTCAGCCATCTTTCCCCGGATACGAGCAGAAATCCGAGTTCCGCAGGGAACCGGGACCGGGCCGGCCGGCGCACCCAGTGCGCGCTGCGGGGACCCGGAGGGAAAGAGGAAACTGGACGATGAGTTCATCGGCGGCTTTGCAGAGTGATCCGGCACCGATCCTCGCGTGCACCGTGGCGCGCGACGTTCAGAAGTTCGATCTTCTCATCGAGGACATGGAAACCGAACTGGGCGAAGCCTGGGGCGACCTGTCCTTCGAGGACGCCCGGGTGTTCTTCACCCAGCCCGACGCCAAGTACCTGGAATTCGTCGCGATCGCGCTGGACGAGGAGGACGAGACCAACCTCGCCGTCATCGCCGACCTGATCGAGACCGCCCGCAGCAACGGGCTGAAGGTGATCCTGATCGCCGAGAACGTCAGCCCGATCTCGCTGCACCAGCTGCTGAAGCTGGGCGCGCGGGAATTCTGCCCCTACCCGCTGCCCGAGGGCACGCTGCATGACGCGATCGAGCGGCTGCGCCAGGCCGACCTGCCGGCGGAACTGGCCCCCGCCAACGTCAACACCGCCAAGGCCAGCGGCGACCGCAACGGCGTGATCGTCACCGTGCACGGCCTTGCCGGCGGCGTCGGCGCCTCGACGCTAGCCGCCAACATCGCCTGGGAACTGGCCGGCGCCGACGGCAAGAAGCCGCCCCGCGTCTGCCTGCTGGATCTCGACCTGCAGTTCGGCGCGCTGGCCACCTACCTGGACCTGCCCCGGCGCGAGGCGGTCTACGAGCTGCTGTCGGACACCGAGACCATGGACGGCGAGGCGCTGCTGCAGGCCATGGTGCCCTTCAACGACAAGCTGCAGGTGCTGACCGCGCCCGCCGACATCCTGCCGCTGGACTTCATCACCTCGGAGGACATCGAGCGGCTGCTGGACACCGCCACGTCGAACTTCGACTACGTGGTGATCGACATGCCCAGCGCCATCGTCCAGTGGACCGAGACGGTGCTGAACGAAAGCCACGTTTACCTGGCGCCGCTGGAGCTGGACATGCGGTCCGCCCAGAACACCCTGCGGATGCTGCGCGCGCTGAAGGCAGAGGACCTGCCCTTCGAGAAGCTGCGCTTCGTGCTGAACCGGGCGCCGAAGTTCACCGACCTGTCCGGCAAGAGCCGGATCAAGCGGATGGCGGAAAGCCTGGACATCGAGATCGAGATCCTGATGCCCGACGGCGGCAAGCAGGTGATGCAGTCCGGCGACCACGGCCTGCCGCTGGCCGAGACCGCCGCGAAGAACCCGCTGCGCAAGGAAATCCTGAAACTCGCCACCTCGATCCACAAGCACAACGTGGAAAAGGCGGCGGCCGCGGCCGACTGAGGAACAGCAGATGTTTTCCAAGTACTCCCGTAAGCCCGCGCCGGCCAAGACCGCCGCCGCGGCGACCCCCGCCCCCGCCAACACGCCCGCCGCCGCCCCCACCCCGCGCGCGGCGCCGCCGAAGGTGGTCAAGCACAACGTCCGCCCGGCACAGCCCACGCCGGTGGACAAGGAGAAGAAGCGCAAGGAGCGGCTGTCGGACATCAAGGTCGAGCTGCACAAGCGCCTGCTGGACAACCTGAACCTCGCCGCGCTGGAACACGCCAGCGAAAGCGAGCTGCGCCAGGAGATCGCCGCGATCTCCACCGAGGCGCTGGAAGAACTGTCGGTGGTGCTGAACAAGGAAGAGCGCTCGGCGCTGTTCCAGGATCTCTACAACGAGGTCACCGGCCTCGGCCCGCTGGAGGCGCTGCTGCAGGACGACACCGTCAACGACATCCTGGTGAACGGCCCGCAGCGGATCTTCGTGGAACGCGACGGCAAGCTGCAGCTGACCGACATCACCTTCAAGGACGAACGCCACCTGCTGCGGATCATCGACAAGATCGTGTCCGCCGTCGGCCGCCGGGTGGACGAATCGAACCCCTACGTCGACGCCCGCCTTGCCGACGGCTCGCGCTTCAACGCCATGGTGCCGCCGGTCGCGGTGGACGGCAGCCTTGTGTCGATCCGCAAGTTCAAGAAGGAAAAGCTGGCGATCTCGGACCTCGTGTCCTTCGGCGCCTTCTCGGAAGACATGGCGATGTACCTGGAGGCCGCGGTGGCCTGCCGGCTGAACGTGATCGTCTCGGGCGGCACCGGCTCGGGCAAGACGACCACGCTGAACGCGCTGTCGTCCTTCATCGACAACTCCGAACGGATCCTGACCATCGAGGACACCGCCGAACTTCAGCTGCAGCAGACCCACGTGGGGCGGATGGAAAGCCGTCCCGCCAACGTCGAGGGCAAGGGCGCGGTGACCCAGCGCGACTGTCTGCGCAACGCCCTGCGGATGCGCCCGGACCGGATCATCGTCGGCGAGACCCGCGGCGAGGAGGTCATCGACATGCTGCAGGCGATGAACACCGGCCACGACGGGTCCATGACCACCATCCACGCCAACAGCGCCCGCGACGGCGTCAGCCGCCTCGAGAACATGGTGGCCATGGCCGGGATCGAGATGCCGCTGAAGGCGGTGCGCAGCCAGATCGCCAGCGCCGTCAACCTGATCGTGCAGGCAAGCCGCCTGCAGGACGGCAGCCGCCGCATGGTGTCGATCACCGAGGTGACCGGCATGGAAGGCGAGGTGATCTCGATGCAGGAGGTGTTCCGCTTCCAGCGCCTCGGGCTGGAACCCAACGGCAAGATCATCGGCGAGTTCACCGCGACCGGGGTTCGGTCGCACTACTCCGACCGTTTCCGGCAGTGGGGCTACGACCTGCCGCCGGCGATCTTCGAACCCTCGGTAGGATTGTAAGTCATGGGCGTCCCCGTCGAACTTCTCATCTACGGCCTGATCTTCGTGGCCGTGCTGGTGCTGGTCGAGGGCCTGTATCTCACGGTCTTCGGCAAGTCGATCAGCCTGAACAACCGCCTGAACCGCCGGCTGGAGATGCTGGAAAAGGGCGTCGGCCGCGAACAGGTTCTCGAACAGCTCCGCAAGGAGATGAGCCAGCACCTGAAGTCGCGCTCTGTCCCTCTATATTCGATCCTCGCGGACAAGGCGCAGAAGGCCAATATCGCCTTCTCGCCCGCGCAGCTGCTGATGGTGATGGGGCTTCTGTCCGCCGTCGCCTTCGTCGGCCTGACCATCGGCACCGGCACCTCGCTGCAGCTGCGGGCGGGTCTTTCGCTGGTGATGGGCGTGGCCGCGGTCTTCATCTGGATCAACGGCAAGGCCAAGAAGCGCATGGCGCTGATCGAGGAACAGCTGCCCGACGCGGTGGAGCTGATGGTGCGCTCGCTGCGGGTGGGCCACCCGTTCTCCTCGGCGCTGAACATCGTCGCCAAGGAAGTGCCGGACCCGCTGGGGTCCGAGATGGGCATGATCGCCGACGAAAGCGCCTATGGCCGCGACGTGGGCGAGGCACTGAAGGCCATGGCCGAGCGTCTGGACATGCAGGACATGCGGTTCCTCGCGGTGGCGGTGACGATCCAGCAGACCTCGGGCGGCAACCTTGCCGAGATCCTCGACGGCCTGGCCAAGGTGATCCGCTCGCGCTTCAAGCTGTTCCGCCGGGTCAACGCCATCACCGCCGAGGCCAAGTGGTCGGGCAAGTTCCTGTCGGGCTTCCCGGTGCTGGCGCTGATCGGCATCAACGTGGCGCAGCCCAACTACTACGACGACGTGATGAACGAGCCGATCTTCGTGCCCGCCTGCCTCGTGGTGGCCGGCTTTCTCGCAGCCAACCTCTTCGTGATGAAGATGCTTGTGAACATCAAGGTCTGAGGGGACATCATGACCGCCATCCTCGACATGCTGACCGAACGCTTCGGTCCCTTCGGCCCCCTGCTGGTCGTCGGGGCGCTGGGGCTCCTGCTGGTGCTGCTGACGCTGCCGATGCTGCTGAAGAAGCGCGAGGATCCGCTGGACCGGCTGAAACGCCAGAACCAGCAGCAGAAGAAGTCCGACAAGGGCGGCGAGGCCCGGCTGCGGGCCGAGACCAAGAAGGACAAGCTGGAGAAATACTCCGACTTCCTCGAGCCGAAGAACGCCGAGGAATATTCCGCCATCAAGCTGAAGCTGCTGCAGGCCGGCTACCGCGGCAAGACGGCGGTGCGGACCTACCACTTCCTGCAGTTCGCGCTGGGCGGGCTTGGTCTGCTGCTGGGCGGCAGCTACGCGCTGCTGCTGACGGTGACGCAGGATCCCAGCACCCAGAAGCTGATGATCTCGGTCCTGCTGCCCGGCATCATCGGCTACATGGGCCCCAAGTACTGGGTGAACCGCCGCCAGCAGGCCCGGCAGGAAGAGATCGTCAACGGCTTCCCGGACTCGCTGGACATGATGCTGGTCTGCGTCGAGGCCGGCCAGTCGCTGGACCAGTCGATCCTGCGCGTCGCCAAGGAGATCCGCGCCGGATATCCCGCGCTTGCCGACGAGTTCGACACCGTCAGCCAGGAGATGAAGGCGGGCAAGGACCGGGTTTCGGTGCTGCGCGACATGTCGGAGCGCGCGGGCGTCGCCGACGTGGCCAGCTTCGTCACCGTGCTGATCCAGTCCGCCAGCTTCGGCACCTCGATCGCCGAGGCGCTGCGGGTCTATGCCGCCGAGATGCGCGACAAACGGGTCATGCGGGCCGAGGAAAAGGCCAACACCTTGCCCACCAAGATGACCCTTGCCACAATGCTGCTGACGGTTCCGCCACTGCTGGTGATCCTGGTCGGCCCCTCGGTCTACCGCATCGCCGACACCCTGTCCGGCACGGGAGGTTTCTGACCGACATGTCTTTGCGCTGGCCGGCGCTGGTGCCGGTGCTCCTCGCGGTGGCCGCCTGTTCGCAAACGGGCGGCCCCGACGCGTCACCGGAGGGGCTGTTCGCCCCCGCCGGGGTCGATGCCTCGCAGGACATCGTCGACGGGCTGACCGTGGGCCACCGCCTGATGGCCTCCGGCGAGTACGAGCTGGCCCTGCGCGCCTACTACCGCGCCGCCGCCGCGCAGGGGCTGACCGTGGACGTGCTGTCGGCCGTGGGCTCTGCCAACCTGCGGCTGGGACGGTTGGGCCAGGCCGAGCAGATCCTGCGCCGCGCGATCGAGAAGGACCAGACCTTCGTGCCCGCCTGGAACAACCTTGGGGTTGTGCTGATGGAAACCGGGCAGATCGGCGAGGCAGAGCGTGTCTTTCATACCGCATTCGCGCTGGATAGCGGCAAGAGCGCCGCAATCCGCGAGAATCTGCGCTTGGCGCTCGCAAAACTGGAAAATCCTGACTACGCTTCGGAAAACAACAGCACATTCGCCCTGGTGCGGCGCGGAAGCGGGGAATACCGCCTGCTTACCACCCCCTGAAGGCGAAGGATCGAGCAGTAAAGGACGCGGACATGCGTTATCTCCTTGGGGTTGTCTGCCTGGGTGGCACGCTGCTGCTTTCGGCTTGCGGCGAGAAGAACCCGGACGTCGACCGCAAGTTCGACGGCGTCAACGTGATCGACGAAAGCAACCTCAACGACATCATGCTGACGGTGGCGGACCCCTCCGAGGCGGTGAACTACTTCCGCAGGGCCAGCGGCGAGGACCCGGACCGTATCGACCTGCAGCGCGGGCTGGCCAAGGCGCTGATCCGCGCCAAGCGCAACACCGAGGCCGCGGCGGCCTGGCGGAAGGTGACCGAGCATCCCGAGGTCGGCAACGCGGACCGGGTGGAATACGCCGACGCGCTGATCCGCAACGGCGAGTGGGACCTGGCAGAGCAGGAACTCGACAAGATCCCCCCCACCTTCGAGACCTTCAACCGCTACCGGCTGGAGGCCATGGTCGCCGACAGCAACCAGGAATGGAAGCGCGCCGACAGTTTCTACGAGACCGCCCTGGGCCTGACCACCAAGCCCGCCGGCGTGTTGAACAACTGGGGCTACTCCAAGCTCACCCGCGGCGACTTCCGCGAGGCGGAGCGGCTGTTCACCGAGGCGATCACCTACGATTCCAGCATGTTCACCGCCAAGAACAACCTGACACTGGCCCGCGGCGCGCAGAAGAAATACGAGCTGCCCGTGGTTCCCATGAGCCAGGTGGAGCGCGCGCAGCTGATGCACACCCTCGCGCTTTCCGCGATCAAGCAGGGCGACGTGGCCACCGGCAAGGGGCTGCTGCGCGAGGCGATCGACACCCACCCGCAGCATTTCGAGGCGGCGGTCCGCTCGCTTCGGGCGCTTGAAGCCAACGTGACCAACTGACGGTGGCGGGCAGCAGGCAGGCAGGGACGGAACCGGCATGGGGCTGACGGCTCAGCCAGCGCTGTGGTTCCTGCCATTCGTGCTGCCGATCTGTCTGTGGGTGGCCTGGAGCGACCTGAAGTTCATGAAGATCCCCAACCGCGCGGTCTACGCACTGGTGGCCGTCTTCCTGGTGGTGGGGCTGCTTGCCCTGCCGATGCCGGTCTACGGCTGGCGCCTGCTGCAACTGGTGGTGGTGCTGGTGGTGGGCTTCGGGCTGAACATGACCGGGCTGATCGGCGCGGGCGACGCCAAGTTCGCCGCCGCCGCCGCGCCCTTTGTCGCCTACGCCGACCTGCGCGCGGTGCTGATCCTCTTCGCCACCGTGCTGCTGGCCGCCTTCGCCACCCACCGCGCCTTCCGCGCCGTGCCGGCGGTGCGCGCCCGGACCGACTGGAAATCCTGGACCGCGCGGGACTTTCCCATGGGGCTGGCCCTGGGCGGCACGCTGGCCTTCTACATCGCGATCGGGGCGCTGGGACTGGGCTAGGTCGCCGGCCCCAGCTCGTACAGCACGAACAGCGGCGCGCGGCGCAGCTCCGTCGCGGTGCGCCCGGACTTCTCGACCGCCTCGAGGATCTGCTTTCGCACCGTCATGGATGTGGGGCAGAGCGGCACCAGCAGGTAGTCCGCGCTGTCGATCCCCGGCAGCCCGCCGTAATACCAGGGCGCGCCGCCCCGCAGGCGTTCCAGCGGGCCGAACATCCAGTGCCCCATGAACAGGTCCGCCACGAAGACGCGCTTGCCGTCGGCCTGCCCCTGCGCCTCGAGATCCGCGACAATCGCCTCGAACCAGGCGACGAGGCCCATCTGCAGCTCGCAATGCGGCAGCGCGCGGCCCTGGAAGCTGACCCGCGCGTCGCCCCGCTCGGCCAGCTTCACCCGGTCCTCCAGCCCCGATCCCGGCACGTCCAGCGCCACCTGTCCGTCCACCCGGTTGGCCCGGATGGTGCGCAGCTGCAGGTCATGGTGCTGCGGGCTGCGGGTCAGCATCGGCTGGTAGTCCGAGGCATCGAGCGAGGCGTGCCGGAACGGGCTGTAGGCGAGGTTCAGGAAGGACGGCGCCGCCAGCGCCAGCGCCACCGCCGCGGCGATGCCCAGCGCGGTGTCCAGCCGCCAGCCCAGCAGGCTGCGCAGCTCCGGCCGCACCTCGGGCACCAGCAGCAGCACCGCCAGCAGCACCAGCCACTGCGGGTCGTTGCCGAAGTTCTGGTAGGTGACGTAGACGAACCCCGGCGCCAGCAGCAGCAGCGCCAGGCCCAGGGTCATCTCTCCGGCCTGCCGCAGCAGGATCACCGCCGCCAGCAGCACGCCGCTGGCCGCCAGGTAGGCCGGCGCGATCACCACTGACCGCAGGCCCAGCCCGGGCTGCGGGCGGCTTGCGGACCCCGCCACCTCGCGCAGGTCGGCGACGTAAGCGAACCAGAAGTCCAGCGTCGCGAAGACCGACACCAGGATCGCCACGCCAAGCCCGCTGAGCGCCGCCACCCGCAGCGCCCGGATGCCGCCGTTGGCCAGCAGCCCGACGATCACCGGCAGCAGGAAGGCGGCGAAGTAGGTGACCTTGCACAGCGCCAGGAAGGCCATGCCCAGCCCGATCACCAGCCCGTCCACCAGCTCGTTATGGATCTCGCGCGCCGGCAGCACCGCCACCACGATCACCACGTAGGCCACGGCCCAGGCCCAGCGGTTGTAGTGCATCGAGATCGAGACCGACCGCTCTGCCTCGCCGTGCACCAGCGCCAGCACCAGCACCATCACCGCCAGCCCGAAGAGGTAAGCGGCGTTGCGCGGCAGCCGGGTCATCCCGGCCCAGAACACCGCCGGCAGCAGGATGAAGGCCAGCAGGACCTGCGACAGCAGGATCGCCTTGCCCACCCCGACCCCGAGATTGAGGAACAGCACCATGGGCGCGAAGGCCAGCAGGCCGATGGGGGTCATGAAGTCCAGGTGCGGCCACTCGCCGCTGGCCATGCGGAACACGATCTGCAGCAGGTGCAGCGTGTCGCCCTCGTGCTTGGCGATGTAGAGCCCGCCCTTGGCCAGCGCGACCCCGCCCAGAACCACGATGACAGCAAGCAGGAACGCAATGAATACTGCGGGGTTCGGTCTGCTCATGCCCTCGGGGTGTCCATCTTTTCGCCACTTTGCCCTGTCAGAAGACTACCCGGATCACCCTGTCAAGGGTACGGGCCCCCCGGGCCCCGGCAGAATTCGACCGATGGAGACGCTCTCGATGAACATGCAGGCCGCCCCCGTGCTCGCCCCGCCCGCCCCGCGCAGCCTCGAGGACACGGGGCTGCCGGTCGTGGTGATGCGCGATATCCTGCTGAAGACGATGTTCCGGCGCAACCTGGAACAGGTCTCGGACCTGTCGCGGGTGCTGGCGCTGCCGGCGCAGGTGACCCAGGAACTGGTGGACCTGTGCCGCAACCAGCGGCTGGTGGAGGCGACGGGCACGCTGCACGCCACCTCTGGCGGCGAGATGGGATACCAGCTGTCGGACGCCGGCAAGGCGCGGGCGCTGGATGCGCTGGCGCAGTCGGAATACTACGGCGCGCTGCCGGTGCTGCTGGAGGATTACGCGGGGCAGGTAAAGCGCCAGTCGATCCGCAACATCCAGATGACCCGCGACCAGCTGCAGGGGGCCATGGGCCACCTGATCCTGCCGCCGACGCTGATCGGCCAGCTTGGCCCCGCGGTGGGCTCCGGCCGCTCGATCCTGATGTACGGGCCGCCGGGCAACGGCAAGTCCTCGATCTCCAACGGCATCCGCGACGCCCTGGGCGACCAGATCTTCGTGCCGCGCGCGGTGTTCTATTCCGGCCAGGTCATCACCGTGTTCGACCCCATCGTGCACACCGTCGCCGAGGCGCCGGAGGACGACCCGACCCGCCTGCGCCGCAGCTCGAACCGCTACGACCGGCGTTACGTGCTGTGCGAGCGGCCGACCGTCATCACCGGCGGCGAGCTGTCGCTGGACATGCTCGACCTCGTCTACAACCCCACCAGCCGCACCTACCAGGCGCCGCTGCAGCTGAAGTCCACCGGCGGCGTCTTCATCGTCGACGACCTCGGCCGCCAGAAGGAGCCGCCGCAGGCGCTGATCAACCGCTGGATCGTTCCGCTGGAGGAAAGCAAGGACATCCTGGCGCTGCAGTCGGGCGAGAAGTTCGAGGTGCCCTTCGACACGCTGGTGATCTTCTCCACCAACTTCCACCCCAACGAGATCTTCGACAAGGCGGCGCTGCGGCGGATCTTCTTCAAGATCAAGATCGACGGGCCCAGCCAGCAGGACTTCCTGAAGATCTTCGCGCTGGTGGCCCGGAAAAAGCAGATGCCGCTGTCCGAGGAGGCGGTGGTGCACCTGATGCGCAACAAGTACCCCACCATCGACAACGTCTATGCCAACTACCAGCCGATCTTCCTGATCGACCAGATGATTTCGATCTGCGAGTTTGAAGGCATCCCCTACCAGATGACGCCCGAGCTGATCGACCGCGCCTGGGCGAACATGTTCGTCAAGGACGAGACCATCGTGAAGTAGGCTATTCCGCCGGGGCCTCGGCCCCCGGCAGCCGGTCCGACAGCGGCAGTTCCACCATCAGCAGCGCCACAAGGCTGGCGAGGCAGCCCAGCGCCGCGCCGATCAGGAACACCGGGTGCAGGGCCTGCGCGATGCCCTCGGCCACCACGGCGCGCTGCGCCTCGGGCATCGCGGCGATCGCCTGCGCCGACAGCGCCCGGGGGTCCAGCGCCCCCAGCGCGCCCCCCAGTTCCCGCGTCAGCCCGTGGGCGAAGATCGCGCCGAACAGTGCCGTGCCCAGCGAGCCGCCGATCAGCCGGAACATGTTGGCGCTGGCGGTGCCCACGCCGATCATGCTGACCGGCACCGCGTTCTGGATCGCCGTCACCCCCACGCCCATCACCGGGCCGATCCCGACCCCCGCCATCGCCAGGTACAGCGCGATCTGCGGCAGCGGCGTCTCGGGCCGCAGGGTCGCCAGCAGCGCCATGGCGCCGGCCAGCAGCATGGTCGACAGCACCGGCATCAGCCGGTAGCGCCCGGTGCGCGACATCACCTGCCCCGCCAGCGTCGAGGCGGTGATCATCCCGGCCATCATCGGGAAGATGAACAGGCCCGAGGCGGCGGGCGACATGCCCTTCACCACCTGCATGAACATCGGCACGAAGGTGATGGTGCCGAACATCGCCACCCCGGTGATCGCTCCCACAGTGTTGCAGACCACGAAGTTGTTGATGCGGAACAGCCGCAGCGGCAGGATCGGCTCTGCCGCGCGGGATTCGGTCACCAGGAACCCCGCCAGCGAGGCGACGGCGCCCGCGATCAGCAACAGCATCACCGGGCCGCCCCAGGGCAGCGGGTTGCCGCCAAGGCTGGCGATCACCACCGCCAGCGACAGCGTCGACGCCAGCAGCGCCGCGCCGAGGAAGTCGATGCGCGGGCGGGCGCGGGGCGGGCTGTGCCGCAGCACCGTGACCAGCACCGTGAAGGCCAGCAGACCCAGCGGCAGGTTGATCAGGAACATCCAGCTCCAGTGAAAGTGCTGCACCATGAAGCCGCCCACCAGCGGCCCCACCACCGTGGACAGCGCGAAGACCGAGCCGAGCAGCCCCTGGTAGCGCCCGCGCTGGCGCGGCGGCACCACGTCGGCGATGGTGGCCATGGACACCACGATCAGCCCGCCGCCGCCCAGCCCCTGCACGTAGCGGCCCGCCACCAGCATCCAGATCGAGGGCGCCAGCGCCGAGATCAGCGACCCCGCCAGGAACACTCCGATCCCCGCCTGCAGCACCCGCTTGCGGCCATAGAGGTCGCCCAGTTTTCCGAACACCGGCGCCGCCACCGTGGCCGCCAGCAGGTAGGCGGTGATGACCCAGGCCATCTGGTCCAGCCCGCCCAGCTCTCCGACGATGATCGGCAGCGCGGTGGTGACGACGGTCTGGCCCATGGAGGACAGGAACAGGATCAGCGCGACGGACAGGAAGACCAGCCGCAGGCGGACGGGAGCGGGAGAGGCGGGAGATTGGGACACGGGAATAAGGACCTTCAAGCAACGCGGCGCCGGCGGCTGGCGCGAATTGGGCGCATGGGCCGGCGTCCCCTTCTATATGTGCCGGTGACAATTGCATGTCAACGGCACGTATTTTCCTCCGCCGAAAACCCGGCTATGATCCGCCAGACCCATTCGACCCGGAGGACATCCCATCCCCTCGCGCGACACGGCCATGGCCGATTTCCTGGAAGCCGCCGGCATCGACCGGCAGATCACCGGCCATGCGCTGGAGATCGACGCGGTACTGCAGGCCTGGCGCCGGCGCGTGAACAAGCGAGAGCTTGGCGCCGCCGCGCTGCGGGCGCTGGAGCTGGACGACGAGATCGACCTGGCGCAGCTGGACGTGCTGATCGCCATCTCGGCGCCCTCGAACGAGTTCGGCGGCGAGGCGGAATGCGAGACCATGGTTTCCACCGTCGCGGCCCGCCTGCGCATCGACCCCTCGCGCGCCTCGCGGCTGGTGGGTGACCTGATCGGCCGGGGCCTTGCCCGCCGCGCCGTCAGCCAGCAGGACGCGCGGCGCACCATCGTGGAACTGACCGACCGGGGACACGCGGTGGTGGACGCGGTGCGGCGGTTCAAGTTCCTGGTGCTGGGAGACTTCCTCTCGGACTGGACCGAGGCAGAGCGGCAGACCTTCGTGCCGCTGCTCGCCCGCTTTGTCGAATGGACCGACGTGGCAGGCACGGTGGGGCCGGAACGTTTCGCCGGCGAGATCGCCGAGATCGCGGCGCGGCTGGCGCGGAAGTCGGCCTCGTGAAACGAAAAGGGGCCGCACGCGGCGGCCCCTGTTCCTGAGATCGGGTTGGGTCAGGCCGCCTGCGCGCCCGCCTCGGAGGACGAGTCTACCAGCCGCCCCGTCATCTCCACCAACCGCCGCGCCTGGTGCGCGACAGAGGCGCGGCCCGCCTCGTCGAACTCCCCGGCCTTGGCCGAGTAGCCGTAGGGGTTGCCGCCCGTGGCGTAGATCGCGTCACTGGTATAGCCCGGCGTGACGATCACCGACCCCCAGTGCATCACGGTCTTGTAGAGCCCCAGCAGCGTGCTTTCCTGCCCGCCATGGCTGTTCATCGCGCTGGTGGTGGCGGTGAAGGTCTTGTTGGCCAGTATGCCCTTCTGCCAAAGCGGCCCCAGCGTATCGATGAAGGCGCGCATCTGGCTGGCCACGTCGCCGAAGCGCGTGGGGGAAGAGAAGAAATAGCCGTCGGCCCATTCCATGTCGTCATGGCTGACCTCGGGGATGTCCTGCATCTTTTCCAGCTGCGCCTTCCACTTGTCCTGGCTTTCCACCACCTCGCGGGGCGCGGTTTCCTTGATCCGGCGCAGGCGCACCTCGGCCCCCGCGGCCTTGGCGGCCTCGGCAGCAGCGGCGGCGACCTCGTGGTTGGTGCCGGTGGTGGTATAGAAGACGATAGCGATTTTCGGGGCTGTCATAGCGGCCTCCAGTCATTGTGTGCGTTGCCGGGTCAACGGGTGGGGGCGCCAGCCGTTCCCTGCACGGATGCGTGAGCAACCTGCGTCAGCGCACAACCGCCCTCAGCCCGGCCGCGCCACCAGCAGCGCGCCGCCGGCCACCACCAGCAGCGCGATCAGCAGCTGGCCGCGCGACACCCGCTCTCCCCGGAAGAACAGCACGCTGAACAGCAACACCCAAAGCGGCGTGGCCGAGGCCAGCGGCGCGGCGAGCGTCACCTGCCCGTTCGACAGCGCCGCGTTCAGCGACAGGATGCCGAAGCCGTTGATCAGCCCGCTCAGCGCGAACAGCCCCAGCGTGCGGCGGCTGGAGGGGGGCGGCGGCGGCACGGGGCGGCGGCGCAGCAGCATCACCAGCGCCAGCACCGCCATCGACACCAGCGAGGCGACCATGGTGGCGAAGATTGGGCTGGGCACTTCGGCCAGTCCGATCTTCAGCGCCGGCTGCCCCAGCCCCCGCGCCGCGCCCGCGCCCAGCGGCAGCAGCAGCGCCCAAAGCGGCCAGCCCCGCGGCAGGCCCTTCCGCCCCAGCGGCGCCAGCGCCAGCCCGGCGATCATCAGCGCCAGACCGGCCGTGCCCTGCAGCCCAAGCCGTTCGTCCAGCAGCAGCACCGCGGGAACCACCGCGAAGACCGGGGCGAAGGCGCCGACCGAACTGGTCAGCGCCGGCCCCACCCGGCTGACTGCCGCGATCTGCAGCCCCTGCCCCGCCGCCGGAAAGATCAGCCCCACCAAGGCGAAAAGCCCCGCCGCGCCGGTGGCGAACCAGGCGAGCGAGATGGTGAAGGGGGCGATCACCAGGAACATCGCCGACATCACGGAGACCGACACCAGCGCCCCCACCAGCCCGTCGGCGCCGGCGCGCTTGGCGCCGTTCTGGACATGGACGTTCATGCCGAACAGCGCGCTGGCCGTCAGCGCAAGCGCCGCTGTCAGCAGGACACCTTCCACTACGAGGGGTCGCGCCAGCGGTTGACGATGGGATAGCGCCGGTCCAGCCAGAACGAGCCCAGCGTCAGGCGCGGGCCGGGGGCGGACTGGAAGCGCTTGTATTCCGAGACGTAGATAAGCTGCTCGACCTTCTTCACGATCTCGCGGTCATGGCCCATGGCCACCACCTCGGCGACCGAGGCATCGCAGTCCACCAGCTGTTCCAGGATCGCGTCCAGCACCTCGTAGGGCGGCAGGCTGTCCTCGTCCTTCTGATCCTCGCGCAGTTCCGCCGAGGGTGGCTTGTCGATCACCCGGGGCGGGATCACCTCGCCCTCCGGCGCCTTCATCCAGGGCCGGTGGTTGGCGTTGCGCCAGCGGCAGGTCTCGAACACGCGGGTCTTGTAGAGATCCTTCAGCGGGTTGTAGCCGCCGGCCATGTCCCCGTAGATCGTGGCATAGCCCACCGCCACCTCGGACTTGTTGCCGGTGGTCAGCAGCATCTCGCCGAACTTGTTCGACAGCGCCATCAGCATCAGCCCGCGCAGGCGCGACTGGATGTTTTCCTCTGTCAGCCCCGGCTTGGTGCCCTCGAACAGCGGCGCCAGCGCCTCGGTCACCGCCGCGCGCGGGCCCGAGATCGGCACGTAGTCGTAGCGGCAACCCAGCGCCTTCGCCACCGCTTCCGCGTCTTCGAGCGAGTGGGGCGAGGTGTATTCCGACGGCAGCATCACGCAGCGCACGTTCTCCGGCCCCAGCGCGTCGGCGGCGATCACCGCCACCAGCGCGGAATCCACGCCGCCCGACAGGCCCAGCAGGGCCTTGGAGAACCCGGTCTTGCGGAAGTAGTCGCGCGTGGCCTCGACCATGACGCGGTAGTCCTGTTCCCAGTCGTCCGGCTGGAAGGCCTTGGGGCCGGGCAGGATGCGCCAGCCCTCGTCCCGCCGCTCCAGGTCGATGTGGGCGACCATGTCGTCGAAGGCGGGGAACTGGAAGGCCAGCTCGCCCCCGGGGTTCAGCCCGAAGGAGGCGCCGTCGAACATCTGGTCGTCCTGCCCGCCGGTCATGTTCAGGTAGACCAGCGGCAGCCCGGTCTCGACCACCCGGGCGATCATCTTGTTCAGCCGGGTTTCCATCTTGCCGCGGTAGTAGGGAGAGCCGTTGGGAACCAGCAGGAACTCTGCCCCGGTCTCGGCCAGGGTCTCGGCCACGTCGGGGTGCCAGGCATCCTCGCAGATCGGGGTGCCGATGCGCACGCCCTCGATCGCGTAGGGACCCGCCAGCGCGCCCACGTCGTACAGCCGCACCTCGTCGAACACCGTCTCGTTGGGCAGGTGATGCTTCATCACCCGGCCCGCGACGCGCCCGTCCTGCAGGATGTAGTAAGCGTTGTAGAGCCGCCCGTGATGCGCGTAGGGACCGCCGATGCCCAGCGGCGGGCCGTCGGCGC
The DNA here is from genome assembly GCA_048262455.1 of Rhodobacter sp. GTDB lineage: Bacteria > Pseudomonadota > Alphaproteobacteria > Rhodobacterales > Rhodobacteraceae > Psychromarinibacter. Next base: position 123,100 of record JBLXFD010000003.1, read on the forward strand.
AGGTGACCGCCAGCGCCTCGATCGCCGCCATCGCGTAGCGGTGAAAGGCGGGCTTCATCACCAGGTCCTGGGGGTTGTACCCGGCGATGAACATCTCCGGCAGCACCACCATGTCCGCCCCGGCGGCGCGCCCTTCCTTCCAGGCGGCGTGGGCCATGTCGGCATTGGCGTCGATGGCCCCCACGGTCGGGTTGATCTGCGCCAGGGTCAGGCGGAACCGGTCGGCCATTGCTCTCTCCGTAACGTGATCAGCGTCTTACCAGATCGCCCGGCCGATGAAAGCCGATAGCGGGCAAAAAACGTTGTAAGGTCAGGGGGGAGGAACTAGGTTTCCGGTACGATGGCAATTGCGGCTTCATTGGCCGCGAGGGAGGCAACGTGCAGAAAACCTGGGCAATCGCCGCGCTTGCAATAGCGCTGACAGCGGGCGGGGCGGCAACGCTCGCCGCGCAGGAGGGCGGCGACGTTCAGGTCAAGCAGTACGAGGACGGCGGGGTCTACGAGGGCACCTTCAAGGAAGGCAAGCAGCACGGCACCGGCACCTACCGCCTGCCCAACGGCTACGAATACACCGGCGCCTGGGTCGAGGGCGAGATCAAGGGCCAGGGCACCGCGCGCTTCCCCAACGGGTCGGTCTACGAGGGCAATTTCGAGAAGGGCAAGCCCAACGGCTTCGGCAAGATCACCTTCGCCGACGGCGGCACCTACGAGGGTGACTGGGTCGACGGCAAGATCAACGGCAAGGGCACTGCGGTCTACGCCAACGGCGTGACCTACACGGGCGAGTTCAAGGACGCGACGCACCACGGCCAGGGCCGGATGCAAAGCCCCAACGGCTATGTCTATGAAGGCGCCTGGGTCGACGGCGTCAAGCAGGGCGAAGGCACCATCACCTACCCCGACGGCGCGGTTTTCACCGGCACGCTGGTGGATGGCGAAAGATCGGGCACCGGCACGCTGACGATGCCCTCGGGGCTGGTCTACGAAGGCGCCTGGGCCGATGGCCAGATCAACGGCACCGGCAAGCTGACCCAGCCCAACGGCGACATCTACGAGGGCAATTTCGTCAACGGCGAGCGGCAGGGCAACGGCACCGTGACCTACGCCAACGGCGACGTCTACGAGGGCGAGTTCCAGAACGACCGCCGCCACGGCCAGGGCACCTTCTACGGCACCGACGGCTACGCCTACCTGGGCGAGTGGATCGCCGGGCGGATCGAGGGCGAGGGGCAGGTGACCTACCCCGACGGCTCGATCTACGTGGGCGAGTTCCGCGACGATCTGGCCGAGGGCGAGGGGCGCATCATCTACCCCGACGGCTCTGCCTATGAGGGCCAGTGGAAGGCCGGCGTGATCGAGGGCGAGGGCAAGGCCACCTACGCCAACGGGCTGGTCTACGAGGGCCAGTTCCGCAACGCCAAGAACCACGGCACCGGCACCATGACCTACGCCGACGGCTACACCTATACCGGCGAGTGGCAGGACGGTCAGCGCCACGGCCAGGGCGTCGCCACCTATGCGGACGGCACGGTCTACGAGGGCGGCTTCGTCGATGGCCAGCGCGAGGGCATGGGCAAGATCGTGATCCCCGACAACCCCGAGACCGAGGCGAACGAAAGCTTCACCTACGAGGGAGAGTGGAAGAACGGCGAGATCGAGGGCGAAGGCAAGGCGATCTACTTTAACGGCGATGTCTACGAGGGCAGCTTCCAGAACGGCAAGCGGCACGGCGAGGGCACGATCCTCTATGCTTCGGGAGAGACCGCCTCTGGCCTGTGGACCGACGGTGTACTGGACCAGACCACCGCCGAGGTGACAGGCGATAGCCCCGCGACCCCGGCCGCCGAGGACGACGCGCCGGCGACCGAGACGGACTGAGCGCCAGCGCATGTCGAGGCCGGTAATCCACCACATCCCCGTCTGCCCCTTCTCGCAGCGGGTGGAGATCCTGCTGAAGCTGAAGGGTCTGGACGACGCAGTCGAGTTCAACGTGATCGACATCACCAAGCCGCGCCCGGACTGGCTGCTGAAGCTGACCCGCGGCACCACCGCGCTGCCCGTAATGGACCTGGGCGGCGGCAAGGTGATCAAGGAAAGCCTTGTCATCCTGCGCTACGTCGAAGAGGCGCTGGGCGGCCCGCCGGTGGCCCGCACCGACCCCTACGAGCGCGCGGTGGAACGGCTGATGATCGCGCGCGAGGGGCCCTTCGGCATGGCCGGCTACCTCTACGTGATGAACCGCGACCGCGCCAAGGCGCAGGAAAAGCGCGACACGCTGCTGGAGCATTACCGCTGGCTGTCGGACTTCCTGGACCACCACAACTCCGGCGGCACCTTCCTGTTCGACGACTACGGGCTGGCCGACATCGTCTATACCTCGCTGATGATGCGGTTCTGGTTCCTCGACTACTACGAGGGTTTCGCCCTGCCGGACACGCCCGACTACGCCCGCGCCCGCAAGTGGCAGGAGGCCTGCCTGGAACATCCGGCGGCGCAGCAGGTGGATTACCAGCGGATCGTTAAGCTCTACTACGACTACGCCGTCGGCTCCGGCAACGGTGCGCTGCCCGAGGGGCGGCAGGTGTCCAGCTTCACCTTCACCCCCGACGCGCCGGAGCGGCCGATGCCGCCGAAGGACAAGTACGACCGCATCGCCGGCGATGCCGAGCTGGGGCTGGTCTAGGGTCTAGACCCGCGCCCCCTCTCCCAGACGGTCCAGCAGCGCCGCCGCCTCCGCCAGCACCGTGTCGCGGTGGTCCTCGTCCATCCGGTCCCAGACCCGGTACATGTTCCGCATCCGCCCGTTCCCCTCGAACCGCTCGCGGTGACGGTCGAGGAACTGCCAGTAGAGCAGGTTGAACGGGCAGGCATCGGGACCGGTGCGGTGCCTGACGTTGTAGCGGCACTTGCCGCAGTAGTCCGACATCCGGTCGATGTAGGCGCCGGAGGAGACGTAGGGTTTCGAGGCCACCACGCCGCCGTCGGCGAACTGGCTCATCCCGATGACATTGGCCGCCATCACCCAGCCGTAGGCGTCGGCGTAGACCGACATGTACCACTCGTGCACCTCGCCCGGGTCGATCCCCGCCAGCAGCGCGAAGTTGCCGGTGACCATCAGCCGCTGGATGTGGTGGGCGTAGGCCTCCACCCGCGTCTGCTCCACGGTGCGGGCGACGCAGCGCATGTCGGTCTCGCCGCTCCAGTAGAAGTCCGGCAGCTTGCGGCGGTGGTGCAGCGCGTTGCGGTGCGGGTAGACGCGGCCTTGCAGGAAGTAGACGCCGCGCACGTATTCGCGCCAGCCGATGATCTGCCGGATGAACCCCTCGGCGGCGTTCAGCGGCACCTCGCCCGCCTGCCACGCCGCCTCGGCCGCGCGGCAGACCTCCATCGGCGACAGCAGCCCTGCGTTCAGGTAGACCGACAGCCACGAGTGATACAGGAAGCTTTCCGCGTCCAGCATCGCGTCCTGGTAGTCGCCGAACTTCGGCAGCGCGCGGGCCACGAAATGCACCAGCGCCCGCCGCGCCTGCCCGGTGTCGGTGGCGAAGCGGAAGGGGTGCAGATCGCCGAAATTGCCGGCGAAGCGTTCCTCCACCAGCGCCAGCACCGCCTCGGTCCCCGCATCGGGGGTGAACTGCATGGGGCCGCCGTAGACCATCTCTTCCGGGGCCGGCTTGCGGTTGTCGTGGTCGTAGTTCCACTGCCCGCCCGCGGGTTCGTCCCCCTCCATCAGCAGGCCGGTCTTGCGGCGCATCTGGCGATAGAAATACTCCATCCGCAGGGTCTTGCGCCCCTCGGCCCAGGCGGCGAAATCGTCGTGCGAGGCAAGGAAGCGGTCGTCCTCGAACCGCCGCACCGGCACCGGGGCGATGCCGGCCAGTTCCTCCATCAGGTCGATCAGCCGCCATTCGCCGGGCTCGGTGTACCAGATGGCCTCGGCGTCATGCTCCGCCAGCCGCCGCATCAGCTCGCCGCTGATCGAGCCGCTGTTGCCGGCCTCGTCCAGCCGGGTATAGGCCACGCGCCACCCCTCGGCCTTCAGCGCCTCGGCGAACTTGCGCATGGCGGCAAGGCAGAAGGCGATCTTCTTGGGATGGTGCGGGACATAGCGCGCCTCGTCCATCACCTCTGCCATCACCACCACGTCCCGCGCCCGGTCGGCGGCGGCCAGCGCGGCGATCTCGGGCGACAGCTGGTCGCCCAGCACCAGCACCAGCCGGGTCACCAGGCGATCTCGCGGCCCGCATAGTCGTAGAAGCCGCCGCTTTGCGCGGTCTCCAGCCCGTCCGTCACCTCCAGCAGGCGGGCGGCGGCCTCGCGCGGCGGGGTGGCGTCCTCGGGCGCGACCCAGTCGGCGGTGAACCGGGTGGCGACGGTGCCGGGGTGCAGCGCGGCGCAGATGGCGCGGGGGTGGGTGCGGGCAATCTCGATCGCGGCGGTGCGCAGGATCTGGTTCAGCGCCGCCTTGGACGCGCGGTAGCCGTACCAGCCGCCCAGCCCGTTGTCGCCGATCGAGCCCACACGGGCCGACAGCGCGGCGAAGACCGTGCGGCGGTCGCGCGGCAGCAGGCGCAGCGCGTGCTTCAGCACCAGCGCCGGGCCTATGGCGTTCAGCGCGAACTGGTCCGCCAGCGCCTGCGGGTCGATCTGCTTCAGCGCCTTCTCGGGGCCCCGCCCCTCGATGGTCAGCCCGCCGGTGGCGACGAAGACCAGATCGAACGGCGGCTCCAGCGCGCCCAGCGCCCCCGCGACGCTGGCCTCGTCCGTCACGTCGAAGCCGCAGCGCCGGGACAGGCCCGTCACCTCGTCGCCGCGCGCCCGCGCCTCCTCGACCAGCGCGGCGCCGATGCCGCCCGTGTGTCCGATGATCAGTGTCCGCATCCGCCTTCCCCTCGCCGCGTGCCGCCCGAGATAGCCCCCGCGCCCGCCGCGGCGAGTCCCGACGGAAATTTCCACTTTCGCTGCCCCCCGCCCCCGTGTACCCTCCCGCGCCATGAGCAACCGCCGGCATACCCCTGCCCCGTCCGCGCCCCGCGCGGCGCTGCCGCTTGCCGCTCTCCTTCTCCTTAGCCGCCTCTGAGCGTGCCGGTTCGGCGCGACCGCTCAGAGGACAGCTTGCGCGCCACGCACCCATGCTAAGGACAGAAAAAGAGTTACCGACATGACCACCGACGAAAACCGTGTTCTGATCTTCGACACGACCCTGCGCGACGGCGAACAATCCCCCGGCGCCACCATGACCCATGCCGAGAAGCTGGAGATCGCCCAGTTGTTGGACGAGATGGGCGTCGACATCATCGAGGCCGGGTTTCCCATCGCCTCGGAAGGCGACTTTGCCGCGGTCTCCGAGATCGCGCGGCAGTCGCAGCGGGCCACGATCTGCGGGCTGGCGCGGGCCAACTTCGGCGACATCGACCGCTGCTGGGAGGCGGTGAAACACGCGCGCAGCCCGCGCATCCACACCTTCATCGGCACCTCGCCGCTGCACCGGGCCATCCCGAACCTGACCCGGGACCAGATGGCCGAGCGGATCCACGAGACCGTGACCCACGCCCGCAACCTGTGCGACAACGTGCAGTGGTCGCCCATGGACGCCACGCGGACCGAATGGGACTACCTGGTGCGGGTGGTGGAGATCGCGATCAGGGCCGGCGCCACCACCATCAACATCCCCGATACCGTGGGCTACACCGCCCCTGTCGAAAGCGCCGAGCTGATCCGCCGCCTGATCGCCGAGGTGCCGGGCGCGGACGAGGTGATCTTCGCCACCCACTGCCACAACGACCTGGGCATGGCGACGGCGAACTCGCTGGCCGCCGTCGCGGGCGGCGCCCGGCAGATCGAGTGCACCATCAACGGGCTGGGAGAGCGCGCGGGCAACACCGCGCTGGAAGAGGTGGTGATGGCGCTGAAGGTCCGGCAGGACATCATGCCCTGGCGCACCGGGGTGGACAGCACCAAGATCATGAACATCTCGCGCCGGGTGGCCAGCGTCTCGGGCTTCGCGGTGCAGTACAACAAGGCGATCGTCGGCAAGAACGCCTTTGCCCACGAAAGCGGCATCCACCAGGACGGGATGCTGAAGAACGCCGAGACCTTCGAGATCATGCGCCCCTCGGACGTGGGCCTGTCCGAGACCAATATCGTCATGGGCAAGCATTCGGGCCGCGCCGCGCTGCGCAGCAAGCTGAAGAACCTGGGGTTCGAGCTGGCGGACAACCAGCTGAACGACGTCTTCGTGCGGTTCAAGGCGCTGGCCGACCGCAAGAAGGAGGTCTTCGACGACGACCTGATCGCGCTGATGCGCGACACCACGCTGGACGCCTCGAACGAGCGGATCCAGGTGAAGTTCCTGCGGGTGATCTGCGGCACCGAGGCGCCGCAGTCGGCCGACCTGACGCTGACCATCGACGGCAAGGACGTGCAGACCACCGCCACCGGCGACGGCCCGGTGGACGCCACCTTCAACGCGGTCAAGCAGCTGTTCCCCCACGACGTGCGGCTGCAGCTGTACCAGATCAACGCGGTGACCGAGGGCACCGACGCCCAGGCCACGGTGAACGTGCGGATCGAGGAGGACGGGCGCATCGCCACCGGCCAAGCCGCCGACACCGACACCGTGGTGGCCAGCGCCAAGGCCTACGTCACCGCGCTGAACCGGCTGCTGGTGCGGCGCGAGAAGTCCGCGCCCGATGCCGATGTGAAGTCGGTCAGCTACAAGGACGCCGGGTAGGGCTTTTCGGGGGGCCGGCGCGCCCGGCCCCCGCTCACGGATGGATGTCGCGTCGGGAGCAGCCCGCCGCCAGCACGACGGCGATACGGTTAATCCTGGCCTCCAGCCCCCTCTCCCCAAGCCACTGCTGCTGCAGCGCATAAGCTTCCGGCTCCTGCGCGCCGGGGCAGTACCAGTGCCGCGCGCCGGTCTGACGGTGGTGCACCAGTTCGTGCAGCAGCACCGCAACATCCTGTTCGCGGCGCAACGACCAGGGCCGCACCAGGTAGATGGTGCCGCTGTCGGGGTCGTAGAGTCCCCGGGTGGCGCCGCCGCTGCGGGTGGCGGCCCCTGCAAGGGCGGCGGCGGCGGCCGGGTCGATCACGCGGATCCGGGGCGGGGCGGCGCGGCGGGGATAGCCGCTTTCGCGGTCCAGCCACTCCTCCAGCAGCCCCGCCAGCGCCGGCAGGTCGGGGGCGCTGCGCCAGGCGGGCGCGGAGTCGAGCGCCAGGGTCGTCCCCTGCGCCTGAAGGGGTCCGGCAAGGCAGAGCGCAGCGGCCGCCGCCAGCGCGGCGGCGCGGATCGGGTGGGGCATGGCAGCCTCCGTCAGGTTTTGCGATTGGATGAGCCCATGGTAGGATCCTTCCCGTCCTCCGGTCAAAGGACGGTTTCTCAACCGTCCATGAACAGGATTCACAGATGGCCCGCCGCCTGCCGCCCTTCGCCGCCGTCCGCGCCTTCGAGGCCGCCGCCCGGCACCTCAGCATGACCGAGGCCGGCGAGGAGCTGTGCGTCACCCCCTCGGCCATCAGCCACCAGATCCGCACGCTGGAAACCTTCCTCGCCACCTCGCTGTTCGAGCGCGACGGCAACCGGCTGCGCCTGACCGCCCCCGGCCGCGCCTACCTGGGCCGGCTGACAGGGCTGCTGGACGCGCTGGAGGACAGTACTCGCGCGCTGGCGCCGCGACCCGAGCTGAGGGTGCTGTCCACCCCCGGCTTCGCCGCCCGTTTCCTGGTGCCCCGGCTGGGGCGGTTCCCCCACGCCGACCGGCTGCGGCTGCGAATCGCCGAGGGCGCGCCCTCGACCGACTTCGCCGCCAACGACGCCGACGTGGTCATCCACTGGGCCGACTCGCCGGTGCCGGGGGTGGCGGTGGTGCCGCTGATGCGCTCTGGCCGGTTCCCGGTGATCAGCCCGGCGCTGAAGGCGCGGGCGAGGGTGCGGCGGCCCGAGGACCTGCTGGGGCTGACGCTGTTTCACGACGAGGTGATGGACGGCTGGCCCCAGTGGTTCCGTGCCGCCGGCCTGCCGGTGCCGGCGATGCCGCGCGGCCCCCGGTTTCCCCATTGCGAGCTGTCCTCGGTCGCGGCCGAACGCGGCCAGGGGGTGGCGCTTGCCTACGACGCGGTGATCCGCGACACCCTGCGCGGCGGCAGCCTCGTGCGCCTGTTCGAGACGGTGACGCTGCCGGTGACGATCTACTCCGTCGCCTGCGCAGAACCCCGCGCGGGCGAGCCGCTGGTCGCCGCCTTCCGCGACTGGCTGCTGGCCGAGGTGGCCGCCGAGGACAGTCTCGCCAATCCGCCGCGCACCGCCGCCGAGTAGCGCCCGCGCCGCGCCGCCGCCCCCAGCGCGCCCCATTGACGGCCCCCTGATTCCACCGCATATCCCGCCCATGACAGAGCTTGCATACATCCGCAATTTCTCCATCGTCGCGCATATCGACCACGGGAAATCCACCCTCGCCGACCGGCTGATCCAGCTGACCGGAACCGTGGCCGAACGGGACATGAAGGCGCAGATGCTCGACGCCATGGACATCGAGCGCGAGCGCGGGATCACCATCAAGGCGAACACCGTCCGCATCGACTACCCGGCCAAGGACGGGCACAGCTACGTGCTGAACCTGATCGACACCCCCGGCCACGTCGACTTCGCCTACGAGGTCAGCCGCTCCATGCGCGCGGTCGAGGGTTCTCTGCTGGTGGTGGACGCGACGCAGGGGGTCGAGGCGCAGACCCTGGCGAACGTCTACCAGGCGATCGACGCCAACCACGAGATCGTGCCGGTGCTCAACAAGATCGACCTGCCGGCGGCGGAACCCGCGCGGGTGCGCGAGCAGATCGAGGACGTGATCGGCATCGATGCCTCCGAGGCGGTGGAGATTTCCGCCAAGACCGGCCTCGGCATCCCCGAGGTTCTGGAGGCCATCGTCAAGCGCCTGCCGCCCCCCAAGGGCGACCGCAACGCGCCGCTGAAGGCGATGCTGGTGGATAGCTGGTACGACGCCTACCTCGGCGTCGTGGTGATGATCCGGGTGATGGAAGGCGTGATCCGCAAGGGCGACGACATCAAGATGATGCAGACCGGCGCCCGCTACGGCATCGACAAGCTGGCGGTGCTGAAGCCGCAGATGGTCGATATCAAGGAACTGGGACCCGGCGAGATCGGGATCTTCACCGCCTCGATCAAGCAGGTGCGCGACACCAAGGTGGGCGACACCATCACCCACGAGAAGAAGGGCGCCGACAAGGCGCTGCCGGGCTTCAAGCCCTCGGTCCCGGTAGTGTTCTGCGGCCTGTTCCCGGTGGACGCCGCCGACTTCGAGGACCTGCGCACGGCGATCGAGAAACTGGCGCTGAACGACGCCTCCTTCACCTACGAGATGGAAACCTCGGCCGCGCTCGGCTTCGGCTTCCGCTGCGGGTTCCTGGGCCTGCTGCACCTCGAGGTGATCCGCGACCGGCTGGAGCGCGAGTACGACATCGACCTGATCACCACCGCCCCCTCGGTGATCTACAAGCTGCACCTCAAGGACGGCGAGGTGCGCGAGCTGCACAACCCCGCCGACATGCCCGACCTGACCCTTGTAGCGCATATCGAGGAGCCGCGGATCAAGGCGACGATCCTGGTGCCCGACGAATACCTCGGCGACGTGCTGAAGCTCTGCCAGGACCGACGCGGCATCCAGGAAGACCTGACCTACGCCGGCTCCCGCGCCATGGTGGTCTACGACCTGCCGCTGAACGAGGTGGTCTTCGACTTCTACGACCGGCTGAAGTCGGTGACCAAGGGCTACGCCAGCTTCGACTACCAGCTGACGGGCTACCGGCAGGACAGCCTGGTGAAGATGCAGATCCTGGTGAACGACGAGCCGGTGGATGCGCTGTCGATCATGGTGCACCGCGACCGCGCCGAGATGCGCGGGCGGGCGATGGTGGAGAAGCTGAAGGAGCTGATCCCCCGCCACATGTTCAAGATCCCGATCCAAGCCGCCATCGGCGGCAAGGTCATCGCCCGGGAGACCCTGGCCGCCCTGCGCAAGGACGTGACCGCCAAGTGCTACGGCGGCGACGCGACGCGCAAGCGCAAGCTGCTGGACAAGCAGAAGGCGGGGAAGAAGAAGATGCGGCAGTTCGGGAAGGTGGATATCCCGCAGGAAGCGTTCATCAACGCGTTGAAGATGGATAGCTAAGGCGGGGCTTAACCCGCTCTGTGGTTCAACGAAGGCGGGGTGAACCCCGCCCTACCGCCTTCCAACGGTGCCGCGCCTTACCCCCAACGGACGGGACGGTCCGAACCCTACCGTATGTAAGCTTTATCTGCCCGTAGGGCGGGGTTCACCCCGCCATTCCAAGCCCAACGGCGGCGGCGGGGTGAACCCCGCCCTCCCGCAGCGTACCGAACTCCGGCTCTACCCGCCCGGCCCGAATGTCCCGGTGAATCGAGGAGAATGGCCAATCCGCCGGCCGCGCTGCCAGCCCATGCTTTACCGGGTTGATCCAGCAATAGCGCACGTGCGCCGCGTAGTCCGCCTCATTACAAATGTGATGCTCCCAGAACCGCGGCTGCCACAGCCCGACCTCGCCTTTCCGCCGTAGGGCGGGGTTCACCCCGCCCCGCCGCCGTCCTTTGGGCGTTGGCGGCACGTATCCTGCACCACGCATGGAAACCGAGAACCGCGCCTTGATCGCGCCCCAGCGGGTGGAGAAGTCCCGGTCGCCCCCCGGCAGCGTCCAAACGCAATGCATGTGGTCCGGAAGGACCACCCAAGCATCCACCCGGAATGGCCTGTCCGCGCGCGTCGCCGAGACTGCCGCGCGCAGGCGGGTGATCTCGTCGACCAGCAGCCGCGACCCGCGTTCGGCGAGCGCGACGGTGAAGAAGATCGTGGCCCCTGTCACGCGTGGACGCAGGTAGTTTGGCATGGGCCCGTCATACCAGCCGCCGATTAAAGGAGGATGTATCCGCAAGAGGCCCCGCACCGCGCCCCTTCCCTCGCTCACCCCCCGCCCTACCCTCTCCCGCAACGCAAACGCAGGAGAACCCCCATGTCCCATGTCTATCCCGTCACCGAGGTCTACGGCTCGTCGGAATCCTCCATCGACGACGCGATCCGGCAGGCGGTGCGCACGGCTTCGGAGAGCATCAAGAACGTCGAATGGATCGAGGTCACCCAGATCCGCGGCCATGTCGAGGAGGGCGAGGTGAAGCACTTCCAGGTCGGGGTGAAGCTGGGCTTCCGGCTGGACCGCTAAGTGGAAACGACGAAGGGCGGGGTCATCCCCGCCCTTTGCCGGCATCGAACATGATCAGCGCGGCGCGTTCGGCGGCGGCGTGTCGGTGCGGACCGCGGCGTGATCGGCACGGTGCGGCGCGGTCTCGGGCCGGGGGCGCTTGTTCTTGTTGTTCTTCATGTAGCGATAGATCGCCATGCCGGCCATCGCCAGCACGGGCTTGGATCTGAGAAGTCGAAACATCGGGTTACCTCGCTGTATGGGGTGATTGCCCACTCAACGCCGATCCGGCCCCGCGCGTTCCCTGCTACAGCCCCAGCAGCCGCCAGGCGTTGTCCTTCAGGATCAGCGGGCGCACCTCGTCGCGGAACGGGGCGGCCTCGAAATCGGCGAGCCAGCGGTCCGGGGTGATCGCGGGCCAGTCGGAGCCGAACAGCACCTTCTTGCGGATCAGCGAGTTGCAGTACTTCACCAGGATCTCGGGGAAGTACTTCGGGCTCCACCCCGAGAGGTCGATGTAGACGTTGGGCTTGTGCTGGCAGACCGCCAGCGCCTCGTCCTGCCAGGGGAAGGCGGGGTGGGCCATGATGATCCGCAGGTCGGGGAAATCCACCGCCACGTCGTCGATCGCCATGGGGTTGGAATACTTCAGCCGCATCCCCATGCCGCCCCGCATCCCCGATCCGACGCCGGTCTGGCCGGTGTGGAACAGGGCGATCTTGCCCTCTTCCTGGATCGCCTCGTACATCTGGTAGACCGAGCGGTCGTCAGGCCAGAAGCCCTGCATCGTCGGGTGGAACTTGAACCCGTGCACGCCGAAGTCGCGCGCCAGCCGCCGCACCTCGCGCACCCCGGCCTTGCCCTTCCACGGGTCGACCGAGGCGAAGGGGATCAGGATGTCCGAGTTCTCGGCGCAGATCTGCGCGACATCCTCGTTGGAATAGCGGCGAAAGCCGGTCTCGCGCTCTGCGTCCACCGGGAAGATCACCGCGCCGATGTTGCGCTCGCGGTAATAGGCGGCGGTGTCCTGCACCGAGGGCAGCATCCCGTCCTTGCCGGCGGGGTTGCGGAAGTACCTGGCCATGCCCGCCTGGAACTCGTCGTAACCGTCGTCGCGGGCGTGGGCGCAGGGTTCCTCGGCGTGGGTGTGGATGTCGATGGCGACCAGGTCGTCAACGTTCATGTGGGTCCTCCTATCCCCGTCAGCTTGCCCAGCAGGGCGGTGAGCTGGCGGAATTCATCGTCGGTGAGCGCGGCGCGTTCGGCCGCGTGAAACTGCAGGAAAGCGTCGCGGCGGCTGGCGACGAAGGCCTCGCCCCCAGGGGTCAGGGCCAGCCGCACGGAGCGGCGGTCGTCCTCCGGCACCTGCCGCGAAAGGTAGCCCGCGGAGACCAGCCGCTGCACCAGCTTGGTCATGTGCGCCGGCTTGATCCGCAACTGCCGCGCCAGCGTGCCCTGCCGCAAACCGGGGTTCAGCCCCACCACCCAGAGCAGCGTGAACTCCCCCGGCTTCAGACCCTTCGCGGAGAGATGCTCGAAGAACATGTCGAAGCTCTGCACCTGCGCGATCCGCAGCAGGAAGCCCACCGACTCCGCCAACGCGCCGTAGTCGAGCCGCTCTTCCTCCAGGTCCTCTGCCGCGCGGGCCACTTCAGCCCTGCCCCGGCCGGCCCACCTTGCCGGCGCGTTTCTGCAGGAAGTCCTGCAACCGCGCCTCGGCCTCGGGGCTGGTGGCGGCGAAGGAGGCGACGAGGCTTTCCACGAACAGCCCGTCATCCGCCCCCATGTCCTGGATCCGCGGCAGCGCGTGGATCACCGCGTAGTTCGAGAATTCGGCGTTGCTGGCGGCGCGCGTCGCCAGTTCCACCGCCCGCTCCAGCGCCGCGCCCTCGGGGACCACGTATTGCACCAGGTTCCATGCCTCGGCGGTCGCGGCGTCGACCGAGCGGCCGGTCAGCATCATGTCGGTCATCCGCGCCACCCCCATCAGCCGGGCCGAGCGCACCGAGGCGCCGCCGCCCACGTAGATGCCGCGCTGGCCCTCTGGCAGCGCGAAGAAGGCGCTGGCGTCGGCCACCCGCACATGCGCGGAGGAGGCCAGTTCCAGCCCGCCCCCCACCACCGCGCCATGCAGCGCCGCGATCCAGGGCAGCCGCCCGCGCTCGATCCGCCCGAAGACCTGGTGCCAGCGGCGCGAGCCGTGGATCCCCTCGAAGGGCGTCTTCTGCACATGTTCGGCCAGGTCCAGCCCGGCGCAGAAATGCGGGCCGTGGCCAAAGATCACCGCCGCCTTCGCCTCGGCCTCGGCGCGGGTGATGAGGCCGTCGATCTCCTCGATGAAGGCATCGGAAATGGCGTTGCGCTTTTCCGGGCGGTTCAGGCCCAGCAGGGCCACCTCGCCCCGCAGCTCGTAGCTGAGGTATGTCATCGGCATCCTTTCCCGCACCGGCGGCGCTGTCAGAAAGTACTATCCATGGAAACTGTTTCGTTGTAAACAGCTTTCGCTGACCAGCTCCCGGGAGGAATGGAATGACACAGGCCCCGCTGCGCGACGTGAAGCTTTGGGACCCCGCGGTGCGCTGGGACAAGCGCGCCGACGGCTCCGTTCTGGTCTGGCAGGAAGGCGCGCTGAACCCCTACCCCGCCCGCATGTCCGAGCGGATCGAGCATTGGGCCCGCGCCGCGCCGGACCGCACCTGGATGGCAGAGCGCGGGGCGGACGGCGCGTGGATCCGCGTCAGCTATGCCGAGATGCGCCTCCGGGTGCGCGCCGCCGGGCAGGTGATGCTGGACCTCGGCCTGTCGCAGGACCGCCCGCTGGTGATCCTGTCCGGCAACTCCATCGCCCACGCCATCGCGGCGCTGGGGGCGCAGTACGTCGGCGTGCCCTCGGCCGCCATCGCCCCGGCCTACGCGATGGTCTCGGAAGGCTACGAAAAGCTGCAGTCGGTGCGCGACCAGATCACCCCCGGCGCGGTCTTCGCCGAGGACGCGGGCCGCTTCGCCCCGGCCATGGACGCGGTCTTCCCGGGACTGCCGCGCCTTGGCGTCACCGGCCCCGGCCTTGCCGTGGAATGGCAGGCGGTGCTGAACACGGCGCCCACCCCGGCGGTGGACGCGGCAAATGCCGCCACCGGTCCGGACACCGTGGCCAAGTTCGTCTTCACCTCCGGCACCACCGGCAAGCCCAAGGCGGTGACCACGACGCAGAAGATGCTCTGCTCGAACCAGGAGATCGTGCTGGACACCTTCCGCTTCTTCGAGGACGAGCCGCCGGTGCTGCTGGACTGGGCGCCCTGGAACCACGTGGCGGCGGGCAACAAGGTCTTCAACATGTCGCTCTACAACGGCGGCAGCTACTACATCGACGGCGGCAAGCCCGCTCCCGGCGCCATCGACCGCACCATCGCGAACCTGCGCGAGATCAGCCCGACCTGGTACTTCAACGTGCCCGTGGGCTACGACATGCTGGTCGAGGCGATGAAGCGCGACGACAGCCTGCGCGACGCCTTCTTCCGCAATCTCAAGCTGATGATGTACGCCGGCGCCGCGATGGGGGAACACACCTGGGCCGACCTCGACCGGCTGGCGGTGGAGGCCACGGGCGAGCGGGTGCTGCTGGCCACCGGCCTCGGGTCCACCGAGACCGCGCCCATGGCCTTCTTCTGCACCGAGCCGCAGGACAAGCCCGGCAACATCGGCATCCCCTGCCGCGAGGTGATGCTGAAGCTGGTGCCGAACCAGGGCAAGTGGGAGGCGCGGGTGAAATCCCCCTCGATCACCCCCGGCTACTGGCGCGACCCGGCGCTGTCCGCCGAGGCCTTCGACGACGAGGGGTTCTATTTGCTGGGCGACGCGCTGCGCTTCGCCGACCCCGAGGACCCCGCGCGCGGCTTTTTCTTCGACGGACGGGTGGCCGAGAACTTCAAGCTGGCCACCGGCACCTGGGTCTCGGTGGGCGCCCTGCGCGCCCGGCTGACCGATGCGCTGGGAGGGCTGGCCCGCGACGTGGTGCTGGCGGGCGAGGGGCAGGACGAGCTGGGCGCGCTGCTGGTGCCCTTCCGCCCGGCGATGGAACGTGTGGTGCCGGGCGGCGCCGACCTGGACGACGCCGCGCTCTTCGCCCACCCCGCCCTGCGGGAAGAGATCGCCCGGCGGCTGGCGGCCTACAATGCCGGTGCCACCGGCAGCTCCACCCGCGTGCCCCGCGCCCTGGTGCTGGAGGCGCCGCTCGACCTCGACAAGGGCGAGGTGACCGACAAGGGCTCCGTCAACCAGCGCGCGGTGCTGCGCCACCGGCCGGCGCTGGTGGCGGCGCTGTTCTCGGGGGACGCGCGCGTGATCCGCGCCGGCTAGAACTTCGGCCGGCCAAAGCGCCAGTCCGGCTGGTGCTTGCGCATCTCGCTGGCGTCGTCGCGGTCGGCGTATTCCAGCGCGTTGAAGTTCGCGTGCAGCCGCGCCAGCGCATCGCGGTCCAGCGTCACCCCCAGCCCCGGCCCCTCGGGCAGCGTCAGCGCGCCGCCCTCGAAGCGCAGCTTGCCGCCCTCGATCACCTCGTCGGTCTGCCAGGGGTAATGGGTGTCGCAGTCATAGGTCAGGTTCGGCGTCGCGGCGGCCAGGTGCGCCATGGCCGACAGGCTGATCCCCATGTGCGAGTTGGAGTGCATCGACAGCCCCAGCCCCCAGATCCGGCAGATCTCGCCCAGGTCGCGGCTGGCCTTCAACCCGCCCCAGTAATGGTGGTCCGACAGGATCACCCGGAAGGCGTCCTTCGCGATCCCCGCCGGCAGGTGCGACGGCTCGACCACGTACATGTTGGTGGCCAGCGGAATGTCCGTCGCCGCCTGCACCACCGCGTTGCCGTCGATCCCGGCGGTGGGATCCTCCAGGTACTCCACCAGCCCCTCCAGCCGCGGAAGCAGGTTCAGCGTGGTGTGGACGTGCCAGCCGCCGTTGGGATCGATCCGCAGGGGGGCATCGGGAAAGGCCGCCCGCAGCGCCTCCAGCCCGGCGATCTCCGCCTCCGGCTCCAGCACCCCGGCCTTCAGCTTGATGGCGCGGAACCCGTTCTCGTCCACCATGCGCCGGGCTTCCTCCACCAGCTGCTCGGGGGTCAGCACCTCGCCCCAGGGGTCCCCCTCGTTCGCGCCGGCGTGGGCGGCGAACTTGTAGAACAGGTAGGCCGAGAACGGCACGCTCTCCCGCAGCTGCCCGCCCAGCAGGTCGCAGACCCGCTGCCCGGTCGCCTTGCCCAAGGCATCCCACATCCCCACCTCGACGGCGCCCCCCACCCGCAGCCGCAGCCGCGCCGGCAGGTCCGGCAGCGCCTTGTCCAGCCGCGTCCAGATGCCGTTCAGATCGGTCACCGCCATGCCCCGCATCGCCGGCGCCAGCGCCGCCAGCCCCTGCAGCACGTCGGCGGTGCCATAGCTCTCGCCCAGCCCCACCACGCCGTCCTCCGTCTCCACCTCGATGACCGAGCGCAGGGCGAAGGGCTGGTGGCAGCCGGCGTTGTTCAGCAGCGGCGGGTCGGTGAAGGCGATGGGGGTGACGCGCACGTCGGCGATACGGAGATCGGTCATGTCAGGCTTCCTCTGCCGGGCCCCCGGGCGCATCCGCCGCCAAGGCCCCTTGTCAATTTCTTTTGGTCGATAAATATCCCGGGGGGGCCGCCGCAGGCGGCGGGGGGCAGCGCCCCCCTCCGGCCCCGCCATCTCAGACCCGGTTGGCCTCGATATATTCCAGGTTCAGGTCCTGCCCCAGCCCCGGCTCCTCGCGGCCGTGCACGTAGCCGTCGGCGTCCATCTCGTCGTCGATGCGGTTCTGGTATTCCTTCGGCTGGTCGTAGTCGATGAAGGGGTGCAGCAGCCCGCGCTCGTAGTAGCTGGTGTTGGGGATCGCCAGCGCCACCGCCAGGTTGCCCGCGCCGGTGCCGTGCATCTCGCAGGAGATGTGGAAGCTCTCGGCCAGGTTCGCCACCTTCATCGAGGGGGTGATCCCGCCCACGTCCGCCACGCCGCAGCGCATCAGGTCGCAGGCGTCGTGCTTGATCCACTCCGCCCGGGTCCAGTGCTTGCCGGTCATGGTCTCGGGCCCGCAGATGTTCAGCGCGGTGTTCTCGCGCAGCCACTTGAACGAGGACATCGAGGCCTCCTCCATCGGCTCCTCCATCCAGGCGAAGTCCAGCTCTTCCAGCTTGCGCGCCAGCCACAGCGTCTCGGTGCGGGAATAGAAATGGTGCGGGTCCAGCATCAGCGGGATGTCGGGGCCCACCGCCTCGCGCACCGCGGCGCAGGCCTTGTAGTCCATCCGCGCGTCAGGCGCGCCGGGCACCGGGGGCATCCAGCCGTGCAGCTTGACCGCCTTGTAGCCGCGGGTGCCCACCAGCCACTCGGCGAAGCGGGCGTAGTCCTCGGGCGTGGCCAGCCCGTTCTCCAGGTCGTCGCCGCACATGGTCGAGCCATAGGCGAGGATCTTCTCGCGGTAGCCCCCCAGCATCTTCCAGACCGGCATTCCGGCGGCCTTGCCCTTCAGGTCCCACAGCGCCAGGTCCACGGCGGTCAGCACCCGGTCGAACAGCTCGCCGCCGCTCAGGCGCTGCCACTTGTAGACGGCGTACCACAGCTTTTCCGTGCGCAGCGGGTCCTGGCCGATCAGGTTGGGGCGGACGTAGCGTTCCAGCAGCGGCTCGCGCACGTCGGCGGGGCGGCAGGCGACCATGCCGGTGGTGCCGTCGTCGCAGGTGATCACCAGCAGCGCGCTTTTCGTCTCGCTCTCCGGCCCGGGGTGGCCGTGGCCGTCGCTGTCGCGCACGGTATTGGTCTTGTGGCGGAAGGTGATCGCCTCGATCTTCTCGATCTTCATTAACGGGTGTCCCTCGTCAGGTAAGCCGCCGCAGGAAGGCCCCGCCCCGCGCCAGGCAGGCGCGGGCGGCGGGCAGCAGGCGGCCGCGGTTGATGAAGCCGTGGTGAACCCCCGGCTCTAGGTGAAATTCCGTTTCGACCCCGGCCTCGCGCAGGCGGCCGGCCATGGCCACGTTCTCGTCCGCCAGCACGTCGCGCTCGGCGGCGATCAGGCAGGCGGGGGGAAGGAACGACAGGTCCGGCGCGTGCAGCGGGGTGACGCGCGGGTCGGTGCCCGCGTCCGGCGCGTAGGCGTCGAAGATCCCGCGCACCCGCTCGGCGGTCAGGCCGGGGCCCTCGCCGTAGCGGGCAAAGCTGCCGCGATCGAAGTCGCGGTCGTAGACCCCGTAGTGCAGCAGCAGCCCCTTCGCGATCCCGGGCCGGGTCAGCGCCATCGCCAGCGCCAGGTTGGCCCCCGCCGAGGTGCCCGAGAAGGCGATGCGCCCCGGGTCCAGCCCCAACCCCTCCGCTTCCTCCAGCAGCCAGTCGAGCGCGGCCATGCAATCCTCCAGCCCCGCCGGGAAGGGATGCTGCGGGGCCAGCCGGTAGGTCACGGCCAGCAGGCTCCAGCCGCTTTCCGCCACCAGCGACCGGCACGAATGTTCGTTCAGCGCCAGCCCGCCGCCGATCCAGCCGCCGCCGTGGATGTGCAGCAGCACCGGCGCGGGCCGGCCCTCGGTGCCGCGATAGAGGCGCGCGGGCTGCGCCTGCCCCGCCGCGCCGGGCAGCTCCAGTTCCTCCACCGCCGCCACTTCCGGCGCTTCCTCGCCCCAGAAGGCCCCGGCCGTGGCGGGATCGGCGGTTTTCAGGCGTGCCTCCGCCGCCAGCACCTCGGCCATGCCGGGCGCGTAGCCTTCCAGTTCGTCGTTCATCTGCGCAATCTCCTTGCACGGCCACGGCGGGTCTGGATCAGCAGCCCCTCGGCGCCGGTGCCTTCCAGGCAGGAATGGCCGTCGTCCACCGGCGCGTCCGGCACGTTGCGGACCGAGGGGTAGCGGGCGATCTCGTCATGCACCAGTTCCACCCCCAGCCCCGGCGCCTGCGGCAGCGACAGGCAGCCGTCCGTCACGCTCAGCGCCGGCGTGACCACCTCGGCGCGGCCCGGCCAGTCGAATTCCAGCCGCTCCAGCAGCAGCGCGTTGGGCACCGTGGCCATGACGTGCAGCGCCGCGAATTCCGCCACCGGGCCCAGCGAGCCGGAGTGCGGCGCCAGCATGATGCCGTGGGGCTCTGCCATGGCGGCGATCTTGCGCAGCTGGGTGATGCCGCCGGCGCGGCCGGTGTCGGGCTGGATCACGTCCACCAGGTCCCGCTCGATGTAGGGCCGCGCGCCGTGGACGGAGCCCACGCGCTCGCCCGCCGCCAGCGGCACCGCCACGGCGTCGCGCACCCGGGCCAGCATGTCGAGGTTCTCGGGCGGCACCGGGTCCTCGTAGAACAGCAGGTCGAAGGCCTCCAGCTCGCGCCCCAGAAGGATCGCGTCCTGCGCGGTCATCCAGCTTGGGCCGTGGGCATCCACCGCAAGGTCCACCTCGGGCCCCACCGCGTCGCGGATCGCGCCGATGCGGTCCAGCTCGACGATGCCGGTGAAGGGGATCTTGATGGCGGTATAGCCAAGCGCCGTCAACTCGCGCGCCCTCTCGGGGGTGCGGGCATGGCCGTAGACCGGGATCGTCTCGCGGATCGCGCCGCCCAGCAGCTGCCAGACCGGCACGCCCAGCGCCTTGCCCTTGATGTCCCACAGCGCCATCTCCAGCCCCGACAGCGCGCCGGAGCCGACGGTGCCCACCAGCCCGTGGCCGATGGTGCCGCGGTACAGCTGGCCCCACAGCCGGTCGACATGCGCCGGGTCTTGGCCGATCAGCAGGTGCTTCAGGTCGTGCACCGCGGTCTCGACCACCCGCGGCCAGCCGGAGCATTCGCCAACACCGGTGATCCCCTCGTCGGTCTCGATCTCGACGAACAGCCAGTTGCGCGAGCCGCGGAAGTCGCTGTCGCGGCCCAGCGAGTCCACCCCCGCCGGACGGGCCCCCACCTGCATCAGGTAGGTCTTTACGCCGGTTACCTTCATGCCTCGGCCCTGTAGCGATGCCGGGTCCGGGTGCCGCGCTGGGACGGGTCGGCGATGGGCACCGAGGACAGCAGCGCCTTGGTATAGGGGTGCTGCGGGTCGGTGATGATCTGCTCGGTCTCGCCGATCTCGACGATCTCGCCGCGGTACATCACCGCCACGCGGTCGCAGAAATAGCGGATCACCGCCATGTCGTGGCTGATGAAGATGAACGACAGGCCCATCTCGGCCTGCAGCTTCAGCAGCAGGTCCAGCACCTGGGTGCGGATCGACACGTCGAGCGCGCTGGTGGGCTCGTCGGCGATCACCAGCTTTGGCTCCAGCGCGATGGCGCGGGCCACCACGATGCGCTGGCGCTGGCCGCCCGAGAAGGCGTGGGGGTAGCGTTCCATCATCTTCGGATCGAGACCCACCAGCGTCAGCAGGTGCGCCACCCGCTCGTCCAGCTCCTTGCCGGAGGCGATGTTGTTGACGATCAGCGGCTCGGCGATCAGCTGCTTGACGGTCATGCGGGGGTTCAGGCTGGCAAAGGGATCCTGGAAGATCATGCGGATCTGCTTGCGGGTGTCGCGCAGGTCCTGCTTGCCGGCCTTCACAAGGTCCTGGCCGCGGTAGTCCACCAGCCCGGCCTGCGGGTCGTAGACCCGGGCGATGCAGCGGCCCACGGTGGTCTTGCCGGAGCCGCTTTCGCCGACGATGCCCAGCGCCTCGCCCTCGCGCAGGTCGAAGCTGATGCCGTTGACCGCGCGGGTGACGTCCGTGACGCGCTGCAGGAAGCCCTCGCGCTTTTCGAAGTGCAGCGTCAGGTCGCGCACCTTCAGGATCTGCCCGGCATTCGCGGCGGGGCGCACCTTGGCCGCCGCCGGCTGTTCCATCCGCTTGACCGCGCCCAGCAGCTTGCGGGTGTAGTCGTGCTGCGGCGCGTTGAAGATCTGGTGCACGTCGCCCTTCTCGACCACGTGCCCCTTTTCCATCACCACCACCTCGTCGGCGATCTCGGCCACCACGCCCATGTCGTGGGTGATGAACATGATCGCCATCCCCAGCTCGTTCTGGAGATTGCGCATCAGGTCGAGGATCTCGGCCTGGGTGGTCACGTCCAGCGCGGTGGTCGGCTCGTCGGCGATCAGCACCTCGGGGTGGCAGGACAGCGCCATGGCGATCATCGCCCGCTGGCGCATGCCGCCCGAGAACTCGAAGGCGTAGCGGTCCAGCGCCTTTTCGGGGTTCGGGATCTCCACCTGCGCCAGCACCTCGGCGGCCATCTTCCGCGCTTCCTTCTTGGACACGTCGCGGTGCAGGCGGATCGCCTCGATGATCTGGCTGCCGATGGTGTGCACCGGGCTGAGCGAGGACATGGGTTCCTGGAAGATCATGCCGATCCGCCCGCCGCGCACCTGCCGGATCGCCTTGCCGCGCGGGTCCAGCGCGGTCAGCTCGATCCGCTCGCCGCTTTGCGGGTTGAAGACGATGCGGCCGCCGTTGATGACCCCCGGCGGCGGCACCATGTTCAGGATCGTGCGCGCGGTGACGGACTTGCCCGAGCCGCTTTCCCCCACCACGCAGGTGGTCTTGCCGCGGTGCAGATCGAAGCTGATGCCGTGCAGCACGTCGACCCGCCCCTGCCGCAGGCTGAAGCCGACGTTGAGGTCCTGGATCTGGACGACGGGTGTGGTCATGGCGGGGTCTCCGGTGGTCTGGGGCGCCATGTCAGTGGCTGTAGGGATCGGCGGCATCGCGCATCCCGTCTCCGAGGAAGTTGAAGGCCAGCACCGCGACGACGACGAAGCCGCCGGGCACGAACAGCCAGGGCGCCTGGCTGATGGATCGCACGTTCTGCGCCTCCTTCAGCAGCACGCCCCAGGAGATCGCCGGCGGCTGCAGCCCCAGCCCGAGGAACGACAGCGAGGTCTCCGCAAGGATCATCAGCGGGATCGCCAGGGTCAGCGAGGCGATGATGTGGCTGGTCAGCGAGGGCAGCATGTGGCGGAAGATGATCCGCCCCTCGCTGGCCCCGTCGAGGCGGGCGGCCACCACGAAATCATCGTTCTTCATCGCCAGGAAACGGCCGCGCACCACCCGGCCCAGTTCCGTCCAGCCCACCAGCGAGACGATCAGCGTGATGACGAAATACTGCTGGTATATCGGCCATGACGGCGGCAGCGAGGCGGCCAGCGCCAGCCAGATCGGGATGGTGGGCAGGCTGAGCACGAACTCGATCAGCCGCTGGATCGCGGCGTCGGTGCGTCCGCCGTAGTAGCCCGAGGCCCCGCCCAGCGCGATGCCCAGCACCATGGCGATGGCCACGCCCACCAGGCCGATCGACATGGAGATGCGGGTGCCGTAGACGACCCGGCTGAACATGTCGCGGCCCAGCCGGTCGGCGCCGAAGATGTAGAAGTGGTCGCGCGGGTTCTCGGTGGCGAAGAGGTGGCGGTCCCACTCGAACAGGCCCCACATCTTGTAGCTGTCGCCCTTGCCGAAAAACTTCAGGTAGATCTTGTTGCCCGAGGGGGTGTAGCTGATCGCCAGGGTGTCCGGGTCGCGCTGGCGGTCGAGGTCGTGGACCCAGGGCCGGATGCTCCACCCGTCGTCGCGGATGTCGAGGAAGTGGATCATCTGCGGCGGGTGGTAGACCCCGCGCCGGTTCTGCTCGCTCGGATTGTCGGGGGCGACGATCTCTGCGAACAGCGAGATCAGGTAGAGCACCGCGATCACCACCAGCCCGATCATCGCCAGCTTGTGCCGGCGGAAGGACCACCAGATCAGCTGCCACTGCGAGGCGATGGCGACATCGCGCGAGCGGTGGCCGGACTTGGCGACAAGGTCGGGATCGGCGGCGGGTTCGGCGGCCTCGTGGGTCGTCGTATCAGTCATATTTCACCCGGGGATCGAGGATGACCAGCAGGATGTCGGAGATCAGCATCCCCACCACCGTCAGCGAGGACAGCAGCAGCACGAAGGCGCCGGCAAGGTACATGTCCTGTGCCAGCAGCGCCTGCAGCATGAGCGGGCCGGCGGTGGGCAGCGACAACACGATGGCCGTTACCACGGCGCCGGAGACGAGGTTGGGCAGCACCCAGCCGATGGTCGAGATGAAGGGGTTCAGCGCGACCCGCACCGGGTACTTCATGATCAGCCAGAACTCCGACAGGCCCTTGGCGCGGGCGGTGTCGACGTAGGGGCGGTTCAGCTCGTCCAGCAGGTTGGCGCGCATGATACGGATCAGGCTGGCGGTGGCCGAGGTGCCCAGCACGATCACCGGCAGCCACAGGTGCGAGATCAGGTCGCCCACCTTGGCCCAGGACCAGGGCGCGTTCTTGTACTCGTTCGAGAACAGCCCGCCCACGTCCGACCCGAAGTAGACCACGCCCACGTACATCAGGATCAGCGCCAGCAGGAAGTTCGGGGTGGCCAGGCCGATGAAGCCCAGCGTGGTGGCGACGTAGTCGCCGACCGAGTATTTCTTGACGGCGCTGTAGACGCCGATGGGGAAGGCCACGGCCCAGGTGAACAGCAGCGTGGCGAAGGACAGGCAGATGGTCAGGCCCATCCGCTCCCACAGCAGGTCGCTGACCGGCTGGCGCCACTCGAAGCTCATGCCGAAGTCGCCCTGCAGCAGGTTGAAGACCCAGCGGAAGTACTGGACGTACAGCGGCTTATCGAGACCGAAGCGTTCGCGCAGGTTCTGCACCGAGGCCTGGTCGAGCACCTCGTTGGATTCGCCCAGCTTGGCGATGTAGGTGGTCAGGTAGTCGCCCGGCGGCGCCTGGATCAGCAGGAAGGCCACGATGGAGACCGCGAAAAGGAACGGGATCATCCAGAACAGCCGTTTCAGGATGTAGCGCAGCAGCATGGGTACAACCTTGGATGCGGAAGTGTCAGGGGCGTCGGAGGGCACCGGCCCCGCGCGGGGGCCGGTGCGATCACGTCAGGCCTACTTCTTCCAGTAGTAGGTCTGCGGCAGGGTCGGGGCCGGGTCCGGGTACATCCAGGACGACGGGATCTGGTCCGGGA
Source organism: Rhodobacter sp. (assembly GCA_048262455.1). Taxonomy (GTDB): domain Bacteria; phylum Pseudomonadota; class Alphaproteobacteria; order Rhodobacterales; family Rhodobacteraceae; genus Psychromarinibacter. The sequence goes on from JBLXFD010000003.1 coordinate 147,322, forward strand.
CGTTGCCCAGGTCCTTCTTGGCCACGCCCACCAGGTTCGGGGCAAGCGAGACACCGATCACCTCGAACTCGTCGGCGGCCATCTGGTGAATCTCGCGGAACAGGTCCAGCGCCTTCTCCTGGTCGGCCTCGGCCTTGAAGGCCTCGTAGAGCTCAAGCCGCTTCTTCATCGAGTCGCTGGGCTCCTGCCCGTCCTTGCCGCCCGAGAGATACCAGCGGGTCCACGGGATCGCGAACCAGCTTGCCTGCGGGTGCACGGCCAGCACGTCGCGCGGGCTGAGCGTCGGGTCGAGACCGCCGGGCGCGCCCCAGACCATGAAGTCATGCTCGTTGGCCTCGCCGCGGCTGTAGTAGATCGAGCGTTCGACCGAGGAGACGTTCACCTCGACGCCCAGATCGCGCCACTGCTCCGAAATGATCTCCAGCGCGTCGCCCCAGTCGGGCTGCTCGATGCCGGTGTACTGCACGTTGAAGGTAAAGCGGCGGCCGTCCGGCAGCAGCCGGAAGTCCTCGCTGTCACGCTCGTTCAGCCCGGCGGCGTCCAGCAGTTCGTTGGCGCGGTCGGGGTCGTACTCGGTGTGCTGACGGCCCAGCTGCTCGTTGTACAGCACGTGGTCCGGCCGCGGCCCGATCTGCCAGGGCTCGCCCTGCCCCTGGTACACGATGTCGATGATCTCCTCGCGGTCGATGCCCAGCGACAGCGCGATGCGCACGTCCTTGTTGCGCATCACTTCCTGCATCACCGGATCCTTGTGGGTCAGGTTGAAGTGGATCGCCATGGCGTTGGAGTTGGAGTTGATCATGTCCAGGATCTTGATCCCGGCCTTCTCGGCGTTCTCCGCGAACACCGGCTTGTTCGACAGGTTGTCGATCCGCCGCCGCTGCATGTCGATGTTGCCGGCGATCGCCTCGAGCACGAGGGTCTCGTTGTCCTGCGCGACGTTCATCTCCAGCCGGTCGATGTAGGGCAGCTGGTTGCCCTCGGCGTCGACCTGCCAGAAATAGGGGTTGCGCACCATCACCACCTGGGTCGAACCGGCAGAGTAGCCTTCGCCCTCGGCCACCCAGGGATCAAGCGTCGGACGCTCGGCGTTGCCCCAGCGGTTCGGCGCCTCGACCTCGCCGCAGTTCAGGCGGAACAGGCCCGGCCAGTCCTCGACCGCCTCGGTGGCGTCGACCATGGACTGCACGTCGGTGTTGTAGTCGGGGTGGTACTGCTGGCAGAAATGCTTGGCCCAGAGAACCGGCTCCTGCGCCAGCGGGGTCGCCAGCTCTGTCAGGAAGGTGCCGTAGGGGGCCGCGAACTTCAGCGTGACGGTGTAGTCGTCGATCTTCTCGGCGGTCATCAGCTCGCCGGCGACCACGAAGCGCGCGGGGGCGTTCGGGTAGAACTCCTCGTTGTGCAGCAGGTCGTCCACGAAGAACATGATGTCATCGGCGGTGAAGGGCGCGCCGTCGGACCACTTCATGCCCTCGCGCAGGTGGAAGGTGAACTCGGAGCCTTCCTCGTTGACGTCCCAGCTTTCGGCGACGTTCGGGATCACCTCGGAGAAGTCGGGCTTCCACCGCGTCAGGCCCTGGGGGCCGACGATGCGCAGGATCGAGTTGTGGTCGTTGGACCCGCCAAGGACCCGGCGCAGCTTGCCGCCGTAGGTGCCGATGGCTTCGTAGACCTGGACCACCTCGGGGCTTTTCGGCAGCCGCTCTTCCACGGCAGGCAGTTCCCCCGCCGCGACGCGCTCGGCCAGCATCGGCGCCTCGTTGTATTCCTGCGCCAGCGCCGGGCTGCACAGCAGCCCCGCTGCCGTGCCGGCAAGAGTTAATGGGCGCAGAGCGCGCCAGAGCATTGTCATCGATGTCTCCTCCCATTTTCGGGACTCGTCAGGTCCCGTAGAGGAAGGTTGGCACCTGCGATATGAAGTTGTCAAACAAATAAAACGATGTTGTAATAGAGATGTCATGTAACATGTCCGGCAGCCGGGAGGTGTCCTTGCAGCAGCCCCTAAACGACGAGACGGACAGGGAGATCGGTGCCTCCGGCCTGCGGCTGGAAGAGCGGATCTACCAAGAGCTGCTTGGCCGGATCAGGAACGGCGTCTACGCACTGGGGTCGCGCCTGCCCACCGAACACGAGCTGTGCGCGGAGTACGGCGTCTCCCGCCCCGTCGTCCGCGCCGCGCTGGCGCGGCTGCGCGAAGCGGGACTGGTGGTGTCGCGGCGCGGGGCCGGCAGTTTCGTCAGCGCCGGCGACGCCGAAATCTCGACTGGCCTCAGCCCGGTGGCCAGCATCGACGACATCGCCGGATACTACGCCTTCCGCCGCCTGATCGAGGGCGAATCGGCCGCCAGCGCCGCACGTCGCCGCGATGCGCGGCACCTGGAAGAGATGGAAGCCCTGCTGTCGGATCTGGACGCGAAGGTAGAGGCGGGCGAAGAGACCATCGAATCCGACAACCGCTTCCACCTTGCGGTGGCGCGGGCCAGCGGCAACAGGTTCCTGCAGGAAACCTTCGTTATGCTGCGGCCGCACATGATGTTCGTGGGCCGCTTCGTGCGCTCGCTCTCTTCGGTCGGGTACGTCAGGTCCAAACGGGTCATGCAGGGCGAGCACCGTCAGCTGCTGGAGGCGATCGCCGCGGGCGATCCCGAGGCGGCGCGGGCCGCGATGAACGAACACATAAGCGCGTCGGAACGGCGCATCTTCAAAGGGACGGGAAATGAAGATTGAATGCGTGGTGCCAAGCAAGTCGCGGGTCGGGGAAGGCGCGGTCTGGGATGACCGGGCGCAGGTTCTGTGGTGGGTCGACATCCCCGCCGGCCTGATCCACGCCTACGACCCCGCCACCGGCGAGAACCGCAGCCACGACTTCGGCGAGCCGGTGGGCTGCGTCGCCGTGCGCGAGGCGGGCGGGCTGCTGGTGGCGGCCAAGAGCGGCTTTTACATCTACGACCCCGACACGGATACGCGCGAGGAACTCTCGGACCCCGAGGCGCACCTGCCCGACAACCGCTTCAACGACGGCGCGACCGACATGCAGGGCCGGTTCTGGGCCGGCACCATGAAGGACGGCGGCGACCCGGCGCCCCTTGGCCGCTTCTACCGGATGGACGCGGACCGCTCGGTCACGCCGTGGAAGGACGGGATCTACACCACCAATGGGCTGGCCTTCTCGCCCGACGGCAAGACCATGTACTTCTCCGATTCCAACCCCGGCGTGCGCACCATCTGGGCCTGCGACTACGACACCGGGACCGGCACCCCCGGCACCCCGCGCGTCTTCTTCGACACCAACGCCGTGCCCGGCCGCCCCGACGGCGGCACGGTGGACGCCGAGGGCTGCTACTGGATGGCCGGCGTTTCCGGCTGGCAGCTGTACCGCATCACGCCCGAGGGCAAGGTGGACCGCACCATCGACATGCCGGTGGAAAAGCCCACCAAGCCGATGTTCGGCGGCAGGGACCTCGACGTGCTGTTCGTCACCTCCATCGGCATCGCGCTGGACGAAAGCGAGCGGGCGCAGCCCGAGGCCGGCGGACTTTTCGCCATCACCGGGCTGGGGGTGAAGGGTGTGCCGCAAGCCCGTTTCCCCGGCTGATCCGGCGCCTTCCCTCTCCATTCCCATACCGAAAGCATTTCCATGAAAATCACCGCCCTGCGCTCCTTCATGTCCTGCGACCGCGACCGGCCGCGGGTGCTGGTGGCCATCGACACCGACGAGGGCATCACCGGCTGGGGAGAATGCTACAACCACGGCCCCGACCGGGCGCTGCCGCCGCTGCTGGACTACCTTTACCTGCAGATCGAGGGCGAGGACCCGACCCGCGTCGAGGCGCTGATCCTCAAGCTGCTGCAGCAGTCGCGCTTTCCGCCCGGCGCGATGGGGCTGGCGGCGATCTCGGCCATCGACCACGCGCTGTGGGACATCTCGGCCAAGGCGCTGGGGGTGCCGGTCTACAAGCTGCTGGGCGGCGCGGTGCGCGACCGGGTGCGGGTCTACCTCGGCGTCTACTCGGCCCCCGAGGCCGAGGACGTGCGCGACTTCTGCGCCGCCAAGCAGCAGGAGTACGGGCTGACCGCCTTCAAGCTGTCGCCCTACCGGCTGGACATCCACGCCAACCCCTGGGGCCGGGTGATCCGCCAGACCACCGAGTGGCTGGAGCAGCTGACCGACCTGTGCCCGGACCACGAGTTCGCCTTCGACGCCCACGCCAAGATCTCGGAGCCATGGCAGGCGGTGCAGCTGGGCGACGCGCTGGCGCCGTTCCACCCGCTGTTCTACGAGGAGCCCATGCGCCCCGAGAACATCGAGGCCTGGGGCCGGCTGAAGGCGCAGCTGAAGGTGCCGCTGGCCACGGGGGAATCGCTGTACAACCGCTGGGAATTCCTGCGCCTGCTGCAGGCGGGCGGGGCCGACATCGTGCAGCCGGACATCTGCGTGGTGGGCGGGATCTACGAGATGCGCAAGATCGCGGCGCTGGCAGAGACCTTCTTTGTCCCCGTCGCGCCGCACAACCCTATGGGGCCGCTGGCGACGGCGGTGAACCTGCATTTCTCGGCCGCCTGCGCCAACTTCAAGATCCTCGAATACCGCCTGCCCCACGGCGCGGCCTATACCGGGCATGGGCTGTCGGATTCCGGCGAGGACACCGCCTACGTCAAGGACCCCTACCTGCCGGTGGACGGGCACCTCGACCTGCGGCCGGACCGGCCCGGCTGGGGCGTCGAGATCGACGAGGATTACCTGCAGACCGACCGCTACATCCACTGGGAACGCAAGCTGCCCCGGCGGCCCGACGGCTCCACCGCCTTCCCGTGAGCCCCGGCGCAGAGCCCCTTCGCCGCCACCTGCGGCAGATGCTGCGCTGGGACCCGCGCCCGGCGGTGGCGGCCCGCGTGGCCGAGGCGCGGGACGCGGATGGCTGGGTGACAGAGGAGATCTCGCTGGCCGATCCCGCCATGCCCGCCACCCTGCTGCGCCCGGCCCGCCCCGGCCCGCACCCGGCGGTGCTGTACTGCCATGCCCATGGCGGCGACTACCGGCTGGGCCGGCGCGAGCTGACCGAGGGCAGCCGGTTCCTGCAGGCTCCCGGCTACGGCCCGGCGCTGGCGCAGGCGGGGTTCGCGGTGCTCTGCGTCGACATGCCCGGCTTCGGCGACCGCCGCGGCGAGGGGGCCGAGAACGACCTGGCCAAGGCGCTGCTCTGGCGCGGCGACAGCCTGCTGGGGGCGATGCTGCGCAACCTGGGCGCGGCGCTGGGCTACCTTGCGGCGCGGCCGGACGTGGACGCGGGGCGGGTCTACACGCTGGGCCTGTCCATGGGCGCGGCGCATGCCTTCTTCCTTGCGGCGCTGGAGCCCGGGGTCGCCGGCTGCGCACACCTGTGCATGCTGGCCGACATCGCGCCGCTGATCGACGACAATACCCACGCGCGCCACGGCTTCTACCTGACGCTGCCGGGGCTGCTGGAGGTGGCCGAGATGGGCGACGTGGCCGGCCTGGTCGCCCCGCGCCCGCAGCTGGCCTGCCACGGCGGCACCGATCCCCTGACCCCGCCCGCCGCCCGCGACGCCGCCCTCTTACGTCTGCGCGCCGCCTATGCGAAAACCCCCCAGTCCCTGACCTGCGCGCTCGATCCCGTCGCCGGTCACGGCGAGACCGCCCCCATGCGGGTCGCCGTCCTCGATTTCCTCACCCGGGCCGCCGCGCCCGCGCAACCCTTTCACGCCTGAGAAGGACCCTCACATGAAACGACTGCTGATCACCGGCGCCGCCGGCAACCTGGGCACCGAGATGCGGAGCCGGCTGAAGCACCTGGCCGAGATCATCCGCCTGGCCGACATGGGCGACATCGCCGATCCCGCGCCGAACGAGGAAGTGGTGAAGTGCGACCTGGGCGATCCCGCGTCGGTGGCCGAGATGGTCAAGGACTGCGACGGCATCGTCCACTTCGGCGGCCGCTCGATCGAGGACAAATGGTCGGTGATCCGCAACGCCAACTTCGACGGCGTCTACAACCTGTACGAGGCCGCCCGCAAGAACGGCAAGCCGCGGATCATCTTCGCCAGCTCGAACCACGCGGTGGGCTTCTACCGGCAGGACGAGGTGATCGACAACACGGTCTACCCCAAGCCCGACGGTCTTTACGGCGTCTCCAAGGTCTTCGGAGAGATGATGGCCAGCATGTACTGGCACAAGTACGGCATCGAGACCGCCAGCATCCGCATCGGGTCCAGCTTTCCCAAGCCGACCAACCACCGGATGCTGTCCACCTGGCTCAGCTTCGACGACCTCGCCGGGCTGATCGAGCGGATCTTCGACGTGCCGCGCCTGGGCTGCCCGGTGATCTACGGCAACTCGGCCAACACCCAGACTTTCTGGGACAACACCAAGGTGAACTGGATCGGCTGGCAGCCCCAGGACAATGCCGAGGACTACCGCGCCGAGGTGGACGCCTCGGTGGAACGGCCCTCTGCCGACGCGGCGGTGACGGTCTACCAGGGCGGCGGCTTCACCATCGAGGACATCCACGAGGAATGACCTGGATCGCGGTGGACTGGGGCACCAGCAACCTGCGCGTCTGGCAGATGCAGGACGCGCAGGAAAAGGGCCACGCCGGGTCTGACGCCGGCATGGCGGGCCTGGCCCCCGAGGAGTTCGAGCCGGCGCTGCTGGACCTTGTCGCACCCTGGCTGGGCGAGGGTCCGGTGACGGTGGTCGCCTGCGGCATGGTGGGGGCGAAACAGGGCTGGACCGAGGCGCCCTACCGCAAGGTGCCCTGCACCCCCACCGCCGGCGGACTGGTGCGCGCGCCGGCGCGGGACGGACGGCTGGAGGTGCACCTTGTGCCCGGCATCCGGCAGGACAGCCCCGCCGACGTGATGCGCGGCGAGGAAACGCAGATCGCCGGTTTCCTGGCGCAGAACCCCGGCTACGACGGCATCCTCTGCCTGCCGGGCACCCATACCAAGTGGGTGCACATCAGCGCCGGGGAGATCGTCAGTTTCCGCACCATGATGACCGGCGAACTCTTCGCCCTGCTGTCGCGCCAGTCGGTGCTGCGCCATTCCACCGGCGGCGACGGCTTCGACGAGGAAGCCTTTGCCGAGGCGGCCTCGGACACCCTGTCGCGGCCAGAGACTCTGGCGGCGCGGGCCTTTTCCATCCGCGCCAGCGACGTGCTGCACGGCACGTCGCCCGACAAGGGCCGGGCGCGGCTGTCGGGGCTGCTGATCGGCGCCGAACTGGCGGCGGCGCGGCCCTATTGGCTGGGCCAGCCGGTGACGCTGATCGGCGCGCCGGGGCTCGCGCGGATCTACGCGCGGGCGCTGACCGACCAGGGCGCCGAGCCGCGGCAGGAGGCCGGCGAGGCGCTGACGCTGGCGGGGCTGACCGCCGCCTGGCGCACGCTGGTGGACGGCGAGCGGCCGGGCCGGCTGCACTGAAATTCCCCGGCCGCGCCTGTCCCCCTCGACAGGCGCGGCCGGGCGCGTCACAGTCCGGGAAGTTGTCTGCGCCAGAGGTCCGATGCCCCCGCCCGACCCCCAGATCGACCTCGACCGCCCCGTCGGCGACGACATGCGCCAGACCACCTGCTACATGTGCGCCTGCCGCTGTGGCATCAACGTGCACCTGCGCGACGGCACCGTGCGCTACATCGAGGGCAACCGCGCCCACCCGGTGAACCGCGGCGTGATCTGCGGCAAGGGCGCCGCCGGGATCATGCAGCACTATTCCCCCGCCCGCCTGCGCGCCCCGATGAAACGCGTGGGCCCGCGCGGGTCCGGCGAGTTCGTCGAGATCACCTGGGAAGAGGCGCTGGAGACGGCGACCGACTGGCTGGGCAAGGTCCGCAAGACCGACCCCAAGCGCATGGCCTTCTTCACCGGGCGCGATCAAAGCCAGTCGCTCACCGGCCTCTGGGCGATGCAGTACGGCACCCCCAACTTCGCGGCGCACGGCGGCTTCTGTTCCGTCAACATGGCGGCGGGGGGGATGTATACCTTCGGCGGCGCGTTCTGGGAATTCGGCGATCCCGACTGGAACCGCACCAAGTACTTCATCATGTTCGGCGTTGCCGAGGATCATGCCTCGAACCCGATCAAGATCGGACTCGGCAAGCTGAAGGACCGGGGGGTCAAGACCGTCTCGGTCAACCCGGTGCGCACCGGCTACTCTGCCATCGCCGACGAATGGGTGGGCATCCGCCCCGGCACCGACGGGCTGCTGGTGGGCGCGCTGATCCACGAGCTGTTCCGCACCCGGCAGATCGACCTCGACTACCTTGTGCGCTACACCAACGCGCCCTGGCTGGTGATCGAGGCGCCGGGCACCGCCGAGGACGGGCTGTTCGCCCGCGACGAGGCGGGGCACCCCCTGGTTTTCGACGCCGACGCGGGCGCGCTGACCAGCGGCCGCCGCGCCGACATCGCCCCCGCCCTGACCGGCACCCGCACCCTGCCGGACGGCCGCCGCGCCCGCCCGGTGTTCGAGCTGATGGCCGAGCGATACCTGTCGGACGGCTACGCCCCCGCCGCCGTGGCCGAGCGCACGGGCCTGCCAGAGACGCAGATCCGCCGCATCGCCGCAGAGATCGCCGAGGTCGCCTTTCGCGAGGAGATCGTGCTGGACCAGCCCTGGACCGACTGGGCCGGGCGGCGGCACGAGAAGATGATCGGCCGCCCCGTGTCGATGCACGCGATGCGCGGCATCTCGGCCCATTCCAACGGCTTCCAGACCTGCCGGATGATCCACCTGCTGCAGATCCTCATCGGCTCGATCGACTGCCCCGGCGGCTTCCGCTACAAGCCGCCCTACCCCAAGCAGACCCCGCCCAACCTGCTGCCCCACGGCGCGGCGGGCGACATCAAGCCGGAGATGCCGCTGGGCGGCCCGCACCTGGGCTTTCCCCACGGGCCAGAGCACCTGCTGCTGGACGAGGCCGGCGGCGCCAGCCGGCTGGACAAGGGGTTTTCCTGGGACGCGCCGATGTCGGCGCACGGGCTGATGCACATGGTCATCGGCAATGCCGCCGCGAAGGACCCCTACGGGATCGAGGTGCTGTTCCTCTACATGGCCAACATGGCCTGGAACTCCTCGATGAACATCCCGGGCACGCTGGAGGCGCTGACGGCGAAGGACGAAGACGGTGAGTACACGATCCCGAAGATCATCTACTCCGACGCCTATTACTCCGAGACCGTGCCCTACGCCGACCTGATCCTGCCTGACACCACCTACCTCGAACGCTGGGACTGCATCTCGCTGCTGGACCGGCCGATCTCCGAGCCCGACATGGTGGCCGACGCGATCCGCCAGCCGGTGGTGGCCCCCGACCGCGACGTGCGCGGCTTCCAGGAGGTGCTGATCGACCTCGGCCACCGGCTGCGCCTGCCCGCCTTCACCAACGACGACGGCAGCGCGAAGTTTCCCGGCGGCTATGCCGACTACATGGTCAACCACCAGCGCAAGCCCGGAATCGGGCCGCTGGCCGGCTGGCGCGGCGAGAACGGCGAGGCCAGCGCCGTGGGCGCGCCCAACCCCGACCAGCTGCAGCGCTACATCGAGAACGGCGCCTTCTTCGGCCAGAAGATCGCGCCGGAGCACGCCTACTTCCGCCACGCCAACCGCGGCTACCTCGACTGGGGCATCGAGAAGGGCATCCGCATGTCGCGCGAGCCGACGATCTTCCAGCTGTATTCCGAGCCGCTGCAGAAGTTCCGCCTTGCCGCCCTCGGCCACGGCGAACGCCAGCCACCCGAGCATCACCGCGCCCGCATCGCCGAGCATTTCGACCCCCTGCCCTACTGGTACCCGCCCTTCGAGGAGCAGGCGGTGCAGGGCTATCCGCTGCACGCCATCAGCCAGCGGCCGATGCACATGTACCATTCCTGGGGCGGCCAGAACGCCTGGCTGCGGCAGATCACGGCGGCGAACCGGTTGTTCATGCACCCCGGCGTGGCGGCGGCGCAGGGGCTGGCGGACGACGACTGGGTCTGGCTGTCCTCGCACCTCGGGCGGGTGAAGTGCCAGATCCGGCTGATGGAGGGGGTAAACCCCCATACCGTCTGGACCTGGAACGCCATCGGCAAGCGCCGCGGCGCCTGGGGGCTGGACCCGGACGCGCCCGAGCACGCCGAGGGGTTCCTGCTGAACCACCTGATCTCGGAGCTGCTGCCGAAGGGCGGCGGCGGTTACCGTTACTCCAACTCCGACCCGATCACCGGACAGGCCGCGTGGTTCGACCTGCGGGTGCGGATCGAGAAGGCGGACACCCCCGGCACCCAGCCGTTCTTCGAGCCGCTGGGCCATGCTTCGGTGCCCGATGCGCCGGACGAGCTTTGCTTTACCGGCGGCCGGCCCGAGGGGGGCACGCCATGACGCCGGAGGTCTACCTGCTGTACCTCGGCACCGTCGCGGTGTTCTTCGCCCGCCCGCCGGGGCCCAGCCAGCTGCTGTTCATGGCCGGCGCCATGCAATACGGGCTGCGCCCCGCGCTGCCGATCATCGCGGGGGATCTCAGCGCCAATACCCTGCAGATCATCATCGCCGGCTTCGGCCTGACCACGGCGATCGCCCTGTCGGCCGGGGTCTTTGCCGCGGTGAAATGGGCCGGGGTGGCCTACCTCGTCTGGATCGGCGTGCGCACCCTGGTCGCGGCGCGCCGCGCCCGCCACCCGCGCACCCCGCCGCCGCCGGGCATGCTGTTCCGCAACGGCTTCGTCACCTCGGCCGCGAATCCCTACGCGGTGGTGTTCTTCGCCGCGCTCTTCCCGCAGTTCATCGACCCGGCCCTGCCGGTGACGCCGCAGGTGGCGATCCTGGGGGCGACCTACCTGCTGGTGGACGGGCTGCTGCTGGTGCTTCTCGGCGCGCTGGCGGCGCGGCTGGTGGCCGCGCTGGGCGGACACGCCGCGCGCTGGCTGGGCAGCGTGTCAGGCATCGGATTAATATTGGCCGCCGGCCTGCTGGCCCTACGCGGCGTACCGGAGGCGCGATGACCAGCCTGCCCCCCACCACCCAGCGCAAGCTGGGCCTCGTCATCGATCTGGACATCTGCGTCGGCTGCCACGCCTGCGTGACCTCCTGCAAGGAGTGGAACACCGGCGGCTATTCCGCGCCCCTGTCGGACCAGGAGCCCTACGGCGCAGACCCCCACGGCGCCTGGCTGAACCGGGTGCACAGCTACGAGGTGCGCGACGAGGGCCAGACCCGCACCGTGCACTTCCCCCGGTCCTGCCTGCACTGCGAAGAACCCGACTGCGTCACCGTCTGCCCCACCGGCGCCAGCTACAAGCGGGCCGAGGACGGGATCGTGCTGGTGAACCCCGACACCTGCATCGGGTGCAAGCTGTGTTCCTGGGCCTGTCCCTACGGTGCGCGGGAATACGACTATGCCCACGGGGTGATGAAGAAGTGCACCCTCTGCGTCGACCGGATCTACAACAGCGCCATCCCCGAGGAGGACAGGGTGCCCGCCTGCGTGCGCGCCTGCCCCACCGGGGCGCGCGCCTTCGGGGATCTCGGCGATCCTGACAGCGACGTCTCGCGCGAGGTGGCGGCGCGGGGCGGTTTCGACCTGCTGGAGGAGTTCGGCTACAAGCCGGTGAACAAGTACCTGCCGCTGCGCCCGCGCACCGAACCCGACACCCCCCCGCCGCCGGAGCCGGAGGCAGAGCCGGTGCCCGCCCCCGACGGATCGGCGCTGGAGCGGCTGTTCGCCTGGGCTGACCGCGCCCTGACCCGCTAGGCCCGCCATGAACCCCGCCTATTCCGTCATCTTCTTCACCACGGCCTCCGGCGCCGGCTACGGGCTGCTGTTCTGGCTGTCGCTGTGGCAGCTGGCGGGCGCAATGCCGGACAGCCGCTGGTTCGGCGCGGCGGCGCTGACGCTGGCGCTGGCGCTGATCACCGCGGGACTGCTGTCCTCGGTGCTGCACCTGGGGCGGCCGGAGCGGGCGCACCGGTCCTTCAGCCAGTGGCGCACATCGTGGCTGTCGCGCGAGGGGGTTGTCTCGCTGGCCACCTACGTGCCCGCCGGGCTGCTGTGGATGTCGTACGTGCTGGACATCGGCGCCCCCGCGCGCCCGCTGGCGGCGCTGCCGGCGGCGGCGGGGGCGGTGGCGACGGTCTGGTGCACCGGGATGATCTACGCCTCGCTGCGGACCATCCGGCAGTGGAACCACCCGCTGGTGCCCTGGATCTACCTGGCCATCGCAGCCGCCACCGGGGCGCTGCTGCTGGCGCTGGCGCTGGGGCTGGCGGGGCACCTGGCCTGGCCCGCCGGGCTGCTGGCGCTGGGGACGCTGGGCGTGGCCGCGGGAGCGAAGCTGGCCTACTGGCGCCGCATCGACGCCGCGCCGCCGCGCTACACCGCCGCGCAGGCGCTGGGGATGGGAACCGAGGGCATCCGCCAGATCGACCCGCCCCACAGCCGCCCCAACTTCGTGATGCGCGAGATGGGCTATGCCGTCGCCCGCCGCCACGCCCGCCGCCTGCGCGCCATCGCCGCCGCCTGCCTGTTCGCGGCGCCCTCCCTGCTGGTGCTGCTGTCGCTGGCCACCGGCTGGGCGCTGCCCCTGCTGCTGGCCTGTGCTGTCGCCGTGCTGGGCCTGCTGACCGAGCGCTGGCTGTTCTTCGCCGAGGCGGAACACGTCTCGATGCTGTATTACGGCCGCGCCGCCGCCTGACCCCTGCTGGAGAACCCATGACCGGTCCCGTCACCGCCATTCGCCTGTTCGAGCTGAACCCGACCCCCGCCACCTGCTGGCTGTTCGTCCGCGTGGACAGCGGCGACGGGCTGACGGGATGGGGCGAGGCGACGCTGAACCGTGACCGCGACGAGACGGTGGCGCGGATCGCCGAGGGCGCCGCCGCGCTGATGGGGCGGCCGGCGCACCCGGACAGCACCCTGCCCGCGCCGGGGGATCTGCCGGCCGCCGCCGCCGTCTCTGCGCTGGATCAGGCGCTCTGGGACATCGCGGCGCGGCGCGCGGGCCAGCCGCTGGCAGCGGCGCTGGGGGCCGGGGACCCCGCCGCCCCGATCGAGCTTTCCGCCAACATCAACCGCGGCACGACCGACCGCAGCCCCGAGGGTTTCGGCGCGCGCGCCCGCACCGCCTGCGAGGCCGGGTTCACCGCGCTGAAGATCGCCCCCTTCGACGGGCTCGCGCCCGATCTCTGCGGCACCCCCGAGGGCGCGGCGCTGACCGAGACCGGGATGGCCCGCATCCGCGCCGCCCGTGCCGCCGCCCCCGAGGCGCGGCTTCTGGTGGACTGCCACTGGCGCTTTACCGAGGCGGCGGCAGAGGCGCTGATCCCGCAGCTGGCCGAGGCGCGGCTGCACTGGTTCGAATGCCCGCTGCCGGAGGACGATGCCAACCTGCCCGCCCTCGCGCGCCTGCGCGGCAAGCTGAACGCGGAAGGCATCCTGCTGGCGGGGGCCGAGACCGGCATCGGCTGGCCCGCCTTCGCCCGCTTCGTCACCAGCGGCGCCTACGACGTGGTGATGCCCGACGTGAAGTACGTGGGTGGCCTGTCCGAGACGCTGGAGATCGCCCGCCGCGCCGACGCGGGCGGCGCGCAGGTGTCGCTGCACAACCCCTCGGGGCCGATCAGCCACGCGGTCAGCCTGCACGTCAGCACGGCCTCGCCCTCGATGCGGCTGCTGGAGCACCAGTTTCGCGAGACCGAGACCTTCGATGCCATCGTGCGCGGCACCATCCCGGCGACGCAGGGCGGGCTGGCCCGGCCGCCGGAGGGGGCGGGGCTGGGGATCACGCTGGACGAGGGGGCGCTGAGCGAGGTGGTGATTTAGTCCGGGGAATGCGGTGGCGGGGTGAACCCCGCCCTACCCGAGTGATGCGCTGAATAGCCCCGAACAAGCCGAAGGCGCGGGGCGAGCGCCTGCCCGTTCCGGCGGGCTGGCGCTTTGTCATCCGCAGAGCAACGCTCATTCTGCGGGCGAGTGTGTCTGGGATAAAGCGCCCATGCCAAAGATTGGCGGCGCCACCCCACGGGCAGGCTCACGTCGCGCTGAAGCGGCCTTACCCGGCCCGCGCCATCGCCCTAATCGCCTGCTGCGCCTTCCCGCGCACCTCCTCTGCCGTCGCCCCCGGCTTGTAGAGGTTGCTGCCCAGCCCGAAGCCGCGCACCCCCGCCGCCAGGTAGTCGGCGAAGTCGTCCGGGCCGACACCGCCCACCGCGTAGATTTCGGTGCCCTGCGGCAGGATCGTCGCGATCGCCTTGATGCCCGCGGCTCCCAGCAGCGAGGCGGGGAAGAACTTCAGCCCGCTGGCACCGGCGCGCAGGGCGGCATGGGCCTCGGTGGGGGTGAAGACCCCGGGCAGGCAGACCATGCCGGCGTCGCGCGCCGCGCCGATCACCTCGGGGTTGGCGTCGGGAGAGACGATCAGGTTGCCGCCCGCCGCCTTGACCCCGGCCACGTCCTGCCGCGACAGCACGGTGCCCGCGCCGATGCGGCATTGCCCCGGCGCCAGCCGCTCTGCGCAGCGCACGGCGGCGGCGATGGAGTTCATCGGGTCCGGAGAGTTCAGCGGGATCTCGATGGCGCGAAAGCCTTCCTCGATCAGCGCCGTGACGATCCCCTCGGTCTCTGCCGTACGGATGCCCCGCAGGATCGCCACCAGCCGGAAGTCGCGGTCGATCATCTTCTGTCCCTCTCCTTTGACCCGGCGTCATCGGCACCGGCCCCGTCGCTTTAGCGCCGTGGCGGCGGAAGGGCAAACGGCAGGCGCCTGTCAACCGAAGATGATGTGATCCGCGGCGGGCGCCGTGCCGCTTGCCGGAAGCGCCCGTGGCGGATCATGATGCGTAATCAATCCCTTGCCAGAAAGGAGCCTTCATGACCCCCCGTGCAATCGTCCTTGCCGCCGCCGCCGCGCTGCTTGCCCTTCCGGCCATGGCCGAAAGGGCCGACTACGGCCGCATCGAGCTAATGGGCCTCGCCCGCGATACAAGCTGGCCCCTGAACGCGCCGGGCGAGAGCTTCGCCATGGTCTGCAACGTCAACGGCCCCGACGGCTACCTGTCGATCCGAACCGGCCCCGGCACCAACCACTCCGAGGCGCGGCGGCTGAACCGGCTGGCGCGCGTGACGGTGGATACCTCGAACCGGCGCGGCAACTGGGTGCGGGTGCTGAACGCGGACCGCCGCTTTACCAAGGACGGGCGGTCGCAGCCGTACAAGGCGCTGCCAGTGTCGGGCTGGGCGCACGACGGCTACCTGTGCAGCTTCATGGACTACTGACCATACCCCGGCGGCCGCGGCACATGGCCCGGCCGCCGCAGACCGGGATCACCAGGCGGTAAAGCCGCCGTCCAGCACCAGGTTCGCCCCGGTCATGTAGGACGAGGCGTCCGATGCCAGGAACTGCACGATGGGCCCGAACTCCTCGATCTCGGCCTGCCGGCCCATGGGCACCCGTTCCAGGAAGGCGTCGATGAATTCCTTGTCGAAGGACCCGGTCTTGACCCCGCCGAAGGTCACCAGGTTCACCCGCACGCCCTTCTTCGCCCAGTAGGTCCCGAGGTAGCGGGTCATGTTCAGCAGCCCCGCCTTGGACGCGGCGTAGGAGATCGCCTTGACGAAGGGCTTGCCGTCGCGCTCCTCGCGGTAGGCATAGAGCGCCTGGTTGGGCGAGACCATGCCGTACATCGACCCCACCATGATGATCGAGCCGCGCCCGGCCTCGGCCATCTTCGTGCCGATCACCTGGCTGCACAGCATGCAGCCGGTCAGGTTGGTCTCGATGATGTCGTCCCAGTACTTGCGCGGATAGACCTCGAAAGGCGCGTTCTGGTCGGCGTCGCCGTCGGGCTTGCTGTCGATCCCGGCGTTGTTGACCAGCACGTGGGGCACGCCCCAATCGGCGATCACCCGGTCCGTCGCCGCCGCCAGGCTGTCCTTGTCGCGCACGTCGGCCTTGTAGACGCGAACGCGGTCGGAAAGCCCCGGGAACTGCTCCTCGATCTGCTCGGCCGTCCGGGTGCGGCGCGCGAAGATCGCCACCTTCGCGCCGCTGCCGGCGAGCTGTTTGGTGAACTGTGTGCCAAGCTGGCCCAGCCCGCCTGTCACCACGGCCACACGATCCTTGATGCTGAAAATGTCCTGCATGGGGTTCCTCGCTCTGCGCCGCCGGGGGCGGCGGGAATGTCTTGACATAAGACTTATGTCATGAGTATGCCTAGACCGGGCGGCACCCCGGGTCAAGCGTGTCGCCCGCTCGCAAGGAGGACGCGCCATGGCCGCCGGACGCGACAAGCTGCACACCGCCGTTTCGGCGGCGCTGGAGGAACGGATCCTCGGCGGCGCGCTGCAGGTGGGGGACAAGCTGCGCTCGGAAAGCGCCATCGCCGAGGAGTTCGGCGTGTCCACCCGGTCCGTGCGCGAGGCGATCCAGACGCTGGAGACGAAGGGGCTGGTGCAGCGCCGGCACGGGGGGCTGACCACCGTGGTGCGGCAGGACGTGTCGGAATTCATCGGCACCCTCGCCGTCACCGTGCGCCAGCAGCTGGCCGCCGATCCCGCCTACCTCGACCAGCTGATGCAGGCTCGCCGGATGATCGAAACCGAGGCGATCGAACTGGCGCTGGCCCGCCCCCGCGAGGCGCTGGCCGAGGTGGACGCGGCGCTGGAGCGGATGCGCGAGGCGCGCGACACCGGCGATTTCGGCGGCTTCGTCACCGCCGACGCCGCCTTTCACCTGGCGCTGGTGCGGGCCTCGGGCAACCGCATCCTCGTCATCATGTACGACAATTTCGCCAGCCTGATCGGCGAGATGATCCAGCTTTCCAGCCGGGTGCCCACCAAGTCCCTGAAGGAAGCCTACGCCGAACACGCCGAGATCCACGCCTGCCTGCACAGCGGCGACGAGGACGGCGCCAAGGGGCTGATGCGGTCGCAGATCGACCGCAGCGCCCGCTATCTGCGCCTTGCCGTGGCGAAGGCGCGCAAAGAGGAAAAATGATGTTCGATCCCGACTACACCCCCGCCGAGGCCGATGCGATGGCGCGCCTGTCGAAATGGTACTCCGGCGACATCCACGACAGCATGGAGGCGCTGGGGCTCTGGGGGCACCTGGAGGGGATCTCGCTGCTGGGCAGCCTGAAGGACGGCGCGACCGTCTGCGGGCCGGCGGTGACCGTGGCCTTTGCCCCCTCGGACCGGAAGGGAGAGCCGCAGGACGTCTACCACAATGCCATCGACAACGTGCCGGCGGGGGGCGTGCTGGTGGTGGACGCCAGCTGTGCCGCCGGCTCCTGCTCGGGCGAGCTGATGTCTTCGGGCGCCAAGACCGCCGGCGCGGCGGCGACGGTGGTGAACGGCACGGTGCGCGACCTCGCGCAGGTGCGGGCGCTGGGCTACCCGCTGTTCGGCACCGCCCCCAGCCCGGTGGGCGTGACGGGCAAGAAGGAGCCGGTGAAAAGCCAGGTGCCCATCACCATCGGCCGCACCACGGTACATCCGGGTGACCTGATCTTCGGCGACATCGACGGGGTGGTCTGCGTGCCGCGCGCCCACCTGGTGGAGGTGGCCGACCAGGCCGACGCGCTGGGACGGGCAGAGGCCAGCGCCCGCGACCGCATCCTCGCGGGGGAAAAGTTGCAATCGGTCTGGCCGGTCTGATCCGGCGCGGGGGACGGAAGGATGGGGGTGCCGCAGCAGGCGAAGGGGAACCGGGGACGGCGCGCGTCAGCGCCGCCAGCCCAGCCGCTGCGAGATCAGGTTGGCGTGGAAGGTGACCACCTTGCTGATCTCCTCCACCTCCTCCATCGGCAGCTCCCAGCTGGGGGCGCTGACGCTGAGCGCGGCGAACACCCGGCCCGCGCTGTTGCGCACCGGGGCGCCGACGCAGCGCAGTGCCGGCTGGTGCTCGCCGTTGTCGATCGAGTAGCCGCGCGCCCGCGTGGCGGCGAGATCCTCGCGCAGGGCCGCAGGGTCGGTCAGGGTCGTCTCGGTCAGCCGCTCCAGCCCCGGGGCGATCACCCGGTCCAGCGTCTCGTCGTCCTGGTGCGCCAGGATCGCCTTGCCGACGCTGGTGCAATAGGCGGGCGAGTTCTCCACGAAGGTGCTGGGCAGGATCCGGTCGCTGCCGGTCTCGGCCCGCTGGATCACCACCGCGCGCTGGCCGTCGAAGACCGCCAGGTGCACCGTCTTGCCGGTCAGCTTGTGCAGCGACTCGACGATCAGGCTGCCCTCGCGGTGCAGCTCGTGGTTGGCCAGGAAGGTGGAGCCAAGCTCGAACAACCGCAGTCCCAGCCGGTAGGCCTCGCGCTCGCCCTCCTGCTCCAGGAACCCCGCCTCGCGCATCGAGGCGCAAAGCCGGTGGGTGGTGGAGCGGGGAAAACCCGTCAGCTCGCAGATCTCCGCCAGCGTCAGGGTGCGCCGGTTCAGATCGAAGCAGCCGAGGATGCGGTCGACCTTGCGCAGCGACTTCAGGCTGTCCTCGCCGGCCTTGCGGGCGGGACGGGCGGGGGCGTTGGGCTGGTTCATGGGTCCGTTCCTTCTTGCGCCGCGTCACCGGCCACGGGATGCAAGGGTGCTTGGGGACCTAGGTCAAGCGCCCCGTCGCGGCAAGCGCGGCGGGTCGCGGCGCGCCCGGGCTGGCGGGCGCGCCCCGTGGCCTCAGGCCGCGCGGGCCTTCTGGGTGGCTTCCAGCAGCGGGTCAAGCGCCGCGTCGATGGTGCGCTTGCGGGCGTCGTCGACCTTCTCCATCGGCGCGCGCGGATGGTACAGCTTCATCCCCTGGCGCGACTGAACGTATTTCACGCAGGCCGGCAGGCTGTCGTGCGGCATGGCGTTCCACAGCGCGTTCAGCTTGAAGTGCAGGTCGCGGGCGGTGTCGTGATCGCCGCGCTGCACGGCGTCGAAGACCGCCACGGTGGTGCCCGGCACCGCGCAGGTCAGCGCGCTGATCGCGCCGTGGGCGCCCATGGAGAACGCCGGGTAAAGCAGCGCGTCGATCCCCGACAGCACCAGGTTCTCCGGCTTGGCGCGCAGCAGCAGGTCGGTGACCGACTTCAGGTCGCCCGAGGACTGCTTCATCCCGACCACGCCCGGCACCTCCTCCATGATCGTGACCATGTCGTCGACGCTGAGGTAGTTCCAGGGGATCACGTTGTAGATCAGGATCGGAATCTGCGTGGCCTCCCAGATCTCGCGGAAGTGCTGGATGGTGGCCTTGAGGCCCGGCTTGAACAGGTAGTGCACCGGGGTGACCTGCAGCGCGTCGATCTCGATCCCGCCCAGCATCTCGATGCGGGCGATGGCGTCGCGGGTGGACTGCACGATAAGGCCGGCGACGAAGGGCACGCGGCCGGCGGCGGCGGCGTGGGCCTCCTTCATGGCCGTGGTGAATTCCGCGTGGGACAGCGTGTGCCCCTCGCCGGTAGAGCCGCCGGCGACCACCGCGCGCACCCCGGACTGCACCATCCAGTCGATCTGCGGCGCCATCGCGCCCTCCACCAGCGCCCCGCTTTCGTCGAAGGGCATCGACAGCGGCGGCAGGATGCCGGTGAGCTTGTCGCGCACCGACAGGGCGATTTCGTTCGGCATTCCAGGTCTCCCTTGGGCATGAGGTTGTGTTGGGGCCGCGAACCGGCTGCGGAGGGCTCGGCTGTTGTCCCGCATAATGGAATTATCGTCCACCGTCATTTCATAGGCCAGCGGCGGAGGCTTGTCAAACAAGCCGCGACCTGCTGCTGTACCGGATATATCGGAGAATTCTTGCGATCAGGCGGCGTCCGCCGCGCGTGTTGCAAGATGAAAAGCGGGATGTTAATCCCGTGATACGGAACGGCGCGCCCGCGCCGGTGTTCATCGATAATGGGAGGAACCCCGTGAAACTTCTGAAAACTGCCGCCCTCGCCGCGGCGACCCTTGTGGCGGCGGCCGGTACGGCCTTTGCCGAGTATCCCGACCGCCCGATCACCCTGATCGTGCCCTGGTCCGCCGGCGGTGGCACCGACGCCACCGGCCGCCTGATCGCCGCGCAGCTGGAGGAAGAGCTGGGCCAGCCGGTCAACGTCGTGAACCGCACCGGCGGCGGCGGCATCGTCGGCCACGCCTCGCTGGCCGAGGCAGAGCCGGACGGCTACACCCTGGGGGTCATCACCACCGAGCTGTCGATGTACAGCGCCGTCGGCTCTTCGGAACTGACCTACGAGGACTACACGCTGATCGGCCTCTACAACGCCGACCCCTCGGCGATCTTCGTGAAGGCCGATTCGCCGTTCCAGACGGTCGAGGACCTGGCCGAGGCGATCAAGTCCGACGTCGGCGCGCTCAGCACCAGCGGCGCGAACTTCGGCGGCCTGAACCACCTGTCCTGGATCAGCCTGGTCCAGGGTCTCGGCGCCGATGCCGAGCAGGCGAACTGGGTGCCCACCGACGGCGGCGCGCCCTCGCTGCAGCTGCTGGTCTCCGGCGCCATCGACGTGGTGGTCGCGCAGTTCCCCGAGGCCAAGGCCCTGATCGAGGCCGGTGAGATCCGCCCCCTCGCCTACCTCGGCAGCGAGCCGAACAAGGCCTTCCCGGACGTGCCCACGGTCAACGACGCGCTGGGCGTCGACTTCGCCATCGCCGGCTGGCGCGGCCTGGCCGCCCCGGCGGGCCTGCCGGAAGAGATCGCCACGAAGCTGGTCTCTGCCCTGGACGGCATCGTGGCGTCCGACGGCTTCAACGAGTCCATGGACAAGCTGAACTACGGCGTGGTCTGGGAAGGCGGCAGCGACTTCACCGACTATCTGGCCCAGCGCGGCGAGGCCTTCGGGCAGGCGATCAGCTCTGCCGGTCTCGACAAGCAGTAACGCCTGCGGGAGCATGACATGACAGCAAGGACCAAAGCCTCCGAGATCGCGATCGGCCTGGTCTTTGCCGCCGGCGGCCTGGGCATCTGCCTCGAGGCCGCCGGCTTGCGTTCCATGCCGGGGATGATGGTGGGGTCGGGGCTGTTCCCGATGATCACCGGCGCCCTGATGGGGCTGTTCGGGCTGGTGCTGGCCGGCGCGGCGCTGCTGCGCCCTGCCCCGGCTCCCAAATCTGCCACCGAAACCGCGATCGAAACCGCGCGCGGCCCCCTGCAGGCCTATTCCATCGCCGTCCTCGCCGGGCTGATCGCGCTGACCGCGTTGATGCCCGCCGCGGGCTTCCTGCTGGCGGGCGCCCTGTTCACCGGCTTTGCCGCAAGGCTGGGCGGCGCCGGCTGGATCGGCAGCGCCGTCTTCGCCGTGCTGCTGACCGGCGTGCTCTACTGGGTCTTCGTCTACGGGCTGCGGGTGCAACTGCCGCGCGGGCTCTGGGGGTTCTGACCATGCTGGACGCGGTTATCCTTGCCTTCGGGATGGTCTTCACCCCGAACACGCTGCTGGTGATCCTGCTGGCCTCTGCCTTCGGACTGTTCGTGGGGGCCATGCCGGGCCTGACGGCGACCATGGCAGCGGCGATCCTGGTGCCCATCACCTTCTACATGGACCCGGTCCCCGCCATCGCGGCGATCATCGCCTGCACCGCCATGGCGATCACCGCCGGCGACATTCCCGGCGCGCTGCTGCGGATCCCCGGCACCCCCGCCTCGGCCGCCTACGTCGAGGACAGCTACGGCCTGACCCGGCAGGGCAAGGCCAGCCTCGCCATCGGCATCGGCATCACCTCCGCCACCTTCGGCGGTTTGGCGGGCACCCTGCTGATCGTCTTCGCCGCGCCGCTGCTGGCGAAGTTCGCACTGGGCTTTTCCAGTTTCGAGTATTTCTGGCTGGCGCTTCTGGGCCTCAGCTGTGCCGCCCTCGTCTCGGGCGGCGGCATCGCCAAGGGCGCGCTGTCGCTGCTGCTGGGGCTGTTCATTGCGCAGGTGGGGCTGGACCCGCTGATGGCGCAGCCGCGCTTCACCTTCGGCTCCAGCGAGCTGGCGGGCGGCATCAGTTTCATCCCCGCGATGATCGGCATGTTCGCCCTGGCCGAGATCCTGCGCAACGGCCGCGCCGGCGCGCGCATGGAACAGCAGGCGAAGGTGGGCAACCCGTTCCGCGGGGTCGGCACGGTGCTGATGCAGTACCGCAAGAACCTGTTCCGCGGCGCCGGCATCGGCGCGGTGATCGGCGCCCTGCCCGGGGTCGGCGGGGACCTTGCGGCCTGGATCACCTATGCCCTCGCCAAGCGTACCTCTCGCACCCCCGAGAAGTTCGGCACCGGCCACCCCGAGGGACTGGTCGAGGCGGGCGCCACCAACAACGCCGCCCTCAGTTCCGCCTGGATCCCCGCCATGGTCTTCGGCATCCCCGGCGACGCGGTGACCGCCATCGCGGTGGGGGTGCTGGTGATGAAGGGCATGGACCCGGGCCCGCAGCTGCTGACGCTGAACCCCGCCAACTTCTACGCCGTGCTGCTGGTGTTCTTCCTCGCCAACCTGCTGCTGCTGCCCTTCGGCTTCGTCGCCGCCCGCGCCGCGCGCTACGTTTTCCAGGTGCCCCGCGCCTACCTGAACGCGGCGATCCTGCTGTTCTGCGTGGTGGGCTCCTACGCCATCAACAACTCGATGTTCGGGGTCTGGGTGATGATCGCGCTGGGGGTGGTGGCCTACCTGCTGGAGGAACACGGCTTCGCCGTCGCGCCGATCATTCTGGGCATCGTTCTGGGCCCGTTGCTGGAGACGAACTTCACCACCTCGATGATGATCGCCCGCGGCGACGCCTGGGCCTTCTTCGAGCGTCCGGTGGCGGGGATACTGGGGGCACTGACCATCGGCATCTGGGTGCTGGCCATCGCCTCGGCGATGCTGCTCGCCCGTCGCCGGCGGGCCGGGGTGCGGGCGGTATAGCGACACGACGCCCGTCAGCGGCGGCGGCCATTGGCCCCGCGCATCGTCCCGAATTTCCTGAAAGATCCCGAATGGTGCTGCCGGAGAGATTCGAACTCTCGACCTCTCCCTTACCAAGGGAGTGCTCTACCCCTGAGCTACGGCAGCCCGTCACGTGCGCGGCTGATTAGACGCATTCCGCCCATGGCGCAAGCGCAATCTGGACGCTTTGGCGCCCCTGCGCTACGTAGGGCGCCATGAGCGGAAAACAGGGCGATAAACCGGGCAAACCCGCAGACGACAGCCGCGAGGCGCGGCTCAAGGCGGCGCTCAAGGCCAACATCGCCCGGCGCAAGAGCCAAGCGAAGGCGCGGGCGTCCGGCAAACCCGAGGGCGACGCCGGATAAGGCAGCCCACAGACAGAAAGCAGGACATGGACTCGATACTCGTCAAAGGCGGCACCGCACTGAACGGCGACATTCCCATCGCGGGCGCCAAGAACGCCTGCCTCACCCTGATGCCGGCGACGCTGCTGTCCGAGGAGCCGCTGACGCTGACCAATGCGCCGCGGCTGTCGGACATCCGCACGATGACCGAGCTGCTGGCCTCGCTGGGCGCCGAGGTGACGCAGCTGCAGGACGGCCAGGTGCTGGCCATGTCCTCGCACGACATCTCGAACCTGTCGGCGGACTACAACATCGTCCGCAAGATGCGCGCCTCGATCCTGGTGCTGGGCCCGATGCTGGCCCGCTGCGGCGAGGCGCGGGTGTCGCTGCCGGGCGGCTGCGCCATCGGTGCCCGCCCCGTCGACCTGCACCTGCGCGGGCTGGAGGCGCTGGGCGCCAACCTCGAGCTGCGTGACGGCTACGTCCACGCCAACGCCGGCAAGGGGCTGAAGGGCGCGGTGGTGGAGTTTCCCTTCGTCTCGGTGGGCGCCACAGAGAACGTGCTGCTGGCCGCCACCCTCGCCAAGGGCACCACGGTGCTGAAGAACGCGGCGCGCGAACCCGAGATCGTCGATCTTGCGCGGTGCCTCAGGAAGATGGGCGCACAGATCGAGGGCGAGGGCACCAGCACCATCACCGTCGAGGGCGTCGACCGCCTGCACGGCGCCACCCACCCGGTGGTGCCGGACCGGATCGAGCTGGGCACCTACATGCTGGCCCCCGCCGTCGCGGGCGGTACGGTGGAATGCCTCGGCGGCCGCATGGAACTGGTGCAGTCCTTCGCCGAGAAGCTGGACGAATGCGGCGTGGACGTGGAGCAGACCGAGCGCGGGCTGAAGGTCTCGCGCCGCAACGGCCGGGTGCGTGCGGTCAATGTCGAGACCGCCCCCTTCCCCGGCTTCCCCACCGACCTGCAGGCGCAGATGATGGCGCTGATGTGCACCGCCGACGGGCAGAGCGTGCTGGAGGAGCGGATCTTCGAGAACCGCTTCATGCATGCGCCAGAACTGATGCGCATGGGCGCGCGGATCGACGTGCACGGCGGCACCGCCAAGGTCACCGGGATCGAGCGGCTGCGCGGCGCGCCGGTGATGGCGACGGACCTGCGGGCCTCGGTCTCGCTGATCCTCGCCGGGCTGGCGGCGGCGGGCGAGACCCGGGTCAGCCGGGTCTACCACCTCGATCGCGGCTACGAGCGCGTGGTCGAGAAGCTGTCGGGCGTCGGCGCCACCATCGAGCGGGTCAGCGAATGAGCGACGCCCGCTTCGAGGACGCCGGCGACGCGCCGCTGGCGCTGAAGGCGCGCAGCCCCGAGGATCTGCCGGTGATCGCGGCGCTGGTGCAGGACGCGGTCTTCCCGGCCACCGAGATGCGCTGGCTGCCGCGGGAGCGGCGTTTTGCCCTGCTGCTGAACCGGTTCCGCTGGGAAGACGCCGGGTCCGCGCAGGCAAGCCGGCGCGACTTCGAGCGGGTGCGCGCGCTGCTGGTGGTGGACGAGGTGATGAAGGTGTCGAGCCAGGGGCTGGACCGGTCCGACAAGGACCTGATCCTGTCGCTGCTGTCGCTGGAGTTCGTGCCCGGCGAGGACGGCACCGGGCGGCTGGAGCTGGTGCTGGCCGGCGACGGCGGCATCGCGCTGGAGGTGGAGGCGCTGGAGGTGACGTTGAAGGACGTCACCCGCCCCTACATCGCCCCCTCCGGCAAGGCGCCGGCCCACCCGGACTAAGGCCGGGGGGGCCACGGCGCTACAGCGTCGGACGGCTCTGCAGCAGCGGCATCACGTCGGCCATCTCCGGCCCCCGCGCCCGCCCGGTCACGGCCTGGCGCAGCGGCATGAACAGCTGCCGGCCCTTGCGGCCGGTCGCCTCCTTCACCGCCGCGGTCCATTCCCCCCAGGTCTCCGGCCCGTAGGGCGGCTCTCCCAGCAGGGCCAGCGCCTGTTCGGCGAAGGCGCGGTCCTCGGGGTCCAGCACCGGCGCCGCCGCGCCGTCGCGGAACAGCTGCCACCAGCCGGCGATGTCGGCGCGGGTGGTGATGTTCTCGCGCACCACGGCCCAGAAGCGTTCCGCGTGCTCGTCGGGAACGCCCGCTGCCTGCAGGTCGCCGCGCACCGCCTCCAGCGGCAGCGTGCCGAGGTAGCGGGCGGTCAGGGGAAACAGGTCCTCCACGTCGAACTTGGTGGGGGCGGCGCCGAAACGGGCGATGTCGAACCCCTCCACCAGTTCATCCAGCGAGCCGCGCAACTCTACCGGGTCGGACGAGCCCAGCCGGGCCATCAGCGACAGCAGCGCCATCGGCTCCACCCCCCGGTCGCGCAGGTCGCGCAGGGCCAGGGTGCCCAGCCGCTTCGACAGCGCCTCGCCCTGCGGGCCGGTCAGCAGCGAGTGGTGGGCAAAGCTGGGAACGCCGCCGCCCAGAGCCTCGATGATCTGGATCTGCGTCGCGGTATTGGTGACGTGGTCCGAGCCGCGCACCACGTGGGTCACGCCCATCTCGACGTCGTCCACCACCGAGGCCAGCGTGTACAGCACCTGCCCGTCGCCCCGGATCAGCACCGGGTCAGAGACGCTGGCGGCGTCGATCGACACGTCGCCGAGGATGCCGTCGTTCCACTCGATCCGCGCGTGGTCCAGCTTGAAGCGCCAGTGGCCGGAGCGGTCGGCGCGCAGCCGCTCCTTCTCTTCGTCGGACAAGTTCAGCGCGGCGCGGTCGTAGACCGGCGGGCGGCCCATGTTCAGCTGCTTCTTGCGCTTGAGGTCCAGCTCTGTCGGGGTCTCGAAAGCCTCGTAGAACCGCCCCTTTTCCCGCAGCGTGTCCGCGGCGGCGGCGTAGCGGTCCAGCCGGTCAGACTGCCTCTCGATCCGGTCCCAGGTCAGGCCCAGCCACTCCAGGTCCTGCTGGATCGCGTCCGCGTACTCCTGCTTGGACCGCTCGAGATCGGTGTCGTCGAGCCGCAGGATGAAGCTGCCCCCGGCCTTGCGCGCGATCAGGTAGTTGAACAGCGCGGTGCGCAGGTTCCCGACGTGCAGGTATCCGGTGGGCGAAGGGGCGAAACGGGTGGTGGTCATGGGCGGCTCCTGTTCCGGCAGGCGTGTTGCACAGGGGGGGGCGATTGTCCATCGGGGCGTTTGGGGACTGTGGAGCAGCAGAGGGCTTGCGCCCGTTCGTGGGTGGGCGTTCCAGCCGCTGGGGGCCCTCACTTTATGGCTCCGCCACGTCTTCGCTCCACCCCCGCGCATACGGCAACGAAGCGCCCGCCCGGCGGACGGTCGGGCGCTGGCCCGGCGGCGCTGCGCGCCTTGCTCCGGGCCGGGCGCTTTCCGCCGAAACTAAAACCCTCTATGCCGATCCCTTGCCCCGTGGCATTCTTCAGCATGGACCCCGTCACCCTCGGCTACTACGCCGCCGTCTGCGCGGCTCTCACCGCCGCCGGGCCGCGCCTCGGCCGGCTGGTGCTGCGGCTGGCCATCGGCGCGGGCGTCGGCCTTGTCGCCGCCGCGCTGCTGCCCCTGCTGCGCGACGCCGCGCCGCTTTACCCCTGAGGCTTGACCGCCGCCCGCGCCTGCGCGACCACTGCCTCACACGCAGGAGAGAAGCGCATGACGCATCTGTGGGTCCGCGCCGAGCCGCGCGCCGAGGAACGCCGGGTCGGCCTGACCCCCGAGGGCGCCGCCGCGCTGCTGGCGCAGGGCATGCGGGTGACGGTGGAACGCAGCGACGCCCGCGCCATCCCCATCGCCGCCTACGAGGCCGCGGGCTGCGAGATCGCCGAGGCCCACGGCTGGACAGAGGCCCCGGAAGACGCCTTCGTCTTCGG
The DNA here is from genome assembly GCA_048262455.1 of Rhodobacter sp. GTDB lineage: Bacteria > Pseudomonadota > Alphaproteobacteria > Rhodobacterales > Rhodobacteraceae > Psychromarinibacter. Next base: position 174,397 of record JBLXFD010000003.1, read on the forward strand.
CCTGAAGGAGCTGCGGGACGACGGAACCCCGCTGCGCCACCGGCACATCATGTTCGGCCACGCCTACAAGGGCCAGCCGGACGGCCGCCGGCTGCTGAAGCGGTTCCGCGACGGGGGCGGGACGCTCTATGACCTCGAATACCTTGTGGACAGCGACGGCCGCCGGGTCGCCGCCTTCGGCTACTGGGCCGGCTACGCGGGGGCGGCGGTGGCGCTGAAATGCCTCGCGGCGCAGGCGCGCGGGGGGATCTGCGCACCGCTCACCGACTACCCGGATGCAGCCGCGCTGGTGGCGGAGGTGCGGGCGGAACTGGCGCAGGTCGGTGCGGCGCCTGCGGTGCTGGTGATCGGCGCCAGGGGCCGGGTCGGCAGCGGCGCCCGCGCCTTCTGCGCCGAAACCGGGCTTCGCACCACCGACTGGGACCTGCCCGAGACCGCCCACGGCGGCCCCTTCCCCGAGGTGCTGCAGCACGAGGTCTTCCTGAACTGCATCCTCGCCGCGCCGGGCTGCCCGGTCTTCGTGCCCGCCTCGGCCGCCACCGCTCCGCGCCGGCTGCGGGTGATCGGCGACATCGCCTGCGATCCCTCCAGCGCCTTCTCGCCGGTGAAGGTCTATGACCGGGTGACCGACTGGCAGGCGCCGGCGCTGCGGGTGTCGGGGGCGCCGCCGCTGGATGTCACGGCGATCGACAACCTGCCTTCGCTGCTGCCGTTGGAAGCCTCGCAGGACTACGCGGCGCAGTTGCTGCCATGGCTGATGGCGCTGGACCGGCCGGACCAGCCCGGCGCCGGCGTCTGGGCGCGGGCGGAAGCCACGTTTCGCCGGCACCTCTGAGCGGTCAGAGAAAGTCCTGCTCGGCCTCGCTTACGTCGACGCCGAGTTTCTCCAGCCCGTCCTCGAGGTAGTCGGGCAGCATCGGGATCCCCAGAAGGTAGTCGGCGGTCCGCAGCCCGTGCTCCTCCGAGGCGGTGCGCAGCGCCTCGTCCCATTCCTCCGGCTCGAAGGTCTCGCGGCCAATCCACATGATCGCCACCAGTTCGATGCGCTCGTCCTCGGGAAGCCGTTCGATGAAGGCGCGCAGCTCTGCCTCGGTGGCATCGCCGCGCCGGGCTTCGAGGATGGAGTCCGCGTCGATCGCATCGCCGGGCCGGTCCCAGCGCCCCACCTTCGCGTCGATCTCGCGGGCGCGGTAGATCACGTGCACGACGCGCCGGGGCGATATCTGCATGCTGCTCCTCCTCGGTGGGCCCACTATGGGGCCAGCGCCGGGGGTGCGGCAATGGCTATTGCTGAGGGGTGGTTGGGGGGTGGTCGCAACAGAGGGTCAGCGCCCGTCCGTGGGTGGGCGCCCCTGCCGCCGGTGGTCGCCGCTTTATCTCACCGCCACATCCTCGCTCCACTCCCGCGCAAACGGTGAGGAAGCGCCCGCCCGGGGGACGGACGGGCGCTGGCCCGGCGGCGCTGCGCGCCTTTGTTCCGGGCCGGGTGCTCTTGCCCGCGATGCGATGCCTCTCCTAGCTGTCGCCAAGCTCCAGTTCGGCCGGCCGATCCGCCTCGGCCGACAGCGCCCGCGGCTCCACCGTGACGCCATCCGGCGCGGCCAGCGGGTCTTTCGCCGCCACCACCCCCATCGCCTCGAACTTCCGCGCCGAGGGCAGCACCCGCGATTCCATCGAGCCCACCGCCCGGTTGTAATGCTCCACCGACTGGCTCAGCGTCCGCCCCACCTTGCCGAGGTGCCCGGCAAAAACCCCCAGCCGGTCGTACAGCTCGCGCGCCTGCTTCTGCACCTCGGCGGCATTGGCGGCCATCTTCTCCTGCTGCCAGCCGTAGGCGATGGCCTTGACCAGCGCCATCAAGGTGGTGGGTGTGGCGATCAGCACCTTGTTGCGGAAGGCGTATTCGATCAGGTCGGGGTCGCACTCGGCCGCCGCGGCGACGAAGGTTTCGCCGGGGATGAACATCACCACGAAGTCCGGCGTCGTCTCGATGCTGTCCTGGTAGGACTTCGACGCGAGGTTCTTCACATGCGCACGCACCTGCGCGGCGTGGCGGCGGATGTGGCCCTGCTGCTCGTCGGGGCCCTCGCAGTCGATGGCGTCGAGGTAGGCCTCCAGCGGGGTCTTGGCGTCGATGACGATGGTCTTGCCGCCGGGAATGTTCACCACCGCGTCGGGACGGCGGGCGCCGGCCTCGGTGTCGATCTGCTGCTCCATGCGGTAGTCGACGTGGTCGGTCATCCCGGCCATCTCGAAGACCTGCCGCAGCTGCATCTCGCCCCAGCGCCCGCGGGTCTTGGGCGCGCGCAGGGCCTGCACCAGCTTGCGGGTCTCCTGCCCCAGCGCCACGTGCTGCTGGCTCAGCTGCTCTACCTGCGTGCGGATCGCGCCGTAGGCGTCCTGCCGGGCCTTCTCGATCTCCTGGATCCGGTGGTCGAAGGCCCCCAGCTTTTCTGCCAGCGGCTTTACCATGTTCTCGATCGCCGTCTGGCGGGTGGTCAGGTCGTGGCCGGCCTCGGCGCTGTGCTTGCGGAAGCGTTCCGAGACGAGGCCCAGGAAGTTCTCGGAGTTGCTCTTGAGGACCGAGCCCGCGAGGCTTTCGAACTTCTCCTCCACCTCCTTCTTCAGGGTGGTGATCTCGGACAGCCGCTCTGCGTGGTGCTCGCGCAGGCTTTTCATCTCCTGCTCCAGCCGCCCCCGCTCCAGCTGCTCGGCGCGGTAGCGGTCGTCCAGCGCCCTTCGCTCCTGCTCCAGCGGTTCGACCCGACCCGCCTGCGCCTCGGCCAGCGTCAGCCGGTGGCGCAGGTCGGCGGCCTCGCCCTGGCTTTGCACCAGCCGCCGCGCGGTGCCGGCGCGCAGCACGAGGACGGCGACCAGAAGGAACAGCAGCACCGCGCAGGCAGCGGTCAGGATGACGGGATCCAGGGGCATCACTCACTCCACACGAAAAAGGACGGTCTAGCGCCGCCCGAACAGCTTCTCGATGTCGGCCAGCTTCAGCTCCACGTAAGTGGGCCGGCCGTGGTTGCACTGGCCCGAGTGGGGCGTCGCCTCCATCTCGCGCAGCAGGGCGTTCATCTCCTCGCCGGTCATGCGCCGGCCCGAGCGGACAGAGCCGTGGCAGGCGACACGCGACAGCACCGCCTCGATGCGGGCGCGCAGGCTCTCGCTTTCGCCGAGGTCGTCCAGCTCGTCGAGGATGTCGCGCAGCATGGCGCCGGCATCCACCGGGCCCAGCAGCGCCGGGGTCTCGCGCACCGCGACGGCGCCGGGGCCGAAGGGTTCGATGGTCAGGCCGAGGCGTCCGAGGTCATCGGCGAGGTCCAGCAGGCGGCGGGCGTCGTCGGAGGACAGCTCCACCACCTCGGGGATCAGCAGCGCCTGCGCGGCGACGCCGTTGCCCGCCATCTGGCGCTTGAGCTTCTCGTAGACCAGCCGTTCGTGCGCCGCGTGCTGGTCGACGATGACCATGCCGTCGGCGGTCTGGGCGATGATGTAGTTCTCGTGCACCTGCCCGCGCGCGGCACCGAGGGGGTGGTCGTCGCGGGGCGCGGTCTCGGGCGCGGCGGGTTCGACCCGGGCGGCGGGGGCGGCGGGTTCGGCAAAGCCCCAGGGCGCCTGGGCGGCATGCGCCGTGCGCAGCGCCCCCTGCGAGGGGCGGTCCATCTGGTAGACGCGCGGCGGGCCGGGCGGCGGGCCCTCGGGCCGCAGCGCGCCCAGCGTGGCGGCGGCGACGGTGGTGGCGGCGCGGTGCCCGGCCTCGGCCAGCGCGTGGCGCAGGCCCGAGACGATCAGCCCGCGCGCGATGCCCGGCTCGCGGAACCGCACCTCGGATTTGGCCGGGTGCACGTTCACGTCCACCAGGTGCGGATCGCAGTCGAGAAACAGCACGGCGGCGGGGTGCCGGTCGCGGCTGAGGAAATCCGAATACGCCGCCCGCAGCGCCCCCAACAGCATCCGGTCCCGCACCGGGCGGCCGTTGACGAACAGGTACTGCTGGGTGGAAGAGCCGCGCGAATAGGTCGGCAGCGCCGCATAGCCGGTCAGCGCCAGCGCCTCGCGCCGGGCATCCAGCCGCAGGGCGTTCTCGGCGAAATCGGCGCCGATGATCCGCGACAGCCGGCGGTGCAGCGCGTCGAACATGTCGCCGGTCTCGGCCTCGGCGCGGAAGGTCACGCGGCCCTCGCCGCCGCCGGTGCAGTCGCGCAGGGTGAACCCGGTGAAGGGCTCGGCCATGGCCAGCCGCTTGACCACCTCGGCGATCGCCTGCGCCTCTGCCCGGTCCGAGCGCAGGAACTTCAGCCGCGCGGGGGTGGCGTGGAAGATGTCGCGCAGTTCCACCACGGTGCCGGCGTTCAGCGCGGCGGGGCGCACCGGTTCGATCCGGCCGCCGTTGACGGCGATGCGCGCGGCCTCGGCCCCGTGACGCGAGGTGATGGTCAGCCGCCCCACCGCGCCCAGCGAAGGCAGCGCCTCGCCCCGGAAGCCGAAGGAGTGGATGTTCAGAAGGTCGGTGCCGTCGATTTTCGACGTGGCATGCCGCGACAGCGCCAGCGGCAGTTCCTCTGCCGAGATACCGTGGCCGTCGTCGGTGACGCGGATCAGGGTCTTGCCGCCGTCGGCCACCGCGATCTCGATCCGCCGCGCGCCGGCGTCCAGGGCGTTCTCCACCAGTTCCTTGACGGCGGATGCCGGACGTTCGACCACCTCGCCGGCGGCGATGCGGTTGATGGCGCCTTCGTCCAGCTGACGAATGGCGTTGCGAGGGCTTATATGGGGGTCGGGCGCGTGCATGCCACCAGACCTAGCATGCACGCGCCCGATTCTGAAATGCGAAATTCAGTTGGAGGTGCTCAGCCCCTCCGGCTGTCCCACCACCACGAAGTGCAGCGCCTCGGGCCGCACCAGCCGTTTCGCCACCCGCCGCACGTCCTCCAGCGTCACCGCTTCTATCTTGGCATTACGGGTCTCGATGTAGTCGATCGGCAGGTCGCCCAGCTGCATGCCGACAAGGATGTCCGCAATGCGGCCGTTGCCGTCGAAGCGCAGGGGATAGGCGCCGGTGAGGTAGGTCTTGGCGTCCTCCAGCTCCTCGGGCGTGACGCCCTCGGCGGCGATCCGGGCCCATTCGTCGCGGATCACCTGCACCGCATCGGCGATGCGCGCGTTGGCAGAGCGGACCGAGCCCATGTAGAGATCGGCGTAGTCCTTGTCGACGAGGTAGGAATAGACCCCGTAGGTCAGCCCGCGCTTCTCGCGCACCTCTTCCATGAGGCGCGAGTTGAAGTCGCCGCCGCCGAGGATCTGGTTCAGCACGAAGGCGGTGAAAAAGTCCGGGTCGTCCCGCTCGATCCCCTCGTGGCCGAAAATCGCCACCGATTGCGGGGTGTCGAAGGGAACGACGGTGACGCCGCCGGTGAACTCCGGCTGCACGTGCCCGGGTTCCTCCGCGCCTTCCTCTGGCAGACCGCCCAGCAGCTCGTCCAGCAGCACACCCAGTTCCGCGGCGGTGATGTCGCCCACGGCGGCGACATAGAGGTGATCGCGTGTCAGCACCCGGCGGTGCGCCTCCACCACGTCGTCGCGGGTCAGGGCGGTGACGCTTTCAATAGTGCCGTCGTAGGCGGAGCCGTAGGGGTGGTCGCCGAAGGCCATGCTGTCGAAGGCGCGCGAGGCGATCTCCTCGGGGTCGGTGGCGTCCGAGCGCAGGGCCGACAGCACCTGCGCGCGCACCCGCTCCACCGCGTCCATGTCGAAACGCGGATCGTTCAGCGCGGTTTTCAGCAGGTCGACGCTTTCCGCGCGATTCTCGGTAAGGAAACGGGCCGAGACCGAGAGCGCGTCGTCGTGCACCGAGAAGGAGAACTGCGCCGCCAGCGATTCCTGCGCGGTGGCGAAGGCCTGGCTGTCCATTTCGCCGGCCCCTTCCTCGATCAGGCCGGTCATCAGGTTGATCGCGCCGCGCTTGCCCGGCGCCTCCAGCGAGGCGCCGCCCTTGAAGCGGATCTCGAGCGCGGTGAAGGGGATCGAATGTTCCTCCACCAGCCATGCGGTGATGCCGCCGGGCGAGGTGACCTCCTGGATCTCCACCGCGGCGCGCACAGGCAGCGCGGCGGCGAGGGTGACGAGGGCGGCGAGGGCGAAGCGGATCATTGGGCGGTCTCCTGCCCGGTGGCCTGCGGCTGGGCGGGCTCGGGCGCGGTTTCGGTTGCGGGCTCTGGCGGCGTGGCGGCTTCGGGTTCCGCCTCGGCCTCCATTTCGGGCTCCATTTCGGGCTCCACCTCGGCATCGGGCACCTTCATGAAGCCGGTGACAGCCCGGCGGCGGTCAAAGACGCGGGCCGCGGCGGCCAGCACATCTTCCTGCGTCACCGCCTGCAGCACCTCGGGCCAGGCCTCGATATCCTCCACCGTCAGCCCGGCGGTCAGGCCCGAGCCGTAGAGGCGGGCGAGGCTGCTGACCGAATCCTCGGCGTAGATCTGCGCCGCGCGCAGCTGGAACTTTACCCGCTCGAACTGCGCGTCGTCGATCCCCTCTTCGAGGAACTCCGCCACCGCACCGTCCAGCGCCGCCTCTGCCTCTTCCAGAGAAACCCCCGGCACCGGCACGATGGCGAGGCCGAAGGTGGAATCGTCGTAGGACATGTCGTCGTAGAAGGCGGCGGTATAAAGCGCTGTCTGGGTCTGGAACTGCAGCTTGCGCGCCAGCACCGAGGTAATGTTGTTGCCGCCGAGGATCTCGGCCAGCAGCACCAGCGCCGCCGCTTCCTCCTGCGCGCCGCTGTCGCGTTCCGGGGCAAGGTAGCTGCGGATCACGTAGGGCTGCGCGACGCGCGGGTCCTCGTAGGTCAGGCGCCGCTCGGTCAATTGCGGCGGCTCCTGCGGGCGTTCGCGCAGGCCGAGGCCCGGCGTCGGCTCCAGCGGGCCATAGTAGGTCTCCGCCAGCGCGCGCACCTCGTCGGGCTGGACGTCGCCCGCGACGATGAGGATCGCGTTGTTGGGGGCGTAGTAGGTCTTGTAGAAGTCCAGCGCGTCCTGCAGGCCCAGCGCCACCATCTCGTGCTGCCAGCCGATGATCGGGATGCCGTAGGGGTGGTTCATGTACTGCGCCGCGGTGCGCTGCTCGCCGAAGATAGCACCAGGGTCGTTCTCGACCCGCTGGTTGCGCTCTTCGATGATCACGTCGCGCTCGGTGGCGATGTCGTCCTCGGACAGGCGCAGGTCGCGCATCCGGTCCGACTCCATCCGCATCATCAGCTCCAGCCGGTCGGCGGCGACGCGCTGAAAGTAGCCGGTGTGATCGCGCGAGGTGAAGGCGTTGTCGGACCCGCCGTTGCGCGCCACGGTCTGCGAGAGCTCGCCGGGGGCCATGTCATCGGTGCCCTTGAACAGCAGGTGTTCGAGGAAGTGCGCGATGCCGGACTTGCCCGGAGGCTCGTCCGCGGCGCCGGCACGGTAGTAGACCATGTGCACCACCACCGGCGCGCGGTGGTCTTCCAGCACCACCACCTGCATGCCGTTGTCGAGGGTGAAATCGGTCACCTCGGCGGCGCGGGCGGCATCGGGGATCGCCACCGGCAGCGTGGCGGCAAGGGCGATCATGTAAGGGAGCAAGCGGCGCATCGGCCCTCCGGGTCTGCGGAACGTCTGGGCGCCATAGGTACATGGGGGATGGTCCCGTGCAAGGCGGGCAACGCAGTTGTGAGGGGTATGGGAGTGGTGGGGGTGGGGAGCTCTGTGGTGGCGGGCTGAAGCCCGCCCTACGGCTGGAGATCGGGTGAGGCGCAACACCAGCCTGCCCGTGGGCTGGCGCCTCCTACCTCCGGCTTGGACGCTTAATCCTCGCCAAGTCCGCGCGCAGAATGAGCCGTGCACGAGGATGTCACAGCGCCAGCCCGCCGGAACGGGCAGGCGCTCGCCCCCGCGCCTTCGGCTTGTTCGGGGGCTGATCAGCGCTTCATTCGAACGAGGTGTAGGGCGGGGTTCACCCCGCCTATGCGCAACATGAGCCTGCCCGCGCGCAACGCCTCCTCAGCCCCCGCTAGCGCGGGCGCGGCGGGGCGGCGGGGGTGCGCACGCCGAGGCCGCGGAAGCGTTCCAGCTCGCGGTACTTGTTCAGCGACTGCGGCGCATAGGCGCGGTAGTAGACGTTGGTGCCGAACAGGCGCTCCAGCAGCCGGCCGTCCTTGCGGCGCCGGAACTCCAGGTCCTCGGCGGCCAGAACCCCTCGGATGTTGTCCTCCACCCCGTAGCGGCTGACGCTCGCCAGCAGCCCGGCGTCCTGCGCCGGAATGGTGGCGGCGACACCGGGACGACCGCCCAAAGCGGCGATGGCGTCGGCGTTGGGGTTCTGGTCCACCCGGTTGGCGCGGCCCGGCGTGGGCGGCGGAAGCGCGCTGAAGTTCTCGGGCGCCTCCAGCGGACGGTTCGGCACGATGGCGAATTCGTCGGGGCCGTCAGAGGAAGAGCGGATGTTCAAAAGCCGCGGATTGTCGCTGCCGCAGGCGCTCAGAAACACCACGATTGCCAACGCCGCCAAGGGCTTGCCCGTCCGAACCTGTCCCAGCCGCAGCCGCATCGATGTTACCTCATCCGCGTTTGCGGCCTGTTTATCCCATGCCGGCGGCAAGGTCACGGGGTCTTTCTTTCCCCTGTGAACAGCACCAGCCCGCCCGCGCCCGCGAAGATCGCGATATCGGCCACGTTGAAGGCGAAGGGGTTGTCGATGCCACAGCAGGTCATGTTCAGGAAATCGGCCACCGCGCCGTAGATCAGCCGGTCCACCACGTTGCCCAGCGCGCCGCCGATCAGCAGGCCGGCAGAGATTTGCGCCGCGCGCCGCGTCTCTCGCCGCATCCACCAGGCCACCCAGGCCGAGATCGCCAGCGCCACCGCGATCAGCACCCAGCGGGTCCAGCCGCTTTCGCCCGACGACAGCAGGCCGAAGTTGATGCCCTCGTTCCAGGCCATGCGCAGGTTCAGGTAGGGCGGCCAGATGTCCAGCGCGCCGCGGGTGCGCAGCTCCAGCTCCTGCACCACCAGCCACTTGCTGGCCTGGTCCAGCACGAAGATCGCCGCGGCGGTGATCCACATCGTCTTCATGCGTTTCGCCCCGGCTTCTGGATGCGTGCCATCCTCAGTGCTGAAAGTGGCGCATGCCGGTGAAGACCATCGCCAGCCCGGCCTCGTCGGCGGCGGCGATCACCTCGTCGTCGCGCATCGAGCCGCCCGGCTGGATCACGCAGGTGGCGCCCGCGGCGGCGGCCTCCATCAGCCCGTCGGCGAAGGGGAAGAAAGCGTCCGAGGCGACGGCGGAGCCGTGGGTCAGCGGCGCGTCGAGGCCCAGGGCCTCGGCCATCCGCTCTGCCTTCTTCGCGGCGATCAGGGCGCTGTCCAGCCGGCTCATCTGCCCCGCGCCGACGCCGACGGTGGCGCCGTCCTTGACGTAGACGATGGCGTTGGACTTCACGTGCTTGGCGATTTTCCAGGCCAGCCGCAGGTCGGCCATCTCGGCCTCGCTCGGGGCGCGTTGGGTCACCACCCGCAGCGCGTCGGGGGTCACCTGCCCGCTGTCCTTGTCCTGCACCAGGAAGCCCCCGGCCACCTGCCGCACCGCCACCTGCGCCTGCGCGGGATCGGCCAGCGCCTCGGTGGTCAGCAGCCGCAGGTTCTTCTTGGCCGCGAAAACCTCCAGCGCGTCGGCGTCGGCGCCGGGGGCGATCACCACCTCGGTGAAGATCTTCACGATCTCCTCGGCGGTGGCCCGGTCCAGCCGCTGGTTCAGCGCCACGATCCCGCCGAAGGCGGAGGTGCGGTCGCAGTCGAAGGCGCGGGAATAGGCCTCGGCCAGCGTCGCGCCCAGCGCGGCGCCGCAGGGGTTGGCGTGCTTGATGATGGCACAGGCGGGGCCGGTGGCCTCCGGCTGGAACTCCGAGATCAGCTCGAACGCCGCGTCGGTGTCGTTGATGTTGTTGTAGCTCAGCTCCTTGCCCTGCCACTGCCGCGCGGTGGCGACGCCGGGGCGGCCGGAGCCGTCGGTGTAAAATGCCGCCTGCTGGTGCGGGTTCTCACCGTAGCGCAGGGTCTGCGCGAGCGTGCCGGCGAATGCGCGGCGGCGCGGCACTGCCTGCCCGATCGCCCCCGCCATCCAGGTGGAGACGGCGGCGTCGTAGGCGGCGGTGCGGGCGTAGGCGTTCTGCGCCATGCGCTGGCGGAAGGCGCGGCCGGTCTGGCCCTCCTTCGCCTCCAGTTCCTCCAGCAGCGGCTGGTAGTCCTCGACATCCGTCAGCACGGTGACGAAGCCGTGGTTCTTGGCGGCGGCGCGGATCATCGCGGGGCCGCCGATGTCGATGTTCTCGACGCAGGTGTCATAGTCGGCGCCCTTCGCGACGGTGGCCTCGAAGGGATAGAGGTTCACCACCAGCAGGTCGATCGCGCCGATCCCGTGCTCTTCCATCGCCGCAAGGTGCGAGGGCTCGTCGCGCAGCGCCAGCAGACCCCCGTGCACCGCCGGGTGCAGGGTCTTGACCCGCCCGTCCATCATCTCGGGAAAGCCGGTGACATCGGCGACGTCGCGCACCTCCAGCCCCGCCTCGCGCAGCAGCTTCGCGCTGCCGCCGGTGGACAGCAGTTCCACCCCCCGGGCAGAGAGCGCGCGGGCCAGATCCACCAGCCCCTCCTTATCGGACACGGAAAGAAGCGCGCGGCGCAGGGGCGAGAGGTCGGTCATCGGCGGAGGTATCCTAGTGCTGTTCCATCATCTCGCTGTCGTCCCGCTCGAAATCACGCAGGTGCGTGGGCGTGTCCTGCGCCTTGGCGAACGTCCAGCGGACGCGGGTCGCATAGCGTATCGCCCGCGCGGATAGAACAACCTGTTTCGTCGCACGCGGCTTCAGCCGGCCTTTTTCCAGGTAGACGCTGGGTTCCAGCGTCATCTGCGCCGCGCCGTCGTGGCGGAAGATCCAGACCTCGCCGCTTTTCAGCACCATGGAAACGGCGGCGCCGCCCATGTCCAGCTCGGCGTCGACATCGGGGTGCAGGTGGAACCGCACCTGGAAGGGAATGCCCTGCAGCCGCACCCGGTCCATGGCCGCGTCGAAGCTGCGCTGGTGCGCCTCCTCGATCGCCGCCAGCACGTCCTCGCCCGCCAGCCCGCGGCCATCCGCCGACAGCTCCAGCTGCCGCACGTGGGTCAGCCCGTGGGTGGGGACGTAGCCGTCGTGGCCCGCCACCAGCCCGATCTCTGTGGTCTCGGTGCCGATCTGCATCTTCACCGACTTCGGCCGGTCATACAGCGTCTCGGCCGCGGGGCCGCCCTTGCCGGGACGGCCGAAGCGCGAGGACGAATACCCCTCGATCGCCAGGTCGGAGTGCGAGGCGGTGGCGCGGCCGGCGCGGGCCCATTCCGCGCCGAACTGCCGCCCGTCGCCGCAGTTGACGATCAGCGGCCGCCGGCCCGAGGTCAGCTCGAACGCCAGGGTCGAGGCATGGGCCCGCGCCGAGGCGGGCCCGCCCGGCGGCACCGCGGTATCGGCGATCACCGTGGTGCGCGCCGCCTGCAGCCGGGTGAATCCCATGGCCAGCCCCGGCCGCGGCCCGTCCTTGATACCGCTGTCCGCCAGCGCCTGGTCCAGCCGTCCCTCCAGCCCGCGCCCGCCGCCGTGGAACCGCGCCAGCGCGCCGTCGGCATGACGCAGCGCACGCAGGGTCGGCGCGATGCGGGCGATGGCGCCCAGGTGGTCCGCCGGCGCCCGGCGGCCCGATTCGGACAGGGCGCGGGCGGTCCAGTTGAGCAAGGTGAAGACTTCCAGCAGTTCTTCGGGGTTGCGGGTGACGATGCCGCCGCCGGCGTCGACCCGGTCGCGGCACTCCCGCGCCAACGCCTTGACTGCCGGGTCCACCAGCCGCTCCATCCCGATCAGGGACAGGCCGGCATAGATCAGCCCGCTCAGCGCCTCGAAGCGGCCCAGCCCGGGACGGGCGGCGCGCCAGCGGTGACTGAGGAAGATCGTCTGCTGCCCGAGCGAGCGGTAGTAGGCCTCTGACATGGCGCTGCCGTCGCCCTGCAGCAGGAAGATCGCGTGGTTGATCCAGCGGATCGCCCGGCGGCCGGTGGTGTCCGGGGTCCAGCCCGGCCCGGCACCGCGCGCGTAACGCTCCAGCCACTCCGCCGTCCAGGTCTGCGCCAGTTCGCGCGCCCGCCGGTCGCCCAGCGCCGCAAGGTCGTCAAGCCAGCCGAACCCGTGGATCTCGTCGTCGAACTCGGCCCCGTAGCGGCCCAGCGCCCAGATCGAGCTGTCCGGCGCCTCCACCACCCGGCCCGCCACCAGGAAGTTGCCGGCACACAGCTGCCGGCCCCGGGTGAAGCGGCCGATGGTGCGCGGCTCCGGCTGCGAGACGAACCCGGCGGCCGGGCGTGCGAAACCAGCCCGGCGCGCATGGTACCGGTTCATCCAACGCGCCCAGCGCTCGGACATTCCGTCGCCGACCTTCAAATCCCGCTTTCGCCTCGCCTGCTTGTGGCCGTCGCGGCGGCCCTTCTGGGCGCAGTCTACGCCAGCCCGAGGCGCAAGTCATTGGGGAATGGCGCTCAGGCGACTTTCCGCAACGACGCGATGTAGAAGCCGTCCATTCCCCCGGTTTCGGCCCAGAAGTCGGGGCGCAGCCGCAACCCGGTGCCGTCGCGCCAGGCCGGGTCCACCCCCGGCAGCGCCAGCGCGTCGGGATCGGGGCGCAGGTCCGGGTGCCGCTCCAGCGCCGCCTCCACCTGCGCCTCGCCCTCGTCGGGCAGCAGCGAGCAGGTGCAGAACACCAGCCGCCCGCCCGGCGCCAGCAGCGCCAGCGCCCGCGCGATCAGCGCCTCCTGCAGGGCGAAAAGGGCCATGAAGTCGCTGCCGTCCTTGGCTTGCGGCAGGTCCGGGTGGCGGCGGATCGTGCCGGTGGCCGAACAGGGCGCGTCCAGCAGCACCGCGTCGAAGCCCCCGGCCCCGTCCCATTCCAGCGCGTCGGCGGCCACCACCTGCGCGGACAGCCGGCAGCGCGCGAGGTTCTCGGCCAGCCGCTCCAGCCGCGCCTCGGAGATGTCGAGCGCGGTGACATCGGCCCCGGCCGCCGCCAGCTGCAGCGTCTTGCCGCCGGGCGCGGCGCAAAGGTCCAGCACCCGCTCGCCGGGCCGCGCCGCCAGCACCCGCGCGGGCAGCGCCGCCGCCGCGTCCTGCACCCACCAGTCGCCGGCCTCGTAGCCCTCCAGCGCCGTGACCTGCCCCGCCCCGGCCAGCCGCACGCTGCCGGTGGGCAGCCCCGCGCCCCCCAGCCGCGCCGCCAGCGCCGCCGCATCGCCGTCGCGCGGCGTCAGGTCCAGCGGCGCACCGGCGGCATGCACCGCCTCCATCGCCGCCACGGCGGCCTTGCCCCAGGCCTCGATCAGCGGCGCGCGCAGCCACCTTGGCAGGCGCGGCAGCGGCAGCGTGTCCCACTTCGGCAGGTCGACCCGGCGCAGCACGGCGTTGACGAGGCCGGCCGCAGGCTCGGTCTTGCGGGTCTCGCGGGTCAGGCGCACGCAGGCGTCCACCACCGCGTGGGGCGCGCCGCCCAGCGCCGCCATCTCCACCACCCCCAGCCGCAGCACGTTCAGCACGGCGGGCGCGGGACGGCGTTTCAGGTGCGGGCCCAGCAGCCGGTCGGCGCGGTCCATCCAGCGAAGGGTCTCCAGCGTCAGCCGCTGGGCGCGGGCGCGTTCCTCGGGGGGCAGGTGTTCCAGCGCGCGGGGCAGAAGCTCCGGCAGCAGCCGGCCCTCCCCGGTGACCCGGTTCAGCAGCGCGTGCGCGGCACGGCGGGGGGCGAGACCGGGGGCGGCCATGATGTCTCCGGGGTTGCGGCGGGTGCGGGCGGACGTATATCAGACATACCCCGCCGGCAAGAAGGTGACACCATGGCCGATGAGACCCCCAAGGACCTGCCCCCCGCCGCCCAGCGCGCGCTGGCCGAGGCCGAAGCCCGCCGCCGCGCCACACAGGCGCTGGAACTGCCGAAGGAGCTGGGGGGCCGCGACGGGCCCGAGCCGGTGCGTTTCGGTGACTGGGAGAAGAAGGGGATCGCGGTCGATTTCTAAGAGAGCTTTGACGACGATGGGAGCAACACCTGACGCCGCACGCTCCTGCCGCCTGGAAAGACGCCACTTAATTATTACGCGCCGATCAGCCCCCGAACAAGCCGGAGGCGCGGGGGCGAGCGCCTGCCCGTCCCGGCGGGCTGGCGCTTTGGGGGCCGCAGATCAAGGCTCGTTCTGCGTGCGGGTGTGACTGGGATAAAGCGCCCATGCCGGGAGACGGCAGCGCCAGCCCACGGGCAGGCTGATGTCGCGCCCTGGTGGTAGTGGACCCTACTCCAGCCCCAGCACATCCTGCATGTCGTAGAGCCCCGGCTTCTTGTCCTGCCCCCACAGCACCGCCCGCAGCGCGCCGCGCGCGAACAGGCGCCGGTCGGTCGCCACGTGCCGCAGCACGATTCGCTCGCCCGCGCCGGCGAAGATCACGTCATGCTCGCCCACGATGTCGCCGCCGCGCACCACGGCAAAGCCGATGTCGCCGCGCCTGCGCGCGCCGATCATTCCGTCGCGGCCCCGGTCGGAAACCTCGTCCAGCGACACGCCGCGCCCCTCGGCCGCCGCCTCGCCCAGCATCAACGCGGTGCCGGAAGGGGCGTCGACCTTGCGGTTGTGGTGCGCCTCGACGATCTCGATGTCGTAATCCTCGTCCAGCGCCGCCGCGACCATCTTCGTCACCCGGGTCAGCAGGTTGACCCCCAGCGACATGTTCCCCGCCTGCACGATCACCGCGTGGCGCGCGGCGACGGTCAGCGCCTCCATCTGCGCGGGCTCGAAGCCGGTGGTGCCGATCACGTGCACCGCCCGCGCCTGCGCCGCGATGCCGGCAAAGGCGACGCTGGCCTCGGGGGCGGTGAAATCCAGCACCCCCTGCGCCTTGGCGAAGGCGTCCAGCGGGTCGTCGTTGACGGTGATGCCGCAGGCGGCGCCGCCCATGGCCTCGCCGATGTCCTGCCCGATCCAGTCGTGCCCCTCGCGCTCGATCGCGCCCACCAGCCGCAGCCGGTCGCTTTCCAGCACCAGCCGGGTCAGCATCTGCCCCATCCGGCCCGACGCGCCGGTCACCACGATTCCCGGTAGTACGCTCATCGCTTCCTCCGCCTGCTGCTGCCCGCCCCGCCTTACCCGAGCGCCGCGACCTTGGCAAAGCCCGGTTGCGGCGGCGCGGCTTCCGCCCTAGATCAGCGGAATGGCCAGACAGGTATCAGACCGGGGCGGCGCGGGCCCCTCGCAGCGGCAGCTTCGCGTGGGCGAGCTGATCCGCCGCACGCTATCGGACGTGCTGAACAAGGCCGAGGTGCACGACCCCGACCTCAACCGCATGTCGATCACCGTGGGCGAGGTGCGCTGCACCCCCGACCTGAAGATCGCCACCGCCTACGTCCTGCCGCTGGGCGGCGGCGACCGCGAGGCCGCGCTGACCGCGCTGCGCCGCAACAAGTCGGAACTGCGCCGCGCCGTGTCGAAGGAACTGACGCTGAAATACGCGCCGGACCTGCGGTTCGTGATCGACGACAGCTTTGACCGGATGGACGAGACCCGCCGCCTGCTTCAGCGCAGCGAGGTGCGGCGCGATGTGGCAGAGCCCGACCCTGACCCCGACGACGCGGCGGACGACTGAGGCATGCGCCTTTCCGCCCTTGTGCCCCTGCTGCTGGCCCTGGCGATCCGCGACGCGGCGCCGGCGCAGGCGGGCTGCAGCCAGGAGGTTTTCGACGGCGCCCCCTTCACCTGGTGCGAGATCGACGTGACCGAGGCCGACCTGCGGCTGTGGCTGCGGGACGAGGCGGGCGACGTGCTGGGCACCTTCGGGCGGCTGAAGGACGCGCTGGAGCGGGAGGGCCAGCGGCTGCGGCTGGCGATGAACGGCGGGATGTACCATCCCGACCGCGACCCCGTTGGCCTGTATATCGAGGAAGGGCAACAGCTGGCGCCGATCGTCACCTCCGAGGGACCCGGCAACTTCGGGCTGCTGCCCAACGGCGTCTTCTGCCTTGCGGGGAACCGCGCCCGGGTGATCGAAAGCCGCGCCTTCGCCGCCGACCCGCCGGACTGCCGCTTTGCCACCCAGTCGGGGCCGATGCTGGTGATCGACGGCAAGCTGCACCCGCGGTTCCTGCCCCGCTCCACCAGCCGCCATATCCGCAACGGCGTCGGCGTGCGGCCGGGCGGGCGCGAGGTGGTGCTGGCAATCTCTGACGCGCCGGTGACCTTCCACCACTTCGCCCGCTTCTTCCGCGACCGCGCCGGCACGCCGGATGCGCTGTACCTCGACGGGTCGATCTCGCAGCTTTACGCGCCGGGGCTGGGGCGGCGCGACGGCGGGCGGCCGATGGGGCCGATCCTCGGCATCACCGAACCCGCCGGTTGACAGCGCGGGGCCGGCCGGGCTAGCCCCGGCGCCTGCATTTCGGAACGGAGCGCGACATGGGACGCAGACGCAAGGGCCGCGACATTTCCGGCTGGCTGGTGGTGGACAAGCCCAAGGGCATCACCTCGACCGCCGTGGTCAACAAGGTGCGCTGGGCCTTCGATGCCAACAAGGCCGGGCACGCCGGGACGCTGGACCCCGAGGCCACGGGCGTGCTGGCGGTGGCGCTGGGCGAGGCGACGAAGACCGTTCCCTACATCACCGACGCGATGAAGGCCTACCGCTTCACCGTGCGGCTGGGGCAGGCCACCAACACCGACGACGCCGAGGGCGAGGTGATCGCGCAATCCGACACCCGCCCTTCTGACGCGCAGATCCGCGAGGCGCTGGGCGCCTTCACCGGCGACATCCAGCAGGTGCCGCCGCAGTTCTCGGCGGTGAAGGTGGAGGGCGAGCGCGCCTACAAGCTGGCCCGCGACGGCGAGGAGATGGACCTTGCCGCCCGCCCGCTGTTCGTCGAGGAACTGTCGCTGGTGGAACGCCCCGATGCCGACCACGCGGTGCTGGAGATGGTTTGCGGCAAGGGCGGCTACGTGCGCTCCATCGCCCGCGATCTGGGTGCCGCGCTGGGCTGCCACGGCCATGTCACCGCGCTGCGGCGGGTCTGGTCGGGGCCCTTCGAGGCCTCCGAGGGCGTGACCATGGACCGGATCGAGGAACTGGCCCGCACGCCGGAGCTGGACGCCCTGCTGCGGCCGCTGGAGGACGGGCTTGCCGACCTGCCCGAACTGCGGGCGACCGCCGAGGGCGCGGCGAAGCTGCGCAACGGCAATCCCGGGATGGTGCTGTCCTCCGAGGCCGAGTACGGCGACGAG
Source organism: Rhodobacter sp. (assembly GCA_048262455.1). Classification (GTDB taxonomy): domain Bacteria; phylum Pseudomonadota; class Alphaproteobacteria; order Rhodobacterales; family Rhodobacteraceae; genus Psychromarinibacter. The sequence continues at coordinate 191,746 of JBLXFD010000003.1, forward strand.
GCCTGGGCCTCGCACGACGGGCAGGCGGTGGCCGTGGGCATCTACCGCTCGGGAGAGCTGCACCCCAGCCGGGTCTTCGTCCGCCCGGCATGATCAGCCGGCACCACCAGAAGGGCGACGCGGCCTCCACCGCCGTCTATTCGGACTGCGAGCGCTACCGCTACCTGCTGACCCGCACCTGGGACCCGGCGGGGGCGAAGGCGCTGTTCGTGATGCTCAATCCCTCCACCGCCACCGAGTTCCAGAACGATCCCACGGTCGAACGCTGCGAGCGGCGGGCGCGCGCGCTGGGCTTCGGCAGCTTCCGCGTCACCAACATCTTCGCCTTCCGCGCCACCGATCCGAAGGTGATGCGGGCAGAGCCCGATCCCGTTGGCCCCGACAACGACGCCGCCATCGTCGACAGCGCGCCCTGGGCGGACCGGATCATCTGCGCCTGGGGAAGCCACGGCGCGCACCTGGAGCGGGGTGCGCAGGTAGAGGCGCTGCTGCGCGGCACCGGGTTGCCGCTGCACCACCTGGGACTGACGAAGCACGGGCATCCGAAACATCCGCTGTACATCGGGTATGCAGAGCAGCCGCGGGCCTGGGACTGATCCGAGGTCTCCCCCCCTGCCAGCGCGGGACAAGGCCGAAGGCCGCCGCGCCAGCGCCGGCGCGCCCCCACGCGGCGGCGCTTTGGGTGACGTTTGCGCGGAGCACCGAGGTCATCCGGGCTTGGCAGTCATAAAGCGCATCGATCGATGGCAGGCAGCGCCCCCGCGCGCGCCGGCACTGGCGCGGCTTTCGCGCGGTTACGCCAGCCCCACCACCAGGTCGGCGTTCAGCGCCGCGGTGCTGCCGTCCAGCGCCGCCACCGCCGCAGATCCGGCGCGGCGGGCGATGCCGTCGCGGGGGTTGGGCGTGTCGGGGGCGCCCCGGCGGTAGGCGGGATGCGCGGCATAGACCTGCGCGGTGGCGCGGGCGGGGAAGAACAGCTGGCTGGTCAGCACCTGCCCGCGATCCGGGAAGACCTTGTAGTGGATGTGCGGCGCGCGGCCGGGATACCAGCCGGGCAGGATCGTGCGGAACACCACCAGCCCGCCGGTGTCGCTGAACTGGGTGCCGCGCAGGAAGTTCGCGCCCCGCATGTCGCCCATGGGCGAACGCACATCGGAATAGATCCCGATGGCATCGCAGTGCCAGACATCCACCCGCGCCCCGGCGATGGGTCGGCAATCCGCCCCCACCACCTGCAGCCGCAGGGTCATCGGCACGCCCGGCCGCCCCTCGGCAATGTCCGAACGGACCATGCCGGGCTCGGTGTAGAACGGGCCCTCGGTGGTCTCCGGCTGCACCCGGCAGACGCTGCCGGTGATCAGCCCGGCCTGCTGGGCCTGGGCGGCAAGGGCGAAGGGCACGGCACCGGCCGGGGCGGCGGCAAGGGCGGCAAGCAGGTGGCGGCGGCTGAGCGTGGGGCTGGCAGGCATCGGCGTCTCCCTTGGTCACCCAAGGTAAGTGGGGCGCGCGCGGGCGCCGACCAGTCACGAAACGGTCAAGGGGGTCAGGCCACCAGCATCCGCAGGCCCTGGGTCACGTCCGTCCGCACCGCCAGCCGCAGCCCCGGCTCGTCCCCGGCCCGCAGGGCGGCGACGATCAGCTTGTGGTTCCAGGGCACCTCGGTCCGCTGCAAACGGCCGTAGAGCTTGCGCATGGTGGGGCCAAGCTGCAGCCAGACGGTTTCCGCCATGGCCAGCATCGCGGGCGCCTGGGCACGCAGGTAAAGCGTGCGGTGGAAGTCGAGGTTGGTGCGCAGGTAGGCGACGGCGTCGTGCTTTGCCACCGCCTCGGCGATGGTGCCGTTGATCGCCTGCAGCCGCTCGATCAAAGCCATGTGGGCGCGCGGTAGGGCGCGGCTGGCAAGCTCCGTCTCCAGCAGCGCGCGAAGGGCGGCGAGTTCCTCTATCCGCTCGGCCGACAGTTCGGGGGTGGAGACCCGGCCAGAGGCCGACAGCGTCAGCGCCCCCTCGGCCGCCAGCCGCCGCACGGCCTCGCGCGCCGGGGTCATGGACACGCCGTAGTCGCGGCCGATCCCGCGCAGGGTCAGCGCGGTGCCCGGCTCCAGCTCCCCGTGCATGATCCGGGTGCGCAGGTGCCGGTACAGCCGGTCATGGGCCGCCGGGGCGCCCTCGGGGCGGGGCTGGATCAGCATGGAGGCCACGTGCGGGGCATGGTCAGTCACCGAACCTGTAGCGGTGCAGGTGCATCCCCTCGCGCTTGAGCCAGCGGCGCGGCGCCTCGTAGTGGGGGCAGATGCCGCGGACCACGGCCCAGTAGGCGGGGGAATGGTTCAGTTCGACCAGGTGGGCCACCTCGTGGGCGGCGACGTAGTCGAGCACCGCGTCGGGGGCCATGGCCAGCCGCCAGGAATACATCAGCCCGCCGTCGGCGGTGCAGGACCCCCAGCGGGACCGGGTGTCGCGCAGGGTGATGCGCGTCACCCCGCGGTCCACCTGCGCGGCATAGCGCCGCGAGGCCTCGGTCAGCCGCGCCTTGGCCTCCAGCTTCAGCAGCGCCTTCACCCGGGCGCCGGCCAGCGCGGGGGCCAGCGCGGGGGCCTCGGGCACCAGGATGGCATCGGGCCGCGCCTCGGCGCGCCGCACCGGCCCGGCCCGCACCGGCAGCTCGGCGCCGCGGTACATGACCTTGCCGCCGATCCCCACCTCCACCGGCAGCGCCTGTTTCGCAAGGTGCCCGCGGATCCACTCGCCCTTCTCGCGGGCGAAGGCCAGCGCCTCGGCGGCGTCCATGTGGCGCGGCATCGACAGGGTCACGCGCCCGTCCAGCGCCGAGACCCGCAGCGACACGCGCCGCGCCTTTGCAGAGCGTCTGAGAGTGATCTCCACCGGGGGGTTGCCGGGCAGCACTGCCTGACCCATATGACTTGCCTCGTTCCGCCTCGGACACATCCTATCGCGTGCCGGGCGGGAAGGGCCACTGCCAATTGTCCGGAAAGGCTTTGACAGCCGGGGGACGTTGTGGCAGGGGACCGCAATTCACCGACACGCTGCAGCTGCTGCAAAGAGGGAACGCATGCCCAAGGAAGAATGGGGTACGAAGCGGATTTGCCCGACGACCGGCAAACGGTTCTACGACCTGAACAAGACTCCGATCGTCAGCCCCTACACGGGTGAGGTCGTCAATCTCGACACCGGCACGAAATCGCGCGTGTCGATTTCGTCCAAGGCCAAGGAAAAGGCCGCGGCGCCCGTCGAGGATGCCGAGGAAGACGTGCTGGAAGAGGACGACACCGACGACGTCGATCTGGGCGATGACATCCTCGACGATGACGAGGACGACGACGACGTGTCCCTCGACGACATCGCCGACGTGTCCTCGGACGAGGACGACAGCTGATTCATTTTCCGCTTGAACTGGCGGACACGAATCCATAAGACCTGCGGGCGGTCCGGAACGGACCGCAGCATGGGGCCATAGCTCAGTTGGGAGAGCGCTTGCATGGCATGCAAGAGGTCAGGGGTTCGACTCCCCTTGGCTCCACCAAATCCTTCTGTTTCCAGATAGACGGCAGCCGACCCGGCCTTCCCGGCCCCGGTCAGCCGCGCGGTGGCGCGGTCGAGGCGCGCACCATCAGTTCCGGCACGATGTCCACGTGCGGGCCGCCGCCCCCGTCGCCGCGCCGCCCGTCCTCCAGGTCGTAGATCAGCCGCTCCATCATCAGTTCGGCCATCTGCTTGACCGGCTGGCGCAGGGTGGTCAGAGCCGGCTGCATGATCTCCGAAAAGACGATGTCGTCGAACCCGACGATGGAAATGTCCTCCGGCACGCTCGCCCCCATATCGCGCGCCCCGGCGTAGGCGCCCAGCGCGTTCATGTCGTTGGCGGTGAAGATCGCGGTGGGCGGGTTCGACTGCGACAGCAGCTCTCGGATCGCGTTGCGGCCCATCTGCGCGCCCTCGACGTCACCGAAGGCCGAATGGGTGGCGCCCTGCCAGATGTGCTGCTCGTCCAGCGTCAGCCCCGCCTCCTCGATTACCGCGCGCAGGCCGGCGATCCGGCCGATCCGGGTGCTGGTGCTGATCGGGCCAGAGACGAAGCCGATGCGCTTGTGCCCCAGCCCCAGCAGGTGCCGCGCCGCCAGCCGTCCGCCCAGGTCCTGGTCGACGCTGACTGAACAGGCGACCTTGGCCCTTGCGCCCTGGCTGTAGCGGTCGAAGACCCCCACCCGCAGGCCGCGGTCGATCAGGTGCGTCATGTGGTCGAAGGAGATCGGCGGCGCGCCGAAGATCACCCCGCGGATCGACGAACTGAGCATGCCCTCGGCATAGGCCGCCTCGCGCGTAGCCTCGCGTTCGGCGTTGCAGACCAGCACCTTGTAGCCATAGGCCAGCGCCGCGCGTTCGATATGGTGGGTGACGGCGCCCCAGAAGGGGTTGGCGACCGAGGGCAGGATCAGCCCCAGCGTCCGCGACAGCCCCGACTTCAGCTGGCGCGCGGCGGCGTTGGGGGTGTACTGCAGCTTTTCCACCGCAGCCAGAACCCGCGCCCGCGTCTCCGCGCTGGTACGCCCGGTGCGCCCGTTCAGCACGTTCGAGACGGTGCCGATGGAAACCCCCGCCTCCTGCGCGACGTCCTTGATTCCGGCCATGCAATCCCCTGACGTCTTTCCGCATTCACGCTGGCGAATGCCTGTTCACCACCGTTTAACGTTTTACCGCCCGGCTGCCAACGCCCAACCGGGGCACCTTGCGCCTACGCCCGGGATTTGCCCGTTAACAATGGCTTGGGCCTGCAGGAATCCGGCTTTCGCCCCGTCCCGGCCTGCGTGAACAGTCGCCGGTACACGGGCGATTCACCCATGCCGTGTGGAACCCTCACCGCATCTTGATCGTTTCGACCGGGCATGAGTTGAGGGCGCCGCTGTGGCGCGAGTCAATCGGAGGGCCGGGAAATGGACACCAAGTCGCGCGCACGCGTTCTGATCGTCGAGGACGACTGGCTGCAGGCGGCTGACCTGGCGCAGCATTTCTCGAACCTCGGGCTGGAGGTCGTCGGCCCCGCCACCAGCATCACCGCCGGCCTGCGCCTTGCGCGAGAGGCCGATATGGCGGTGCTGGACATCAACCTCAGCGGCCAGCCGGTCTATCCCATCGCCGATCTGCTGAACGAGCGCGGGGTGCCGATGGTGTTCTATACCTCCTACAGCGCCCTCGCGATCCCCGAGCGGTTCCGTTTTGCCAGCCGGCTCGACAAGCCCGCCACCACCCAGCAGATCGACCAGGCGCTGAAGATCCTGACAGAGCAGCGGCGCAATGATCCCGACGACATCGTCGCCCTGCTGCCGAAGATGCGGCTGACGGCGCGGCTGATGCTGCACGACCCGCAAGCCGCCGACCGGCTAGTGGAACGGGCGCTGGAACGGGCCATCGGCGCGAAGGAGACCCGCGGCGATACCGACACCAACACCTGGCTGAACGGAATCATGAAGGAGGTGCTGGAAACCTCCGGCACCCGCCTGCTTACCTGACCCCCGCTTAACTGACCTCCGGCCGCCGCGCCCGCAGCGCGCGGCGCAGTTCCTCTGCCAGCTCCAGCAGGCGCTCCGGCGTTTCCTCCAGGCGAACCTGTTCCAGGTAGCGGCTGATCCTGGCGTCCAGCTCGTCGGTCTTCTCTGTCCCCGGCGTCATGACGTTCTTTCTGCGTTCGGCGAAAGGATGCTTTCACGTGAACCGGCGGAGGCGGCGATGGTTCCCGGGGATTGCCGACGTGACCACGGAACAAGCCTGCGTGAACCCGCGTTGGGACAGTGGCTATATTGGATCGGTGGGGAGCGGATGATGCTGGATCAGCAGCAATGCCTTGAGGCGGACGAGCGGATTGACCGGGACGAGACTTATGACGAGATCGTCGCCTTCATCCCTGCCCTGCGCGCCTTCGCCCGCTCCCTGGCCTACAATGCTGCCGATGCGGACGACCTGGTGCAGGACACGCTGACCAAGGCGATCGGCGCCGCGCACCGCTACAAGCGCGGCACCAACCTCCGGGCCTGGCTGTTCACCATCATGCGCAACACCTTCTACACCTCCGCCCGCCGTTCGGCGCGCGAGCGGACCGGGGATACGGATTGCGTCGCGGGCGAGCTGGTGGAACTGCCCACCCAGGAATGGACAGTGCGCGGGCAGGAGTTGATGGCTGCCGTGCACCGCCTGCCGCCGCAGTTCCGCGAGATGCTGATCCTGGTGGTGATGCTGGGCGAAAGCTACGAGGACAGCGCGCGGATCTGCGACTGTGCCATCGGAACGGTGAAAAGCCGGGTGGCGCGGGCCCGGCGGATGATCATGGAAGACCTGAACGAGACCAGCGTCTGACAGCGCGCTACGGCGCCCGCTTCAGCCTTTCCTCCAGCACCTCGAAGGGCACCCCCGGCTGGTCCTTGGCCCCGCGGATCACCAGCGAGGTCTTCACGCTCACCACGTTCTCTGCCGCGGTCAGGTCCTCGGTCAGGAAGCGCTGGAAGGTCGACAGGTCCGGCGCCACGCACTTCAGCACGAAATCCACCTCGCCGTTGAGCATGTGACACTCGCGCACAAGCGGCCAGTCGCGGCAGCGTTGCTCGAACCGCGACAGATCGGCCTCTGCCTGGCTTTGCAGCCCCACCATCGCGAAGACCTGCACCTCGAACCCCAGTTGCCGGGCGTCCACCTCGGCGTGGTAGCCGCGGATGTAACCGGATTCCTCCAGCGTCCGCACCCGGCGCAGGCAGGGCGGGGCCGAGATGCCGACCCGCCGGGCCAGCTCGACGTTCGTCATGCGGCCGTCGGCCTGCAGTTCCGCCAGGATCTGGCGGTCGATGGGGTCGAGCTTCGATCCCGGCATGGCTGCTCCCGGAGCTGTGATGTTCGTTATTTCGTACCGAAGGCGGCCGTGAAGCGCAACAATATGACGCAGAGGCGCAAGAAAATTATCCCCGCGTCGCCGCCGCCGCGACCCGAGCGCCCGGGCCACTGCGCCCCCCGCAAACACCCTTTCGCCCAAAGCCCCGGGGACCTATATCCACCCCCGACCCCGCTGCAGGAGACACCCATGCCCGATACCCGCCATTCCAAGGTCCTGATCATCGGCTCCGGCCCCGCCGGCTACACCGCCGCCGTCTATGCCGCGCGGGCGATGCTGGACCCGGTGCTGATCCAGGGCATCCAGCCCGGCGGCCAGCTGACCATCACCACCGAGGTGGAGAACTGGCCGGGCGACACCGAGGTGCAGGGCCCCGACCTGATGGTCCGGATGGAGGCGCACGCCCGCTCCGTCGGCACAGAGATCATCGCCGACCACATCTCCTCCATCGACCTGTCGTCGCGGCCGTTCATCGCGCAGGCCGACAGCGGCACCACCTTCACCGCCGACGCGGTGATCCTTGCCACCGGCGCCCAGGCGAAGTGGCTGGGCCTGCCGAGCGAGGAGAAGTTCAAGGGCTTCGGCGTCTCCGCCTGCGCCACCTGCGACGGGTTCTTCTACCGCGGCAAGGAGGTGGTGGTGATCGGCGGCGGCAATACCGCGGTCGAGGAGGCGCTGTTCCTGACCAACTTCGCCTCGAAGGTCACGCTGGTGCACCGCCGGGACGAGCTGCGGGCCGAGAAGATCCTGCAGCACCGGCTGTTCAACCACCCCAAGATCGAGGTGGTCTGGAACCACACGGTCGAAGAGGTGGTGGGCGCCGAGAACCCGCTGGGCGTCGAGGGTGTCGTGGTCAAGGGCACCGAGACGGGCGAGACCCGCACCATCCCCTGCGCCGGCTTCTTCGTCGCCATCGGCCACGCGCCGGCTTCGGAACTGGTGAAGGACCAGCTGGAGACCCACATGGGCGGCTACGTCATCACCCAGCCCGACAGCACCGCCACCTCGATCCCGGGGGTCTTCGCGGCGGGGGACCTGACGGACCACAAGTACCGGCAGGCGGTGACATCGGCCGGCATGGGCTGCATGGCAGCACTAGAGGCAGAGCGCTTCCTGGCGGAGCAGGGCGCGGACGGGCCGCACGAGAAGGAAATGTCGGAGCCGCTGGGCTACGGCGCCCGCGTCGAAGGCAGCGCGCCGGCGAAGTGAACGATTTCTCTTGCGGGTAGGGCGGGGTTCACCCCGCCCTTGGCGCAACGCCAGCCTGCCCGTGGGCTGGCGCTGCTACCGTCCGAGGCAGGCACTTAATCCCCGCCACATCCGCACGAAGAATGATCGTTGCTCTGCGGATGACACAGCGCCAGCCCGCCGGAACGGGCAGGCGCTCGCCCCCACGCCTGCGGCTTGTTCGGGGGCTGTCTGCGCGTCAACTGTCTGAATGGTAGGGCGGGGTTCACCCCGCCATGGCGCAACGCAAGGCTGCCCGTGGGATGGCGCTGCCGACCCCTGAGGTATGCGCTTTATCCCAGCCACATCCGCACTTAGAACGCTCGTTGCTCTGCGGATGACACAGCGCCAGCCCGCCGGGACGGGCAGGCGCTCGCCCCCGCGCCTGCGGCTTGTTCGGGGGCTGACCACCGCGTCGTTCGGAAATGGTAGGGCGGGGTTTACCCGCCCCCCTCACCTTCAAGCCGCGATAAGCCCCATCGACTCTAGCTTCAGGATCACCTGGTGCGCGCAGTTGTCCACGTCGACGTTCTCGGTATCCAGCCGCAGCTCCGGGTTCTCGGGCACGTCGTAGGGGTCGGAGATGCCGGTGAACTCCTTGATCTTGCCCTCGCGCGCCAGCCGGTACAGGCCCTTGCGGTCCCGCCGCTCGCATTCCTCGATCGAGGTGGCGATATGCACCTCGAGGAAGGCGCCGTAGTTCTCGATCTCCTCGCGCACCGCGCGCCGGGTGGCGGCGTAGGGCGCGATGGGGGCGCAGATGGCGATGCCGCCGTTCTTGGTGATCTCGCTGGCAACGTAGCCGATGCGGCGGATGTTGAGGTCGCGGTGCTCCTTGGAGAAACCAAGCTCGCTGGACAGGTTCTTGCGGACGATATCGCCGTCCAGCAGCGTCACCGGACGACCCCCCATCTCCATCAGCTTGACCATCAGCGCGTTGGCGATGGTCGACTTGCCGGAGCCGGAGAAGCCGGTGAAGAAGACGGTAAAGCCCTGCTGGCTGCGCGGCGGGCGGGTCTTGCGCAGCTCGCGCACCACCTCGGGGAAGGAGAACCACTCGGGGATCTCCAGCCCCTCCGCCAGTCGCCGCCGCAGTTCGGTGCCCGAGATGTTCAGCACCGTCACGCCGTCCTCGATCTCGTCCGCCGGCTCGTACTGCGCGCGTTCCTGCACGTAGACCATGTGCTTGAAGTCGACCATCTCCAGGCCGATCTCTTCCTCGTGCTCGCGGAACAGGTCCTGCGCGTCGTAGGGGCCGTAGAAATCCTCGCCGGCAGAGTTCTTGCCTGGCCCCGCGTGATCGCGGCCGACGATGAAGTGGGTGCAGCCGTGGTTCTTGCGGATCAGCCCGTGCCAGACAGCCTCGCGCGGGCCGGCCATGCGCATCGCGATGTTCAGCAGCGACATGGTGGTGGTGGAGGACGGGTACTTGTCCAGCACCGCCTCGTAGCAGCGCACGCGGGTGAAATGATCCACGTCGCCCGGCTTGGTCATGCCGACGACGGGGTGGATCAGCAGGTTGGCCTGCGCCTCCTTGGCGGCGCGGAAGGTCAGCTCCTGGTGGGCGCGGTGCAGCGGGTTGCGGGTCTGGAAGGCCACGACGCGGCGCCAGCCCAGCTTGCGGAAGTAGGCGCGCAGCTCGTTCGGAGTGTCGCGGCGGGCGCGGAAATCGTAGTGCACCGGCTGCTGGATGCCGGTGACCGGGCCGCCGAGGTAGACCTTGCCCGCCTGGTTGTGCAGGTAGTTCACCGCCGGATGCGCGATGTCGTCGGCGCCGAACACCTTCTCGGCCTCGCGCGCCTTGTCGGGGGTCCAGCGGTCGGTGATCGTCATGGTGGCGAGGATCACGCCCTCCTGGTCGCGCAGGGCGATGTCCTGCCCCTCTTCCAGCGACTCGGCGAACTTCTCGGACACGTCCAGCGTGATCGGGATCGGCCAGAGCGTGCCGTCGGCGGTGCGCATGTTCTCGACAACGCCGTTGTAGTCCTCTTCGCCCAGGAACCCCTTCAGCGGGTTGAACCCGCCGTTCATCAGCAGCTCCAGGTCGCAGATCTGGCGCGGGGTCAGGTCCCAGCTGGTCAGGCTGCCGGCCTCGACCTTCAGCTTCTGGGCGCTCTCGTAGGAAACATACAGTTCGGGGATCGGGGCGAGGTTCTTCGCTAGCATGGAGGGCCTACTCAATCGTCGGGCGGCATTCCGGAACGGCATCACCGCGTGAATATTGCGGAGCCTTTGGCCCTAAACGGCCCGGAATTCAAGGCTGGCCGTCGCAACGGTCGCCGTTGCGGCAATTTTACAGGCCCTGCCCCCTCGCTGGCGCGCTGCGCGAAACCGTGACAGCGCCGCCGCGCCGCGCTAACAGCGCGGGATGCGCCTGATTACCCTTACCACAATCCCGCCGCGCTTTGCCGGCCTCGGCCCCACCCTGCGCTCGCTGCTGAACCAGCGCCAGCCCGCAGACGAGGTGCGGCTTTACGTGCCGCCACGCTACCGGCGGTTCCCGGACTACGACGGCGCCCTGCCCGAGGTGCCCGAGGGGGTCACGATCCACCGGCCAGAGCAGGACTTCGGCCCCGCCAGCAAGGTGCTGCACGCGGTGCAGGAGTTTCGCGGTCGGGAGGACGTGGACATTCTGTTCTGCGACGACGACCGGCACTATCCGCCGGAATGGTCGCAGGTCTTCTACGACGCCCGCACCGCGCACCCCGAGGCAGCCATCGCCCCCATCAGCTGGAGCGCGGACGAGCTGTTCACCTCGGCGCAGAAGAACCGCCCGCAGCCCCAGGCGATCCGCGCCAACCGGCGGCTGGACCTGCCATGGCAGGTGAAGAAGGCGCTGTGGGACCTTGGCACGCTGTTCGGGCTGAAGTCCGAGGGGCCGTCGCATGCGCATATCCGAACCGCCGGTTACCGCGACATCTTCCAGGGCTACGGCGGGGTGCTGGTGCGGCCCGGGTTCTTCGACGACGAGGTCTTCGACATCCCGCCCGTGCTCTGGTCGGTGGATGACATCTGGCTGTCGGGGATGCTGGCCAAGGCGGGCACCCCCATCTGGGCGCCCGCGCGGGTCAAGGGGCCGCGGCTGATGGCCAACCACGACGCCGCGCCGCTGTACTCGGCGGTGATCGACGGGGCGGACCGGAAGACCGCGGACCGGCAGTGCTACGACTACATGCGCCGCACCTACGGGATCTGGCCGTAGCGCGCCCGGCGCGGGAAAGCGCCGGGCAAGCTGGAGATCGTCAGTGCACGTTCACCGGCGCCAGGTCGTTCTGCCGCGCCAGCGCGAAGGCCAGCTTGCGGTCGCGGACCAGCGCCAGGCGCTCGCCCTCCTCGTTGTGGACGGCAAAGAGCGTCTCCATGCCCTCCGCCTGCGCCTGCACTTCGCGCGGCAGGTCGGTGACCGCCACGGGGCGCACGTAGACGATCGGGCGGATGGTGTCGCCGCTGTGCGCGTCGAAATCGAATTTCTCGTTCATGCTCTTACCCCTTTCAACTGGTCTTTATGCGGATGGTCTGCACGACCTTCTCCGGCTCGGCGCGCTGCAGGTCGACGTGCAGCAGGCCGTTCTCCATCGCTGCGCCGGTGACATCGACTCCCTCGGCCAGCACGAAGCTGCGCTGGAACTGGCGCGCGGCGATGCCGCGGTGCAGGAAGACGCGCGCGTCGTCCTCCTCGCCCTGCCGTCCGCGGATCACTAGCTGGCGGTCCTCGACGGTGATCGAAAGGTCATTCTCAGCGAAGCCCGCCACCGCAAGGGTGATGCGGTAGGAGCTGGCGCTGGTCTGCTCTATGTTGAACGGGGGATAGCCGTTGTTGTCGGACTTCGCGGTCCGCTCCATCAGCCGTTCAAGCTGCTCGAACCCCAGCAGATACGGGTGCGAGCCAAGGCTCATCTTCGTCATGGCATGGTCCTTCGCAAGCGACACAAGCATTCGGCCCCGATCCGGCGGCCTTGGAAGGAATATGGGGGGCGCAAATTGCCGCGGCAAGGGCGAAGCCTGCGGGAATGCTTGGAGAAACCAGTGTTTGACTGTATTTTGATCGGGCTTCGGAGAAGACTCATGGGGGGTCACGATGAACGATTCCGCGCAGATGGACGTGAACGATGTTCTCAAGGTGGAACTCGAGGTCCTGCGCCGCGAGCACCGCGATCTCGACGAGGCCATTTCCGCCCTGCAGGATACCCAGCGCGCCGACCAGCTGCGGCTGAGCCGCCTGAAGAAGCGCAAGCTGGCGCTGAAGGACAAGATCGCCCAGCTCGAGGACAGGCTGCTGCCCGACATCATCGCCTGATACGGCCGGGCGCCGCATTGCAACCGGTCGGCGCGCGGCTATAGTGCGCGCTCCCAAGGGTCAGGGGGCGCGAATGGGCATAGATGTCGGCATCATCATGGGCAGCCAGAGCGACTGGCCCACCATGCAGGCGGCCGCGGAAATCCTCGATGAATTGGGGATCGGATACGAGACGCGCATCGTCTCCGCCCATCGGACTCCCGACCGTCTGTGGGACTACGGGCGGGGTGCCGCCGGGCGCGGGCTGAAGGCGATCATCGCGGGCGCCGGGGGCGCGGCGCACCTGCCGGGGATGATGGCCTCGAAGACCCGGGTGCCGGTGATCGGCGTGCCGGTCCAGACCAGGGCGCTGGGTGGCCTCGATTCGCTCTATTCCATCGTGCAGATGCCGCGCGGGTTTCCCGTGGCCACCATGGCGATCGGCGGCGCGGCGAACGCCGGGCTGATGGCGGCGCAGATCCTCGCGCTGTCGGACCCGGCGCTGGCGGCGCGGCTGGACGACTGGCGCGCGGCGCTCTCCGCCTCGATCCCCGAGGCGCCGGAATGACCCTGCCCCTCGCCCCCGGCGCCACCATCGGCATCCTCGGCGGCGGCCAGCTGGGCCGCATGCTTTCCGTCGCCGCCGCGCGGCTGGGGTTCCGCACCCATGTCTACGAGCCCGCGGCCAACCCGCCCGCCGGGGACGTCGCCCACCGCGTCACCACCGCTCCCTACGAGGACGCCGCCGCGCTGGAGGCCTTTGCCCGCGCCGTGGACGTCATCACCTACGAGTTCGAGAATGTCCCCACCAGCGCGCTGGACCTGCTGGAATCGCACCGCCCGATCCACCCCAACCGCCGCGCGCTGGCCACCAGCCAGGACCGGCTGACCGAGAAGACATTCCTGAACGACCTCGGCCTCGCCACCGCCCCCTTCGCCGCCGTCGACGACGCGGCGGGGCTGGAGGCGGCGCTGGCGCGGATCGGCACCCCTTCGATCCTGAAGACCCGGCGGCTGGGCTACGATGGCAAGGGGCAGGCGCGGCTGCGCGGCCCCGATGATGCCGGGCCCGCGCTGGAGGCGATGCAGGGGGCGCCCGCGATCCTCGAGGGGTTCGTCGACTTCACCGCCGAGATCAGCGTGATCGCCGCGCGCGGCGCCGGCGGCGAGGTCTCTGCCTACGACCCCGGCGAGAACGTCCACCGCGACGGCATCCTGCACACCACCCGCGTGCCCGCCCGCCTGCCCGCCGCCCGCCGCGCCGACGCGGTGCTGCTGGCCGGGCGCATCCTGAACGCGCTGGACTACATCGGCGTGATGGGGGTCGAGCTGTTCGTGACCCCCGGCGGCCTCATCGTGAACGAGATCGCGCCGCGGGTGCACAACTCCGGCCACTGGACCCAGACCGGCTGCGTCACCTGCCAGTTCGAGCAGCACATCCGCGCGGTGGCCGGCTGGCCGCTGGCCGACGGCGCCCGGCATTCGGACGTGGAGATGGAGAACCTGATCGGCGACGACATCCTGCGGGTGCCGGAGCTGGCGAAGGAGCGGGATCTGGCGGTGCACCTCTACGGCAAGGCCGAGGCGCGGCCGGGGCGGAAGATGGGGCACGTGAACCGGCTGCTGCGGGGCGAGTGAGCCGACGGGTGCAGGGTAGCGGGACGGGAGCCTGCCCGTGGGATGGCGCTTCCGTCCTCCGAGGTCATCGCTTTATCCCCTCCAAGTCCGCGCGCAGAATGTGTGTTGCGCGCGAATGACACAGCGCCAGCCCGCCGGAACGGGCAGGCGCTCGCCCCGCGCCTTCGGCTTGTTCGGGACGCATCAGCGCAACACACCAATGAGGTGTAGGGCGGGGTTCACCCCGCCAAGGCGCAACATGAGCCTGCCCGTGGGATGGCGCCTCTTACCTACGACATGGGCGCTTTATCCCAGCCAAATCCGCGCACCGAATGAGCCGCGCACGAGGATGCAAAGCGCCAGCCCGCCGGGACGGGCAGGCGCTCGCCCCCGCGCCTGCGGCTTGTTCGGGGGCTGACCAGCGCTCCCTACGAGCCTGTGGTAGGGCGGGGTTCACCCCGCCATAGCGCATCAACCCCCGGCCACCCGCTCCAGCGCCTCGCCATATCCCATCTCCGGCCGGAACCGCCCCTGCTCCAGGAACTCCATCGTCTGGGCGATCACCACCGGGTTCACCATCATGAAGGTATGCGTCACCGGCAGCACCAGGTGGTCCGTCATCCCCCGCACCCGGGTCGACTCGACCGAGACCTTCCCGTCGTCCGCCCCCGCGATCACGCTGGAATAGATCGGGTTCAGCGAGCGGGTCCCCGCGATGATCCCCAGCTCGAAGACAGGCCGCGGCAGCTGGCCGGGCAGCGCGTCGGGGCCGGTGCCCAGTTCCAGCCCCGCCGGGCCGTTCAGCCACTCGAAGGGCGGCAGCGGGCCGAAGACGTCCACCAGCTCGGACCCGTGGTTCGGCGGCGCCAGCATCACCACCCGCCCCAACCGCTCCGGCCGGTTCTCCTCCAGCCACAGCCGCAGCAGGATACCGCCCATGGAATGGGTGACGAAGTGCACCTTCCGGTCGCCGCAGTCCGCCACCGCAGGCCCCACCGCCTGCGCCACCAGCGCCTCGACCCGTTTCTCGGTGGAGGGATAGCCGCGGTTCACCACGTGGTACCCGTTCGCCTCCAGCGCCTCGGCCATCGGCGCCATGCTCAGCGCGCTGCGCGCCAGCCCGTGCAGCAGCACGATGCAGTCGGCCGCGGAGGCGGCGGCAGGGGCGAGGGACAGCCAGATGGCAAGCAGCAGGCGCATGGTCATCAGATAGGACGCCGCGCCCGGGCTGCTAGAGCACGGCGGGCGCGAGGATCGTCTTGTTGCTGGCCGGCGAGTTGTCGCGGAACACGCTGTGTTTCACCCCCGGCAGCTTGTCGAACCAGCGCATGGTGGCGATGGGCGAGAAGCTGCGGGGAACGGTGCCGAAGCCGGGCAGCCCGCGCAGCACCTCGGTGGTGGCGTTCGAGCAGAAGGCCTTGGGCACCGCGCCGTATTCCTGCACCGCGCGCAGCGCCGCCTCGGCGACCTCGGGCGAGACCTGCACCTCGTGGCTGACCACGTGGAAGGTCTCGCGCGCGTGGTAGTCCTTGTAGAACTGCACCGCCTTGTCGGTCATCCCGAAGACCACGTCGTTGCGCTCCGGCAGCGCCGGGTGCTTGAAGGTGCCGGCGGGGTCGAAGACCACCCGCTGCGAGCCGCTGACCAGCAGCGCCGAGTGGCCGCCCGACCCGTCGCGGTTGGACACCACGGTGAACAGCGTCAGCGCCGGCGGGCCGTCGTGGCGGTAGATCGCGCGGCGCACTTCTTCCTCGGGGGCCCAGACAGGCTCGGCACAGGCCGAAAGCGTCAGCGGCAGGAGTATCGCCAGAAGTATCCGCCGCATGATGGTTCCCCTTTTCCGGCCGTCAGCCGTTGATCATCGCCAGCAGGATCAGGCTGATGATAATGACCACCGCGCTGTAACCCACCCATTTCACGAAGCCCTCGAAGGTCTTCTCCTGGACAGTGATGTCCATCTCGCCGTGCTTGTGCTCCGCCATCTCGCAATCTCCGCGTACGTACCGTGTTGACCCGGCTTTAGACGATTCCGCATCCCCTGTCACGACCGCCCGCCGCGCTTCGCCCGCGCAAAAGCGCGCAGGTCACACCTTGTCCGCCTCGTCCTCCAGGTCCGCCACCAGGCGGAACCCGATGCGGCGCGGGGCGTCGTCCGGGTCGGGCTTTGGCAGGGCGCGCAGCAGCACGTTCAGCTGGCTGACGTGCTGGATCAGCTGGTTGCGCCCGCCGGCCGGATCGCTGCCGTAGAAGGTGACGATGTCGGGGTCGTAGTAGCCGATCCCCTCGATCCGGATCACCCCGGCATCGGCGCCGGTGAATCCCATCGCCACCTCGTGCGCCTCGTCCAGCTGCTTCTCGAAGTTCTGGATGTACAGCACCAGCCGCTCGTAGGCCCATTGGGCCGGGCTTTTCCGGTCCAGCGGCCGGGCGGCGACACCGGCGGGCATGTCGATCTCGCCGAAATCGCGCTGCGCGTCGGGGTCGGTGTGCACCGTGTGGGCGCGCGGCATCGCCGCGTCCTCCGCCGCCTCGGCGGTGGTCCTGATCTCGTCCCGCTCGGTCATCGCGTCCCTGTCATCCCATCCCGGGCACGCGCTGCCACAGCCATGCCCCGTCGGCGCGCCGCCTGCGGCGGGCCCGGCCAGTCTGGTGCAGGTGGTTCAGGTGCGCCATCGATTCCACCAGCGCCAGCCCGTAGATCTCCTCGGTGATGCGCGCGCGGAACAATACCGGGAAACAATCCGCCGCCACCTTCGGGGTATCGAGCAGCACCACCAGCCGGGTCAGCGCCTCGTGGTGATTGTCGATCAGCTGTTCCATCCGCAGCGGCAGGCCGGTGAAGGGCAGCTTGTGGCCCGGCAGCACCAGCTGGTTGTCGGTAGCATGAGGGCGCAGGCGTTTGCAGGCCTCCAGCCATTCGCCCACCGGATCGGCCTCGGGCTCTGTCGGGTAGACCCCGAGGTTGGGCGAGATCGAGGCGAGCAGCTGGTCGCCCCCCAGCACCAGGTCGCCCTCCCGGCTCCAGAGCGTTGCGTGTTCCGGCGCGTGGCCGTCGCCCATCCGCACGTCCCACTCCCGCCCACCCAGGGTCAGCACATCGCCCTCGCGAATCCGGCGAAAGCCCAGCGGCATCGGCGCGACGATATCGGCAAAGTTGACCGGACGCTGGGTGCGGCGCTTTTCGAACAGCGCGGGGTCCATCCCGGCGCTGCGCCAAAAGTCCAGCGCCTGGGCGGAGGGCGCGGCCTGTTCGTCCAGCACCAGCATCCGCGCCAGCAGCCAGGCGGTGCGGGGGATCAGCAGCTCTGCCCCCAGTTCGGTCTGGAACCAGCCGGCAAGGCCAACGTGGTCGGGGTGGTGATGGGTGACCAGCAGCCGCCGCACCGGGCGCCCGCCCAGCGGCCCCGCCAAAAGCTCGCGCCAGAGCGCCTTGGTTTTGTCATTGGCAAAGCCGGTGTCCACCACCGTCCAGCCGTCGTCCTCCGCCAGCGCGTAGCAGTTGACGTGGTCCAGCTTCATCGGCAGCGGCAGGCGCATCCAGAGGATCCCCTCGGCCACCTCGATCGCCTCTCCCGGTGCCGGGGGCGTCTCGTACGGGAAGCGCAGGGGGCCGTTGCCGCCGCCGTCCATCATTCCGCAAGCGCCTCGTCGGTGATCTCGTACAGCCCCGCCGCGCCGGTCCGGGCATGGCAGCAGAAACCGCCGTGTTCCGGCAGCAGCCGGCGGATGTAGAAGTCTGCCAGCGCAAGGCGCGGCCCCTGCCCCTCCGCGGCGACGGCCGCCTTCAGCAGGTAATGCGCGCCCAGCACCCGCGCGAAGCAGTGAAGGTAGGGCACCGCGCCCGCGAACCGGTCCTGCGGCGTCTGCTGGGCCATCCAGTCGGTGCACTCGCGCAGGGTCTCGGCGGCTTCCCAAACCTTCGAGGCGAGGTTCGGCAGCACCGCGCGCGCGGCCTCGGCGCCGTCCTCGATCTCGTCCAGCAGCCGGCCCGCCGCCTCGCCCCCGTCCATCATCTTGCGCCCCACCAGGTCCATCGCCTGGATCCCGTTGGTCCCCTCGTAGATCGCCGTCACCCGGACGTCGCGGGCGTACTGCGCCGCGCCGGTTTCCTCGATGTAGCCCATGCCGCCGTGCACCTGCACGCCCAGCTCGGCCACGCGCATCCCCACCTCGGTGCCCCAGGCCTTGCTGATCGGTGTCAGCAGCGCGGCCCGCGCGTCCCAGTCGGCCTCGCCGGTGGCGCGGGCCATGTCGGTGGCGATGGCGTTGGACAGGGCGATGGCGCGGGCGGCGGCGGTCTCTGCGCGCATGGTCAGCAGCATTCGCCGCACGTCGGCATGATCGATGATGGCGCCGCTGCCGCCCTCGTGCAGCGTGCGGCCCTGGCGCCGCTCGCGGGCATAGGCCACGGCCTTCTGCGTCGCCGCCTCGGCCACGGAGATCCCCTGCACCCCGACCCCCAGCCGCGCGTTGTTCATCATGGTGAACATCGCCGCCATGCCGCCATGCTCTGCCCCCACCAGCCAGCCGGTGGCGCCGTCGTATTCCATCACCGCGGTGGGCGAGCCGTGCAGGCCGGTCTTGTGCTCGAGGCTGACCACCCGCAACGCGTTCGCCTGGCCGGGCGCGCCGCTGTCGTCGGGCAGGAACTTGGGCACCATGAACAGGCTGATCCCCTTGGTGCCGGCGGGCGCGTCGGGCAGCCGCGCCAGCACCAGGTGGCAGACGTTGCCGCCGAAATCGTGGTCGGCCCAGGAGATGTAGATCTTCTGCCCCGAGACCGCGTAGCTGCCGTCGCCGTTCGGCACCGCCTTGCTGCGCAGGGCGCCCACGTCGGACCCGGCTTGCGGCTCGGTCAGGTTCATCGTGCCGGTCCATTCGCCAGAGACCAGCTTCGGCAGGTAGATCCGCTTGATCTCGTCCGAGGCGTGATGCTCCAGCGCCTCGATCTGTCCCATCGTCAGCAGCGGGTTCAGCTGCAGCGACAGGCAGGCAGAGCCCATCATCTCGCCCACAGCCGTGGTCACCGCCATGGGCAGGCCCATGCCGCCATACTCCGGGTCCGCGCTGGTGGAGATCCAGCCCCCCTCGGCGATCGCGCGGTAGCCCTCGGCAAAGCCGGGCGAGGTGCGCACCACCCCGTTCTCCAGCCGCGCCGGGTGCAGGTCGCCCTCGCGCTGCAGCGGGGCCAGCACCTGCTCGGCCATGCGGCCGGCCTCTGTCAGCACCGCTTCCACCGTCTCGGGCGTGGCCTCGGCGAACCGCCCTGTCTGCGGCAGGCGGGCATAGTCGACCACGTGGCGGAAAAGGAACCGGAACTCGCCCAGCGGTGCGCGGTATGTCATGATGTCCCCCATGCTTGGCAGCCCGCCCCCCGGCGGCTACACGGCCGGAAGTTAACATCTAACATTCTAGTACCGCAGCAAGGACGCTACGTCACCAGATGCCAGACACCCTGACGTTACCCGCCGATCCCGAGGGGCTGGATCGGGCCGCCGCGCTGCTGGCGGAAGGCCGGCTTGTCGCCTTCCCCACAGAGACGGTTTATGGCCTCGGCGGCGACGCCACCAATGACACCGCCGCCGCGCGGATCTTCGAGGCCAAGGGGCGGCCGCGCTTCAACCCGCTGATCGTGCACGTCCCGGACCTCGCGGCGGCGCGGCGGCTGGCGGTCTTCGATGACACGGCAGAGCGGCTGGCGCAGGCCTTCTGGCCCGGCGCGCTGACGCTGGTGCTGCCGCTGGCGGAGGGCGCGGGACTGGCGCCGCTGGTCAGCGCGGGGCTGCCCACGGTGGCGATCCGGGTGCCCGCCCATCCGCTGGCGCAGGCGCTTCTGGCGCGGACCGGGCCGCTGGCGGGCCCCTCGGCCAACCCCTCGGGCCGCATCAGCCCGACCACGGCGGCGCATGTGCTGGCGGGGCTGACAGGGCGCATCGCGGCGGTGCTGGACGGCGGGCCCTGCGCGGTGGGGCTGGAGTCCACCATCGTGGCCACCCACCCCGCGCCGGTGCTACTGCGCCCCGGCGGCTTGCCGGCCGAGGCGCTGGAGGCCTGCCTTGGCGCGCCCCTGGACCGCCAAGACGCGGGCGAGGCGATCAACGCGCCGGGGCAGCTGGCCTCGCACTACGCGCCGAAGGCATCGCTGCGGCTGAACGCGGAAGCGGCGCGCGCGGGCGAGGTGCTGCTGGGCTTCGGCGCGATGGAGAGCGACCTGAACCTTTCCGCCACGGGCGACCTGGTCGAGGCGGCGGCGAACCTCTTCGGTCACCTGCACGCGCTGGATGCGAAGGATGCGCCGATCGCCGTGGCGCCGGTGCCGGAAACCGGCCTAGGCCGTGCCATCAACGACCGGCTGCGCAGGGCCGCCGCGCCGCGTTAGAGTCAGGCGCGCCCAGCCCCCGGTAAACGTTTAAGCGCGCCCGGCCTCAGGTGACAGCGTCAGCGCATCGATCCCCATGGACTTCAGCGCCGCCAGCCACTTCGACGAATCGTCGGCGGCAAAGACGATCTCCGGCGAGGCGTCGCAGGTCAGCCAGCCGTTGCCGACGATCTCCTCCTCCAGCTGCCCCGGCCCCCAGCCGGCATAGCCCAGCGCCAGCAGCCGCTGGCTGGGCCCGCTGCCAGACGCCATGTCCTGCAGGATGTCCAGCGTCGCGGTCATGCCGAAGTTCGGATCCACCTTCAGCGTCGAGGACCGCGCCTCGTAGTCGCCCGAATGCAGCACGAAGCCCCGCCCATGCTCCACCGGACCGCCGAAGTGCACGTGCACCCCGCGGCTGCCCTCGCCCTTGGGAATGTCCAGCTGTTCCAGCAGGTCGTCCATCTCCAGCCCCGGGGCCGGCTTGTTGACGATCAGGCCCATCGAGCCCTCGCCGGAATGGGCGCACATGAAGATCACGGAGTGCTCGAACCGCGGATCGCCCATGCCGGGCATGGCGATCAGAAGCTTGCCGCTGAGGTCGGTGTGGTCGGTTTCGGGGGCCATGGAGCACATCATCATTGGATTCGCCTGCGTCCTGCAAGTGGGGGATTGGACACACCTCACGCGCTCTCGCCGTTTAGTGATTTCCCGTTTCGGTGCCGATGCCTAAGTTGGCGCCATGCTTAGACAGACTCTCCTCACCCTGTGTTTGTTCCTTAACCTTGCCACAGCGGCGGCGGCGCAGTCCGGCTATCCGCCGGCGCAGGTGGCCGACGTGACCGTTCTGCCGGGCTGGCGCAACGGCGACGGCACCCACATGACCGCGCTGCGGATCAAGCTGGCGCCGGGGTGGAAGACCTACTGGCGCGCCCCCGGCGACGCCGGCATCCCGCCGCGCTTCGACTGGAAGGGTTCGAGCAACCTGAAAGGGGTCAAGTTGCACTGGCCGGCGCCCGAGGTGTTCGAGCAGAACGGCCTGCGCACGGTGGGCTACAAGGGAGAGCTGATCCTGCCGATCGAGATGACCCCCGAGTCGAGGGGCGGCGCGATCTCGTTGCGCGCGGACGTGGAAATGGGCGTGTGCTTCGACATCTGCATGCCCATGGCGGTGCGGCTGTCGGCCGAACTGCCCGCCTCCGGCCCCGTCGACCCCCGCATCCGCGCCGCGCTGGACCGCGTGCCGCGCCCTTCCGGCGTCACCGCCCGCTGCGCGGTCGAGCCGGTTTCCGACGGGATGAAGGTGACCGCCACCATGGCGATGCCGGTGATGGGGCCGCGGGAGATGGCGGTGTTCGAGCATCCCGACCAGACGGTCTGGGTCGCCGAGGCAGAGGAATTCCGCCGCGGCAACCTGCTGACCGCGGTGACGGAAATGGTCCCGGCCAACAACCGCCCCTTCTCGCTGAACCGCTCGCAGATCCGCATCACCGTTTTGGGCGGCGGCCGCGCGGTGGACATCCAGGGGTGCAGCGGCTGAGTCAGTCGCCCAGCAGGGTGCTCCAGTCGCGGCGGGCGTGGAGGATGCGGATGATCTCCACCCCTTCCCCGGTCTCGCGGTAGGCGATCACGCGGGCGGAGAAGACGAAGATGCGAACCGGCTGCTTCAGGCGCGGATCGCGGCGCCCGGCGCGGGGGTTGGCGGCGAGCATGGTGAAGCGTTCGTGCAGTTCCCAGGCATATAGGTCCGCCCTGTCGGCACCCCAGGTGCGGGCAGAGTAGCGCCAGATCTCCTCCAGATCCTGCCGGGCCAGCGGCGACAGCCGAAAGCTGTCAGCCACGGCCGTACGTCTGTTCCATCTCCGCAAGGAAGGCCGGCATGTCCAGCGGCTCCGCCGGCCCGCTGTTCAACCCCTTCTCGATCTCCGCGTCCAGTTCCGCCAAGGCCGCGCGCCGTTCCTGGTCGCGGCGGATCAGGTCGCGGACGTAGTCGCTGGCGTTGGCGTAGCGGCCGCTGCGGCTTTGCGCCTCGACCCAGTCCTTCATCGCATCGGGGAGAGAGACATTCATGGTGGCCATGGCAGGTCCTTTTGGCAATCCTTGCCAATCTATGCCCACCCGCCGCACCTGGCAAGTTTCACACCCGCCGCCCCCCGAACAGCGTCACCAGCAGCGCCGAAAGCAAATAAGCCCCCAGCACCAGCACCGCGCTGCCCCCAAGGAACAGCCCCAGCGCCAGCTGTAGCGAGGGGTCCTCCGGCAGCGCCAGCCCCGGCACCTCGGGCAGCGTGCCGGTCAAAAGCACCGAGCCAAGCGTCGCCGCGAACAGCGCCAGTACCGCCAGCCCGGCCACCGTCACCGCCGCCGTCACACTGCGCCCCTGCCGGGGCAGCCGCAGGGAGTGGCGCAGGGCGCCAAGCTGGCGCGACAGGTCCTGTTGCACGGCCATCAGCGCGGGCACCACCAGCAGCACCAGCACCATGCCGAAGCCCAGGCCGTAGACCAGCGTGATCACCGTCGGCTTGAGGAACTGCGCGTCCTGCGACTGTTCGTAAAGCAGCGGTGCGAGGCCCAGCACCGTGGTCAGGGTGGTCAGCAGGACCGCCCGCAGGCGGTCGCAGGCGCCCTCGACGATGGCGGGGAAAAGGCCGCGTTCGGCGGCGTATTCGTCCACCGTGGTCACCAGCACGATGGAATCATTGATGATGATCCCCGTCATCCCGATCATCCCCACCACCGAGAACATCGACAGCGGCACGCCCCAGTACCCGTGCCCCCAGAAGGCGCCCACCAGCCCGAAGGGGATCACCGCCATCACCACCATGGGGCGGGTCCAGCTGCCGAAGATCCAGGCCAGCACCAGGTAGATCCCCAGCAGGCAAAGGATGAAGCCGGTGCGCGCGTCGTTCAGGAAGTCCTGCTCCTGTTCGGCCAGCCCGGACATGCGCGAGGCGATGCCGAAGCGTTCCTCCAGCGCGGGCAGGAAGCTTTCCTCCAGCGTTGTCATGATCTCGGTGGCGCGGGCCGGGTCGTCCTCGGACAGATCGCCGGTGACCGAGACCAGCCGCAGCCCGTTCTCGCGCCGCACGGTGGAAAAGCCGGCCAACCGGTCGACGGTGACGATATCGGCCAGTGCCACGTATTCGCCGGCGGCGGTGCGCATCCTCGTGCGGTCGAGGAAATCCGCCGTCAGCTCGTTCGCCGGCAGTTCCACCCGGATGGTCGCGGTGCGCGGGCCGTCGGGGTAGGTTGCCGCCTCGATCCCGTTCAGGCGGTTGCGCAGCACCCGGCCCAGCGCGTCGATGGTAAAGCCCAGCGCCTGCCCCTGCGGGGTCAGTTCCAGCACCAGTTCTTCCTTGTCGTAGGAGAGCGAATCCTCCAGCGCGGAGACCTCGGGGAACTGCGCCAGCTGCGCCTTCAGCGCCTCGGCCGCCGCCTTCAGCACCCCGGCCGAGGCGCCGTAGAACTGCACGTCCAGCGCGTCGCCCCCGGGGCCGGAGCGCCAGCCGCGGAAGCTGACCACCTCGGCCAACGGGTGCTGGCGCACCTCCTCCTGCAGCAGGGCCACGAACTCGAAGCTGGAATAGGGGCGGCGGTCGGCGTCGATCAGCTCGATCGCGATGGCGCCCAGCTGGAAGCTTTCCTTGGTCTCCACCCCAGACAGGCCGCGCCCGGTGTTGCCGCCGATCTCGGCGATCACGTAATCCAGCGGGTTCACCCCGTGCTCTGCCTCCAGCCGCGCCGCGACGGCGTGGGTGGCGCGCTGCATCTCGCGCATCATCTCCAGCGTGTCGGCGCGCGTGGCGCCGGGGGCCATGGCGAAGTTGCCCGAGACCGATCCCTGTTCCGGCGAGTTGAAGAACCGCCATTGCAGGTCGCCGGAGATCAGCGCCGCGAACTGCGTGGCCAGCAGCAGCACCGCCGCCGCCAGCACCGGGTAGCGCGCCCAGACCACCGCGCGCATCAGCGGGCGGAACAGCGTCTCGCGCAGCCAGCGAAAGCCCCGGTTCACGGTGCGGCTGGGCCAGTCGTACCAGTGGTCGCGGGCCGAGTGGGCGATGGAATGGGCCATGTGGTTGGGCAGGATCAGGAAGCATTCCACCAGCGAGGCCAGCAGCACCACGATCACCGTGAAGGGAATATCGGCGATCAGGTCGCCGAAGCGCCCGCCTATGGCCACCAGCCCGAAAAAGGCGATGACCGTGGTCAGGGTGGCGGAGAAGACCGGCGGGAACATCCGCCGCGCGGCCATCTCGGCAGCCTCCTGCGGCGTCTCGTTGCGGCGGCGCGCCCGGTGGTCGGCATGCTCGCCCACCACGATGGCGTCGTCCACCACGATCCCGAGGGTGATGATCAGCGCGAAAAGCGAGATCATGTTCAGCGTCAGCCCGAACACGTACATCATGGTGATGGCGCTGGTCATGGCCACCGGAATGCCCGCCGCCACCCAGAAGGCGGTGCGGGCGTTCAGGAACAGGAACAGCAGCAGCATCACCAGGCCCAGCCCCATCAGCCCGTTGTCCAGCAGCAGGTTCAGGCGGTTGGTGATGGCCTCGGCGCGGGTGCGGATAAGCTCGACGCTTACCGCCTCGGGCAGCGTCAGCTGCAGCTCGGCGGCGACGTCCTGCACCTGCTTCTGGATGCGGATCGCGTCGCCCCGGTCGGAACGGTCCACCTGGATCGACACGGCCGGATGGGGGCCGACGAAATAGGCCCGGTCGCGGTCGACGCCGCCCACGGTGATGCGGGCGACGTCGCCGATGGTCAGCTTGGACCCGTCGGCGTTCGAGCGCAGGGCGATGCCCGCGATCTCGTCGGCCCCGGTCTTGGCGACGCCGGTGCGCACCCGGGCGTTGGCGCCGGTGACCTCGCCGGCGGGGTCGGCCTCTGCCTCGGCGGCGATGGCCTCGGCGATCTGCTGCATGGTGATGTCATGCTCGATCAGCGACATCGAGGGCACCTCGACGATCGTCTCCGGCGCGGCCACCCCCCGGATCGTGGTGCGGGTGACGCCGGCGGCGAAAAGCCGCGTGACGAACTCGTCGGCAAAGCGTCCAAGCTGGCCGGCATCCACCGGGCCGGTGATGACCACGTCGGTCACCCTGTCGCGCCAGCCGCCGCGGCGCACGCGGGGATCCTCGGCATCCTCGGGCAGGTTGGTGACGGCGTTCACCGCCGTTTCCACGTCGTCGGCGGCGCGGGACATGTCCCAGCCCGGCTCGAACTCCAGCGAGATCTGGGCGCTGCCCTCGCGGCTGACCGATTCGGTGGATTCCACCCCCTCGACCGCCAGCAGCACCGGCTCCAGCAGCTGCACAACGGCGCGGTCCACGTCCTCGGCCCCGGCGCCGTCCCAGGCGACCGTCACCTGCACCTCGTCCACCACCACGTCGGGGAAGAACTGCGCCCGCATCCGCGGGAAAGAGGCGATGCCGGCGGCGATCAGCAGCACCAGCAGCAGGTTGGCGGCGGTGCGGTGGCGGACGAAGTAGGACAGCACGCCGCCCACCCGGGCGAAACGTTCCTGCGGGGCGGGCTTTACCGGCGGGGTGTCCATGATCAGCCTCCGATCCGCGATTCGATGCGCTCGATCATCTGCGCGGGCACCTGCGGCTGCGACAGCTGCGACAGCACCCGTTCCTTGGCCTCGGCCGGCATCCGGTTGTTGCCCTCGACGAAGGCGATCAGGCGGGCGCGGCGTTCGTCGGTCAGCTCGACCATCGCCTCCGGCTCTGGTTCGGCGGGGGCGGGCGCGGGGACCTCGCCGGGGGGCGCGGCGGGGCGCACCTTGATCCCCTCGCCCAGCAGCGGCGAGCGTTCGCCCACCACCCGGCGCCCGTCCAGCGCGGCGCGCACGATCACCTCGTCGCCCTGCCGGCGCAGCAGTTCCACCGGCGCGGACTCCAGCCGGTCATCCGCGTTCAGCACCAGCACCGTGCCGGCGGCGTCCAGCGCCGCGGCGGGCAGCAGCGCCACCTCGGTCAGCGGCGGCTCGTCGATGCGCACCGCGACGAAATCCCCGGGACGGAAGCCGCGCGGCCGCTCCAGCCGGGCGAAGATCTGCCGCCCGGTCTGCCCGCTGCCCACCGCGGCGCTTTCCCGGCTGATCACGCCGCTGGTGGTCAGCCCGACGCCCAGCACGTCCAGCGAAACCTCGACCTCGGCCTTCAGCAGGTCGCCCTCGGCATCCAGCAGCCGCGCATACTCGGTGGTGGAGACGCGAAAGGCCACCTCCAGCAAGTCCGGGTCCACAAGGTTCGCCAGCTGCTCGTTGTTCTGCACCAGCCCGCCCTCGACCACGGTGACGTCGCTGAGGGTGCCTGCGAACTCGGCGTACAGGGTGGTTTCCTCCAGCACCCGCTCTGCCTCGGCCACGGCGATGCGCTGGCGCGAGACGGTGTTCTGCGCCTGGTCCACGCGCCCCTCGGCGCTGGCCAGCGCCTGCCGCCGTGACAGCACCGCCTGCTTGGCAGAGGCCTCGGCCAGGGCCGCCGTTTCCACCGCCGCCTCGGTGCCGATGCCGCGTTGTGCAAGGTTGCGGGCCCGGTCCAGCGCCTGGGTGCGCAGCTGCGCCTGCTCTTCCGCGCTGGCCACGTCGTCGCGCGCCAGCTCCAGCGCCCGGACGGCATCGCGCTGCTCCGCCTTGGCCTCGGCCAGCCCGGTGCGCGCCACTTCCAGCGCCGCCTCGGCATCGGTGGGATCGACCCGCAGCAGCAGGTCGCCCGCCTTCACCGTGCCGCCGTCCTCGAATGCCTCGGCCAGTTCCACCACCCGCCCCGGCGCGGTCGCCCGCACCTCCAGCGTGCGGCGGCTGCGGATCTCGCCGAAGCTGGTCATCACCGGGGTCAGGGTCAGCGGCTCGTAGGTCAGCACGTTGACCGCGAAGACCCGCTCTCGCGCCGGGCGCGAAGGGGTGTCGCTGTTCCAGACGGCCTGCAGCGCGCCGAAGACCGTCTGCCCGGCATAGGCGAGGATGCCGAGGGTGACGGCCATGAGAAACAGCCCGACAAGGGAGCGGCGGAGAAAGCGCATGGGACGAACGCGACCTTTGAAAATGCGGCGACTCAGGATAGGCGGCAGACGCCCGCGCGCCAAGCCACAGGGATGTTACGCGCGAAGCGGCGCATTCCGTCGCAAAAAAGTTAACCGCGGCGCATTTCCCGCCCCCGGCCTACTTGCGGCGCAGGTGCTCGTCCAGCCGGGGCATGATCTCAACGAAGTTGCAGGGCCGGTGGCGGTAGTCCAGCTGCCGCCCCAGGATCTCGTCCCAGGCATCGCGGCAGGCGCCGGGAGAGCCGGGCAGCGCGAAAAGGTAGGTGCCCTGCGCCACGCCGCCGGTGGCGCGGCTTTGCACCGCCGAGGTGCCGATCTTGGCCATGGAGACATGGGTGAAGACCGTGCCGAAGGCGTCGATCTCCTTCTCGTAGACGTCGCGGTGCGCCTCGACCGTCACGTCCCGCCCCGTCAGCCCGGTGCCGCCGGTGGAGATCACCACGTCGATCTCCGGATCGGCGCACCAGTCGCGCAGCTTCTGCGCGATCTCCGCCCGCTCGTCCCGCAGCACCTCGCGGGCCGCCAGCAGGTGTCCGGCGGCCGCGATCCGCTCCGCCAGCAGGTCGCCGGAACGGTCCTCGGACAGCCCCCGGGTGTCAGAGACGGTCAGCACCGCGATGCGGACCGGGATGAATTCGCGGGTTTCGTCGATACGGCTCATGTACGCTCCATCACGGCAAGCCGCAGGGCGAGCGCGGCAAAGACCCCGGCGCTGACGTAGCCCAGCGCGCGGTTGAACCCGGCAGAGGCCGCCAGCCGCCGCCCCACCCCGCCGGCGAAGACCCCCACCAGCGCGTTGATCACGAACCCGCCCGCCCCCAGCACCGCGCCCAGCAGCAGGAACTGCGGCAGCACCGGGCGGGACGGGTCGACGAACTGCGGCACGAAGGCCAGCACGAAAAGGATGACCTTGGGGTTGGTCAGGTTGACCAGCAGCCCCTCGCGGAAGGCATGGCGAGACCCCTGCGCCCGCGCCTGCGACGGCCCCGCCCGCAGCGCCTGCACCGCCAGCAGCAGCAGGTAGCCCACCCCGGCCCAGCGGATCACGTCGAACAGCCACGGCAGCCCCGCCACCAGCAGCCCCAGCCCCAGCCCCGCCAGCAGCACGTGCACCAGCACCCCCACCGAGATCCCGGCACTGGCGGCCACGGCGGCGCGGGGCCCGTGGCGCAAGCCCTGGCCAAGGCAGAACATCATGTCCGCCCCCGGCGTCAGGTTCAGCGCCAGTGCGGCGGGCAGGAAGGCGAGCAGCAGGATCGGATCGGTCATGGGGCGGTTCCAAGCGATGAGGCGTCGGCGAACAGCAGGCCATCCATGCCAAGGCGGGATTGGTAGAGTGCCAGGTCGCTGGCGTAAACCCGCGCTACCTGCTGAACCAGCCCCGGATCATAGAGCGCGCGCGCTGAGGGGCTTGTCCCCTGCTGCTGCAGCGCCGCGATCTCGTGCAATGGCATGTCGGCAGAGCCGATGCCCTCGGCCGGGGCGAAACGGCGGCTGGTATGGCGCGACAGCTCGCGCGTGTCCTCGATCACCAGCCCGCACCGCGCCTCGATCCGCCGGGCAGCGGCCTCGAAGTCGCTGACGCCGAACCAGTCGTCGTAGTCCTCGTAGACCAGGAAATCGCCCTGCGGACGCCAATGGACATTCCCGTTGCGCAGGCGAGGCCGGGTCAGCAGCTGAACGAAGGAGCGGAAGGTCAGGGTGTCCAGGTCCCAGCGCTCGCCGTCCAGCCGGTGCAGGTGCCAAGCCGCCACGGACTTTGCCACGATCTTGTCGAGGAAGGCGCTGGCAAGCCGAGCGTGCGGGCAGCGCAGGAAGGTAAAGGTATAGGGCGCCGTCGCCAGTTCGCGCAGGCTGGCGGAAAAGGTCTGCGTGTTGGCCGTCAGCCAGGCCATGTCCTGTGGCCCGGCGATGGCGCCATTCGCGAGGGCGAGGCTGTAGCGCAGGGTGGTGGAGGCATTCTTGGGCACGAAGCTGTAGACGGCGCCCGACGGATAATGCACCAGCGCATGTCCCTGCGCCGTCTGGTGCACGGCGTTCTGGCGCAACATCACCGGATCTTTGCGCGCGTGCCGCAGCAGGCGCGGGGCAGCGCCGGTCATGGCGCCAGCTCGAACCAGTTCGGCGTGGGGCCGAGGTTGACGACGCGGCTGTCCCCCAGCCGTCCCTCCTGCCCCCAGCTGTCGTGCACGTGGCCACAGACCGCCAGACGCGGTGCGATGCGGACGATGGCGTCGCGGATCGCGGTGGAGCCGATGGAGCGGTCCTGCGAGGTGACGTCGGCGATCCCCTTGGGCGGGGAATGGGTGACCAGCAGGTCCGCCGCCTCGCACCGCGCCAGCATCTGCGCCGCGGTCTGCTCGTCGAGATCGCAGGACCAGGCGCCGAAGGGGGTGACCGGCACGCCGTAGCCGAGCCCGAAGATCCGCAGGCCGCCGATCTCTACCGCCTCGCCGTGCAGAACGGTGGTGCCGTGATGGGCGGCCTCGCGCAGCTCGTCGGCGCTTTCGGCGTTGCCCGGCACCAGCACCATCGGCGCGGCGATGCCGGACAGCAGGTTCAACGCCTCGGCCAGCCCCGCGCGCATGTTGCAGAAGTCGCCGGCGCCGATCACCAGGTCGGCCTCGCGCGCAGCCTCGGCCAGCATCTCGGCGCGGGGGCGCGAATGGTGCAGGTCGGAAAAGGCGAGGATCTTCATGCGGTCTCTCTCAACCTTGCCTGCAGCATCAGCAGGTCGGCCCAGGCCTCGCGCTTGGCGGCGGGGTTGCGCAGCAGGTAGGCGGGGTGGAACATCGGCAGCGCCGGCCGGCCCAGCGCCTCTGTCCAGTCGCCGCGCAGCCGGGTGATGCCCTTGCGCCCCAGCAGCGCGAAGCACGAGATATTACCCATCAGGATCAGCACCTCGGGGTCCACCAATTGCACGTGCCGGGCCACGAAGGGCATCATCATCGCGATCTCCTCGGCCGAGGGATCGCGGTTCTGCGGCGGCCGCCAGGGCATCACGTTGGTGATGTAGACCGAGGCCATGGCGTCGGGGTGCGCGCGGCCCATGCCGATGGCGGCGAGCATCCGGTCCAGCATCTGCCCGGCGCGGCCGACGAAGGGGCGGCCCTCGCGGTCTTCCTCGCGCCCCGGGGCCTCGCCGATCACCATCAGCCGCGCGGCGGGGTTGCCGTCGGCGAAGACGGTGCTGCGGGCGCCGAGTTTCAGCTCGCACTGGTCAAAGGCGACGATGGCGGCGCGCAGGGCCTCGAGGTCCTCTGCCCCCGTGGCGGCGGCGCGGGCCAGGTCCACCGGGTCCGGCCCGGCAGGGGCCGGCACGAAGGCCTCTGGCTGCGCGGGCCCAGCGCCCCCAGACGCCGCAACGGGCGCGGCCACGGCCGGTTTCGGCGCCGCGGCGGGCACCTCGTAGCGGTTCACCGGGGTCTCGCAGATGGCCTCGGTCGCGCCGAGTTCCACCTGCCACTCCAGCAGCGCCCGCAGCGTGTGATGATCCATCTCGGCCAGTTGCATGACGCGCGATGCTATGCCCCCGGCCGGGCAAGGTAAAGCCGCGCCGTCCCCCGGCGCGGCCCCCTGCGCGGCGCTTCCGTCACTCTGCCAGCGGAATGGTGATCGCCGGGTTGTGCGCGAAGAAGTTGAACGGCGCCAGCGTGATCCCCTTCCACATCAGCGGCATCACCGGCCAGTCCTCCATCCGCGGGATGTGGTGGAAGCCCATGGTGTACCAGGTGACGATGTCGGTATCCCCGATCGGCCGGTCCGCCTGCATCCAGGCCGCCAGCGTGTCGCTGCCGTCGCTCTGGAACGCGTAGTCGCCGCCCGCGTAGCGCTGCGCCCGCTCGTAGGGCGTCACGTAGAGCGAATGCTCGATGTAGGGATTGCGCATCGCGGGCGGATCGCCGGCCACGTCCAGCGGGCTGTAGGCGACGGAGTTGCCGGGGTTGATCATGTAGCTGGGATGATGCCCCAGCGCCGATGTCACCCCCATGTTCCCCACGTGGTACATCGCCGGGCTGTCGGGGTTCACCTTGTAGCGTGCCTCGGCCTCGGTCTGCGGCATCTGCTGCTCGGTCACCCACATGCTGCGGCGCGGGATGTCGGCGGGCATCTCGGCCGGCACCATGGCGGTGCGCATGAAGCTGTTGGCCTGCCCGTCGATGTCGAAGTCCAGCCGGAAGTTGAAGAAGTGGTCGTGGTTCGGCGCCACCAGGTTCGGCGCGATCAGGGTGCCGTGGCGGGTTTCCTCCAGCGCCGAGGCATCGGCCATGGAGGTCGCCGCCACGCCCTTCACCGCGTCGAGGCCGGTGGAGCCGACCATCACCTCGATCTGCCCCGACTGGCCGAAGCGGTAGTCGATCAGGTAGTCGTAGTTCCCCACCTCGGACGCAGAGCGCACCACCAGTTCCGTGGCGGGCCGCCCCTCTGTGGGGGTGAAGGTCTCCGGCCCCTGGGCGAAGATCTCGAAGTGCCGCCAGGCCGGGTCGCCCACCTGCCGCTCGAAGATGCAGACCGCGCCGGGGATCTCCAGCGGGGTGCCGTCGTCGGCGTGCACCAGCGCGGGCAGGTAGGTAGCGTATTCCGGGCAGTCGACCCCGGGGCGCAGCGGCGACAGGAAGATGCCGAAGCCGTATTCGCCGCTGTCCATGTAGGTGCGCCAGTACCAGCCTTCCGAGGGGTCCATGTAGGGCACGAAGACCTCTGACAGGTGCGCCTGGTACAGCACCTCGCGGCCCTGCGCGCGGATGTCGGACACCACCACGCCCGGGCGCTTGTCGATGCGCCAGCGGAAGGACCACATGTCCCACTCCACCAGGCTGCCGTCGATCTTCACGTTGCCGTCGCCCTCGGGGGCGGAAAGGCCGGCGCGGGCGGTGGCCTCGCGCATCTCCATCCCCGGCCGCGCGGCGATCTCTTCGGTGGTGTAGCCCCAGGGATCGCCCGGCACCGGCACCACGCCGGTATCGATCACCTCCACCACCTCGCCGCCCTTCAGGTCGACGGTGGCGTACAGCCCCTCGATCGGCTTGGCGTACCAGTTCGATCCCTCCGGCAGCACGTAGCAGGGCACCTTCATCAGCCGCCGCCCGGCCTCGTCGGGATCGCCGAAGGCGCCGGCGGTCAGGGGCAGGCAGAAGACGTCGTCGGGGGTGAAGCCGCGCTGTTCGAGGCCCGCGACGAAATCGGGATGCGACAGCGCCAGCTCCATGGCGCCAATGAATTCCTCCACCAGCAGCATGGATTCGCCGGTGGCGGGCTCCCAGCTGGTGACGGCGCCCGCGGCGAGGTCGACGATGCCGCGGAAGGTGCCCTCGGCGGTGGTGACGTTGACGATCGCCTCGCGCGGCTCGGGGTCGCCCTCGGTCCAGTTCAGGACCACGGACTTGTCGGGATCGTACAGCTCGATCAGCGGCCAGCGGCTGTCGGCGTCGGTATGCCCGGCCTCGGCCAGGATGTCGCGGACCGCGTTGATCTCGTCCGCGGTCAGCCCGTCCAGCGGATGCGCCAGCGCCGACCCCGCAAGGGCCATCGCGGCGAGGCTGCCTGTCAGGAACAGTGTCTTGCGGTGCATGTCGGACCTCCGGGTGGCTGAGTCGCCGCCCAGTCTAGCACCGCCAAGTCACCGCACCAGCCCGTGCTCAGGCGGCGAACACCGTCTCTCCGCCCACCCAGGTGCGCAGCACCCGGCCCTGCATCCGCGCCCCATCGAAGGGCGTGTTCTTGGATTTCGAGCGCAGGGCGAACCGGTCCAGCACGAAGGGCGCGTTGGCGTCGAACAGCACCAGGTCGGCGGGCGCGCCGGGGGAAAGGCGGCCGGTGGGCAGCCCCAGCCGCCGCGCCGGGTTCAGCGCCATGGCGCGGAACAGCTGCGGCAGGCTCAGCGCCCCCGCGTGGTACAGCCGCAGCGCCGCCGGCAGCAGCGTCTCCAGCGCCACCGCGCCAGAGGCGGCGGCCTCGAAGGGCAGGCGCTTGCTTTCCTCGTCCTGCGGCGTGTGCATGGACGAGATCACGTCGATCAGCCCCGAGGCCACCGCCTCGACCAACGCCAGCCGGTCGTCCTCGTCCCGCAGCGGCGGCTTCAGCTTGAAGAAGGTGCGGTAGTCGCCCACGTCCAGCGCGTTCAGCGTCAGGTGGTGGATGTTGGTGCCCGCAGTCACGTCCAGCCCGGCGGCCTTGGCACGTTCCAGCACCGGCAGCGCGGCGGCGGCGCTGATGGTGTCGGCGTGGTAGCGCGCGCCGGTCATCTCGACCAGCGCCATGTCCCGCTCCAGCCCCATCCGCTCGGCCATGGGCGAGACCGCGGGCAGCCCGCGCAGCGAGGCGAACTTGCCCGAGGTCGCCGCCGCCCCCGCCGACAGCACCGGCTCCTGCGGGTGGGCCACCACCAGCGCGCCCAGCGAGGCGGCGTAGGTCAGGCAGCGCGAAAAGACCTTGGTGTCAGAGACCACCGCGTCGCAATCGGTGAAGGCCACGGCGCCGGCGTCCAGCAGGAACCCGATCTCGACCATCTCGCGCCCCTGCCGCCCCCGGGTCAGCGCGGCCATGGGATGGATACGCACCGGCGCGGCCTCGGCGGCGCGGCGGGCGACGAATTCCAGCTGCTCGGGCCCGTCGATCGCGGGCAGCGTGTCGGGACGGGTGATCATCGTCGTGACCCCGCCCGCCGCCGCCGCCCGCCCGGCGGAGCGGAAGCTTTCCTTGTGCCGCTCGCCCGGCTCGCAGACCTTGACCCCGAGATCGACGATCCCCGGCGCCAGGAACCGGCCGCCGCAGTCGATCACCTCGCAGCCCTCGGCGCGGGCATCCTCGCCCAGCACCTCGGCGATGCGCCCGCCCTCGATCCGCAGCGCGCCGGGACGCTCGGTCAGCGCCTCGGGATCGACCAGCCGCGCGCCGGTCAGCAGAATGCCCGTCATGCCTTGCCCTTCGCAGTGTTCAGAAGCAGGCGATACACGTCTTCCGCCTCGGTTGGCAGCAGGTTTTTGAACCCGATCTCGGTGAACTGGTGGCGGTTGTGATACCCCTCGCGGCGGCGCAGGAAGAACACGTGCGACAGCGGCCCCCGCTCGATCCGGATGGCGCGGTCCTTGTCCAGCGGGTAGCGGCGCAGGCGGCGGCCCAGCACCGGCAGGTCGAGGCCCACCACCGCCTGCCGGTCGGTCAGGGTGTAGAAGCTGTGGCGCCGCTGGAACGCGCCCCAGAGCAGCGGGATCGCCGCCGCCACCGCCACCAGAACCACGAAGGCCAGCGCCAGCAGCGGCTCCTCCGGGCCGATCAGCAGCGCCATGGTCAGGGCCAGCGCGCCGCCGATGCCGGCGGTGGCGACGTGTTCGCCCCAGTAAAGCCCCCGCTGCGGCGCGCCCTGCCAGAGGATGCGTTCGCCCGGCGCCAGCAGGCCGCGCCATTCCGGAGAGATGTCGTCGCCGTCGTTCATCCCCGGCTCACTGGCGCCCGCCGATCGCGTAGGCCAGCCCCAGCACCACCACCGCCGCCACCAGAAGCGCCACCAGCAGCAGCATCCCCGGCAGGCGCTGCGGCGGTGTGCGGGGCGAGGTGCCGGCGGCGGGCGGCGGGACCGGCGCGGGAGCGGGGGGGGCCGGGGGCCGGGGGGCCCAGCCACGGGGGGGCGCCGCCGAGCCCGCGGGCGCGGGCCGCGCGGCCGCGGCCGCCCGGCCGGCCCGCGGGGCCCCGAAGTCGCCGCCGGGGCGGCGCTCCAGCCCCGCCCGCAGCAGGAGGAAGCCGACCGGCGCCCAGTGCCAGACGTCGACGATGATGACGGACAGCAGCGCGAGGTCCGGGTTGCCCAGCC
>JBLXFD010000004.1:0-203376 GCA_048262455.1 Rhodobacter sp.
GGAGGATGCCGGCGGGGTCTAAGCCCGGCGAATCGCGGCATTGGCCGGACGGGTGCGGAATGCGCCCGGCCGGCCGCTTCTTTTGCCCGGCGGTGCCGTTCGCGAGGCCCGCAAGCCCGCCCCGACCGCTGGTGCGGCCGGGCCGGCACTGCAGTGCCCGGCCCGCCGAGGCCCCGCATCCCTTGGCTATCCCGCATCCAGGCCATCGCCGCGCCGGCGCCCCCTGCCCCGGACCTCTGCGGCCGGGTTGCCGCCGGCCCGGCGATGCGATCCCGCAACACACTTATCAGACGTTCGTTTAACTCCAACTTCCGTTTCACCGATGGCCGGTCGCCGGCGATATTCGGGGTTTGCCGTCCCGGGGGAGGAGAGACGCCGGATGACAGAGCCGATCACGCGACCCGAAGCCCTGCGCCACGCCAATATCTTCCAGATGGCCAGCGCCGGGATCGGGCTTGTCGTGCTGTCGGCCCTGTCGGTCTCCTTCGCGATTTCCTTCGCCGCCTTCGTCTACTCCGGCCCGCTGCCGGCGCACCTGAGCGCGGGGGTCGGCCTGTCGCTGCTGGGCGTCACCCTCATGCCGATCGTCGCGGCCTTCACCTCGTCCTACCGGGGCGTCGTGTTCCACGCGCAGGACGTGCCCGCCGTGCTGCTGGGCGGCGCCGCGATCGCTGTCACGGCGGGGATGGAGGGCGGCGAGACGGGAACCGCCTTCGCCACCGTCGCCACGCTGATCGCGGTGGCCACGCTGGTCACCGCCGCCACGCTGTTCGCCGCGGCGCGGTTGCGCCTGGGCCTGCTGGCGCGGTTCATGCCCTACCCGGTGATCGGCGGTTTCCTCGCCGCCACCGGCTTTCTGCTGCTGACCGGGGCGCTGGGGATGATGGTCAAGGACACCGTCTCTGTCTGGAACCTCGCCCCGCTCTGGCAGCCGGGCGCGTTGGTGCGCTGGCTGCCCTGGCTGCTGTTCAGCGCCGTCACCGTGGCGCTGGTGCGCACCTCCGACAACGCCTTCATGCTGCCTGCCGCGCTGCTGCTGGGGGGGCTGGGGTTCTTCGGCCTGCTCTGGCTGCTGGGCCTCGATCTGGGGGCCGCCAGCGCGGCGGGGCTGCTGCTGGGGCCCTTCGACAGCGGCAACTTCCTGTCGGGCATCAGCCCCGACATCCTCGTGCAGGCCGACTGGGGCGCGATCGTGCAGCAGGCGCCCACGGTGATCGCGATCGCCGGGGTCAGCGCCATGGGCCTGCTGCTGAACGCCAGCGGGCTGGAACTGGCGCTGGGGCGCGACATCGACTTCAACCGCGAGCTGGCATCCGGCGCCCGCTCCAACCTGGCCGCCGGGCTGATGGGCGGCTTCCCGGGCTACCACCTGATGGGCGAGACGCTGCTGGCCCACAGGATCGGGATCACCGGCGTCCTGGCGGGGATCACGGTCGCGCTGGCCTCGGTGCTGACGCTCTGGTTCGGGGCCAAGCTGATCGCCGCCTTCCCCATCGGGTTGGCCGCCTCGGTGATCGCCTTCCTCGGGATCGACCTGCTGTACGAATGGCTCTGGGTGCAGCGGCGGCGGCTGCCGCTGCAGGACATGGCGATCATCGCCCTGATCCTGGTGACCGCCGCCACGCTGGGGTTCATCGAGGCGCTGTCGGTCGGCCTGCTGGCCGCGGCGCTGCTGTTCGTCTTCTCCTACGCCGGGGTCGACGCGGTGGGGCTGCGGACCACCGGGGCGGTGCGCCGCTCGGCGGTGGAGCGGGGCGTGCGGCAGGCGGCGCGGCTGGCCGAAGAGGGCCACCGCACCCGGATCTACGAGCTGCGCGGCTACCTGTTCTTTGGCACCGCCAACCGGCTGCTGGAGGACGTCCGCGCGGACTTCGCGGCCCCGCCTGCCCCGGACCGGATGGTCTTTGACCTGACGCGCATGACCAACCTCGACACCTCGGCCACCCTGGCGCTGGCGCGCACCGCCGACCTGTGCCGCGCCCAGGGGGCCGAATTCGTGCTTTGCGGGTTGTCGGATCCGGTGGCCGAGCGGCTGGCGGCCTCGGGGATGCTGGCGGGCATCACCCTGCGCAAGTCGCTGGACGAGGCGCTGACCGTGATCGAGGCGGAGATCCTCGCCGACCTGTCGGACGAGCCGCTGGAGCACACGATCCTCGACGCCATGGCCGCGGCCTCTCCCGATCTGGACCTCGGCGCCTTCAGCGACCGGGTGCACCTGGCCGCCGGCGAGGTGCTGATCGCCGAGGGCACCCGCGCGACGGAGCTGTACCAGGTGACCGGCGGCCAGCTGCGCGCCGAGGTGATCGGGCTGGACGGCAAGCCGCGGGTGGTGGGCCGCTTCCTGCCCGGCGCCCTGATCGGCGAGATCGCCGCCTACGCCGGGGTGCCGCGCACGGCGACCATCGTGGTGGAGCACGAGGCGACGCTGCTGCGCATCCAGATCGACCACATCCCCCGCACCCACGCCGGCAGCACCGCCGCCGCCGTCCTGCACAGCTACGCCGCGCGCTCGCTGGCCTACCGGCTGATGCGGATGACCGACCTGGTGCGGAACGCGGGGATCTAGGGGGTCAGGTCAGCGCCAGCAGGCCTGCCATCACCGGCCCCAGGGTCCGGCGCAGTTCGGCCTCCGGCAAGGACCCGTGGCGGCGCAGCACTTCCAGCGTCTGGCGGTAGGTCATGTGCCGGGTCGATACGGGGAAGTCCGAGCCCCAGACCATGCGGCCCGGAAACAGGTCAGCCATCATCCGCTTCAGCCAGTCCAGCCCGTGGTAGGGATAATCCTCCGCCGGCCCCGCCACGTTCCCCAGCCCCGACAGCTTGACGTACACGTTGGGCTGCGCCGCCACCGCCTGTGCCAGGTTGCGGTCCGCCGCGGTGGTGCCGCTGCGCGGGCCGAAGAACCCGTGGTGGTGCAGCAGGACCGGCAGGCCGGGGTGGCGGCGGGCAAGTTCGGCGCAGGCGGGTAACTGGTGCGGCATGAGCGACAGGCTGGCGATCAGGCCCAGCCGTTCGGCGAGGGCAAAGAACGCCTCGCCCTCGGGGTCCAGCAGCCAGGAGCCGTCCTCTTCCTCGCCGAGGTAGGTGGTGATCCCCTTCATCCCCCAGCGGTCCCAGGCCGCCTGCAGCCGCGCCGCGGCCCCGGGGGTCTGGTAGTCCGCGCTCCAGCGGCACTCGAGATCGGGGAAGACCGTCAGCTTGCCGGGATGCGCCGCCGCGGCGGCGAAGGCGTCCGAAGCATTGCGGGGGTTGTCGCCGATCGCCGCCGCGATCACCACCGCGTGGTCCACGCCGTTCTGGTCCATGTGCCACAGCAGTTGCTCCACCCGCGCGCGGCTGTCAGGGTCCGGCACCGGCGGGTCGTAGGGCCAGCGGCCCCAGACATGGCAATGGGCGTCGACGATCACTGCACTGCCGCCGGAAGCCGGGCGTCGGCGGCGCGGCGCTGTATCTCGGCGCCGGTGGTGGTCTGGGCCCGCTCGTCCAGCCAGCAGGCAGAGGCGCGCAGCGGATCTGTGTCGAACAGCGGCGGGCGCTGGACGCGGCACCGGTCCATCGCGTGCGGGCAGCGCGGGGCAAAGGCGCAGCCCTGCGCCGGCAGGTTGTGGGTATCGCCTAGGTCGGTGCCGTCCCCCAGGTTCCAGTCCACGTCCGGGTCCGG
Organism: Rhodobacter sp.; assembly: GCA_048262455.1. Lineage (GTDB taxonomy): Bacteria > Pseudomonadota > Alphaproteobacteria > Rhodobacterales > Rhodobacteraceae > Psychromarinibacter. Next base: position 3,662 of record JBLXFD010000004.1, read on the forward strand.
CGAGGGCACCGCGTCGATCAGCGCCCGCGTGTAGGGGTGCCGCGGCTTGTGGATCACGTCCTCGGCCGCGCCAATCTCCATGATCTGGCCACCGTAGAGCACCAGGATCGTCTCGGCCACCTGGTAGGCGGTGGTCAGGTCGTGGGTCACGTAGATCAGCGCGATCCCCTCATCGCGGTTCAGCTTCCACAGCAGCTCCAGGATCGTCGAGCGCAGGGAGGCGTCCACCATGCTCACCGGCTCGTCCGCGAGGATCACCGAGGGGCGCAGGGCCAGCGCGCGGGCGATCATCACCCGCTGGCGCTGGCCGCCGGACAGCTGGTGCGGGTACTTTCCGATGGTCTCCTGCGGCCGGAGGCCCACCGTCTCCATCGCCCGCTCCACCAGCCCCAGCGCCTCGGCGCGCGAACCTGCCAGCCCGAAGGCGCGCAGCGGGGTGACCAGCGGATGCTCGACCTTGTAGAACGGGTTGAAGGCCTCGAACGGGTCCTGGAAAATCGCCTGCACGTCGCGGCGGAACACCTTGAGTTCGGACGAAGAAAGCGCGTCGAGGGGGCGGCCGTTGTACAGCACCTCGCCCGAAGTTGCCGGCTGGAACCCCAGCAGCAACCGCGTCAGCGTGGTCTTGCCGCTGCCGCTTTCACCCACCACGGCGGTGATCGAGGGGCGCACCCCGCCCACCGACAGCGACACCGACTGAAGCGCCGCCTTCCGTACCCGGCCGCCGATGCCGGAGGTGAAGACGACGTCGACGTCACGGGCTTCGATGGTGCTGGTCATCGGACCTCCTCGGCGCGGTGGCAGGCGGACAGGTGCCGCGGCTCTGCCGGGTCCACCGCCCGCGGCTCCGGCCGGCGCGCGCGGCACAGGTCCACCGCCATCGGGCAGCGCGGGTGGAACGGGCAGCCGTCGATCTTCGACAGCAGCGACGGGCCCACCCCGGGGATGCCCTTGAAGGTGCCGCGCCGCTGGAACGAGGGCAGCGAGTCGATCAGCATCCGCGTGTAGGGATGCCGGGGGCGCGCGAACAGCCGCCGCACCGGGCCCGTCTCCACCAGCCGGCCGGCGTACATCACGCCGAGGTCCTCGACAAAATGCGCCATCAGCGCCATGTCGTGGCCGATAAGCACGATGCCCGCGCCCAGCTCCTGCTGGACCCGCCCGAGGGTTGCCAGCACCTGTTTCTGCACCATCACGTCCAGCGCCGAGGTGGGCTCGTCCGCCAGGATCAGTTTTGGCCGCAGGGCGATCGCCATGGCGATGCAGACCCGCTGCTTCATGCCGCCGGACAGCTCGTGCGGGTAGCGGTCCTGCACCGTCTCGGGCAGGCCGACCCGGCGCAGCAGATCCCCGAGGATCGCCCGCCGCTCGCCGCGCCCGTGGCGGATGCCGTGGTCGTCGAAGATGTCGCCCATCTGCTCGGATATCCGCAGTACCGGGTTCAGCGAGGACATCGCCCCCTGCGGCACCATCGACATCTCGGCGAAGCGCAGCCGCCGGTAGGCCCGGTCGTCCAGCGCGGTCAGGTCGCGGCCCGCCAGCGTGATGCCGTCCGCCTCGATCTCGCCGCCGCGCAGCAGCCGCATCAGCGCCAGGATCGTCGTAGACTTCCCCGACCCGCTTTCCCCCACCAGCCCCAGCCGGCCGCCCTGCCGCAGCGAGACCGTCAAGTCGTTGACCGCGTAGGCCGGCCCCGCCGGGGTGCCGTAGCGCACGCTGAGGTTGTCGATCTCCAGTAGCATCAGCTTTTCGCCAGCCGCTTGTTCACGGTCGCGTCCAGCCCGATCGAGGTCAGCATGAGGCCGACGAAGATCAGCGACAGCAGCAGGATCGGCGGCAGCCACCACCACCACATGCCGCGGACGATGGCGGCGTAGAACTGGGCCCAGTAGATGGTCATGCCCAGCGTCAGCTCGCCCTGCGGCCCAAGGCCCAGCGCCTCCAGCCCGATGGTGGCCATCATCGCCTGGCTGACCGTCATCACGAAGCTGGCGGCGATGAAGGGCAGCAGGTTCGGAAGCACCTCGACGAAGACCAGCTTGACCCCTGACTGGCCGTTCAGGCGGGCGATCTGCACGTAGCCGCGCTCGCGCACCGACAGGGTCTGCGCGCGGATTGTGCGGGTGGCGATCATCCAGCTGAGGGCGGCGACGATCACCGCCATGATCTCGACCGTCATGACCCGCACGTTGGCGGCCACCAGCACCATCACCGCGATGCCGGGGATCGTCATCATCACGTCCGAGGCGGTGCGCACCACCGCGTCCACCCAGCCGCCGACGAAGCCAGAGACCAGCCCCAGCACGGTCCCCACCCCGAGCGAGATCAGCCCGGCCAGCACGCCGATCTTCAGGGTCTGCGGCAGCGCGAAGATCAGGACAGAGATCATCTCGCGTCCCTGGGCGTCGGTGCCCAGCCAGAAGTCCTGCGACGGCGGCTGGCGCGGGATCACCGCGCCCACTTGCGACATGGCCGGGTCAGCTATCAGCGGGCCGATCAGGGCCACCAGCAGGATCCCCGCCAATAGGCCCACGCCCCAGGTCAGGAAGGATTTCACGCGCATCAGGTCTGCCTCCGCGAAGAGATCCGCGGATCGATGAGCGGATAGATCATGTCCAGGATGAAGGTGGCCAGCGCCAGCGAGACCGACAGCACCAGCACGATGCCCTGGATCACGAAGTAGTCCTTGGACTGGATCGCCTGGTACAGGCGGAACCCGATGCCGGGGTAGGAAAAGATCACCTCCACCAGGATCGCGCCGGATACGATGTGCCCCATGGTCAGCGCCAGCTTGGTCAGCTGCGGCAGCATCGCGGATCGCATGCCGTAGCGGCGGAAGACCCGGCGGTCCTTCAGCCCCTTCGCCTCGGCCAGCGCGATGTGGTCGTCGCCCAGCGCCGAGACCAGCATCCCCCGCATCCCCACCGCCCAGGCGCCGGTTTCTGCCAGGATGATCGACAGCGCCGGAAGGGTGCCATGCAAGGCGATTCCCCTGATCGTCGACCAGTCGAAGCCCGGGTTGACACCGTAGGGCATCCCGCCACCCGCCGGCAGCACCCGCCAGACCACGGCGAAAAGGTAGAGCAGCACCATGCCGATCAGGAAGTAGGGCACCGAGGACAGCAGCAGCACCACAGATCCCGCCCCCTGCCAGTAGCGGCTGGCGCGGGGCCAGGCGATCAGGCCGCCCAGCCAGGTGCCCAGCACGAAGGACACCATGGTGGCGAAGCCCAGCAGCCCCAGCGTCCAGGGAAGTCCGGCCAGGATCGCCGGCCCCACCCTCTCGGGGTAGCTGGCCAGCGAAAAGCCGAGATCCAGCCGGAACAGTGCCCCCCAGTAGCTGAGGTACTGGTTCAGGAATGACTGGTCGAGCCCGAAGCGCGCGCGGTAGGCCGCCACCATCGCCTCGACATCGCCGACAGAGCCGCTGCCCTGCGCCAGAAGCTGGCTCAGCTGGCTCTCGATGGGATCGCCGGGCATCAGCCGCGGCAGCGTGAAGTTGATGGTGACCGCGAGGAAGATCACCAGGAGCATCACGCCGAAGCGCCGGAGGACGTAGTCGAAGTACATCTCAGCGTCTCATGCCGTCCAGGATGGCGTCCGTCAGTTCCAGCCCGAACCCGGGGGCGTCCGAGGGCGCCACGCGGCCCTCCACCGGCACCGGCATCCCCGGGAATACCCGGGTCTGTTCCAGCGGCACGCCGGGGGCACCGCCGACGAAGTATTCCGCCCAGCGGATCGCCGGCGAGGTCACCGACAGGTGCTGCCCGTAGGGCGTATTGGCCCCCGCGTGCAGGCAGACCTCCAGCCCGTGGGCCTCTGCCAGCTGGGCGATCTTGCGGCAGCCGGTAAAGCCGCCAGCCCAGCAGATGTCGGGCTGCAGGATGTCCGCCAACCGCCGGGTGCAGGCGCTGGCGAAGCTTTGCAGCCCGTACCAATGCTCGCCGGTGGCCAGGGTCTGCCCCGGCAGGCGGCGGCGCAACTCGTCGTGGGCCTCGGTGTTTTCCGGCATCAGGCAGTCCTCGATCCAGCGCAGCCCGTAGGGCTTCAGCCGCTCGGACAGGCGCACCGCGAACTCCACGTCGAAGGCCATCCAGCAATCCAGCATCAGCTCGGTCTCGGGCCCGATCGCCTCGCGGGTGCGCGCCACGAGGTCCTCGTTGCGCGCCAGCCCCTCCAGCCCGTCAAACAGGCCGTGGGGACAGGCAAGCTTGGTGCCGCGGAAGCCAAGCTCCATGTGCCAGTCGGTGTCGTTGCCCGTGGCATAGACCATCAGGTCGTCGCGCACCGGCCCGCCGGCGAGGCTGTAGACCGGCCGGTCCAGCAGCTTGCCCTTCAGGTCCCACAGCGCCAGGTCCACCGCCGAAATCGCGTAGCTGGGCAGGCCCGAGACGCCGTAGGGCGAGGCCATGCGCCCCATCATGTCCCAGAGCCGCTCGATCGCCATGCAGTCCTCGCCCGCCAGCAGCGGCGCGAAGTGGTCGTTGATGAGGTGGATCACCGGCTGGTCGTAGCGCGTGGTGCCAAAGCCGGTGGTGCCGTCCTCGGCGGTCACGAGGCAGCCCACCGCGCCGTCGTAGCGCCAACTGGATCGCTGCTTCTTGAAGCGCGGGTAGCCGGACATGGGTCCGGCGACCTCTGCCCCCTTGGTCCAGGGCGGCCGCCGGCCCTCGGCGCTGCCGTCCTTGTAGAGAGCGCCGACCATCTCGGACTTGATCGGGAAGGCCTCGATACGGGCGATCTTCATGCCGAGGGCCCCGGCACCAGCAGCACCTTCGAGACGTTGCCGGGGTTCTTCACCAGCCGGTCGAACCACTTGCCGCCCTCGCCCAGCGGCGCCTCGACGATCCACTCGCCCAGGCTCATGCTGCCCTCCGCTACCGCCGTCAGCGCCTCTGCGAAGTCCTCGGCCGAATAGCAGAAGGCGCCCTTCAGCACGATCTCGCGGCGGATCACCTCGGAGGCGGGAAAGTCGCTGGCCTCGGCGTGCAGACCCGACAGCAGCACCACCCCGCCAGAGCGGGTGGCGGCCACCGACTGCGCGCGGGTCTGCGCCGATCCCACCGCGTCCACGGTCAGCGCCGCCCCCAGCCCGCCGGTGCCGGCCCGGACGGTCTCGACCGTGTCCTGCGCGGCCGGGTCGAAGACCTCGGCGCCGAAGCGCCGCGCCATCTGCAGCCGGTCGGGATCGAGGTCGACGCAGTAGACCCGCGCCGCCCCGTTGCGTTGCAGCGCCTGTATCGCCAGCAGGCCGATGGGGCCGGCGCCGATCACCAGCGCGGTGCGCCCGGTCATGTCGCCCGCGATCCGGCCGATGCGCAGCCCCACCGCCACCGGCTCCACCATGGCGCCGGCCTGCATCGACACACCCTCGGGCAGCCGGTGCACGGCCTTCGCCGGCGCCGTCACCCGCGCCGCGAAAGCCCCGGCGCGGTGAGCACCGATAAGCGAGCGGTTGACGCAAAGCTGCGGCGCGCCCTCGTCGCAGAAGGTGCAGTCGCCGCAGGGGACCATGGGATTGCAGGTCACCCGATCCCCCGGCTGAAGGTCGGTGCGGGTCCCCCGCCCCACCGCCGCGACGGTGCCGGAAAACTCGTGCCCCATGACCAGCGGCGGCACCCGCAGCGCGTTGTGCCCCAGGTAGCCGCCCAGTTCAGAGCCGCAGATCCCCACGAAGGCCACGTCGATCAGAACCTCGCCGTCGCCGGGCGCCGGGTCGGGCCACTCGCGCAGCGTCATCACCTCGGGGCCTTCCCAGACCAGAGCTTCCATCGTGCCATCCAATCCTGAAATGTCTGCCGGGCGCCGCGATCCGGCGCCCGGCCTGTTTCGCCGCCGGCGCTACTGCGTCGGTTCGAGGTTCAGGATCACCTTCTGGAACCCGGCCCAGGGCAGGTACGGCGCGATGTAGGGATCGTCCGCATTGGGATAGCCGGTCCAGTAGGTGGTGTTGAACACCAGCGTGTGCAGTTCCTCGGCTAAGCTGATCTCCGGCAGTTCGGCCACGAAGATTTCTGACGCCTGGCGCACCAGGTCCATGTACTCGGCGTCATCCGGCGAGGGCTGCAGCGCCTCCATCTTGTCGAGGATCGCATCCAGTTCCGGGTTCTGGTAGCGAGTCGGCGCGCGGTTGTTCTTCACGCTCTCGCCTTCCGGGGCCGCGTACTTGGAATGGAAGTGTTCCAGCGTCTGCCACGGGTCGTAAAGCGCGCCGCAGTGCGGTCCCACGTCCATCTGGTAGTTGCCTGCGATATAGGCCTCGTTCTTGGCCGTCAGCTGCTGCACCTTGAACAGCACGTCGAAGCCGGCCAGCTTCAGCTGCTGCGACAGCACCGGGCCGATGGGATCGCCCTGCGCCACGGCAAGTTCCAACTGCAGCGGGCTGCCGTCGGGCATGGCCCAGAGGTCGTTGTCCCCCTTGACGTAGCCGCCGGCCTCCATGATCTCGGCGACCTTTTCCGGGTTCGGGTCGTCCAGCGCCTCGAGGTCCACGGCCTCCTTGATCTTGTCCACGTACTCCAGCATCCCGGAATAGGAACTGAGCGGCATCATCGCCTTCAACACACTGCCCTCGTAGGCCAGGTCGACGATCTGGTCGCGGTCGATGGCAAAGTTGATCGCCCGCCGCAGGTCGGCGTCGTCGAAGGGCGCCACCTGGTTGTTGAAGCGCAGCGCGTAGGTGCAGCCGTCGGGCGCGCCCCAGACGGGCCCCTCCTCGTTCCACGACACCAGCGCCGGGTTCTGGAACCGGATGGCGTCGTAGGCGCCGGGCTGGATCGAACGGCCCATGTCGATCTGGTTCGACGCGTAAAGCTGCGGCATCGCCTCCTGGGTGCCGGGCACGTAGGCGATCCGCTCGACCTTCGGCATCGCCTCGACAAAGCCGGTATCGACGGCCCACCAGCTGTCGCGAAGGTCGAAGGTCAGCGAGGACGGGCTGGCGGCGACCAGCTTGTAGGGGCCGGTGCCGATGGGCCAGCCCTTTTCGAGGTCGAAGTTGGCGAATTCGCTGGCGTCGGTGTCGGCCCAGATGTGTTCCGGCACAACCACGAAGCGCGAGGCCTGGCCCGTCGCCAGCGTGTCCTGCGCCCAGCGCGGCCCGGGCTTCTTCAGGTTGATCCGCACGGTCAGCGGGTCCACCGCCTCGACCGTGTCCACCCATTCGTCGATGGCAGAGGAAAACAGCATCCCCGGCGCTTCCGCCTTCAGCATCTCAAGGCTGTAGACCACGTCCTCGGCGTCGAAGACCTCTCCGTCCGCCCAGGTCACCCCCTCGCGCAGGGACACCGTCACGGTCATGAAGTCGTCGCTGGTCTCCATGCCGGTGGCCAGCCACGGAATGCGCTCGTTGGTGTTGTGGTTGGTGTAGAACAGCGACTCGTAGACCGTGTAGTGCAGGTTATTACGCATGTGCAGCAATACGCCGGCGTAGGGGTTGAAGTTATCGGTCGAGGGGACCTGGTTGTAGAAGTCCCAGCCCTGCGAGATCAGCGTGCGGTTGCGCGGCACGTCGGGGATGTCCTGCGCCACCGCCACAGAGGTGGTGGCCAGAAGCGCCGCCGTCAGGCCGGTGGCAACCAGCGCACGGCGCCCCGGGGCGCGCCGGATAAATTCGTTCAGCATGTGGATCCTCCCATTGTCCGAACCCCCTGGTCTCCGGCACCCGCGGCTCTTGACGGCCGTTTCGAGTTCACATATGGAAACTATGGTTCGCAAAAAAATAATGCACTTGATAACGGCGTCGGTCAAGCACGCTGAAGAGGATCGCGCAGATGCCGAAGAACGGGTCCGAGGCAGGGAGCGCCGCGCGCTCGGTCAAGTCCGCCGAACGGGTGATGGACATCCTCGAGGCGGTGATCCCCGCAAGCCAGGGTGTGGGCTTCATGGACCTGACCAAGTCGCTGAACATTCCCAAAAGCTCGCTGCACGCCCTGCTGGACGTGATGGTGCGCCGGCAGTACCTGGAACAGGACCCCGACAGCCGCCGCTACTCGCTGGGGATCCGCACGCTCGAGGCCGGAGAGGCCTACGTGCGGACCCATGACGTCATCAACGTGGCCCGCCAGTCGATGAAGGCGCTGGTGGCCGAGGTCAACGAGACCGCCCAGCTGGCCCGGCTGTCGGGGCGCGAGAACGTCTACCTGGTCCGCGTCGACAGCTCGCACGTGCTGCGGCTGCTGTCCGAGACGGGGCGGCGGCTGCAGGCCCATGCCACCGGCGTCGGCAAGGCGCTGCTGGCCGAACTGCCGGAGCAGGAGGTGCGGGACCTCTACGCGGGCGAGGCGCTGCCCGCCTACACCGCCACCACCCTTTCGACGGTGGAGGCGCTGCTGGAGGAACTGGCGCGCACGCGGGAGCGCGGCTTCGCCATCGACAACCAGGAATATACCGAGGGCGTGTTCTGCCTGGCGGTGCCGGTGCCCGGTCCGGGCGGGCGCACGGAGGTGTCGCTGTCGGTCTCGGTCCCGCTGATCCGGGTGTCGCGGCCGGCGCTGGCGACGATCCTCGCGCGGCTTGCCGCCACCAGCCTCGACATCTCGCGCCGTCTCGGCACCCCCGGGGCCAGCCCCGCCCTCGCCGCACTATGCGACCCCGCCGCCGCGGGCGCGCGGATCGACGAACTGGCAGGGTCGCGCCACTACGGGCTGTCGCTGGACTGATCCCCGCCCGGCCCGCCCGGCGCCGTCAGCCGGAACACGCGCTCCACCGGCAGCCGCCGGGGCAGGTCCCCGTCCATCTCCAGCACATCCGCCATGTGGGTGCGCCAGCGCTGGATGACCGAATCCTCCGTGGGTGGCGCGGGGCGGTCGCGCAGCATGTGTCCGAAGACCTGGCCCCCGGCCTCGTCCAGGTAGATCTCGTAGAAGACGATCCCCGACTCCCGCAGCGCCCGCGCCATCTCGGGCCAGATCTCGGCGTGGCGGCGGCGGTATTCGGCGGCCATGCCGGGGCGGAGCTTCAGCACGAAGCCCTGTCCATGCAGATCATCCCAGCTCACCGTGTCACCACGTCGGTCATCGCGCCGCCCTGCCCCGCCGAGGCCAGCATCGCGTGGATCGTCGCCGTGGTCATGGCGCCGATCTCGCCGGAGGACTGGTTGCGGCCGGTGCCCAGCGCCAGGTCCACCAGCGCGTCCACGGGCCCGGCGCTGTTGACGTTCCACTCGCCCTCGCGCAGCGGCAGCCGTTCGCGCGTTCCGTCGTTCAGGCGGATCTCGCAGCGGTCCAGGTCGAACTCGGCGGTGACAAGGCCCAGGCTGCCGGCAAGGAACACCCGCATCAGCGCCCGCTCGCCCTGTGGCATGGCGACAGAGCCGGAAATCGACACCGCGGCGCCGCCCGCGCAGGCCAGCACCGCGGCGTCGGCGATGTCCACCCCCTGCTCCTGCCGGGTCAGCGCCGCGATCCGTTCGGGCCGCAGGCCGGAGAGGTAGAACATCAGCGCCAGTGAATGGCTGAGTTGCCCATAGGCGAACCCGCCGCCGCCCTCGGGGTCCTGCCAGGTGGAGCGGTCGGGACGGAAGAAGGCTTCGTCCCAGCGTTTCAGGCCGACGTCGCCGGTGAACACCTCGCGGGTGACGGAGATGAAGGAACAGGCCACGTGCTCGATCTCGCCGATCAGGCCGCCGTCGATGCGGTCGCGCAGCGTGCCCACGTGGGGCAGGTAGTTGTGCGAGTTGGCGATCAGCAGATGCCGGCCCTGCCGCTTCGCGATCTCCACCAGGTCCCATGCCTCCGCCGGGTCCAGCGTCATCGGCTTCTCGCACATCACGTGCGCCCCGGCCTCCAGCGCCGAGCGGGCCTGCTCGTAGTGCAGCCTGTGCGGCGACGAGACAATCACGAGGTCCGGCCCCCGCGCCAGCACCTCGCGGTAATCTTCGGTGCCGTGGGCAAAGCCGAAATGGTCCTTCACCCGCGCCAGTTCCTCGCCGCCCAGCCGGCAGACGCTGTCTAGCACCACCTCCTTGCGGCGCTGCAGGGTCGGGATGTGGCTGTGGGCGGCGAACCAGCCCGCCCCGATCACGCTGGCCTTCAGCTTTTCCATCTTGAATTCCTCAAAGTTTCGGGGGCGCAAATTCGCCCACCTCGGCGGCAGAGAATTCCGGCACGAAGTCCGGCTCCCGCGCCGTCGCGGCGCGCGACAGCAGCCGGTCGCGGAACCCGGCCACGCGCTCGGCCTGCCCCGGGTCGCGGGCGAGGTTCCGCAGTTCCAGCGGGTCGTCGTGGCTGTCGGCAAGGAACGCGTCCTCGTTCTCCGGCGCCACCGGCCCGCCGTCCTGCCGAACATTCATGTCGAAGCGCCAGCGCGCGGTTCGCAGGCAGGCCCGGCGCGGCCAGCCGAGATCGCCGGGCCAACTGCCCACATGCGCCGCCGAGGAGGCCGTGGCGCCCAGGTGGCCTTGCCCAATGGTGGAGAACACCGCATCGGGCGCGGGGTCGGCGAACAGGTCGCGCCCGGCAAAGCCCGAGTCGGGCGCGATACCCGCCAGCCCGCAAAGCGTGCGCGCAAGGTCCATCGCCTCGCTCAGGTCGTCCCGCGTCACGCCCCGGGGCAGGCCCGGTGCGCGCAGGATCAGTGGAATACGCTGCGACTGCGGAGCGTGCACCACCTTGGCCAGCAGCCCGCCCCCCTCGCCCAGCGAGGCGCCGTGGTCGGCATTGAACACCACCACCGTATCGCGGGCGGCCTCGTGCGGCTCCAGCGCTGCCAGCAACAGGCCCACCTGGTCGTCCAGCCAGGTCACCAGCGCCGCGTAATCCGCCTGCGCCCGCTGCATCTGCGCGTGGCTCAGCTCCGGGCCGCCGACGGTGTCGCGGAACAGCCGCTCGTACTGGCTGCCCTCGCCTCGGAGCAGATCGTGGCCGGGGAAGTCCTCCGGCGCATAGCGCGCGCGGTAGCGGTCCGGCGGCAGCACCGGGGTGTGGGGCTGCAGGTATGACACGCGCAGCAGGAACGGCCGGTCGTCCGCCTGCTCCAGCCAGTCCAGCGTATTCCGGGTAACCACCTCCGGCGGATAGGGCCGGTCGTCCGGGAACCGCCCGCCCACCGGCGAGGGGATGCCGCGCGGCACGATGGCCTCCAGCGCCGCGCCGCCGACCGCCTCGGCAAACAGGTTCATCCCGCTGCCGGCGGTGTCGTTCTGCTGCCATGCCTCGTAGCCGCGCGGCAGGTGGGCCTTTCCGAAGGAAGCGGTGCGGTAGCCCTGCGCCGCGAAATGTTCGGGAAAAGTGGGGAAGACCTGCGGCACCGGGTAGCTCGCCCAAGCGCCTTCGTTGGAGTAGATCGCCGTCTTCTCCGGTGGCTGCGCGGTCAGCATGGAACAGCGCGAGGGGACGCAGGCCGGGGAATTGCACCAATGGCTGGAAAAGCGCACCCCCTGCCCGGCCAACCCGTCGAGATGCGGCGTTACGGCGCGGTCCCAGCCTGGGTTGCAGGGGTCATCGGCGTAGCAGCCGAGCGAAGAAGCGCGCAGCTCGTCCGCCATGATCCACAGAACGTTGACCGTCATGCTGCCCCTCCTGAGTTCACAAATGTGAACTTCTGTTCGGGAAAAGGCTAGCTGCTCTCACGGGCCGGCACAAGCGTGCCGAACTCTCCCTGCACTCAACCCCGCAGGAACCGCGCGGGGTGCAGCGGGCCGGGCGCCGCGGCGCCGCCCGTCATTTCCTCGGCCAGCAGCTCTCCGGTGGTCGGGCCCAGGGTGAAGCCCTGGTGGCCGTGCCCGAAGTTGGCCCAGAGCCCCGGCTGCCCCGGCAGGGCCCCCACCACCGGCAGCATGTCGGGGATGCAGGGGCGGTCGCCGGTCCAGATCCCGTCCAGCGGCGCGCCGAGGTCGAACAGCTCGGCCGCGGCGCGGCCGGCGCGGTCCAGTTGCACGGGGCGCGGCGGGGCGCCCGCGCGGGCAATCTCGGCGCCGGTGGAGATGCGCAGCCCCGTCGCCATGGGCGCCAGCACCGCGCTGCTATCCACATCCACGAAGGGCACCGTGGGGGCGGTGGCCGCCGCGTAGTGGCGGTGGTAGCCGCGCTTGGAGAACAGCGGCACCCGCAGACCGAACACCCGGCACAGCGCGGCAGAGCCCATGCCGAGGGCGATCACCGCCTCTGCCGCCTGGATCGCCGCGCCTTGCGCGCCCACGCGCCAGCCCCTGCCGTGCCGCGCCAGGGTCAGGGCATCGCCGGTCTGCACATGCCCGCCGCGGCGGCGGAACAGGTCGGTGTAGGCCTGCACCAATGCGCCGGGGTCGCGGCAGGTCCAGGCGTCGCTCCAGTGCACCGCGCCGGCCATGGGGCGGCGCAGCCCCGGCTCGCGCGCCGCCAGCGCCGCACAGTCCAGCGCCTCGGAGCGGACGCCGTAGTCCGCCGCCAGCCGCGCGGCCTGCTGAACCGCCTCGGCAAGGTGGCGGGGGTCGCGGTAGGCCTGCCGGAACCCTTCGCGCCGGATCAGGTGCCCGGCCTGCGCCGCCTCGATCAGCGGCGCGTGGTCGGCGGCGGCGCGGGAGGTGAGGGTGGCGTAGGTGCGCCCGATCTGACGGTGCCGCGCGGGGGCGGAGTGGCGGAAGTAGCTCCAGAGCGGCGGCAGGGACCGCGACAGGCCCGCGAAGCCCCACGCCACGGCGTTGCTGCGCCCCAGCGCGATCTGCAGCAGCTCGCGCGGCGCGCGGGGCATGGCGTAGGGTTCTGCCGCCTCCACCTGGATGATCCCGGCGTTGCCGTAGCTGCTGCGGGCCGCGGGCACCCCCCGGTCCACCAGCGCCACTTGCCGGCCCCGCGCCTGCAGGGCCAGCGCGGTGCAGACGCCGACCATGCCGCCGCCGAGGACGATGGTGTCCTGCGCCAAGGGGCTCTCGTCCGGCACTACGGGTTCACCCGGAAGTCCTGCCCCTCTGGCAGCAACTGCCCGCCGTCCACCACGATGGTAGTGCCGGTGATATAGGCGGCCTCGTCCGAGGCGAGGAACAGGAAGGCGGCGGCGACATCCTCGGGGGTTCCGAGCCGGCCCAGCGGGATCGCCTCGGTCATGGTGTGGATGTACTCGGCGCTGCGGTGCGCCTTCATCCCCTCGGTCAGGATGTTCCCCGGCTCCACCCCGTTCACGGTGATCCCGTAGCCGGCGAACTCGATGGCGGCGGCGCGGATGAAGCCGTTGATGCCGGCCTTGGTGGCGGCGTAGTGACCGTGGCCGGGGTTGCAGACCCGGGGGCCGGTGATCGACGAGGTGAACAGGATCCGCCCCTGCCCCTGCGCCTTCATCGGCCCCACCGCGGCGCGCGCCGCGTTGAAGCAGCCGCCGAGGTTGACCGACAGCACCCGGTCCCATTCCTCGGGGCTGGTGTTCTCGATCAGCGTCCAGGGGTAGATGCCGGCGTTCTGCACCACGATGTCGAGCCGGCCGAAGCGGTCCACCGTCGCGGCCACCGCCGCGCTGGCGTCCTCTGCGCGGGAGATGTCGGTGCGCAGGTAGAGGCCCCCGATCCGCGCCGCGTGCTGCGCGCCGGCCTCTTCCTCCATGTCCGCGACGGCGACCTGCGCGCCCTCGGCGGCGAAGCGCGCGGCCGTTGCCGCGCCGATGCCCCGCGCGCCGCCGATGACCAGCGCGACCTTGCCGCTCAAGCGTCCGCTCATGATGATCTCTCCTGAATGCCCCGGGGCGGAAGGTTCCCTTCGGGGCGGCCAAGGTCAAGCGTTCAGCGCGGGCAGCCGGATCAAAGCTGGGTGCAGGCCTCGTCGAAGGACAGCCGCGGCAGCCGCTGGAACACGCCGGTCTCGTCCGCGTAGCCGAGGTTCATGAGGAAGTTGGACCGGACCGAGGTGCCCGCGAAGAATTCCGCGTCGACGCCTTCGTTGGAAAAGCCCGACATCGGCCCGGTGTCCAGCCCCAGCGCCCGCGCCGCCAGCAGCAGGTAGGCCCCCTGCAGGGTGCCGTTCCGGAAGCTGTCGGTGCGGCTTTTGCCGGGGTCGTTGCGGAACCGGTCGGTCGGGTCCTTGTGGGGGTTCAGGCGGGCGAGTTCCTTCCAGAACATCTCGTCATAGGCGACGATGACGGTGACCGGGGCGGCTTTCACCTTGGGCCGATTGCCGGGATTGACCGAGGGCATCAGCCGGGCCTTGGCCTCGGGCGAGGTGACGAAGACGAACCGCGCCGGGTTGCCGTTCGTCGCCGTGGGCAGGAAGCGGATGGTCTCGTAGAGCTGCTCCAGCGTGGCGCGGCTGACCGGGCGGTCTGACCAGGCGTAGTGCGAGCGGGCACGGCGGAACACCAGGTCAAGCGCGTCGTCGTCCAGCGCGTCGATCCTCTGGCGAAGGTTGCGGATGTCGTCCCAGGCGGCCATGCGCGCCGGGCTTGCGTCTTCTGTCATGGGTCATCTTTCCTGCTTCGCGGCAGGGTGTCACGGATGGCCTTGCGGCGCGGTATGCGATGGGGCGGGCGGAATATATCGGATTGGCATATGGCCGGTCGCCGGGGCCGGGACCGCAGGGCCGCCCCTGCCCCGCTATGCCTCGTGCCGCTCGAACGCGGTCTCGGTGGCCTCCTGCCCCGGGTCGTCGCCCGCCGCCGCCTTCGGGCGGATCACCGGCACCTGCGCGATGTTGCGCAGCGAACGAACGAGGGTCTTGAAGATCTTCGGATCCTCCTCGTCCTTGATGCGGAAGATGCCCACGGACCGGCGCGCAAAGCTCCAGTCCCCCTGCAGGGATACAAGGTGATCCTCGCGCGAGTTCGACAGCGCCTGCAGCGGCAGCACCCCGATCAGGTCGGTGGATTTCACCAGCGCCTTGGTGGCCTCGGGCGAGGTCGTCTCCAGCACCGAGCCGGGGAAGGTGATGCCGGCGCGGTTGAAGTCCCGCTCCACCCGCCGGTAAAGGCCGCTGTCGGCGCGCGGCAGGACCCACTTGAACGACTGCAAGTCGGCGATGGTCACAGTTTCCAGCTTGGCCAGCGGATGGCCGGTGCGCACGATCACCCGCAGGTCCAGCTCGAACAGGGCCTGCTGGGTCAGGTCGGCCTCGCTGGAATCGAAGGCCAGGGTGGCGACCACCAGGTCAAGCTCTCCGCGCCGCAGAAGTCCCAGCAATTCCGGCCGGTTGGCATCGGTCAGGCGCAGGGACACGCCGGGGTGCTGGCTGTAGACGGCCTCCAGCGCGCCGGCCATGAAATGCGCCGCCACAAGGGGCGTGGCGCCGATGCGGAAGTCCTTCTGCTGGTTGTTCTTGAAGGCGGCGAAGTCCCGCAGGGTGTTGCGCAGCTCGCTCTCGATGTTCCGCGCGTGCATCAGCAGGATCTCCCCGAACTCCGTCAGGGTCACGCCCTTGGAGTTGCGGTGCAGCAGCTCGACGCCGCAGCTCTGTTCCAGCCGTGTGATGCTGCGGGTCAGCGCGGGCTGCGAGATGTTCAGCACCTCGGCCGCCTTGTTGATGCTGCCGTGGTCGCAGACCCGGATCAGGTTAATCAGCGTGGGCACGTTCCGGCTTAAACGGTTCATCTCTCCCCCCCAGGAATGTCGGCCGCGGGAAGGCAACCGCATCCGCGAGGCCGGCTGCCTATACCCTGTGTCTATATATGCCTCGTTAGCATATGCATGTGTTTTCAGTATACATGCCAAAATAGCATAGGGCTCCGGCTGAAAGGCATACGTGCCCGGCGCGATTGCTCTCACAATGCGGACAGGTAAATTGTCGCTCCGGCAGCGATGGACCCGGCGAAGTCAACGAGGACGACATGAGCACCTACGCCTTGAGCAAACTGTTGCGCGACGTGAACCGCAATCCGGATTTCCGGCAGCGCTATTTCGACGACAAGGCCGCTTTCGCAAGCGGCTACGACCTGTCCGACGAGGAGCGCGAGGCGCTGTTGTCCATGGACATCGGCAAGATGTACAAGCTGGGGGTGCACGGGCTGATCCTGCGCCCCTTCACCTTGATCCACCAGGTGTCAGAGCCTGATTATCTTACGGCAATAAGGGGTTAGACGCCATGCCAATCGTTTTCGCCAGTGCCGGCAGCCATGCCCCCGGCATCACCGCGTGGACCGACGCCGCCCCGAAGGAGCAGGTCGACCGGTTCGTCGGCGGCTACAGGTCCGTCCAGCAACAGCTGGAGGCGGCCAACCCCGACACGATCCTGCTGCTGTCGTCCGAGCATTGGGCGAACTTCTTTCTCGACCACGTCGGCGCCTTCTGCATCGGCCGCGGCGAGACCTTCGAGGGGCCGATCGAGCCTTGGCTGAAGGTGGCGAAGTCCAACGTGACGGGCGATCCGGCGCTGGCCTCGGCGATCCTCGAGCATTGCTACGCCGAAGGGTTCGAGCTGAACTTCTCCGAGGAGATGAAGCTGGACCACGGGTCGATGGTGCCGCTCAGCTTCATGCTGCCCAAGGGCGACCGGAAAGTGGTGCCGCTGCTGTTCAACGCCCTGGCCGCACCGCGTCCCTCGCCCAAGCGCTGCATGGACCTTGGCCGGGTGCTGGGCCCGATGCTGGAAGCGCGCCCCGAGCGGATCGCCGTGGTGGCCACCGGCGGGCTGTCGCATGACCCCGGCGAGGTCGGGCACGGGCATATCGACACGGACTTCGACAAGACCTTCCTCGACCGGATCTCCTCCGGCGACCTGGAGGCGCTGGCCAGCTATACCGACAACGACCTTCTGAAGGCCGGGGCCGGCACGCTGGAGCTTCTGGCCTGGATCTGCCTTGCCGGCGTCATGGGACCGGACCGGCGGCCGGAAGTCGTCAGCTACGAGGCCGTGAAACCCTGGGCCACCGGGGTCGGCATCATCTCCTATCAGAGTGCGGCCTGACCGCCAGCCCTGCTACCGAGGACAGATCTTTGGAACGAGCAATCGCGTTTGACTCGGACGGCTTTCGCCTGTCCGGCGTCCTGAACCTGCCTGACGACCTTCCGCCCGGCGAGACCTGCGCCGCCTTCATCGTGCTGCACGGTTTCGGCAGCACCAAGAACGCCGGCAACGTGGTCAACCCGGTCAAGATGCTGACCGGGCTGGGCTATGCCACCCTGCGCTTCGACATGCGCGGCTGCGGCGAAAGCGAGGGAGAGCCGGGGCGGATCCTGTGCCTCGACCAGGTGGCCGACACCCGCAACGCGCTGGGGTTCCTCGCGACGGTGCCCGAGATCGACAGCGACCGCGTCGGGCTGCTCGGCTCCAGCTTCGGGGCGGCTGTGGCGGTTTATACCGCCGGGATCGACAAGCGCGCGGCCTGCGTGATCTCCTCCGGCGGCTGGGGCAACGGCGAGCGCAAGTTCCGCGGCCAGCACAAGACCGACGAGGAATACAACCGGTTCCTCGAGATGCTGGAACGCGGGCGGCGTCACAAGGAGGAGACGGGGCAGTCGCTGATCGTCTCGCGCTATGACATCGTGCCGATCCCGGAGCACCTGCGCGGCAACCTTATCAAGGGCTCGATCCTTGATTTCCCCGCCGAGACGCCGCAGAGCATGTTCGACTTCAACGCGGAAGACGTGATCTCGCAGATCTCTCCCCGCCCGGTCCTGCTGCTGCACAGCTCGTCGGACTCGGTGACGCCGACCGAACAGTCGGTGGCCATGTACGAACGGGCCGGCCAGCCGCGCGACCTGCACCTGTTTGCCGAGACCGATCACTTCATGTTTGCTGAATCCAACACACGCGTCCGCACCGTGGTCGGGGACTGGCTTGATCGCTTCTTCCCCGCCCGGCAGCGCGAAGAGGCCTGACGCACGGGCCCGTGGCAACGGGGAACCGACCGGGAAGAATGGGGAAGAATGGAAGTACATGTTCTTGAATCGCTGGGAATGGCGTTCACCACGCTGTTCGAGCCGCTCCGGCTGGGGTTTCTCTTTCTCGGCGTCCTGATCGGGCTGGTGCTGGGGGTGGTCCCCGGTGTCGGGGGCCTTGTCGGCCTGACCCTGCTGCTTCCCTTCACCTTCAGCATGGACCCCTACACCGCCATGGCCTTCATGATGGGGCTGGCGGCGGTGGGGGCCACTTCCGACTCGATCCCCGCGATCCTGTTCGGCGTGCCGGGCACCGTCGGCTCCGCCGCCACGGTGCTGGACGGCTACCCGATGGCCCGCCGGGGCGAGGCGGGGCGCGCCTTGGGCGCGGCCTTCGCCGCCTCGGTGCTGGGGGGCGTCTTCGGCGCGATCCTGCTGGCCTTCCTGATCCCCGCCCTGCGCCCGGCGGTGCTGGCCATCGCCAAGCCGGAGATGCTGGCGATCTCGATCTTCGGCCTCTCGCTCGCGGCCTCGCTGGCGGGCAGGTCGCAGTCCAAGGGCCTCGCGGTCGCCTGCGTCGGGCTGGTGCTTGCCACCGTCGGCGCCAACGACCTGGGAGAGCTGCGCTGGACCTTCGACACGATCTACCTCTACGACGGGTTGCCGATCATTCCCGTGGTGCTGGGCCTGTTCGCCCTGCCCGAGATCGCCGAGCTTTTCATCCAGCGCAGCACCATCGCCCGGCCCGGCGCCATGGCGCAGGTGACGATGGCGGCGCAGCTGAAGGGGTTCCGGGACGTCCTGCAGAACTGGTTCCTGGTGCTGCGCTGTTCGGCCCTCGGGTCCCTGCTGGGGGCCATTCCCGGCATCGGCGCCCCGGTGATCGACTGGGTCGCCTACGGCCACGCCATCCGCACCGAAAAGGGCGCGCAGGAGACCTTCGGCAAGGGCGATGTGCGCGGCGTGCTGGCCTCGGAATCCTCGAACAACGCCAAGGAGGGCGGCGCGCTGGTGCCGACCATCGCCTTCGGCATCCCCGGCTCTGCCTCCATGGTCCTGTTCCTGGCCGCGCTGATCTACCACGGCGTGATCCCGGGCCCCGCCATGCTGACCACGCAGCTGGACGTGACCTATACCCTGGTCTGGAGCATCGCGCTGGCCAACGTGCTGGCGGCGGGCATCTGCTTTGCCTTCGCCAACCAGATCGCGCGGATCGCGCTGGTGCGGATCGGGCTGCTGACGCCGCTGGTGCTGGTGATCATCTACCTCGGCGCCTTCGAGGGCAACCGCGCCTGGGGCGACTTCGCCACCCTGCTGATCTTCGGGGTGGTCGGGCTGACCATGAAGCGCCTGCAATGGCCGCGCCCGCCCCTGATCCTCGGGCTGGTGCTGGGGATGATCGTGGAATCCAACGCCTTCATCACCGCGAACGTCTATGGCTGGGACTGGTGGAAGCGCCCGATCACGCTGGCGATCCTCGGGCTGACGCTGCTGGGGCTTGCCGGGCCGGTGGTGAAGTACCTGCGCCGCCGCCTGCGCGAACGCGGCGCGGTGCGCACCCGGTTCATGCGCGCCGCGGCCGATCCGGCACAGCTGGTGGCGGCCGTCGGGGTGCTTGCCTTCTTCGTGGCGGTCTACGTCAGCAGCCTCGACTGGGCCTTCCGCAGCTACCTGATGCCCCGGACCGTGGCGGTGATCGGCACCGTGCTGGCGCTGTTCCTGGTGGTGCAGGTGTTCTTCCGGGCAGAGCGGGTGGACGCCACGGGCGCCATCGTCGCCGCCTCCATGGCCGCCGCCACCGATTCCGTCAACGACCCGGAGGCGGACAACAGCAGCTACCTGCCCCGCCTGGCGCTTTTCGCCGGCTGGTGCCTGCTGCTGGTGGCGCTTGCCGTGCTGATCGGCCTGCTGCCCGCCTGCGCGATCTTCCTGTTCCTGTTCCTGAAGGTCCAGTCGAAGGAAAGCTGGCGCACGTCCCTCGTCGTCACCTTCTTCGCGATGGCGGCGCTATACGGGCTGTTCCACCTGATCGTGGGCGTGTCCTGGGCGCCCTCCTACCTGGGCGACACGATCCCCTGGGTCCGCAGCAACAGATGGCTGAGCGTCATGTAGACGCGCCGCCGGCCCGCTTGGGCCGGTCCTGAATTCAACGGAGGATGCAGATGACCACGGAAACGTTCGAGGACCACCGCAAGATGCGGGCCGACAATGCCATGCGGCTGTACCTGGTGTTCATGCAGCCCGCCGACGGCGCGGGCGACCGGTCCGCGATCCGGCCCCGGCACTTCGCCTTTGTCGAGGGGCTGGAGACCAACGGAGACCTCGTTGCGGGCGGTCCCTTCGTGGACGACGAGACCGGCAGCACCACCGGGCGCGGCATGTTCGTCATGCGCGGCCGGTCCGCCGCCGCGATCGAGGCATTGATGAGCGAGGAGCCCTTCTACAAGGCCGGGCTGCGCACCTTCACCGTGCAGCCCTGGCGGCTGGCCGAGGGCGAGGTGCTGGGCTTCCTGAAAAGCCGCGAGGCCTCCGCCTGATCTGCTGACCTGCTGACCTGCTGACCTTCTGGCCGCCCGCGCCTCAGCCGCGCAGGGCGGTCAGTTCCTCCCACAGGCTGCGCCGGATCGGCACGCCTGACTTCCACGCCTCCAGCCGAAGCGCCTGCGACCGCTCTCCCGGCATCAGGATCGGCGCCTCGCCGCTTGGCGGCAGGGCGCGGATCGTCTCGGCCAGGGCCTTGGCATTCCCGGCGAAGCTTTCCAGCGGCACGAAGCGCGCCACGTCGATGACGATGATCATCGCGTTCTGCGAATGCCGTTTCTGCGCCTGCGGCATCAGGGCGGGCGCCAGCAGGGGCGCGCCGGCCAGCAGGCTGGCCATGCATTCCACCATCAGCGCGATCCCCGACCCCTTGGCGCCGCCCAGCGGCAGTTGCACCGCCGCGGCCGCCGGGTCCGTGGTGGGCTGCCCCTCGGCATCCAGCGCCCAGACCGGCGGGATCGGCCGGCCCGAGGCCGCGGCCTCGCGGATCTTGCCCAGCGAGGCGACGCTGCAGGCCATGTCCATCAGTAGGCAGCCCCCCTGCCCCGCCGGTATGCCGAAGGCCAGCGGCGCGGTGGACACCCCCGCCACCGCCGCGCCGTGGTAGGCCATAAGGGGGCCGCTCGCCGCGCAGACGATGCCGATCCGCCCCTCCAGCGCCAGCTGTTCCGCGTAGTATCCCGCGGCGCCGATGTGGGTGGTCTCGCCCACGATGCAGACGGCGGCGCCGTTGGCCTCTGCCAGCTCGTTCGCCACGCCCACCGCCTCGGTCATCGCCACGGCACCGGCGCTGCGGTGCCCGTCGATCCGGGCGACCGCCCCGGCCCGCAGGGTCGTCACCGGCCGCGCGGAGGGGTCGAAGTCGCCCTTGTCGATGAACTTCAGGTAGCGCTTGATCCGCGACACCCCGTGAGAGCCGTGGCCCCCCGCATCGGCCCAGACCAGCACCTCGGCCACCCGCCGCGCGTCCTCCGGCCGCATCCCGCGCCCGGCGAAGATCTCGGACGCGCAGTCGCGCAGCCGCTGCGCCACGATGCGGATCTCCTGGTCTGACATGTCGGGGCGTCCCTTTCGTGGATCTGTTCCCCGCAGTCTGCGCCGGCCGCGCCGCGTCCGACCATTCCGACCGGCCCGCCCCTATGCAACGATTGCATAGGGCCGGTGCGGCGGACATGAGCCTCCGCGGCCGGCCTGCGGCATCATGGCGGACACGGCCCGACGACGTTCGACCACCGGTGCAGGAGGCACGTCCCGATCATGTCAGCGACTGGCACGCCAGCACGAACAGGCAGCACCGCCGGGGCCCGGCACATCGACATCCATACCCACGTGGTCATTCCCGAGGTGCTGGAACTGGCCCGCGCGGTGAAGGTGCGCGGCAGCGGGCCGGGCAAGCAGAACTGGATCCCCGAGGCCTCTCGCGCCGTGCACGCGGCCCATTCCGCGGGGGTGGACGAGAAGCTGCGCAATGCCGCGGCGCGCATCGCCGACATGGATGCCATGGGGGTCGACGTGCAGGTGGTCAGCATGAACCTGCCCACCAACGCCTACTGGGCCGCCGCCGCCACCGGGCGCCGGATCGCCCGCACTTGCAACGAGGGGATCGCGGCCTTCGTCGCCACCATGCCGGAACGTTTCGTGGGCATCGGCGCGCTGCCCTTGCAGGACATGGACGCCAGCGTCCGCGAGATGCACCGCCTGCGCGAGATGGGCCTGCGCGGGGTGCAGATCCCTTCGGTGGTGCGCAACCGCGACCTGGGAGAGGCCCATTTCCGCCCCTTCTGGGCTTGCGCCGAGAAGCTGGGCCTGCCGGTCATCATCCACCCGCGCGGCTTCACCCACGACGACCGGCTGCACAAGTTCTTCCTGTGGAACACCGTGGGCCAGCCGCTGGAGGAAGCGCTGGCCATGGCCTCGATCATCCACGAGGGCATCCTCGACGCCTTCCCGGGCCTGAAGATCGTCATGTCCCACGGGGGCGGCTACCTGCCCTATTATTCCGGGCGCGGCGACCGGGCCTTCACCTCGCGGCCCGAGCCGGGGCAGAACATCGGCGAGGCGCCCAGCCGCTACTTCCCGCGCTTCCACTACGATTCAGTCGTGTTCGACCCCGGGATGATTTCCCGGCTGGCGGACATGGCGGGCGTGTCGCAGATCATGATGGGCACCGACTACCCCCGGGGCGAGATCGAGGAGGATCCCGTGGGCTTCGTCCACCGGGTGCCCGGTCTGGACGACGCCGCGCGCCGGCGGATACTTTCCACCAACGCCGCCGCCCTGTTCGGCATCGACGCCGAAACGACCGCAGGCGCTGCCCAATGAACATACCGCAATACCCAATCGGCATAGGACCCGCCGCGATCGGAAGCGGAAGATCGCAGGCAAAATCGCGAACCACGTCAAGAACGACAGCAGGGAGGAATGTCATGCAGATACCAAACACCACGCGCCGCGCGACGATCGCGCTGGGGCTGGCGGCGGTCGCCGCCTTCACCGGCGGATCCTTCGCCGAGGCCCAGGACTTCTACGCCGGCAAGCGGCTGGTCATGGCCGTGGGCGCGCCGCCCACGGGCAGCTACGGCGCCTATAGCCGGGTGCTGGCCAACCACCTGGGCAAGCACATCCCCGGCAACCCGACCATCGAGATCGACTACCGCGGTGGCGGCGGCGGCGGGCTGGACACCGCCATCTACATGGAAAAGGCCGTGCCGCGGGACGGCACCGTCTTTGGCGTGACACAGCAGACCATCCCGGTGAACCAGTTCCTGACCCCGCCGGACCAGCTGCGTTACGACGTGACCGAGTGGGAATGGATCGGCGGCATCGCGCACAACCGCAACATGCTGGCGCTCTGGCAGGCCTGCGACGCGAAGACGCTGGAGGACGCCAAGACGATCCCCACCAAGGTGGGCGCCACCGGCCAGTCCTCGCCGATGTTCATCGTCCCGCAGGTGATGAACCACTACCTCGGCACCAAGTTCGACATCGTGCTGGGCTATTCCGGCGTGGCGGCGACCAACCTGGCGATGGAACAGGGCGAGATCTGCGGCCGCGGGGCCTCGTGGGTCAGCGTCGTCAGCGGCGCGCCGCATTACATCGAGCAGAACCTCTTCGTCCCGATCGTGGTGGACGGGGCGACCCGCGATCCGGCGATCCCGGACACGCCGACCCTGCTGGAGCTTGCGGAGACCGACGAGGCCCGCGAGGCCTTCGAGGTGGTCGCGGCCTCCGCCGTGTTCGGCCGGTCGTACTTCTTCCCGCCGGGCGTGCCGGAGGAAGCGGTGACGGTCATGCGCGAAGCCTTCGAGGCGACGATGAAGGACCCGGCGTTCCTTGAAGAGGCCGCCGCCTCCAACCTCGCCATCGAGCCGGTGACCGCCGAAGAACTGGAGGCCGCCCTCGTGCGGCTGGCGCAGATCCCGCGCGAGACGCTGGACAGCGTCGGCGCCGTGATGCGCGGCGAGTAAACCCGGGCAAAGGCGGGGCGGCGCAGCCGGCAGGCGCGCCGCCCCGTTTCCGTTTCAACGCAGGGCCGCGAGATCACGGGCGGCGACGATTCCAGACAGGTGCGCCATGAGCAATTCCACCATCCAGACCCGCGACGGCGCCACGCTGGCCTACCAGCTGCACGGCGAGGGCACCGCCACACGCCGGCTCGTGCTGATCCACTCGCTCGCGATGTCCGGCGCCTTCTGGGACGAGGTGCGCCCGCACCTGCCCGGCGACCTGCAGGTCCTGACCTATGACTGCCGCGGCCACGGCCAGTCGGACAAGCCCGCCGGCCCCTACCGGGTGGAGCAGTTCGCAGACGACCTCGCGGACCTGCTGGACGCGCTGGGGTGGCAGAAGGCGGTGGTGGCCGGCTGCTCCATGGGCGGCTGCGTGGCGCTGGCCTTCGCGCATCGCCATGCCGCGCGGCTGGCCGGGTTGACCCTGATCGACACCACGGCCTGGTACGGGCCGGAGGCGCCGCAGCAATGGGCCGAGCGCGGCACCAAGGGCCGGACCGAGGGGCTGGCCAGCCTGCTGGGCTTCCAGCGCACCCGCTGGTTCACCGAGGGCTTCCTGCAAAGCGCGCCGGACCGCATCGCGCGGCTGGAGGAAATCTTTCTGGCCAACGATCCCGAGGCCTATGCCGAGACCTGCAACATGCTGGGCGCCTGCGACATGCGCGCGGCGCTGGCCGGCATCGGGGTGCCGGTGGCGGTGGTGGTGGGGGAAGAGGACTATGCCACGCCGCCCGCCATGGCCCGCGCGATGCACGAGGCGATACCGGGCTCGACGTTGACGGTGCTGCCGAAGGTGCGCCACTTCAGCCCGATCGAGGCCCCCGGCCAGATCGCCGCCGCCATCGCCGGGCTGCTGGACCGGGTCGGGGGCTGACCGCCCGAGACCCGGCCTGACCGGCCGTTTCAGCCGCGCCCTTCCGCTTTGTTCAGCGCCGCCCAGACCCGCTGCGGCGTCGCCGGCATGTCGATCCATTCCGCCCCCGTGGACCGCAGGGCGTCGTTCACCGCCAGAACCGTAGCCGCCAGCGCGCCCACCGTGCCCGCCTCGCCCGCGCCCTTGATGCCGAAGGGGTTGGCGTCGGTGGGGACCGGGTTGTCCTCCAGCACGAAGTCGCAGAAATCGTCCGCCCGCGGCATCGCGTAGTCGGTGAAGGTGGCGGTCAGCAGCTGGCCTTGCCCGTCGTAGGCGATGTCTTCCATCAGCGCCTGCCCCACGCCCTGGGCGATCCCGCCGTAGATCTGGCCGTGCAGCATCTTCGGGTTGACGATGGTGCCGACGTCGTCGACCGCCCAGTAGCCCACCATGTGGACCACCCCGGTATCGCGGTCGATCTCGACCTCGCAGACGTGGGCGCCGTTGGGATAGGTGTCCTTGGGCGGATGGAACATGCCCAGCGCGGCAAAGCCCGCCTCGATCCCCCTGGGCAGGCGCCCCGGCTGGTGGGCGATGCGCGCCACCTCCTGTATTCCGATGCTGCGGTCGGTGCCGTCCACCACGAACTGCCCGGCCCGGAAGACCAGATCGCCCCCGCTCGCCTCGAGGATCTCTGCGGCGATGCGGCGGCCCTTCTCGATCAGCCGGTCGGCGGCCATATGGAGCGCCGCGCCGCCAAGGGCCGCGCTGCGCGAGGAATTGGTGCCGTGGCCATAGGGGGCGAGGTCGGTGTCGCCGTCGATCACGCGGATCCTGTCCAGCCCGATGCCGAGGGTCTCGCTGACCATCTGGGCATACATCGTCTCGTGCCCCTGCCCGTGGTTCTTGGTGCCCGGCAGGACGGTGATGGCGCCGCTGCCGTCCATGCGCAGTTCCACCTGCTCCGGCCGCGGCCCGGCGGCCGAGCGTTCCACCGCGTTGACGATCCCCAGCCCGCGCAACTTGCCGATCCGTGCCGCCGCCGTCTGCCGCGCGGCGAAACCGTCGACGCCCGCCAGTTCCAGCACCCGGTCGAGGTTCTTCTCGAACTCGCCGCAATCGTAGAGGAAGGTCAGCCCGGTCTGGTACGGCATCTCGCCTGCAGCGATCATGTTGCGCCGCCTAAGCTCCACGCGGTCGATCCCCAGCTCTGCCGCGGCGCGGTCGATGGCGGCCTCCAGCAGGAAGGTCGCCTCGGGCCGGCCCGCCCCGCGATAGGGGGCGGTGGGACTGCTGTTGGTGAAGACAGAGGCAACTTTGACGTGGATCGCCGGCGTCTTGTAGACCCCGGCCAGAGAGCCGACGTTCTGCGCCCCGGCGATCAGCCCGAGGTCCGAGGACAGGTAGGCCCCCACGCTGATCGCGGTGTCCACCTTCAGGGCCACGAACCGGCCCTCCGCGTCCATCCCCAGCTTCACCGTGCTCAGGCTGTCGCGGCCATGGGCATCGCTGGTGAAGCCCTCGGTCCGCTTGCCCACCCACTTGACCGGCCGGCCGGTCTGCCGCGCTGCCCAAAGGCACAGGCGCATCTCGGGATAGGGGCTGGATTTCATCCCGAACCCGCCGCCGATGTCCCGCGCCCTCACCCGCAGCTGGTTCTCGGGGATGCCGAGGATCGCCGCGTGGCTGGCGCGGATGCTGTGCGGCTCCTGCGTGTCGGTCCACAGGGTATAGCGCCCGTCCCAGGCGTCGTACTCGGCCAGCACCGCGCGCGGCTCCATCGGGGCGGCGATCACGCGGTTGATGCGGAAGTTGTAGGTAAAGACATGGTCGGCGGCGGCCATGGCGGCATCGACGGCGGCCTCGTCCCCCTGCTGGAAGATGTTCGACACGTTGCCGGGAAAGTCGGGCCAGATCAGCGGCGCGTCCGGGCGGGTGGCGGCCTCGAGGCTGGCCACGGCGGGCAGGTCCTCGTAGCTGACCTCGACCAGCGCGCAGGCGTCGTCGGCCAGCGCCGCCGTCTCTGCGATCACCATCGCCACCGGGTCGCCCACCTGCCGGACCACGTCCGCCACCAGCCCCGGATGCGGGCGGAAGAAGTCCTTCGAGCCGTCGGGCCGCGTGCGGGGCATCCGGCAGGAGGTGGTGCCGAACCCCTCGCGCGCGTAGTCCTCGCCGGTCAGCACCGCGATGACCCCCGGCGCAGCCAGCGCGGCCTCGGCGTCGATCCCCAGGATCCGCGCATGGCCCCGGTCCGAGCGCACGAAGGCGGCGTGGCACTGGCGGGCCAGGTTCACGTCCGCCGTGTATTGTCCCCGCCCCGTGACCAGCCGCCGATCCTCGATCCGCGGCAGTGCGGCGCCCAGCCCGAAGCCATTGGCCATGCGATTCTTCCCCGTTTGCCTGGGCGCATTGTCGCCGCGGGGCGCGGCGATCCCTATGCATCCGCTGCCGGGGATATGCGAATGCCGCGCCCCGGGGCGGGCTAAACCGGACGCATAGGCGCGCGCGGCGAATGCATAACCGGCGCAAGGAGGGCCGGAGCATACAGGGGCGACGGAAACACCGGTGAGGCGAGATGTCGGAGCAAAGCGAACTTTGGGGCAGTGATCTGGTTGCGGACACGCTGCGCGAACTGGAAATCCCCTATATCTGCCTGAACCCCGGCGCGAGCTTCCGGGGCCTGCACGATTCCATCGTGAACCGGCTGGGCAACAGCGACCCGAAGATGCTGGTCTGCCTGCACGAGGAACACGCGGTCGCCATCGCCCACGGCTATGCCCTTGTCACCGACAGGCCGCTGGCGGTGGCCACCCATGCCAACGTCGGGCTGATGCATGCCTCCATGGCGATCTTCAACGCCTGGTGCGGGCGGGTTCCCATGCTGGTGCTCGGCGCCACCGGCCCGGTGGACGCGGCAGAGCGGCGGCCGTGGATCGACTGGATCCACACCTCCGCCGACCAGGGCGCGCTGGTGCGCAACTTCACCAAGTGGGACGATCAGCCGGCCTCGGCCAAGGCCGCGGTGGAATCGCTGCGCCGGGGGGCGATGCTGTCGGGCACCTACCCGCGGGCGCCCGTCTACATCAACCTCGACAGCACGGTGCAGGAAGGCCCCGCCTCGGACGTGCCCCGGGGCGACGCGCACCGCTACCGCCCCGCCGCCAGCCCCGCGCCGAACCCCGGCGACACGGAGGCGGTGCTGGGCCTGATCCGCGAGGCGCGCGCGCCGCTGATCCTGTCGGGCAAGATCGCCCGCAACCAGCAGGCGTGGGACGCGCGGCGTGCCTTCGCCGAAGCGATCGGGGCGCGGGTGCTGACCAGCGTGAACGATCCCGCCAGCTTCCCCTCGGACCACCCCCTGCACCTGGGCGAGCTGGGCATCCGCCTGTCGCCGGACCAGGCCGGGGAAATCGCCCGCAGCGACCTTGTCATCAGTCTCGACTGGCTGGACCTCGGCGGCGTGCTGTCGCTGGCCTACAAGGGCAAGCCGGTCACCGCGAAGGTGGTCCACGCCAGCCCCGACCTGCACCTGCACCGGGGCTGGAGCATGGACTACCAGTCCCTGCCCCCGGTGGACGTGGCGATGACGGCGACGCCGGAGGCCGCCGTCGCCGCGCTGATGCCGGGGCTGGAAGGCCACGCCGCGGCCCCCGCCGAGGCCCCCCGCCGCCCCGCGAAAGCGGCGGCCGACAGCGAGGGCGAGATCAGCGTCGCCCTGCTTGCCGAGACGGTGCGCGAGGCGCTGGCCTCCCGCGCCGCCACCGTGGTGACCCGGCCGATCGGCTGGCCGCTGAACGGGAACGACTGGCAGGGCCCGCTCGACTTCCTCGGCCGTGACAGCGGCGGCGGCCTCGGCTCCGGCCCCGGCATGACGGTGGGCGCGGCGCTGGGGGTGCGGGACCTGAACGCCGCCACCGGCGAGCGCCGCATCGCGGTGGGCATCCTCGGCGACGGCGACCTTCTGATGGGCCTCAACGCCCTGTGGACCGCCGCGGCAGAGCGGATCCCGATGCTGATCATCGTCGCCAACAACCGGTCGTATTTCAACGACGTCCTGCACCAGCGCCGGGTGGCCACCCACCGCAGCCGCGATGTCAGCCGCGCCTTCATCGGGCAGGAACTGGCGGACCCCCTGCCCGACCTCCCGGCGCTGGCGCGGGGGCAGGGCCTTACCACCTACGAGCCCGTGACCCGGCCCGGCGACCTTGCCGCGGCCATCGGCAAGGCGATCGCGGCGACGGAGGCCGGTGAAAGCGTGCTGATCGACGTGCATGTGCGGCAGGAGTATTCCGACTAGGACGCGCGCCTGCCCGCCTGACATTCCCGAACGCCTGTCGCGCCAGCGCTTCCCCCGTGGAGGCGCTGGCGCCTTCCGTTTCGGCCTGAACTTTCCAAGGTTTACCCCTGCCCGCACCGCCCTCCCGCAGATCCTGCCCCGAAGGTGAAATTTCGCGTTGTCTACCTTTTAGAAGTTGTATATACCCGTGGGTATGAAATGGTCTCCATCAGTTTCGCCGAGCGCCGTGCCCATGACACCTCACTTCTCCGAAGCCCCGACCAGCTTTCCCGACATGCTTCAGCGGCAGGCGCAGGCGCGCCCCGATGCGCCGGCGGTGCTGGCGGCGGGGGATAGCCTGAGCTTTGGCGAATTGCAGGCCGCTGCCGCCCGCGTGGCCGGGGCGCTGCGGCGCGACGGGATCCGGGCCGGGGACCGCGTCGGCCTGCTGATGGGCAACGGGTCCGCCTGGATCGTCCTCGCCTTCGGGGCCGCCATGGCCGGGGCCGCGGTGGTGCCGCTGTCCACCTGGTCCACCCGGGACGAGCTGTCCTTCCTGCTGTCCGACGCGCGCATCGACCTGCTGTTCGTCTCGCGCGACTTTGGCGGGCGCGACTTCGACGCCGATGTCGAGGCGACGGGATACGCCGGGCCGCGGGTGCCGGTCGGGCAAGGCGGCGCCTTGGCCGCGCTGGACGCCTGGCTGAAGGACGCGCAGCCGCTGGCCGCCCCGCCCGAGGGGCTTGCCGACGCGGACGCGCTGGTGCTTTACACCTCCGGCTCCACCAGCACCCCCAAGGGGGTGCGGCTGACCCACCGGGCGGTGTGCCACAACGGGTTCCACATCGGCCGCCGGCAGGGGCTGACCGGCGAGGACCGGGTGCTGCTGACCGCGCCGTTGTTCTGGTCCTACGGCGGGGCCAACGCGCTGCCGGCCGCCTTCGGCAACGGCGCCGCGCTGGTGCTGGCCGAGCGGTTCGAGCCGGGGCAGGCGCTGGACCTGATCGAGAGCCACCGCTGCACCAGCATCTACACCCTGCCGGCGATGACCAACGCGCTGCTGCGGCACGAGGGCTTCGACCCCGCCCGCACCGCGAGCCTGCGCACCGGCATGACCATCGGCGGCTACGAGGACTTCATGCGCGCCACGGAACGGCTGGGCATCCCCGAGCTGTGCAACATCTACGGCGCCACCGAGACCTGCGGGAACTGCTGCGTCACCCCCCATGACTGGCCGCTGGACCGCCGCGCCGCCTGCCAGGGCCCGCCCCTGCCCGGCCAGCAGCTGCGATTCCGCGACCGCGAGACGGGCGAGATCCTGCCCGAGGGCGAGACCGGGCTGGTGGAGGTGCGCGGCAGCGTCTCTCCGGGCTACACCGGCGCCAGTGCGGCGCTGAACGACACGGTCTTCACCGCCGACGGCTACTACTGCTCCGGCGACGTGGGGCGGCTGAACCAGCACGGCGCCTTCGTCTTCGTCGGCCGCGACACCGAGATGATCAAACGGTCCGGCATCAACGTCTCTCCCGCCGAGGTGGAGGACGTGATGAACGCCTTCCCCGGCGTCGGCCAATGCGCCGTCACCGGCGTTCCGGACGCGGAGAAGGGCGAGCTGATCGTAGCCTACGTGGTGGACGAGGCCGGCCTGCTGGACATCGAGGCGCTGTCCGCCCACTGCCGCGAGCGCCTGTCGCGCTACAAGCTGCCCGACCTGATCGAGCGGTGCGAGGCTCTGCCGCTGACCGCCACCGGCAAGCTGCAGCGCAAGGAACTGAAGGCGCAGGCCGTCAGGCTGGTGAACAGCCGCAAGGCGGGTGCATCATGACCGGCGCCTGGGGAAAATGGGGCGACGCCGACGAGATCGGCGCGCCCAACCACATCGGGCCCGAAGAGGTCCGCGCCGCCGCCGCGCTGGTGCGCGAGGGACGGGTGCTGTCGCTGGCGCAGGAGATTTCTCCCGACATGATGATGCCCGCGCACCGTCCCGGGCTGATGCACTTCATGGGCCGCGACGGGGGCGACTACGCCGCCGGGGCGCGGCGGCCCGGGGGCTTCCAGTTCTCCGAGGACACGGTGGTGATGCCGCTGCACACCGGCACCCACATCGACGCCCTGTGCCACTGCTGGACCGACGACACCCTGTACAACGGCTTTCCCGGCGACAGCGTGCGCAGCCGCGGCGCGGCCCGGCTGGGGGTGGACAAGCTGCCGCCGCTGGTGACGCGCGGGGTGCTGCTGGACTTCGTGGTGGATGGCGCGGGGCCGGCGGACGGCACCGCCATCGACGCGGCCGCGCTGGAGGCGGCGATCGCGCGCGCCGGGTGCCGGCCCGGCAAGGGCGACGCCATCCTGCTGCGCACCGGCTGGCACGAGCGCCAGACCGGCAAGCCCGACTACCACGCCGAGCCCGGCCTCGACCTAAGCGCCGCGCGGCTGCTGGCAGAGGCGGGCGTGGCGGTGATCGGCGCCGACAACTACGCCGTCGAGGTGCTGCCCTTCCCGGAAGGCACCGTCTTTCCCGTGCACCAGCTGCTGATCCGCGACTTCGGCATCCCGCTGCTGGAGGGGCTGGTGCTGGACGAACTGGCCCGCGCCGGCGCGACCGAGTTCCTGTTCTGCGCCGCCGCCCTGCCCGTTCGCGGCGGCACCGGCAGCCCCGTGACCCCGGTGGCCGTGCTATGAGCCCGCGCGCCGCCTCTCCGCTGTCGGAGTTCCTCTCGGGCGTGCGGGTCCTCGACCTGTCGCAGTACATTCCCGGCCCCATGGCCACGCTGTTCCTCGCCGACATGGGCGCCGAGGTGCTGAAGATCGAGCCGCCCCAGGGCGACGAGATGCAGAACCTCGGGCCGACGGACCGGCAGGGCCGGCCGACCTTCTACCGCGCGCTCAACGCGGGCAAGAACGTGCGCCGGATGAACCTGAAGGAGGCCGCGGACCGCGAGGCCTTCCTGGATCTCGTGGCCGGCGCCGACGTGCTGGTGGAGGGTTTCCGCCCCGGCGTCATGGCCCGGCTGGGCATCGACTGGCCGGTGCTGCGGGGCATCAACCCGCGCCTGGTGATGTGCTCCATCAGCGGCTACGGCGCCGGCAACGCCATGGCGCAGAAGGCGGGGCACGACGCCAACTACCTTGGCATGATGGGGGTACTGGACCGCAACGGCGGCGCCATCCCGCAGTTCTACGACCCGCCGCTGGCTGATACCGCCGGTTCCACCTTTGCCGCGCTGACCATCCTTGGCGCCTTGCACGGGCGGGCGCGCACCGGCAAGGGCTGCCTGATCGACCTGGCGCTGGCGGACACGCTGATGCCGCTGCAGCTGATCCAGGTGGCGGACTACGGCGAGACCGGCGCGGTGCCGGGGCGCAATTCCACCTACCTGAACGGCGGCGCGGCCTACTACCGCGTCTACCCCACCCGCGACGGCCGCTTTGCCGTGCTGGCGGCGGTGGAGCCGAAGTTCTGGCGCAGCTTCTGCCTGGCGGCGGACCGGCCCGACCTGCTGGACCGGCAGGGCGAACCCATGCCGCAGGAGGCGCTGGCGTCGGAGATCGCCGGCATCTTCGGAGAGATGACCCTGGACGAGGCCGAGGCGCTGTTCGGCCCCGCCGACTGCTGCTTCAGCGGCGTGCGCGACCTGGGCGAGGCGCTGAACGGCGCGCACCTGGCAGAGCGCGGGCTGGTGCGCACCGCGCCCGATGGCGCGCTGCAGGCGCTGTACCCGGCGGTGGTGGACGGCCAGCCGCCGGCCTGCCGCCCGGCGATGACACTTCATGGCGAGCCCCCGGCGCCGGCCGAAGACCGGCCCGCCCCGACCGGACCCGCCGCAAACGCAACGAAGGACCTTGAAAGACAGATGCAGAAGGGAACGAAGCAATGGCCCTGAACAGGAACACGGCCGTGATCGGCAGCGCCATCGCGGCGCCGGCCGCCAATGACGGCCGCGCGCTGGAAGAGCTGCTCTACGACCTGGTGCAGGACGCGCTGAAAGACGCGGACCTGAAGATCGAGGACATCGACGGTATCGTGGTCGGCTCGAACGACCAGTTCGACGGGCGCGCGATCTCGGTGATGATGGCCTCCGGCTCGGTCGGCGGCGTCGACCGCGACATCCTCTCGACCCCCTCGGCGGGCGAGCATGCCATGGTGATGGGCGTGATGCGCGTCGCCACGGGCCTTTACCGGACCCAGCTGATCGTCAGCTGGAGCCCGACCGAGGCCGACAGCCTGTCCGAGGCGCAGCGGCTGGGGGCGGACCCCTACTACCACCGCAAGCTGCCGATGGACGAGCTGAACGTCTTCGCGCTACAGGCCAGCGCGCTGACCGCCCGCTGCGCCGACGCGCAGGCGCTGTCCGGCAAGATCGCCGAGCGCAGCCACGCCCACGCCAAGGCGGCCTACCCGGACGCCCCGCGCGAGAACCACGAGGGGCAGGTGCCCTGGCCGCTGAAGCCGGGCATGGTGACGCGCCCGGTGACCGGCGCGGTGGCGCTGATCGTCGCCTCCGAGGAATTCGTGGAGGAACGCGGCGCCAAGGCGCCTGCATGGATCCGCGGCATGGGCTGGGCCACCGAAACGGGCTATCTCGGCGACCGCGACCTGTCCCGCGCCCCCGCGCTGCGGGCGGCAGCGGACCGGGCCTTTGCCGACGGCTTCCTGTCGGGCCCCGCAGAGGCGGACCTGATCGAGCTGACCGGCGCCACCCCCTACCAGGAGATGATCGTGCTCGAGGAGCTTGGGCTCTGCGACGCGGACACCTGGGCCGAGGATATCGACAGCGGCCGCTTCGGCGTCTCGGGCGCGCTGCCGCTGAACCCCTCGGGCGGGCCGATCCCGATCAACCCCGTGTTCTGCACCGGGCTGATGCGCATCGCCGAAGCCGCGCGCCAGGTGCGCGGACAGGCGGGCGCCCACCAGCTTGAGAACGTGAAGACCGCCGTCGCGCATGCCGCAAGCGGCTTCGCCATGATGTACCAGACCGTGTTCGTCCTGAGCACGGAGAAGCAAGGAGCAGCGGCATGAAGGCCCCCCGCGTAGGTATCATCGGCATCGGGCAGTCGGCCTTCCGGGCCAAGCGCGACGATGCCTCCTATCCCGACCTGGTGCGCGAGGCCGTGGTGCCGGCGATGCAGCAGAGCGGGCTCGACTTCGACGCCATCGACGGCATCGTCTACTCGCTCTCGCCCGATGCCATGGTCGGCATCGGCAACGCCGAGCGGCTGGGCGTCGATGCCGTGGGCGGGCGCATGAAGCCCTTCCTGCGGATCAACACCGGCGGCGCGACGGGGATCTCCTCGGTGGCGGCGGCCTACTACCAGATCGCCTCGGGCGCCTCCGAGGTGGTGCTGACCGCGGGCGCCGACAAGGTCGGCGAATGCGGCGACAGCCAGACCGTGCTGAACAAGATCTGGGACCCGATCTACGAGCGGCCGCTGCCGCTGGGCACCATCACCATGCTGGCCATGTCGGGCATCCGCTACCAGCACCTCTACGGCATGAGCCAGGAGGACATGGCCCAGGTCGTGGTCAAGAACCGCAAGCACGCCTCGCTGAACCCGAACGCGCACCTCAACAAGGAGGTGACCGTCGATGACGTGATGAACAGCCGGATGATCTCCTGGCCGATCAAGCTGATGGACTGCTGCCCGCAGTCCTCGGGCGGCGGCGCGATGGTGCTGGCGAGCGAGAAGTTCATCAAGGACAACAAGCTCGAGGCGGTGTGGATCACCGGCGCGGGCCACTGCTCGGAAACCTACTACCAGGGCGACCGGATGGGCACTGGCCAGACCGCCGACCACGCCGACGCCTACGCGCTGGGCAAGGCCTGCTGGCGGTCCTACGAGATGGCCGGCATCACCGATCCCGAAAAGCAGATCGACGTGGCCGAGCTTTACGCCCCCTTCTCGAACACCGAGTACCACTCGATCGAGGCGGCGGGCCTGGCCAAGGTCGGCACCTCGGTGCCGATGGTCAACGAGGGTCGCTTCAGCATCGGCGGCGAAATCCCGGTGAACCCCTCGGGGGGGGTGCTTTGCACCAACGCCATCGCGGTCACCGCGATGATCCGGGTGGCGGAAGTGGCGCTGCAGGTCTGGGACAAGGCCGGCGCGCACCAGGTCAAGGGTGCCAAACGCGGCATCGCAAGCGGCAATGGCGGGGACCACCAGTTCTTCGGAACCATGGTCGTCGAGGCATAATCTTTCAGAACGAGGAACGAACCCATGGAACTGATGAAGCGTCAGGAAAAGTGGAACATCACCTACAACCACGCGCTGGGTGAGACCGCCAGCTGGTTCTACACCCAGGTGCGGGACCACGCGAAGATCCACGGCAAGCGCGACGCGAAGTCCGGCCGTGTGCTGGTGCCGCCGCGGGCCTTCTCGGACCAGACGCTGGAGCCGACGACCGACTGGGTCGAGGTCGGCCCCGGCGGGGTCATCGAGGCCTTCACCATCGTCTACGAGCCCTTCAACGGCCTGCCGAACCCGCCCTACGCCTTCGGCTTCGTCAAGCTGGACAACGCCGACACCGGCCTTGGCGGCTTCTTCCGCGGCGTCGACCTGAAGGACGCGGAATCGGCGGCCGAGAAGCTGAAGGTGGGCACCCGCGTGACCACCAGGTTCGCCGACGAGCGCGTGGGCGACGTGACCGACTTCTGGTTCGAACTGGAAGACTGAGCCTTTTCGCCGGGGCCGGCCGATGCGCCGGCCCCGCACCCACCGGGAACAACTGGCGATTTTCGGCCCCGCGGGCGGCCCGGCGACTGGTCAAGGGCGATGCGGCAAGGTAAGACCGGCATAAGTAGCATTACATACCGGCACGTCGGAGTTCCGTAACAATGAATACCGCAAATCCCATGGCCATCCGCGACGAGGTCGCCGCGCTCAAACGCGCCCGCACCATCGATGCCGCGGTCGAGTTATTTTACGAGCATGGCTATGAGCGCACGACGCTGGAGGCGGTGTCGGAGCGGCTGGGCGTGACCAAGCCGTTCATCTATTCGCACTTCGGCTCCAAGGCCGAGCTGCTGGGCGACATCTGTTCGCGCGGCATCGCCGCCTCGCTGGAGGCGATGGACAGCGTGCTGCCGCTCGAGGTCTCTCCGACCCGCAAGCTGGAGCTGCTGGGCGAGCGGTTCGTCACCGCCGTGCTGGAGAACCAGAAGTACATCGCGATCTTCACCCGCGAGGAAAAGGGCCTGTCGCCCGCGGATTACGAACGCATCAACAACATGCGCCGCGACTTCGACCGCAAGCTGACCGCGCTTCTGCGCGAGGGCGAGGCGAGCGGCGAGTTCCATTTCGGCGACGCCCATATCGCCGCGCTGTCGATCGGCGGCATGGTCAGCTGGGCCTACGTCTGGTTCCGCCCCGAGGGGCGCCTGTCGCTGCAGGAGGCGGCGGTCGAGATGACCCGGCTGATCCTTTCCATGGTCGGGGCGAAGCCCTCGGGCGCCTGAAGCCGCCCAACCCGGCGCGGGGCGTCAGCGCCCCAGCAGTTTCCACAACCCCGTGGCCACCCCGACGGTGCGGTCGCCCACGCGCAGCTCTCCGCGTGTGAAGACCACCGACCGGGTCTGGCGCGTCACCTCGCCGCTGGCGACGATGGTCTCTCCCTCAATCGCCGGGGCGAGGAACTGGAAGTCGAGCTGGATCGTCGCCTGCTTCAGCCCGCCCGAGACATGCAGCGCGCTCAGCCCCAGGGTCTGGTCGGCCATGGCCAGCAGCACCCCGCCGTGGGCGGTGCCGTTGTGGTTCAGGTGGTCCCTGCGCACTCGCAGGGCCAACGCGACCCCCTGCTCCAGCTCGCGGCGCCAGAAGGGCCCCACCACCCCGGTGTATCCCGCGTCCTCCAGCAGGACCCAGCCGGGCCCGGCCACGTCCGGGCGGTTCGCGTCGGCGGTGGCCATGGTCATCCCTTCATCGTCTGCGGCAGGAAGGTCACCACCCCCGGGAAGGCCAGCAGCACCGCCAGCATCAGCGCGCAGGCCACCAGGAAGGGGGCGAGGCCGCGGAACACGTCGCCCAGTTCCACCAGCCCGTCAGAGGCGCCGCGCACCACGAAGCAGTTCAGCCCCACGGGCGGCGTGATGCAGGCGATCTCTGACAGGACCACCACGTAGATGCCGAACCAGATCGGGTCATACCCGAGCTCCATCATCACCGGGTGGGTGATCGGCAGCGAGATCGCCAGCAGCGCCGGCGGGTCCAGCAGCATCCCCAGCACCAGGTAGACCAGCGTCACCAGCGCCACCGCCATCCACGGCTCCAGCGCGCCGGAGGTGAAGAACCCGCCGATGATCCCGGTGACGCCGCTGATCGCGAGGAAGCGGGCGAAGATCAGCCCGCCGATGATGATCGCGAAGATCATCGCCGACAGCTGCACCGTGTCGCGCAGCGCGCCGCGCAGGTCGGTGCCCTTCAGCCCGCGGTGCTTCACCACCGCCATCAGGAAGGTCAGCAGCGCGCCCATGCCCCCCGCCTCGGTCGGGGTGAAGACCCCGGCGTAGAGGCCGCCGATGATCGCCCCGATGCACAGCAGCAGCGGGCCGACCATGCGCAGCGACCACAGCTTTTCGCGCAGGGTGAAGCGTTCGGTCAGCCGCGGTGCCTTCTTGGGGTAGATCACGGCGGTGACGAAGGTCACGGCGCAGATCAGCAGCGCGAAGATGATGCCGGGCACGAGGCCGGCCAGCAGCAGCGGGCCGATACTGGTATTGGTGAGGATCGCGTAGACCACGATCAGCGTGCTGGGCGGGATCAGCACCGCCAGCGTGCCCGAGATCGCCACCGACGCGGCCGCCAGCCCCTTGTCGTAGCCGCGCTTTAGCATCTCCGGCAGGGCGAGCTTGGTGAACAGGATCGCCGTGCCGACGCTGGACCCGGAGGCCGCGCCGAAGGCGGCGGCGGACCCGGTGGAGGCGATGGCAAGCCCCCCGGGCAGCCGCCCAAGCCAGCGGGTCGCGGCCTGGAACATCCCCTCGCCCAGCCCCGCCCGCATGGCGAAGAACCCCATCAGCAGGAACGACGGGATGACCGTGAAGACGAAGCTGTTGACCACGGTGAAGGTGACGGAGTTGAACAGCGTCAGCGCCGGCTGCAGCCCCATCATCACCACGATGCCCAGCAGGCCGGTGCCGATCAGCGCCACCATTACGTTGACGCCCAGAAGGATGGACAGCACCGCCAGAGCGACGCCGCCGAAGCCGATGATCTCGTTACTCATGTGCCTGCACCTGCGCCTGCGCGGGGTCGATCTCGTCCCTCGGTTCCACCTGGTCCAGCCAGCCCACCCGCAGCGCGTCCAGCACGAACTGCACCGCCAGCAGCGTCGCCCCCAGCGGGATCATCGCCTTCACCGGCCAGAGCGGAAAGCGCACGGCGGCGCCCCAGACCTGCTCTCCCACGTTGTAGGCGCGCATCATGAAGCCCCAGCTTGACCACGCCAGCAGCGCGAAGATCGTCGCCCCCGCCAGCGAGGCGAGGACGTAAAGCGCCTTGCGCAGCGACCGGGGGAAGTGCCGCACCAGCACCGTCACCCGCAGGTGAGCGCCGGTGGCCTGCGCATGGGGCAGCCCCAGCAGCACGCAGAAGACCAGCAGCGCCTGCGAGATCTCGACGCTGCCCATCACGGGCATGTTCAGCAGCTTGCGGCCGATGACGTTCACGTCCACCAGCCACATCATCGCGAAGGTGGCAAAGCCGGCCAGCACCGCCACGCCGGCCAGCAGCCTTCCGTAAAGGGTATACAGCCGCATGAAGCCGTGCATCGGGCGCCTCCTGCCGAAAAAAAAGACGGGCCGGCCGCCGTGGCGGCCGGCCCGACAAGGTCCGGTTTACTTGAAGGACATGCGTTCGGCGATATCGTCGGCGGGCACGCCCAGCGATTTCGCGCGCTCGATCCACTGGCCGCGGGCCTGCGCCACGCTTTCGGCGTTCTCGGTCGCCTCCAGGAAGGCCTCGCGCGGGAACTCGATCACCTCGAAGTCGGGGTTGTCGCGCCAGGCGGTCATGGTCTCTTCGGTCATCCGGGTCTGCTCGGCGGTGAAGTACTCGGCGTATTCGTTGCCCAGCTCGGTCAGCGCCGCCTGCAGGTCTTCCGGCAGCCCGTCCCAGACCCCCTGGTTGATGACGATGTACTGGCCCCAGGAGGCGCCCAGCGGCACGTCGATGAAGTATTTCGCCACCTCGTCGTACTTCTGCCCGCGGGCGATCACCGGCTCGATCGGCGTGCAGTCCAGCACCCCGCGCTCCAGCGCCTCGTAGGTCTCGACCGTGCTCATGGAGACCGGCACGCCGCCGATCGCCTGGATCGCCGCCGGCAGCGCGACGCCGTAGGACCGGATGCGCTTGCCCTCAAAGTCCTCGATGCTGCGCACCGGCTCGCGGCACAGGATGCCGTAGTAGCCCAGCGGGCGCAGGCCGATCAGCTTCATGTTGAACTTCGCCAGTTCCTCGCCGAACTGGGGGATCGTTTCGTGGAACTCGCCCATCATGTCCGCCAGCGCCTTGGGCGAATGCGGCTGCGGCCAGAAGAAGCCGATGGCGTTGTTGACCGGCAGCTGGTCGGGGAAGTAGGGGACCACCAGGTCGCCCATGTCCGCCAGCCCGTTCTCGACCGCGTCGCCGATCTCCGAGATGCCGGCCAGCGTGCCGCCCCAGAAGACGTTCAGCTCGTGCGCCCCGCCGGTGCGTTCCTTGAGCTGCTCGGCGAACCAGTGCAGCGACAGGGCGTGCAGGTCCTGCGACGCCTCGGGCTGCCATGTGGCATAGCTGAGCGTGTCGGCCTGCAGCGGCGCGGTGGCCAGGGCCAGGCCGATCGCGGCCCCTCCGAAGGTTGTCTTGATGTTCATTGGTCCATTTCCTCCCCATGACCCCGGAGGCGCCGATTCATCCAGGCGCATTCCGGTTAGAAGCCAAACATACTTGTAAGTATCACACGCATATCTCATTAATCAAGATGTTCCGTCAGGTAGGAGAATGACAGTGAAAGCCATCGTCTGCAGACAATTCGGCCCCCCCTCCTCCCTGCGATTTGAAGATGTTAGCGCGTCCCCGGCCGATCCGGCACCGGGCGAGGCGCTTGTGGCGGTCGAGGCCGCGGGCGTCGGCTACCCCGACCTGCTGAGCGTCGCGGGCACCTATCCGATTCCATCCCAGCCCCCCTTCATCCCCGGCATCGAGGGGTGCGGGCGCGTTCTGTCCGTGGGTCCCGGGGTGGAGCGGCTGCGGCCCGGCGACCGGGTGTGCTGGCAGGACAACCGGCTGAAATCCAGCTTCGCCGGCGCCATCACCCTGCCCGCCCAAGTCCTCGCGCGGGTGCCGGAGGGTGTTTCTGCCACCACCGCCGCCGCCGTGCCCACGAACTACGGCACCGCCCGTTTCGCCCTGCATCACCGGGCAAGGGTGCAGGCGGGCGAAACGGTGGTGGTGCATGGCGCCAGCGGCGGCGTCGGTATCGCGGCAGTGCAGCTGGCGCGGGCGGCGGGCGCGACGGTGATCGCCACCAGCGGCCGGGCCTCCACCACCAAGGCGATCCTCGGCGCGGGGGCGCACCACGTGCTGGACAGCGGCGGCGACCTGCGGCAGGAGGTCCGCGACCTGACGGGAGGCCGCGGCGCCGACGTGGTGGTCGACCCGGTGGGCGGCGCGCTGTTCGAGGCCTCGGTGCGCCTGCTGGCCCCCTACGGGCGGCTGCTGGTCATCGGGTTCACCAGCGGCGACTTCGGCGTTGCGAAGTCCAACATCCTGCTGGTCAAGGCGCTTTCCGTCATCGGGGTGAACTACGGCCACTACCTTGCCGAGGAACCGGAGGCCGCCCGGCGCGAGGTCGAGGCGGTGCTGGACCTGGTGGCCGCCGGAACGCTGGCGCCGCTGGTGCAGGAGGTCCTGCCGCTGGCCCGCGCCGCCGAGGCGCTGGCGCGGCTGGAACGGCGCGAGGTCACCGGCAAGCTGGTGCTGTCGGTGGCAGACGGCTGAGCCCCCACGCCGTCCCTACCCGGATCAGCCCTCCGCCGCAGGCCGCGCGATGATGCGCGCCTGCGCGCCGTCCGATCCCGCGATGCTGAGCGCCATGACGAAGACGTCGACCCGCCCCGCCGGCAGCGCGGGAAGGTTCGTCAGGTGCTCGGCGATCAGCACGCCGCGCCCCAGCAGCCGGTGATGAACCGGAAAGGTGAACCCCGGCGGCCGGCGGCGCGCGGTCATGTCGGGGGTGCTGAAATCCACCGCCAGCAGCTTGGCCCCCCGCTCCACCAGCCAGTCCGCGGCCGCGGCGCTGAGCGAGGGGTGCTGTTCGTACATCTCGGTGCCCATGTGCCGCGCCCAGCCGGTGTCGAGCAGAACAATATCGCCGCGCCGGATCTCGGGGCCGGCGGCCTGCAACTGCTCGGGCCCGATCTCGGACAAGGGCTCGGGGTCCAGCCGCAGCACCACCCCCGCCCCCCACAGGCGGTCCAGCGGCACCTCGTCCATGGCCGGGCCGTCGGTAATGAAATGCAGCGGCGCGTCCACGTGGGTGCCGAAGTGCACCACCATCTGCAGCTCGGTGATGTTGGCCACGTCATCGGGAAGCGAGGCGATCCGCTCGATCCGGGGCGGCGGCAGGAAGTGGATGCGGTCCAGTTTCTCGCTGAGCGCGTGGGACAGGTCGACCCACTCCGCCGTCGAGGCCGACAGCGAGGGCGCCGGGATCTCCAGCCAGCCATGCCAGCCGGTCATGCGTTCTGCGGGAGCGTTGCACATGGGTGTCTCCTTGTGGGTCGAGAGCGAGGCCGTTCGGTATCCGGTCTGCCTGAAATTCATCATGCGATACCTGCAAGATGATTGATAT
Source organism: Rhodobacter sp. (assembly GCA_048262455.1). Classification (GTDB taxonomy): domain Bacteria; phylum Pseudomonadota; class Alphaproteobacteria; order Rhodobacterales; family Rhodobacteraceae; genus Psychromarinibacter. The sequence continues at coordinate 45,383 of JBLXFD010000004.1, forward strand.
ACCGAATAGTACCTGATACGTCTTGCGGGGATGAGGTTCAAGGGAGGAAACCAGATGACCTGTCACTCGCGGTCCGCACTGGCGGCACTTGTTATCGCCATGGCGCCGCTCGCCGCCACGGCGCAGACCTTCACGGCAACGACCCAGCTGCCGGAAACCCACTACATGACAGAGAACCTCGCCGCCTTCGGCGACCTTCTGGCAGAGCGCACGGACGGCGCGCTGGGGATGCAGATCTTCGCCTCGGCGGCGCTGTTCAAGGACAACCAGGTGCCCGAGGCCGTCGGCTCCGGCGCCGTGGACATCGGCGCGGTGTCAATGGCGCGCTATGCCGGCGCGGTGCCCGCGATCAACGTCACCGCCCTGCCCTTCGTGCTGGACAGCGAGGAAACCCTGCGCGCGGCGATCGCCCCCGGCTCGGAGTTCCGCGAGATCCTCGACGCCGCGATCCTCGAAGAGACCAACAACAAGATCCTCTGGTGGCAGGTCGGCGGGCGCAACATCTACCTCAGCAACGAGGTGCCGATGAACACGCCCGAGGCCTTCGCGGGCAAAAAGGTCCGGTCCTACGGCAAGGTGCAAAGCTGGACGGTCGAGGCGCTGGGAGGCGCGCCGACGCTGATCTCCGGCTCGGAGCAGTTCCTCGCCTACCAGCAGGGCACGGTCGACGTCGGCATGACCGGCAGCGCCTCGGTGGAATCGCGCAAGATCTACGAGGTGATGGACACCCTGACGCGGACCTACGACAGCGCCATCATGTGGGCCGTGGCGATGAACAACGACAAGTGGGAAGCGCTGTCGGACGAGCACAAGAAGATCGTGATGGACACGGCGCTTGAGGTGGAACAGCAGATCACCGACTCCGCCATTGCCGAGGAGGACGAGGTCATCGCCATCCTGCGCGACAAGATGAACGTCGTCGACCTGACGGAAGAGGAGCGCGCGGCCCTGCGCGAGGCCACCGCGGGGGTGCGCGAGCAGTTCGTCGCCGACGCCGGCGAGATCGGGCAGCGCGTGCTGGACGCCCTCGGGAACTGACCCGGTGCCGGGCGGCGGCACTGCCGTCGCCCGCCCCACCACCACGATCCTTTACCGGCTTCAAGCGGCCCAGGCGGGAGCGAGCGCGTGACCACTTTCATGAGCGCCATCGAAAGCGTGACCGACTGGGTCGCGGCTTTGCTGGGGTGGCTGCTGTTCATCATGGGCTTCCTGATCACCTACGAGGTGGTCATGCGGTACGTCTTCGTCAGCCCCACCTCCTGGGTGTCGGAGGTCACGCAGCAGATCCAGATCTGGCTGGTCTTCCTCGGCGCCGCCTGCGTGCTGAAAAGCCGCGACATGATCACCATCGAGCTGATCCTGAACGACCGCACCACGATCTGGCGCAAGCTGTCCGAGACCTTCGCGATCTTCATGCTGTTCGTGCTGACCGTCCCGGCAATCTGGTACGGGATCGAGCTGTGGCTTCGTTCCACCCGCCACGGCCATACCACCGACACCATCCTGGCCCTGCCCCGCTGGTTCACCGACGCCTCGGTCTGGCTGGGGTTCACCCTGCTCAGCCTTCAGGCGCTGGTGGAGCTCTGGAAGATCTGGACGATCGGCGTGCCGAAAGGCTCGCTTGATCCCACCGAGGGAATTCACTGATGATCGCGGCGCTGATCCTCGCGGCACTTCTGCTGCTTCTCGTGGTGCGCGTACCGGTGGCGATCGCCGTCGGCGGGCTGGGGGTGCTTCTGCTCTGGGCCAAGGGCCTGCCGCTGGTGGCGATCCCGCAGCGCCTGCACGGGTCGATGGACAGCTTCGAGCTGCTGGCGGTGCCGCTGTTCCTGCTGATGTCCAGCGTGCTGCTGAAAAGCGGCGTGGGGCGCGACCTGTTCGCGGCGGTGCAAAGCTGGGTCGGCCACTGGCCCGGCGGGCTGGCGGTGGCGACCATCCTCAGCTGCACCCTGTTCTCGGCGATCTCGGGATCTTCCGTCGCGACCGCCGCCACCATCGGCACCGTGGCGATCCCCGAGATGACCAAGCGCGGCTACGCCCGCCCCTTCGTCTTCGGGATGCTGGCGGCGGGCGGCACGCTGGGGATCCTGATCCCCCCGTCGATCCCCCTCATCATCTACGGGGTGATCGCCGAGCAATCCGTGACGCGGCTGTTCCTTGCGGGCATCGGCCCCGGCCTGTTCCTTGCCGCGGCCTTCGTGGTCTACGGCATCCTGTTCTCGCGCTACAGCTCGGCCTACCAGCCGGTGGCCCGCGCCACCTGGGCCGAGCGGCGCCGCGCCACGCTGCTGGCGCTGCCGACGGTCCTGCTGTCGGTGGCGATCATCGGGTCGATCTACACCGGCATCGCCACGCCCACCGAAAGCGCCGGCCTCGGCTTCGTGCTGGCGCTGGTGCTGGCCTTTTCCATGCGGCGGCTCAGCTTCGCGGACCTGCGGGGGGCCATCGAAAGTTCGCTGAAGACCACGGTGATGATCCTGCTGATCGTCGCGGGGGCCAAGCTGTTCTCCTTCGCGATCACGCTGTACCTGATCCCGCAGACGGTCAGCCAGGTGCTCTCGGCGAACTTCACCGACCCGGGGCTGTTCATCCTCGCCGTGGGGCTGGTGCTGCTGTTCATGGGGTGCTTCCTCGAAACCCTCTCGATGCTGCTGATCATGGTGCCGGTGCTTCTGGCGGCGGTGCTGAACGTGGGGATCGACCCGATCTGGTTCGGCATCTTCTTCGTGATCCTGATCGAGCTGGGCCTGATCACGCCGCCGGTGGGGATGAACCTGTTCATCATCCAGGCGATCGGCCGGGCCCGGCTGGGCGAGGTGGCGCGCGGCGCCGCGCCCTTCGTGCTGATCATGGCGGCGACGGCGGTGCTGATCTGGTTCTGGCAGGACCTCGTCCTGTACCTGCCGAACAACCTGTGACCGAGGGTGTCCACCCACAGCTGCGCCCGATCCTGGCGCAGCTGCAGGCCCTGCCCCGGCTCTGCGACACCCCGCTGGACGAGCTGCGCGGCGCGCGAAAGCGGCCGTCGGTGCTGCCCGGCCTGCCGGTGGCGCTGGCTGAGGACCGGAAGGTTCCGGACGGCGCGCGGGAGGTTCCGGTGCGCCTTTACCGGGACGCGGAGGGGGTCCTGCCGGTGATCGTGCTGCTGCACGGGGGCGGGTTCGTTTCTGGCGGGCTGGATGGCTATTACGACGCGCTGTGCCGGCAGTTATGCCGCATGACCGGGGCCGCGGTGCTGGCCGTCGCCTACCGGCTGGCGCCGGAAAACCCCTTCCCCGCCGCCGAGGAGGACGTGGAGGCGGTGCTGCGCTGGGTCTGCGGCCATGGCGGCGAATGGTCGATCGACCCCGCCCGGATCGCGGTGCTCGGCATCAGCGCCGGCGGCGCGCTTGCGGCCGCGGCGGCGCTGAAGCGGCGCGGCGGCGGGCCCGCCCTGCGCGGCGCGGCGCTGTTCTACCCGGTGCTCGACCTGCCGGATTCAGGGCATCCCAGCTTCGACGACTACGCCGACGGCCACTACCTGACGGCCGAGGACATGCGCTGGTTCTGGGGCCAGTACCTTTCCCGGCCAGAGGACGGCCCCCGCGCCGCCCCGCTGCGCGCCCCGGACCTGCAAGGCACCTGCCCCAGCCTGATCCTCGCCGCCGGCTGCGATCCGCTGCGGGACGAGGCCCGGGCGTTCCACGCAAGCCTGCGGGCCGCGGGCTGCCAGAGCGAGCTGGTGGACTGCCCCGGCATGCTGCACGGCTTTCTCGCCTTCGCGGTCGAGCGGCGGGAGCACTACCTGCGCCTTGCCGCCGACTGGCTGAAAGCCCGGCTGGCCTGACCGCGCCCGGGCCCCGCCGCCTACAGCCCCGCCTTCTGCCGGTCCTCGCGCAGCGCCAGCCCGTATTCACGCGGGTCCAGTTCCAGCCCGTAGCGGGCGCTGGAGGGGTAGTCCTGCGCCATCCGGTCCTGTTCCGCCTTGTAATGCGCGATCATCTCGTCGCGCCCCGGCAAGGGGATGCGCCCCGCCACCACCTCGCGCAGCCAGCGCGACTGGATGTCCATCATGCGGATGTTGGCGCCGCCGCTGACGTCGAAGAGGCCGACGAAGTAGAGGCCCGGGTGGTCCGGGTGCACCACCCGGCGGTAGAGGTCGACGCGGCCGTCGCGCATGGGCGACAGTTCCGGCGCGAGGAAGGGCAGGTCCACTTCATACCCGGTGGCGGCGATCATCGCGTCGTACTCGGCGCGGGTGCCGTCGGTGAACCGCACCTCGCGGCCCTCGACGGAGGCGACGCCGGGATGCACCCGCACCCTGCCGCCGGCGATCTGGTAGAAGATGGTGGAATGGGTCGCCGGGTGGGTCTTTTTCTTCGGGGTGACGAAGCCGTAGTCCTCCATCCGCCCGTGCACCAGCCGCGTCACCGTCTCGCGCAGGCGGCGGCGCAGGGGCCATGGCATCCAGGACTTCTCCCAGCGCCCGAAGAACCGCGAAATGGGCCAGCCGAGGAACATGCGCGGCATGATCAGCACCGGCGAGCGGGCGGCAAGCCCGGTGATCGCGGCATGGGAGGACACGTCGGCGGCGATGTCGAGGCCGCTGTTGCCCACCCCGATCACCAGCACACGCTTGCCCGCGAAGGGCTCTGGCGTGCGGTAGGCGAAGGCGTGGCTGTACTCGCCCGCGAAATCCCCGGCAAAGCCGGGATGGCGGGGCGCGGCCTGGTGGCCATTGGCCACCACCACCGCGTCAAAGCTTTCCGCAGCGCCGCCCGCCAGTGTCACCCGCCAGCCGCCGTCCTGCGGCGCGACTTCCGTCACCTCGCTGCCGAAACGCACCCGCTCGCGCAGCCCGTGCTTGTCCGCGTAGGCCTGCAGGTAGCGCGCCACCCCCTCGTGGGTCGGGAACAGGCCTTGCGTCTCGTCCAGCGGGAAGTCGCGAAAGCCGGTGTCGCGGGCCTCGGAGTTGATGTGCAACGAGCGGTAGGCCGCGCTGCGGCCGCTGTCGTTGCCGTAGACCCAGAGCCCGCCGATGTGAGAGCCCTTCTCATAGATCACCACCTCCTGGCCCACGGCCAGCAGGTTGCGGGCGGCGGCGAGGCCGGCGGCGCCGGCGCCGACCACGGCGATGCGCTTGGCGGGTTGGCTTTCGGTCATTAATCCTGGTCCTGAAGCTCGGGAAACAGCGCCCGGCGCAGGGCGGCGGCGCGGGTGGAATGGACGGCGCGGGAGGCGGCGGCGCGCGGGGCAAGCCGGTCGAACCCGTGGCAGCAGCCGGGGTGGACGTGGCATTCCACCGGCACGCCGTCCCCGGCGAGGCGAAAGGTGAAGTCGAGGATCTCCGGCAGGAACAGGTCCAGGTCGCCCACGTCGGTATAGACCGGCGGCAGGCCGCGAAGATCGGCGGCGCGGGCGGCGGCAAAGCCCGGTTCCGTGTCGTCGCCGGAGCGGCGCAGGTCCCAGGCCTCGATATTGGCGGCGGCGCCCCAGATGCCGGTCTCGGGGCCCGGCCCGCTGCGGGTGCGGTCGTCGAGCATCGGGTAGAGCAGCAGCAGCAGCGACAGCGCGGGCAGGTCCCGCTCCCGCCCCAGCAAAGCCGCGCCGGCGGCGATGCCCGCGCCGGCGCTGGCGCCGCCAAGCGCCAGCCGCGCAGGGTCGATGCCCTCGGCCCGCGCCAGCCAGTCCAGCGCCGCCAGCGTCTCTCGTGCCGGCTGCGCGCCCCTTGCCTCGGGCGCCAGCGTGTAGCCCAGCGACAGCACCGCCACCCCCGCCTCGACACAAAGCCGCGCGGCGTGGGGGTCGTCGGAGTACAGGCTTCCCATGATCCCGCCGCCGCCGTGCAGGTACAGCAGCGCCGGAAGCGCCCCCGTCGCCGCCGCCGGGCGGTAAAGGCGCGCGGGAAGCCTGGTGTCGCCGAGGCCGGGCAGCGTCAGGTCCTGCCGCGTCACCACCTCGGGCCCCGGGGCCTGGCTGGCGGCGAAGGCGGATACCTCCTCGAACCGGCGGCGGCGCTCGGCGAGATCGGCGATGCCGAAGAACCCCTTGGGCCCCACCAGCCCGCGCAGCGCCAGCAGCTGGCGGCGCTGGTCCGGGGCGATGCGGGCCAGTACTTCGGCGGGCAGATCGATGGCGGGCAGGTCAGTGGGCTCAGTCATTGCCACCGCCCCCGAACAGCGCCTCGAGCCGCGCGCGCACCTTCTGGCGCGACACCTTGCCGGTGTCGGTGGCCGGCGGCGCCTCGTCGGTCACGTGGATCCGGCGCGGCACCTTGTAGCCCGCGATGGCGCTGCGGCAGCACTGGCGCAGGGCCTCGGCCTCCAGTTCCGCACCCGGCGCAAGCTGCACCCAGGCGCTGACCGCGGCGCCCCGGTCGGGGTCGGGGATGCCCACCACCACCGCGGCGGCGACGCCGGGCTGCAGGCGCAGGAACTCCTCCACCTCGGCCGGGGCGACGTTGATGCCGCCGCTGCGGATCATGTCGTCGGCGCGGGCGGCGAAGTGCAGCACACCGTCGGCGTCCAGGGCGCCGAGATCGCCGGTGCGGAAGGCGCCGTCGGGGTGGAACGCGGCGCGGGTCTTGTCCGGCAGCCCCTCGTAGCCGGGGGTGACGTAGCCGGTGACGCAGATCTCGCCCACCTCGCCCACGGGCAGCGGGGCGCCGGTCTCGGGGTCGCGGATCGTCAGGCGGTTGCCGGGCAGCGGCGGGCCTTGCGTGGTCACGCGCCGCTCCAGCGGCCAGTCGTGGGGGGTGACGCAGGCCCCGGCGTAAAGCTCGGTGGACCCGTAGGCGTTGCAGATCCCGGCGATGCCCAGGTCCTCGGCCGCGCGGCGCATGTCGCGCTCGGACCCGATGCTCATGCCCTTTCTCAGCCGCGGGAACCGGTCCGCGCCCACCCCCGGCTGGGCCAGCAGCGCGCCGGTGATGTTGGGCAGGGTATAGGCGGCGGTGCAGGCCTCCGTGTCGATCAGCGTCACCGCCTCGGCGGCGTCGAAGGTTTCCTGCAGCACCAGCGTGGCGCCGGTGGCGAGACAGGTGACCAGGGCGTTGACGCCGCCATAGCTCCAGAACAGCGGCACCGGGACCCAGACGCGGTCCTCCGCCGCCAGCCCGGTGCGCGCGGCCACCTCGCGGGCGTGGTCGACGGCGGGGACCTCGTGGATCGGCACCGGCTTTGGCGCGGCGGTGGAGCCGGAGGTGTAGAGCGTCATGAGCGCCGTCTCGGCGGCGGCGGGCGCGGGCAGGGGTGTGTCGGCGAAGAGGTCCTCGAAGGCGGTGCAGCCCGCCGGCACCTTTCCAGCATCGATCAGCGCCAGCAGCCGCAGCCGGGGCGCGGCGGCGGTGCGCCAGTCCGGCGAGCCGGCCTCGAAGACCTCGGGCAGCACCTGGCCCAGCACCGCGGGGATGTCGGCGCCGCGCATCCGGCCCACGGCGATCAGCACCTCGCAGCCCGCCCCGGCCAGCATCTTTTCAAGATCCCAAGGCCCGGCCCAGGTGTTGAAGGCCGCCACCCGCGCGCCCAGCCGCGCGGCGGCCAGCAGCACCAGCACCCATTCGGCGCGGTTGGGGCAGATCAGCCCGATCACCGTGCCCGGCCCCACGTCCCGCGCCGCCAGCCCCGCGGCCAGCGCCGCCGCGCGGCGGTCGAGCGTCTGCCAGTCCAGCCGCTGCGTCCCGGCCACCAGCGCGGTGGCATCGGGGCGCTGCGCGGCGTGCTGCGCCAGGATCTCGGTCAGGCGGTCAGGGGCCTGGGTCGTCATCGTCTCCTCCGGTCTCAGCGTGGCGCCATGCGCAGGGCGCCGTCGAGGCGGATCACCTCGCCGTTCAGCATCCGGTTCGCCCGGACCGCCTGTACCATCTGCGCGAATTCCCCGGGCCGGCCAAGCCGCGACGGGTGCGGCACCTGCGCCGCGGCGCTGTCGCGGGCCTTCTGCGGCATCGAGGCCAGCAGCGGCGTGTCGAACAGGCCCGGCGCGATCGCCCCCACCCGCACCAGGTGCCGCGCCAGCTCTCGCGCCGCCGGCAGCACCATGCCCGCCACCGCCGCCTTGGCCGCGGCATAGGCCACCTGCCCCACCTGCCCGTCGTAGGCGGCGATGGAAGATGTCAGCACGATCACCCCCCGCTCGCCCGCGTCGTCGGGCGCAATCCCGGCCATGGCCTGCCCCGCGGCAGCCAGCAGGTTGTAGCTGCCCGTCACGCTGACCTCCAGCGTCGGGCGCACCCGGCCGGCGGGCCGCGGGCCGTCCTCGTCGAACAGCTTGGAGGGCGGGCCGACCCCGGCCGCCCCCACCGCCAGCCGCAGCGGCGCGGCCCCGGCGGCCAGCGCCACCGCCTGCAGGACATCCTCGTCGCGGGTCACGTCCCCGGGCACGAAGCGCGCGCGGGGGCCGAGTTCCTCGGCCAGCGCCGCGCCGTCCGAGCGGGGGAGGTCGAGAAAGGTCACCTCTGCCCCGGCGGCATGGCAGGCCAGCACAGTCGCCCGCCCCAGGCCCGAGGCGCCGCCGGTCACGAAGACCCCCTGCCCCGCCATCGCACCGCTCATGACACCCGCCGCTCTGCCTCGGGCGCCGGGGCGAGGATGTAGTCCGACAGGTCGGCGCGGCGGACATATTGCCAGTAATCGACGATCTTGAAGGGGTTGTTCACCACCACCCGGCCTTTCGAGTTGCGGTAGTAGACGTCCATGCCCGGATGGGTCCAGACCATGTTGGCGTGCAGCGCGTCCACCCGCTCGTTGTAGGCGTCGTGCACGTCCTGCCGCACCTCGGCGGTCGCCGCCCCGGCCTCGAGCATCTGGGTCACCAGCGACATCAGGTAGTGCATCTGCAGCTCGAGCATGAAGATCAGGCTGCCGCCGTGGCCGAACTGGGTGTTGGGGCCGTAGAGGCAGAAGAAGTTGGGAAAGCCGGGGATCGCCGACCCGAGGTAGGCGCGCGGGTCGTCGCCGTTCCAGACCCTGTCCAGCTCCACCCCGCCGCGCCCGGTGACCTGCATGGGCGCCAGGAACCGCTGCACGTCGAACCCGGTGGCCAGCACGATGGCGTCATGGGCGCGGTGGGTGCCGTCCGCGGTGCGGATGCCGGTCTCGTCGATCTCGCGGATCGCCTGGTTCAGCAGGGTGACGTCGTCGCGCGCGACGGTGCGGAACCAGCCGTTGTCCAGCAGCATCCGCTTGCCGAAGGGCGGGTAGTCCGGCAGCACCTCGGGCAGCATCTCCTGCCGGTCGCCCAGCTCTGCCTCGATGTACTTGGTGAAGAACCGCCGGTGGGCGTCGTTCACCGCGTTCAGAGAGCGTTCGGGGTGCGGCCAGTCGGGGTCGCGGTGCAGGCTGTCGTAGATCCGGTCGTTGAAGATCCAGGCAAGCCGGGTACGATACCAGCGGGCGTAAAGCGGCACGGTGTCAAACAGCCAGCGCTCGGCCTCGGGGATCGGCTTGCGGAACTGCGGGAACGGCGCGGCCCATTGCTTGGATCGCTGGTACACCGTCATCTGCGACGCGCGGTCCGCCAGCGCCGGGACGATCTGCATCGCGCTGGCGCCGTTGCCGATCACCGCCACGTCCTTGCCGTCCAGATCCAGCGCCTCGGGCCAGCGGGCGGAGTGGGGCATGGGGCCCCGGAACCGCTCCATGCCGGGGATCTTCGGGTACTTGGGCTTGTTGAAGGCGCCGACCGCGCTGATCACGAGGTTGGCGCGCAGCATCTCGCGCCCGCCGTCGGCGCGGCGGGTTTCCAGCTCCCACTCGCCCGCGGCCTCATCGAAACGGGCGCTCTCGACCTCGACGCCGAAGTCGATGTTGCCGGCGATACCGGTCTCCCGCGCCACCCGTTCGAGGTAACCGCGGATCTCGTCCTGCCCGGCGAAATAGCGGCTCCAGTCATTCGGCGCGAAGGAGAAGCAGTAGAGGTGGCTGGGGGTGTCGACCCCGGCGCCGGGGTAGGTGTTCTCGGCCCAGACGCCGCCGATCCGGTCGGTGCGCTCGAGGATGCGGGAGTCGATGCCGGCGGCGGCGGGGCTGGGGGCGGCGCAGATCCCCGAGGCGCCGGCGCCGATGACCAGCGCGCGGAAACGGCCCGGCACCGGCGGCGGCGCGGCCTCCCAGGGGCGCGGGCCGACCAGGGCCAGTTCCTCGCGGATCATCTCGGCGTAGCCCAGCGGCACGTCCTCGCCCACCCCGCGGCCGAGCATCCAGACCAGCATCTCGTCGTCGGGCTCCGCCAGCGCCGGCGCCTGCCCCTCCAGCCAGGCTGCGATGGCGCGGGCGGCGGCCTCGCGCACCGTCTGGAGCGTCTCGGGCGGCAGGTCGCCGTCGTCGTTGGGATCGAGCCCCCGGGTCGGCCCCGGCGCGTAGGGCGCCTGCAGCCAGCCGGTGTCGCCGGTCAGGTGCGTCAGCACCAGCAGCAGCGTGGGGATGTTGGCCGCCGCCACCGCCTCGGCCAGCCGGTCTGACCGCGCCGGGGCGCGCAAGGACGCGTGGTCTGTCATGGACACCTGCGGTTTACTTACTTAATGTTTAGTAAGTCATTGCACAGACCGCCCGGGTACGTCAAACTCAAAGATAGGCATTTGACGTCTGCGGGGGCTGGGCCTAAGCGGTTCGAAGCTGCCGCGCCGGCCCTGGCGCCCCGCGGCCTCAGCATATGGTGATGGAAGATGAGCACGCGCTCCGCAGCAAAAGCCCGCCGCGCCGGCGGCGACACCCAGCAGGCCTTCATCGACGTGGCGCGCCGGCTGTTCGCGGAACGCGGGTACAACGGCACCTCGATCGCCGACATCGCCAAGGAGATGGGGCTGACCACCGCCTCGCTCTACTACTACGTGTCGGGCAAGCAGGAGCTGCTGCTGCGGGTGCTGGAGGCGGGGATCTCGCGCTTTCTCACCCGGCTGGAGGAAATCACCCAGACCGACGCGCCGCCGCGCGAAAAGCTGCGGCTGGCGGTGGAGAACCACCTGCATTTCGTGCTGGAGAAACCCGAGGCGGTGGGCGTCTTCCTGCGCGAGAAGCGGTTCCTCAGCCCCGAATCCAAGGCCGAGTACGAGGCGCAGCTGAACCGCTACGACAAGTTGTTCGCCGCGCTGCTGACCAGCTGCATGGACGCCGGCGCCATCCCGCGCGAGGACCCGCGGCTGGTGCGGCTGGCGGTGCTGGGGATGATCAACTGGGCGGTGGAGTGGTATCGGCCGGACGGGGCGCTGAAGGCGGACGAGATCAGCCGCAGCTTCACCCGCATGATCATGGACCGGATGCTGCGACCGGAGTGACCGGCGCGGCAGGCCGACCCTCTGTTGCGGCATGGGCTCCCGGCCCGGAACAAGGCGCGCAGCGCCGCCGGGCCAGTAGCCCGGTCGCCGACCCTCTGTTGTGACAAGAGCACCCGGCCCGGAACAAGGCGCGAAGCCCCGCCGGGCCGGCGCCCGTCCGTCCCCCGGGCGGGCGCTTCGTCGACGTTGGCGCGGGGGTGGAGCGAGGGGGAGGTGGTGGGATAAAGCGTAGATCACCAGCCGTAGGGGCGCCCACCCACGGACGGGCGCCGGCCCTCTGTTGGCTTATTCTTCTATTAGCATCGGGCGGCGGGTTGCCGGGGCAGTGCCGGATCCTACACCGCGACAGCGGCCTTACGCCGCCCCCTGCCCCGCGCGGTCGCGGCTGAAGTAGAGGTCGTGGATCTGGTCCGGATCGGCCAGCGCCTCGGCGCGGGTGAACTCGCGCAGGATCTCGCCGCCCGACAGGACGCAGGCGCGGTCCGCCACCTTCAGGGCGGCGTCGACGTTCTGTTCCACCAGCACGATGGTGGTGCCCATCTCGCGGATCTCGCCGATCACCTTCAGCACCCCCTCCACCAGCAGCGGCGCGAGGCCCCAGCTGGGCTCGTCCAGGAACACCAGCCGCGGCCGGGCCACCAGGGCGCGGGCGATGGCCACCATCTGCTGCTCTCCCCCGGACAGCGCGCCGCCGAGGTTGTCCAGCCGGTTGCGCAGCGGCGGGAAGATCTCCAGCACCCAGTCCCAGTCGTCGCGCCCCGCGCCCTCGGCGCCGGTGCGCAGGTTCTCGGCCACCGTCAGGCGCGAGAACAGCCGCCGGCCCTCGGGCACCAGCCGCAGACCGCGCGCGGCGATCTTCTGGGGCCGCTCGCCGCCGATCTCCTCGCCGTCTAGCCGGATGCTGCCGCCCTTCGGCCGGTGCAGGCCGACGACGGTTTCCAGCAGCGTCGTCTTGCCCGCGCCGTTGGGGCCGAGCACCGCCAGGATCTCTCCCTGCGCGAGGTCCAGCGACAGGTTGTGCAGCACGATCCCGGCGCCGCGGGCCACGGCGAGGTTGCGGATTTCCAGCAGGCTCATGTCGCGGTGCTCCCCAGGTAGGCCGACCGGACCGCCGCGTCCCCGGTGATCTCAGACGGGGTGCCGCGGGCGATGACGCGGCCGCGGTCGAGCACGGTGATGTGGTCGGCCAGTTTCATCATCACCCGCATCAGGTGCTCCACGAAGAGGATCGTCATCTCGGGATTGTCGCGGGACAGGCGGCGGATGGTGTCGGCCAGGTCGTCGATCTCCTCGGCGCCGAGGCCCGACATCGGCTCGTCCAGCAGCAGGATGCGCGGCTGCTGCGCCAGCGCCCGCGCCACCTCGACCCGGCGCCGTTCAGAGCCGTTGAGCCCGCCCCAGCTGCGCTCCGCGGCGTCGAACATGCCCACCGAGGTCAGCGCCGACCGGGCGGCGGCGTCGGGATCGGCGGCGCGGCCAGAGGCGGCGGCGGCGGTGCGGACGCTGTCCCAGACGCTGAGGTCCCCCAGGTCGCGCGGGATCTGGAAGGTGCGCGCCACCCCGGCGCGGGCGAAGGCGTAGGGCGCCCGGCCCAGCAGCGGCTCGCCCAGCAGGCGCACCTCGCCGGCATCGGCGCGGATGGTGCCGGTCAGCATGTTGATGACGGTGGATTTCCCGGCGCCGTTGGGGCCGATCAGCCCGTGGATGCGGCCGGCGGTGAGGGCGAGGTTCACGTCCTCCACCACGGTCAGCCCGCCGAAGCGCTTGGTCAGCCCCTCGGCCTCGAGGATGGTCTGGCCGAAGCCCACGGCCGGTTCGTCCGGCGGCGCGGCGGCCTCGGGAGCGGTCGCATCTGAGGCCGGCGGTATCCGCGGCGCCGACGCCCGGCGCCAGGCCAGCCCGCGCGGCAGGAAGGACACCGCCACCACAAGCATCAGGCCGAAGGCGATGCCGTCCACCCCCGGCTGGCCGCGGAAAGTCTCCAGCGCCAGGGTCTCGATCGAGGTGACCAGCACCGCGCCGATCAGCGGGCCCCAGAGCGTGCCGACCCCGCCAAGAAAGCCGATCAGGATCAGCCGCAGGTTCAGGTCCATGCCGAAGACCGAGTGCGGGTTGATGAACAGTTGCAGCTGGGCGTAAAGCCCCCCCGCCACCGCGGTGACGAAGGCGCTGACCCCCAGCACCAGCATCTTGGTGCGCATGGCGTCGATGCCCGCCGCCTCGGCCGCCACCTCGTCGTGGCGGATCACCGCCAGCCGCCGGCCGAAGCCGCTGCGGCTCATCCGGTGGGTGCCCCAGAGCGTCAGCGCCAGGAAGATCGCGGCGATCCCGGCGAACCACAGCGGGTTGCGGAACGCCAGCAGCCACAGGCTGTCCTGCCGCACGAAGCCGTACAGCCCGGTGGTGCCGCCCAGCGCGTCGATGTTGGACACCACGATCAGCAGCAGTTCCGCTACCGCGAAGAGGATCAGCGCGAAGTAGATGCCCTGGATCTTCAGCCGCCACGACACCCAGCCCACCAGCATCGCCAGCAGCGCCGCCAGCAGCGAGCCGAGGGCGATGCCGATCCAGGGACTGGTTTCCAGCTCGACGAAGAAATAGGCCGCGCCGTAGGCCCCCAGCCCGAAGAACGCGGCATGGCCCAGCGAGGGCTGGCCGCCGTAGCCGCTGATCAGGTTCCAGCCGGCGACCGCCAGCGCGTAGATCATCACCAGCGCCAGCAGCAGCGTGCCGTAGTCGGACTGCGCGGCGTACCAGGCCGCCGCCAGCGCCGCCACGGGCATGCGCCAGCGCAGCCAGGCGGTCCGGGCGCGAGCACCGGGGGTGCCGGGGCGACTGCGGGCGGGTCCGATCCGGGAGATGTCGGTCATCGCTCAGTGCTCCTTGGCGCGGTAGATCAGGTCTTCGCGGCGGCCGCCGAACAGGCCGTAGGGACGGAACATCATCACCACGATCAGGATGACGAACAGCAGCGCGGCCTCCCAGCTGCCCGGCAGCAGCAGGCCGCCGACGCCGGTGACCATGCCCACCAGCAGCCCCGCCAGCCCGGCGCCGGCGATGCTGCCGAGCCCGCCGATCAGCACGATGACGAAGGCGTTGACCATGAAGCGGTCGCCGAGGAAGGGGCTGGCCTGGAAGATCGGCAGCACCACGGCCCCGGCAAAGCCCGCCAGCCCGCAGCCCAGCGCGAAGGCGAAGCGGTCGACGCGCTTGACGTCGATGCCGCAGAGCGCGGCGGCCACCGGGTCCGAGGAGGTGGCGCGCATGAAGCGGCCCATGCGGGTGAACTGCACGATCCAGACCAGCAGCACCACAGAGGCGGCGGCCAGGCCGAAGGCGATCAGCCGCGACACGGGGATGATGATCTCGCCCAGCTTGATGGTCTCGGCGCTGAAGATTGCCGAGGCGGGGCGCGGGGTGGCGCCGAGGGTGGCGACCACGAGGTTCTGCACCGCCACCGCGATGCCGAAGGTGGCGATCAGCGGCAGCACCGGGTCCTTGCCCAGCAGCCGTTCCAGCACCGTGCCCATCAGCAGCCAGCCGGTGGCGAAAAGCGCGGCGAAGGAGACCAGCGCGCCGAGGTAGGGATCAAGCCCCAGCGCCGCCTGCAGCCAGAGCGCCAGGTAGGCCCCCAGCATCAGGAACACGCCCTGGGCAAAGTTGATCACGCGCATCACGCTGAACTGCACGGCCAGTCCCATCGCGACGATGCTGAACAGCCCGCCGATCAGCATACCGGACACCAGCCCCTGCGGCAGTAGTTCCATGTCTTATCCCTTGTATCGGCGCCACGAGGTGCAACGAGGGGCCACGGGGCGCGGCCATGCCGCGCCCCGCGCCGGATCAGTTCGCGCCGACCTCGTAGGTCGCCAGCGGGTCCGGGAAAACCGGGTCGGATTCGCGGAACTCGGGCGGGAAGATGATCTTCGCCCCGTCGCCCTGCAGCTGGGTCAGCGGCGAGCGGATGTTCTCGTTCTGCCCGCCCTCGGCGAAGGTGATCGGCCCGTCCTGCGGCAGCAGGTGCGCCTCCAGCGAGGTCGCCGCCAGCGCGTCGCGCAGCGCCGGCCCCTCGGTGGTGCCCGCCCGCTCCAGCGCGTCGGCCACGATCATCGTCGCCTGGTAGCCCTGGGCGGCGTGGGTGGTGGGCTCGGTGCCGTACTTGGCGCGGTAGGCCTCGGCAAAGCGGGTCCACTCGTCGGAGCCGGCGTCGTACCAGTAGGACACGTCGGTGATGTTCTGCGACAGCTCCGGCAGCGCCTCGACGAAGCCGGGGTGCGCGAAGGCGGCGGCGATGCCGACGGTCAGCGGCGGGCGGAATTCCTGCGCGTTCATCGTCTTGACGATCTCGAGGCTCTGCGACAGCAGCGCGGAGATGATCAGGACGTCCGGCTTGGCCTGCTTGATCTGGGTGATCTGGGTGGAAAAGTCGGTGGCCGCGAAGGGCGCCGAGGCGACCCGCACCAGTTCCATCCCGGCCTCGGGCAGCCGCTCTTCCAGCAGGTCCGTCAGCGTCTTGTAGGCGGAGATTTCCAGCCGCAAGTGCGCCACGGTGCGGATCGGCTTGCCGGATTCCTCGCTCAACTGCTTCAGCGCCGCGATGGCGCCGTCGACCGAGCGGCCCACGTCGGCATGGGCGCGGAAGGTGTAGGGCAGCCGGCGCTCGGTGATCTCGGTGTCGGCGGCGGCGGTGATCACCAGCGGCACCTCGTTGCGCTCGGAGATCGGCTGCATCGCCAGCGCGGCGCCGCTGGACATGGTGCCCAGCAGCGCAACCACGCCGTCCTGCACCATGCGCGTGGCCTGCAGCGTCGCGCGCTCGGGGTTGGCGCCGTTGTCGTCCGACACGATTTCCAGCTGCGCGCCGTCCATCGAGGCGATGCCGCCCGCCTCGTTGATCAGCTGCGCCGCGATCTCGACGCCCTGGCTGGCTTCCTTGCCCTCGAATTCAAGCGGCCCCGACAGCGGGTGCGAAGAGCCGAGCTTGATGGTTTCCTGTGCCAGCGCCGCCCCCGGCAGCGCCACGATCGCCGCCAAGGTCGCGGCGCCGCCAAGCCGGCGCAAGGCCGCCCCGGTCCTGCGGACGATATCCTGTTGTTCCATGTCTCTCCTCCCTTTCGGCCCGAGGGCCACACGCGATGCCCGGATCAGCCCGGCGCGACCGCCAATTCCCGCAGCCTGAAGCGCTGCACCTTTCCCGTCGGCGTCATCGGCCATGCCTCCACGAAGACCACCCTGCGGGGGGTCTTGAAGGAGGCAAGCCGGGCGCGGCAGCGGGCGATGATCTCCTCCTCGTCGATCCCGCCGGATTGCCGCGCCTCTGCCGTCAGTTCCACGAAGGCCACCGCCACCTCGCCCAGCCGCGCATCGGGGCCGGCGACCACGTGGGCCTGCTTGATCTCGGGCATCGCCAGCAGCACGTGTTCCACGTCCGCCGGATGCACGTTGTTGCCGCCGACGATGAACATGTCCGACCGGCGGCCGGTGATGCGCAGGTAGCCCTCGGCGTCGAGGACCCCGAGATCGCCGGTGTAGAACCAGCCCTCGCCGTCCATCACCCGGGCCGTGGCCTCTGGGTCGTTCAGGTAGCCCTTCATCACCGTGTAGCCGCGCACCCGGATCTCGCCCTCCTGCCCCGCCGCCACGGGCTGCCGGGTGTCGGGGTTCACGGTCTCCACCTCGTAGCCGCCCAGCGGCAGGCCGCGCCCGGCCATGATGCTTTCGGGCGGATCGTCGGGGCGGGCCAGCGTGGTGGTCGAGGTGGTTTCGGTCATTCCATAGACCGGCAGCAGCGCGTGCATCCCCAGCTTTTCCGCCGCGCCCGCCACCACCTCGGCGGGCACCGTGGCGCCACCGATCCAGCCGGTGCGCAGGCTGCCGACGTCGCGGCCGGCAAGGTCCGGGTGGCGCAGCAGGTCGAAGAAGTGGGTGGGGATGCCGGACAGGACCGACACGCGCTCTGCCTCCACCAGCCGCAGCGCCTCGGCGGGGTCCCAGGCGTCCATCTGCACCAGCGCGCCGCCGGTGATCATCGCCGGCAGGAAGCTGGAGAAGACGCCGGCCACGTGGAACAGCGGCAGGTGGCCGAGGATGCGGTCCTGCGGGCCAAGCCCCATCCACGCCACCACCGCCTGCATCATCCGCGCGGCGTCGTGGTCGTGCACCACCCCCTTGGGCTTGCCGGTGGTGCCGGAGGTGAAGACCACCACCACGGGATCGCGCGGCGAGAGGGCGGCGGTGCGCGCGGCCAGCGCGGCGTCGGTCACGTCCTGTCCCAGCGCCTCCAGCGCCGAGAGCGCGGGCAGGTCCTCGTCGCCCTCCCCCACCAGGAAGACGTGGCGCAGGTCCGGCAGGGCCGAGCAACCGGCGCCGTCCCAGTTCGGGCAGATCTCGCGGAAGGTCGCGGTGAAATCGGTGTTGAGGAACCGGGGCTCCATGAACAGCGCCCGCACCTGCGCCTTGCGCAGGACATAGGCGGCTTCCTCGGCGCGGTAGCGGGTGTTCACCGGCACCACCGCCGCGCCGACCCGCATGGCGGCGAGCCAGAGCAGCAGCCAGTCGGGGCGGTTGGGAAGCCAGTTCGCGATGCGGTCGCCGCGTTCGACCCCGAGGGCCATCAGCCCTTTCGCCATCCGCACGGAGCCGTCGTGCATTTCGGCCCAGGTGAGGCGCCGGTCGCCGGAAACCACCGCAAGCGCCCCCGGATCCCGCGCGGCCGCGGCCTCCAGCAAAGCCAGCAGGGGCACGGGCCCGGTGTCTCTGGCTTCGGTCTGCGGCACGTTGGCTCCCAACTTGCTAAACGTTTAGTAAGTAGATTACCCGCCGGTAGCCTCCCGGTCAAGTGGCGCGTTGGAGCGGGTGGTTTTTCCTGCGTTGGGCGCGGGCTGAAGACGGAGGGGCCCGAAATGAAACTGCCCGGCCTGATGGCCGGGCAGCGTAACGCGGGAACGGGCCGGGCAAGTCCCTGAGATCAATCGACGATCGTGCCCTCGGTGGCGGCGCGCAGGTCGGCCTCGGTGACGCCGGGGGCGGTCCGGACGATCTTCAGCCCCCCCTCCACCACGTCCAGCACGCCGAGGTTGGTGATGATCCGGTCCACCACTCCCTTGCCGGTCAGCGGCAGGGTGCATTCCGTGAGAACCTTCGACTGGCCCTGCTTGTTCTGGTGGTCCATCACCACCACCACGCGGCCGACGCCGGCCACCAGATCCATTGCGCCGCCCATCCCCTTGATCAGCTTGCCGGGGATCATCCAGTTCGCCAGGTCGCCGTTGTCGGCCACCTCCATCGCCCCCAGGATCGCCGCGGCGATCTTGCCGCCGCGGATCATTCCGAAGCTGGTGGCGCTGTCGAAATAGGAGGTCCGGGGCAGTTCCGTGATGGTCTGCTTGCCGGCGTTGATCAGGTCTGGGTCCTCCTCTCCCTCGTAGGGAAAGGGGCCCATCCCCAGCATGCCGTTCTCCGACTGCAGGGTGATGTCCTTGTCGCCGACATAGTTCGCCACCAGCGTCGGGATGCCGATGCCGAGGTTGACGTACATGCCGTCTTCCAGTTCTTTCGCGGCCTGTTCGGCCATCTGGTTGCGGTCCCAGGGCATGGTCAGGCCTCCTCACGCTGGCGCACGGTGCGCTGTTCGATCCGCTTCTCGTGCGCGCCCTGGATCAGGCGGTGCACGTAGACGCCGGGCAGGTGGATACGGTCGGGGTCCAGGGTGCCGGGCTCGACGATTTCCTCCACCTCGACCACGCAGGTATTGCCGCACATGGCGGCCGGCGGGTTGAAGTTGCGGGCGGTCTTGCGGAACACGAGGTTGCCGGTGGTGTCCGCCTTCCAGGCCTTGACGATGGACAGGTCCGCGAAGATGCCGCGCTCGAGGATGTAGTCCTCGCCGTCGAACTGCTTCACCTCCTTGCCCTCGGCGATCTGGGTGCCGACGCCGGTCTTGGTGTAGAAGCCGGGAATGCCCGAGCCGCCGGCGCGCATCCGCTCTGCCAGGGTGCCCTGCGGGTTGAACTCCAGCTCCAGCTCGCCGGAAAGGTACTGGCGCATGAACTCGGCGTTCTCGCCCACGTAAGAGGACATCATCTTCCGGATCTGCCGGGTGTCCAGCAGCTTGCCCAGCCCGAAGCCGTCGACGCCGCAGTTGTTGGAGGCGATCGTGAGGTCTTTCACCTTGCTGTCGACCAGCGCGTCGATCAGCAGCTCCGGGATGCCGCAGAGGCCGAAACCGCCGGCGGCGATGACCATTCCGTCGAAGAGCAAGCCGTCCAGCGCTTCGGCTGCCGAGCCGTAGACTTTCTGCATGTCATGGGGTCCTTTATCATCGGTATGGTAATTGTACTGATCGGTAAAGTGGCGTCAACGGGAAATGCTGCACTGCGGAAAGATCCCCCTGCCCCCTCTCCGTCAGCCCGGGCAGCCCCGGCAGCCCAGCCCTTCCCGTCCTCAGGCCCGCCGCGCCCGCGCCAGGTCCCGGCCCAGCCGTTTGCGGTAGCGCACGGGGTCCAGTTCCAGCCCGTAGCGGGGGCTGTCGGGGAAGCTCTGGCGCTGGAACTCCAGGTCCTCGGCGATCGCCTGCTCCATCCCCGCCCGGTCCGGCAGCGGCATCTCGCCCGCGGCGGCGGCGGCGGCATAGGCGGACTGGTCCTCCATCATGCGGATGTTGCTGCCGCCGGTGACGTCGAAGAAGCCGACGAAGTAGAGATCCTTCAGCACCGGGTGCACGATCCGGTTGTAGAGGTTCATGTGTGTGCCGCGCACCGGGTCCGCGTCCTCGGCGAGGAACGGCAGGTCGGTCTCGTAGCCGGTGGCGGCGATGATCGCGTCCACCTCCTCGGTGCTGCCGTCGGCGAAATGCGCGGTGCGCCCCTCGGCCCGCTCCAGCCCCGGCTTGGCCTTGATGCGGTTCCAGGCGATGTGGGAGATCAGCGTGGGATGGCTGATGGGATGGGTGCGCCCGCGCGGGGTGCGAAAGCCCCATTGCTCCATGCGCCCGTGGAACATCCACACCAGTTTCGACCGCAGCCAGACCCGCAGCCGCCAGGGAAGCCATGGCTTCTCGATCCGTCCCAGCACCCGCGAGTTGGGCACGCCGAACATCAGCCGGGGCATGATCAGCACCGGCGAGCGGGCGGCGAGGAAGGTCTGTTCGGTGATGGTGCAGATGTCGGCGGCGATGTCGACGCCGCTGTTGCCGGGCCCCACCACCAGCACGCGCCTGTCGCGGTAGGGCTCGGGCACGCGGTAGGCATGGGCGTGGATGTAGTCGCCCTCGAACCCCTCGATGTTCGGCGGGTGGCGCGGGGTGCTCTGGTGGCCGCTGGCGACGACGACGCCGTCGAAGCGCTGCGGCTCGGCGCCCTCCACCTCGACCCGGTAGCCTTTGTCTTCCGGCCGGATCGCGGTGACGCGGCTGCCGAAGCGGATCCGCTCGCGCAGCCCGTGGTGGTCGGCGAAGGCGTTGAAATAGGCCTCCATCTCGTCCGGGCCGGGGTAAAGCTGGGTGCCCTCGGGAAACGGAAAGTCCTGATAGCTGCTGACCCGCTGCTCGGAGTTGATGCGCAACGACTTGTAGGCGGGGCTGCGGCCGCTGTCGTTCTCGTAGACCCAGAGCCCGCCGATCCGGCTGCCGATCTCGAAGACCGTCACCTCGATGCCCCGGTCCCGCAACGCACGCGCCGCGGCCAGCCCGCCGGCACCGGCCCCGATGACCGCGAAATGCCTCTTGCCCATCATCACTCTCCCTTGTGCGTCTTCTGGTGCGGGCGCGGGCCTCACCGGCCCTTCCACGCAGGCGGGCGTTTCTCGGCGAAGGCCGCCGCGCCCTCGCGGGCGTCGTCCGAGCCGAGGATATGCCCGGTGATCCGCGCCTGCCGGTCGAACATCTCGGCCACCGGCCAGTCCACCTGCTCGTTGATGACCTGCTTGCCGGCCTCCACCGACAGGGGCGCGCAGGCGGCCACCTGCGCCGCCAGCCGCCGCGCCTCGTCCAGCGCGCTGCCCGGCTCGGTCAGGCGGTTGACCAGCCCGAGCTCCGCCAGCCGCTCTGCGCCGATCATCTCGCCGGTCAGCACCAGTTCCATCGCGATGCGCGGCGGGATCAGCCGGGGCAGCCGGATCATCCCGCCCGCCATGGCCGCCAGCCCGCGCTTGGCCTCCGGCAGGCCGAACCGCGCGTCGCGCGCCGCCACCAGCAGGTCGCAGGCCAGCACCGCCTCGAAGCCGCCGGCCAGCGCGTAGCCTTCCACCGCGGCGATCAGCGGTTTGCGGGGCGGCGTCATCGCCAGCCCCATGATGCCCCGGTGGGCCACGCGGGTCATCTCGCCGGCAAGGAAGGCCTTCAGGTCCATTCCCGAGCAGAAGGTGCCGCCGGCCCCGGTCAGGATGCCCACCCGCAGGTCCGGGTCGTGGTCCAGCGTGTCCAGCGCGGCGCAGACCCCGTAGGAGACGGCGCCGTTCACCGCGTTCTTCACCTCGGGCCGGTTGATCGTGATGGTCATCACGCCATCGGCGCGTTCCACCAGCACGGCGTCGGTCAGTTGGGTCATCGCGGGCTCCGTCTCATGCCAGTAGCGGCGCGCGGTTGGGCTCGCCGTAGAAGAGTTTGCGGTAAGTGTCGCTGCGTTCGGCGGGGGAGACGCGCAGGTCCAGCAGGAACAGCCCGCGGGCGCCCCGCGCGGTCTCCAGCGCCTCTTCCAGCTGATCCGGCGTCTTCACCGTGGCCCCCTCGCCGCCGAAGCCGCGGGCGATGGCGGCGAAGTCGGGCGAGGTCCATGTGGCGGGCGCCGGGTCGAACCCCTTGCCGGGCAGGCGCTGCGCCTCGGCGCCGTAGCCGCAGTCGTTCCAGACCGCCAGCGTCATGTCGATGCCGGACCGGGCGGCGCCGTCCAGTTCCTGGATGTTCATCATCAGGCTGCCGTCCCCCTCGATCACCAGCTGGCGGGTGCCGGGGAAGGCATGGCCGATGCCGATCGCCAGCGGCAGGGTCTGCCCCACCGCGCCGAAGGCCGAGGAAAACTCCACCGGCAGCCCCGCGGGCACCGGCATGTGCATGGCGGCGAAGCCCTGGAAGTGGCCGACCCCCACGGTCAGCCGCATGTCCGGCGTCAGCCATGCCCCCAGCCGGCGCGCCAGCGCCCGGGGGGCCAGCCCGCCGCCCGCCTCCTCGCGGTGCGGCGCCTCCTGCTGCAGCAGGGCCTGCACCCCGGGCGTGCGGAACCCGGGGCCGGAGCCGTTGCCCAGCGCCTCCAGCACCTGCCCCAGCACCAGCGCCGCGTCGCCGGTGACGGTCTCCCCCCCGGCGGCGGGCAGCGTTTCGCGCGGGGCGCGGTTGTCGATGCGGATCAGCCGCGCCTGCGGGAACAGGGTGTTGGCCCAGCTGGTGTAATGGCCGATCTCGGCGCCGATTCCGACCACAAGGTCCGCCTCGGCGCAAAGCTGCTCTGTCACCGGGGCCGCGTAGCCGCCCACCACGCCGATGGACCATGGCTGGTCCGAGAACATCCCCTTGACCTGCAGGGTTGTGCCCAGCAGCGCGCCCACCCGTTCCGCCAGCGCGCGGACCTGCTCGCGGGCGCCGGCGCGCGCCGCGCCGCGGCCGGCCAGCAGCACCGGCCGCTCCGCCCCACGCAGCGCCGCGACAAGGCCTTCCAGCGCCTCGGGCGCGGCGCCCTGCGGGGCGGCGGCGGGCGGCGCGGGGCTGTACGTCCACCCCTCCGGCGCCGCCGCCTCCTGCAAATCGTTGGCCACGCTCAGCACCACCGGCCCGCCCCGCGCCAGGTGGAAGGCCTGGGCGATGTCGCGGGCCAGCGTGTCGGCGCGGTGGCAGGCGATGTAGCGGGTCTCGCAGGCCTCGACGAAGCGCCGCTGGTCCATGCATTGCAGCCCGTTCGGGCTTTGCCCCGGCCATTCACCGGTGACCACCAGCAGCGACGAGCGGTTGCGCGCCGCCGCCATCAGCGAAGTGCCGATCTGGGTCAGTCCCGGCCCGCAGGTGACCGTGGCGATGCCGGTGCGGCCGGTGGCGCGGAACCAGCCGTCGGCCATGGCCACCGCCCCCGCCTCGTTCCGGGCGGCGTGGATCCGGGCGATCCCGCGTTCCACCAGGTGGCACCACAGCGACATGTTGGCGTCGCCCATCAGGCCGAAGACCTGGCCGACCCCCTCGCGCCGCAGCGCCTCGGCGATGGCCTCGTAGACCTTCATCGCGGCAGGCCCGCCGGCAGCGGCGCGGGGATCGGAAGCAGGCGGGTCATCGGCGCGGTCCTTTGCACGGGAAGCGGGGTCAGCGGATCAGCGAGCGGATCCAGCTGTCGGGCAGGCCCACGGCCTTGCAGTGCCGGGCGTAGGTGTCGATCCGCACGAAGACGTCCTCGTAGTGAACCGCGTCGCCGGCCTCGTCGAGGTAGATCAGCGGGCCCGAGACGTGGAACAGCGCCGCCATGTGGCCGGGGTCGTCGGGGATGTAGAGCGTGTGGATGTCGCCGCCGGCCTCGTAGACGAAGCTGCCGGGGGTGGCGAGCCAGGCCCGCTCGCGGTAGCCCCAGGCGCCCTCGAAGGTATAGCCGGTCACCGGCGCGGAGTGGCGGTGCCTCTGGATGGTGCCGCCGCCCCTGCCCCGGAACAGGCTGATCCAGCCGCCGTGGGACAGGTCGAACACCAGCGGCCGGGTATGCCCCGCCTCGCCCACGGGATACCACTTGTCGTCCTGTTCCAGCACGTCCGGGGCGAACATGTCCTGCCCGGGGAACAGCGTCTCCTGAATGTTGATCATCTGGGGTCCTCCGGGCGCATCGGGTGTTAGAAATCGGGGCGTTAGAAGAAGAGGTTCGGCAGCAGCAGCGAGATCGCCGGGAAGAACCCGATCAGCATCACCCGCGCCACGTCGGAGACCACGAAAGGAATGATGCCCCGGATGATCGTGATCATCGGCACGTCGGGCACGATCGAGCGCAGGATGAACAGGTTGATGCCGATCGGCGGGGTGATCAGGCCCAGTTCCACCAGCATCACCACGAGGATGCCGAACCAGACCGGGTCGAACCCGAGGCCGACCACGATGGGAAAGAACATCGGCAGCGTCAGCAGCATCATCGCGAGGCTGTCCAGCACGCAGCCCAGCAGGATGTAGACCAGCACGATCACCACCATGACCATCAGCGGCGACAACCCGCCGTCGCGCACCAGCGACAGGATGCCCCGGTGGGCGCCGGTGTAGTTGACGAACTCGCTGAAGATCGTGGCGCCGATGATCAGGGCGAACAGGACGGCGGTGGTCTGCACGGTGTCGCGGAAGATCTCGTAGAGCTTGGCCAGCGACAGCCGGCGCATCAGCGCGAAGGCCAGCGCCCCGGCGGCGCCGATGCCGCCCGCCTCGGTGGCGGTGAAGAAGCCGCCGTAGATGCCGCCCAGCACCAGGATGAACAGCGCGGCGACGGCCCAGATCCGCTTGATCGCCTCGGTCTTCTCGGCGCGGGTGGACCGTTCGGCGGGCGGCGCCGAGGCCGGGTCGCGCCAGACCGTCCAGCGCACGGCCAGCGAGTAGCCGATCACCCCGATCACGCCCGGGATCAGCCCGGCAGCGAAAAGCTTGCCGATGTGGGTCTCGGTGGCGATGCCGTAGACCACCATGATGATCGACGGCGGAATGAGGATGCCCAGCGTGCCGCCCGCGGCCACGGTGGCGGTGCTCAGCTGGTGCGAGTAGCCGTAGGAGCGCATCGAGGGAATCGATACGCGGCCCATGGTGACGGCGGTGGCGACCGAGGACCCGCAGACCGCCGCGAAGCCGCCGCAGGAGACCACGGTGGCGATCGCCAGTCCGCCCTTGCGGTGCCCGATGAAGACCTGCGCCGCGCGGTAGAGTTCCGCCGAGATGCCGGCCCCCGCCACCAGGTTGCCCATCAGCACGAACAGCGGCACCACCGCCAGCGAATAGGCCATGGTCGAGCCGGAGGTGGTCAGCGCCACCATGGACATCGCGGGGATCAGCCCGTTGAGATACCAGAACCCGAAGAAGCCGACCGCGCCCAGCGCCACGGCGATCGGCACGCGCAGGAAGATCAGCGCGAAGGCGCAGGCGAAGCCGATGAGGGCAAAGGTCACTATTCCACTCCGCTGGGAAGGTGGGCCGTGTCGGCGCCCGGGCGCTCGGGCGGTTTGGGACCGAAGGCGGCGAGGGCCACGTAGGCAAAGCCCAGCGCGGTCAGCCCCGCCAGGACCGACATGAAGTAGAAGGCCGGGTAGAGCGGCAGCTTGAGGTAGGCGGTCACGTCGCCGTAGCCCATGGACCGCTCTGCCAGCACCCACAGGCGCCAGCTGATCGCGCCGAACAGGATCGCCCCCAGCACGCCGCCCAGCAGTTGCTGGAAACGGCGCACCAGGGGGCCGGTGAAACTGTCGAACAGGTCGATGACGATGTGCTGCTGCCGGTAGGCGAGGCGCGGGTAGAGCAGGAAGGTGATGCCCACCAGCGCCAGTTCCGTCAGTTCCGTCGCCCCCGGCACCGGCCGGGTCAGCAGGTTGCGCCCCAGCACGTCCAGCAGGGTCAGCAGCGTCGCCAGGAGAAGAAGCAGGCTTGCCAGGATGGTGATCGCGTTCTCGATCAGTCTGAACATGCCCGCTCCCCCCCGTTACGCGATCAGCTGCCGGAGCCGAGACGGCTGCGGAAGTCGTCCAGCACCGCCTGCGGGTCTTCCAGGCCGGCGGCCTTGGCCTTGGCGACCCAGTCGTCGAAGATCGGCTGGAACTTCACGCCCAGCGCCTCGACCAGTTCCGGGCTGGCATCGGCGACTTCGTCCGGACGCTCGGTGCGCGCCTTCTCGATCGCGCCCTCTTCCTTGCCCTGAAACAGGTCACCGGCCCCCGAGGCGATCTTGGCGCCCGAGATTTCCATGATGGCGGCCCGGTCCTCCTCGCTGATCTGGTCCCACTTTTCCTGGTTGACCAGCAGCGTCATCACCGACTGGCCAAGGCCGCCGGGAACGATGGTGAAGTAGTTCAGCGGCCCGTCCACCTTGAAGTCGTAGGTGGTGGAGATCGGGAAGAACGACCCGTCGATGATGCCCGTCGAGGCCAGTTCGTAGATCTCCGACACCGGTTTCTGCACCGGCACCGCGCCCAGCTGCTCCATCTCGGCCACGGCGGTGGCGGAGGGGGCGCGCAGTTTCAGGCCCTGGAAGTCTTCGACGCTTTCGGCGATGCCGGCGCTGGACACCAGGTGGGTGGGGATCGTCGACCAGATCGACAGCACGTGGGCGCCCTTGAAGGGTTCCAGCGGCTCGAGGTGCTCGGCGTAGATGTCGTAGAAGTTCGGGCCGAGGTCGGCCACGTTCGAGGACAGCAGCGGCAGCTCGCCCAGCTCGATCAGCTCGAACCGGCCGGGGGTGTAGCCCGGCAGCACGAGGCTGAGGTCGGCAAGACCGTCGCGCACCACGTCGAACTGTTCGGGCGCGCGGCCCACGGCCTTCGGCAGCCAGTTGAAGGTCACGCGGCCCTCGGTGATCTCCTCGACCTGGTCCATCCAGGGGCGCAGCACGGCGTCGTTCAGCGGATAGGTTTCCGGCAGCCAAGGCGAATAGGACAGGGTGACATCGGCGGCGAGGACGGGCGCGGCGCCCGCCAGCAGCGCGGCGACCGAGGCGGCAGTCAGCGTTCTGGTGAATTTCATGATGGGTCTCCTCCCGAGTGTGGCGCGTCCGCGGGATCGGCCCCGGCCTGCGCCATCGTACCTGACAGCATAATTGATCTACCGTCAGTAATCAAGACATTCTGACGAGTAGCCAACTTATTCTAAAGGCTTCCGAAGCCCGAATTCCGCGCGGATCTCGGCCTCGTGCTCGTTCAGCCGCGGCGGCAGGCGGCGGATCGAGGCAGGGCTGGCAGAGAACTGCAGCGGCGGCGCCGGCAGGCGCATGGCGCCCTCGGCGTCGTCGTGCATCTCCCAGAACCCGGTCTGCTGCAGGTGCGGGTCGTCCAGCAGCGCCTCTAGGTCGTTGACGGCGGCATGGGGAATGTCGGTGCGCGACAGCAGCGTCATCCACTCTTGCGTCGAGCGGGTCGCCACGATCCGCTCCACCTCGCCCCAGACCAGCGGCAGGTTGGCCTGCCGCCCCTTCTGGGTGGTAAAGCGCGGATCGGCGGTCAGGTCGGGGCGGTCGATCAGCGACAGCAGCTCGCGCCAGTTGGCGTCGGTGTAGGGCAGGAAACACAGGTGGCCGTCGGTGGTGGCGAAGGGCCGGCGCAGCGCCTCGCGGATCGGCTTGTAGCCCATCTCGCCCACCGGCGGCTCGAACACCTGCCCGCCCAGGTGCTCTGCCATGTTGAACGCCACCAGCGTCTCGAACATCGGCACCTGCACCGCCTGCCCCTCGCCCGTCCGCTCGCGGTGGAACAGCGCCAGCGCCACGGCATAGGCGGCGTGTACCGCGGTCACCTTGTCGGCCATGATCGACGGCAGGTAGCGCGGCTTGCCGGCAGAGATCACCTGCAGCATCGCCAGCCCCGACAGCGACTGGACGATGTCGTCGTAGGCGGCCTTGCCGGCGTAGGGCCCGCAGTCGGAAAAGCCCAGCAGGTGGCAGTAGACCAGCCGCGGGTTCAGGGCGGCCAGCCCGTCGTGGTCCAGCCCGATGCGGCGGGCCGAGGGGGTGCGGATGGAATGCAGCACCACGTCCGCCTGCGCCGCCATCCGCCGCAGCGCCTCGAGGTCCCCGGGCGCCTTGAGGTCCAGCACGATGGAGCGCTTGTTGCGGTTGTTGGCCAGGAACAGCGCCCCCATCCCCTCGCTGCGGCGCGGGCCGATCGAGCGGGTGATGTCGCCGCCCGGGGCCTCGACCTTGACGACGTCGGCCCCCATGTCCCCCAGCAGCTGGCCCGTCATCGGCCCCAGCACCACGGTGGACAGGTCCAGCACCCTGATGCCGTCCAGCGGTCCCTTGCCCTGCATGTCGCGTCTCCTCCCCCTGCCCGGCCCTTCGGGTCCGGCCGCAACCAAACCTACCGCCCGGAGGCGGCCTTGCCGGATTTCCGCGGCAGCATGGACTTGGCGATGATCTGCTTCATGACCTCGACGCTGCCGCCGCCGATCCGGCCCAGCCGCGCATCCACGAAGGCGCGGGCGATGGGAAACTCGGTCATGTAGCCCCAGCCGCCGAACAGCTGCAGGCACTGGTCCATCACCTTGAACTGCAACTCGGTGGTGACGAGCTTGCACATGGCGGCGTCGGTGCTGTCCAGCTTGCCCTCGAGGTGCAGTTCGCAGCAGCGGTCCACGAAGACCCGCTGCGCCGTCAGTTCGGCCCGCATCTCGGCCAGCTTGAACTGGGTGTTCTGGAAATCCGCCAGCGTCTGGCCGAACATCCGGCGCTCCAGCGCGTAGTCCAGCGTCCATTGCACCGCCGCCTCGGCGCTGCCCACCGCGCGGATCGCCTGCACCAGCCGTTCCTGCGACAGCTCGTTCATCAGCATGTAGAAGCCGCGGCCTTCCTCGCCCAGCAGGTTGGCGGCCGGCACCTTCATGTCGGTGAAGAACAGCTCTGCCGTGTCCTGCCCCTTGCAGCCGATCTTCTCCAGCATCCGCCCGCGCTCGAAGCCGGGGGTGTCGGTGTCCACCAGCAGCAGGCTGACCCCCTTGGCGCGTTCCGCGGGGTCGGTCTTGCAGGCCAGCACCACCACGTCGGCGTTGAAGCCCGAGGTGATGAAGGTCTTCTGCCCATTGACCACGTAGTGATCGCCGTCCCGGATCGCGCTGGTGCGGATGTTCTGCACGTCGCTGCCGCCCGAGGGTTCGGTCATGCCCAGCGCGGCAATGATCTCTCCCTTCGCCATGCCGGGCAGGTAGCGCTGCTTCTGCGCCTCGGTGCCGTAGGCGACGAGGTAGGGCGCCACGATCTCTGAGTGCAGGTAGAAGGTGGGCGCGGTGGCGCCGGCGCGGGCCATTTCCTCGACCATGATCGCCGAGTGCAGGAAGTCGCCGCCCATGCCGCCGTACTCCTCGGGCACCGCGGCGCAGAGGAACCCCGCTTCCCCGGCCCGGCGCCAGACCTCGCGGGGGACGATGCCGGCCTTTTCCCATTCGGCGTAGGAGGGCATGATCTCTTCGGCGATGTAGCGGCGCACGCTGTCGCGGAAGATCTCGTGGAAGTCGGTGTAAATCTCGCGGGGGATCATGGGTGTTCCTCTGTCGATGGCGCGGGCGCAGGCCGGGGGGCCTCAGGCCGGCTCGAAGGTGGGATCGGCGAAACCGTCGGCACGGGGCGCAAAGCGCAGCTTCACCGGCAGCCCCATGGCCAGCCCCTCGCCGCCGGGCGCATGCCAGCGGCCCAGCAGCCGCACGCCGGCGTCGAGGTCCACGGTGACCAGCGCATATGGCACCTCTGCCGCGAAGGCCGGGTGGAAGGCGTGGTGCGAGACGGTCCAGCTGTGCACCTCGCCGCGGCCCGCGACCGTCTGCCAGTCATGAACGTCGGAATGGCAGTAGGGGCAGAGGTACTGCGGGTAGTGCCGCAGCGCCCCGCAGTCGGCGCAGGCCTGGATCACCAGTTCGCCGCGTTGGGTGCCCTCCCAGAAGGGGGCGGAAAGGCCCTCTGCCGCCGGGCTCGGTTTCTGCTGATCACTCATCGCCCTATCCCCGCTGCATGATGGCAAGGGCACCGTCGCCCATGTCGCCGTAGCCGGTGACAAGCCCGGTTTCGGCCCCCGCCACCTGCGCCCGCCCGCCTTCGCCGCGCAGCTGGCGCACCAGCTCGCAGATGTGGTTCAGCCCCAGCATGTGCGCCTGGCTCAGCAGGCCGCCGTGGGTGTTGGTGGGCAGTTCGCCCCCCAGCCGCAGCCGCCCGTCCTCGACGAAGCGGCCCCCCTCGCCCTTGGGGCAGAAACCCATGTCCTCCAGCTGGCAGATCAGCACCCAGGTGAAGCAGTCGTAGATCTCGGCCACGTCGATGTCCTTCGGCCCCAGCCCCGCCATGGCGAAGGCCCGCGGCGCCGCCTTCGCAAGGCCCAGCGTGGTCATGTCGCCCCGGGGGGTGATGGCGCTGGGGCTGTCGGGATGACCCTCGGCGATGCCCAGCACGTTGACGGGACGGGCGCGCATGTCCCCCGCCCGCTCTGCCGCCGAGACCACCAGCGCCGCGCCGCCGTCGCTTTCCAGCGAGCAGTCGAACAGCCGGAAGGGGTCGGTGATCATCCGGCTGGCCTGGTGATCCTCGACGGTCATGGGTTTCTTCATCACCGCGTTGTCGTTCAGCAGCGCGTGGGCGCGCACGGTGGTGGCGACCTCGGCGAACTGACGGCTGGTGGTGCCGTAAAGCTCCATGTGCCGGCGGGCCATGGGGGCGTAAAGCTGCGCCGGGGAGATGGCGCCCAGCGGGTATTCGTACTCGGTGATCAGGTGGAACTGCGGCATCTGGTGGATCCGCACCCCCGCCTTCGCCCCGGCCGAGGTATTGCGCCCCGAGGGGATCAGCACGTGGTTGCACAGCCCCGCCTCGATCGCCGCCATGGCCGTCTGGATCGCCGCGATGCCGCTGGCCCCGCCAAGCGGCGTGATGGCGGAGTAGCGAAGATCGGGGATGCCGAGGTTGGTGACGAAGACCTCGGCGGGCGCGCCGGTCAGGCCGATGGGGATGACCCCGTCGATGTCGTGCGGCGACAGGCCGGCGTCGCGGATCGCCAGCATGGACGACTGCAGCTGGTACTCGACGGCGCTGGTGCTGGACGACCGGACGTAGTCGGTCTCGCCGATGCCAGTGACGGCGGCACGGGGCTTGGGCATGGGAATGCTCCTTCTGGTGGGGCGGTACTTATCAGTACATTATATTTCCCGCAAGTATTTCCGACGGGCGTCGGACCGCTCTCCCCGCCACTCGTGCGACGGAACCGGCCGCACGCAATTCTCACTGGTATCTTTTCCTAATAATGGTATCACCTCATACCATACGGGAACCTTCCCCAGGAAAGAGGCGACGATGGATCCAGCTGCCCCCCGCGCCACGCCCGCCGCCGCCCTGCTGTCCCCCGGCACCATCGCCATCGTCGGCGCCTCGGACCGCTCGCGCTGGTCGCGTACCATCTTCGACAACCTGTCCCACCTCGGCTTCCGCGGCCGCGTTGTGCTGGTGAACCCGAAAAACCCCGTGGTCCACGACCGCCCCGCCGTCGCCTCCTGCGCCGAGGCGGGCGGCATCGACCAGGGCGTGGTGCTGGTGCCCGGCGCCGCGGTGCCGCAGGTGACCGAGGAGCTGGCGGACGCCGGTGCGCGATCCGCGATGATCCTGTCGTCGGGCTTCGCCGAGACCGGGCCCGAGGGCGCCGCGCTGCAGGAACGGGTCCGCGCCACCGCCGCCCGGCGCGGGGTGACGCTGCTGGGGCCCAACAGCTTGGGCTACATCAACCACGCCGGCGCCACCGTCGCCTGGGCCACGCCGGTGGAGCTGGTGCCCTGCACCTCCGGCACCGCCATCATCTCGCAAAGCGGGGCGACGGCGCTGTTCCTGACCCAGTTCGCCCACCAGCAGAACATCGAGCTGAGCCACGTGGTGGCCACCGGCAACGAGGCCGACCTGGACCTGACCGCCCTGCTGGAGCACCTGGTCGAGGCGCCCGAGGCGCGGGCGGTGGCCTTGTTCATCGAGTCGGTGCGCGACCCCGCCCGCTTCCGCGCCTGCGCCGCGCGCGCGCTGGAATTGGGCAAGCCGCTGGTGGTGCTGAAGGTGGGGCGCAGCGAGGTGGGCGCGCGGTCGGCCGCCGCCCATACCGGCTCGCTGGTGGGGGACGACCGGGTGTTCGACGGTATCTGCCGGCGCTACGGCGTGATGCGGGTGGACAGCATCGAGGACCTCGTGATCACCGCCGACATCGCCGCCCGCGTGGGGCCGCTGCGGGCCGGGGGCCTTGCGGTGCTGTCCAACTCCGGCGGGATCTGCGAGATCGCGGCGGACCGCGCGGCGGAACTGGGGTTGGCCCTGCCGGAGCTGTCGGAGCAGACGCGCGAGGGCATCGCCGCCTTGCTGCCCGGCTACGGCACCCCGCACAACCCGCTGGACCTGACCGGCGGGATCGACCCGGCGGGCTGCGAAAGCATCGTGCGGCTGCTGGGCGCGCAGCCCGACGTTGCGGCGGTGCTCTGCCCCTACTACCCCGTTCCGGCGGGGCCGGAGGAGCAGAGCGAGCGGCTGGACGCGCTGCACGCGGGGCTGGGCGCGGGACTTAACGGGATCGAGGTGCCGGGCCTGCTGGTCAGCTACACCGGCACCGGCGTCACCCCCTTCGCCCGCGACCGCGCCGCCGTCTCGGGCCTGCCTTACCATGCCTGCGGGCTGGACCGGGCGCTGCGAGCCCTCGCGGCGCTGCGGCAGTGGTCGGACCGGCTGCGGACAGCTGTGCCGGAGCCTGCGCCAGAGCCCGCAGCGGCCCCCGGCGGCCCGCGCCCGCGCTCCGAGGCCGAGGCGCTGGCCTTCCTGCGCCGCCACGGCGCCCCGGTCATGCCGTTCCGGCTGGCGGCCTCGGCCGATGAAGCCGCCGAGGCCGTGCAGGACCTGGCGGGCGACGGGCCGGCGGTGCTGAAGATCGCCTCGCCCGACATCCTGCACAAAAGCGACATCGGCGGCGTGCGCCTGAACCTGCGCGGCGCGGCAGAGGTCCGGTCGGCCCACGACGAGATCCTCGGCAACGCCCGCCGCACCTGCCCCGACGCCCGGATCGACGGCGTGCTGGTGGCGCCGATGCGCGGCCGCGGGGTCGAGCTGCTGGTGGGCATCCGCCGCGATCCGCAGTGGGGGCCGGTGCTGGCGCTGGGGCTCGGGGGGATCTTCGTCGAGATCCTCGAGGACGTGGCGCTGCGGCCGCTGCCGGTGGACCCGGACGAGGTGCTGCGGTTGCTGGACGAACTGAAGGGCGCCGCCCTGCTGGACGGCGCGCGCGGCGTGCCCGCCGCCGACCGCCACGCGCTGGCGCGGGCGGTGGTGGCGATCTGCGGGGCCGCGCTGGCGGCCGGTCCGGCGCTGGAAGTGCTGGAGGTGAACCCGCTCTGGGTCCGCGGCAGCGAGGTCGAGGCGCTGGACGCGCTGATGGAATGGAAATCCGGGGAGGATGCGACATGAGAACACCGATCGCCGAAAGGCTGGGCTGCGAACTGCCGATCTTCGCCTTCTCGCACTGCCGCGACGTGGTGGTGGAGGTGACCCGCGCCGGCGGCTTCGGCGTGCTGGGCGCCGCCACCTTCAGCCCCGCGCAGCTGGAGGCAGAGCTGCAGTGGATCGACAAGCACACCGAGGGCCGGCCCTACGGCGTCGATGTGATCATCCCCACCCGCTACGACACCGAGGCCGAGGCCCAGACCGGCCGGCGCGACCTGCACGAGCTGATCCCGGAGGAACACAAGGCCTTCATGGCGCGCCTGCTGGACGAGGCCGGGGTGCCCGAACTGCCCGAGGTGGAGCGCGAGCGCGTGCATGAGGAGATCATGTCCGGCCGCGGCGCGATGACCCCGGAAGGCGCGCGGGCGCTGGTGAACACCGCGCTGGCCCATGACCAGGTCAAGCTGGTGGTCAGCGCCCTCGGCGCGCCGCCCCCCGACGTGGTGGCGATGCTGAAGGAGGCCGGGGTGATGCTGGGCGCGCTCTGCGGCAAACCCAAGCACGCCGTGCGCCAGCGCGAGGCGGGGGTGGAACTGCTGATCGCCCAGGGCACCGAGGCGGGCGGCCACACCGGCGACATCTCGACCCTCGTGCTGGTGCCGCAGGTGATCGACGCGGTGAACGGCGAGGTTCCGGTGCTGGCCGCGGGCGGCATCGCCCGGGGCAGCCAGATCGCCGCCGCGCTGGCGCTGGGGGCAGAGGGCGTCTGGACCGGCACGGTCTGGCTGGGCACCCGCGAGAGCGAGCTGGACCCCTTCGAGAAGGGCGCGCTGTTTGCCGCGAAGACCGAGGACGCGGTGCGCCGCCGCGCCCGGACCGGCAAGCCGGTGCGGATGCTGCGCAGCGCCCTGTCCGAGGCCTGGGAACAGCCCGGCGCCCCCGGCTACCTGCTGCCGCCGCTGCAGGGGATCCTCTACAACGAGGCCCACGCGCGGGTGGTGCGGGCGAAGCGGGAGGACCTGTATTCCTTCCCCGCCGGGCAGGTGGTCGGGACCATGGAGGCCGAGACCAGCGTGCGCGACGTGATCTACGGGATGCAGCTGGAATACCTCGAGGCGGTGGAGCGGCTCTCGGCGCTGCAGCCGGAGGAGTGAAACCCTCGCGAATCCATAAAGTCTGAAAAGATACTATTTGACCCAATTGGTATATAAACGATACCAACGGGTACAAGGTGCCTTTCGCGCCTTCCTGGGAGGAACATCATGAAGATCACGAGACGAGGCGCGCTTGGCGCGTTCAAGGGTCTGGCGGCCGCCGCCGCACTGCTGGCCACCTCGGCGCCGCTGATGGCCGAGCCGGAGGTCACCATCCGGTACTCGCCCTGGCTGTCGGCCAACTCCGCCATCCACACCGGCCTGCTGCGCCCCTGGATCGAGGAGGTGGAGCGCGTCACCGAGGGCCGCGTGACGGTGGAGTTCCTGCCCAAGGCCGTCGGCAAGCCGGCCGAGCAGTTCGACGTGGTTCGTGACGGGCTGGCCGACATGGGCGTGATCCTGCCCGGCTACACCCCCGGCCGCTTCCCGCTGCTGGAGATGGGCGAGCTGCCCTTCCTGTCCGAGGACGCCGCGGTGATCGCCCCCGCCTTCTACCGCGCCTACGAACAGCATATCGCGCCGCTGGACCCGCTGAAGGGCACCCACCTGCTGACGATCTTCTCGACCACGCCCAGCCAGCTGGTCACCAACAAGCCGATCGGCGACAGCGTCGAGGACCTGCAGGGCCTGAAGCTGCGCGCCCCGACCGTCACCAGCATCGAAGTGATCAACGCGCTTGGCGCGGTGCCGGTGCAGAAGTCGGTGACCGAGATGTACGAGATGGCC
The DNA here is from genome assembly GCA_048262455.1 of Rhodobacter sp. Lineage (GTDB taxonomy): Bacteria > Pseudomonadota > Alphaproteobacteria > Rhodobacterales > Rhodobacteraceae > Psychromarinibacter. The sequence goes on from JBLXFD010000004.1 coordinate 80,581, forward strand.
TCCACCGGCATCGTCGACGGCACCTTCTTCTCGCGCTCGGCGGTCCGCGACTGGAACCTCGCCGGGCTGCTGTCGCACATGACGCAGGTGCCGGGCGGCTTCGGCCAGCCGGTGATGGCCTTCCTGCTGAACGAGGACGTCTGGAACCGCATCTCCGAACAGGACCGCGCCGCGATCATGGAGATCTCGGGCGAGGAACTGGCCCGCAAGGCCGGCGCAAACTACGCCGCCTCGGACGCGGACGCGGTGGCGGAGATCACCGAGGGCGGCCTGAAGATCGAGGATGCCAGCCCGGCCTTCGTCGAGGCGGTGAAGACCCAGCTTGCCCCGGTCGAGGCGGACTGGATCGCCCGCGCCAAGGCCGAGGGCCTGGAAGATCCGGCGGCCGCGCTGTCCAGCTTCCGCGAGGACATGGCGAAAAGCGGCAGCTGACCCGGCCCATGCCGACCAACCGTCAAATCAACCATCGCAAGGCCCCCGCGCGGGGCCTTGCTGCATTGTGCCGGGGCCCGCGATGACCGCACCTTCGCGGGCTGAGTTCCGCCGCCTGCGCCCGGTGCTCTGCCTCGACGATTTCGAGACCGCCGCCCGCCGCCACCTGCCCCGGCCCCTGTTCGCCTACGTCTCCGGCGCGGCAGAGACCGACGCCGCCCTGCGCGACAACCGGGGAGTCTTCGGCGAGATCGGCCTGCTGCCCCGCGCGCTGACCGACGTGCGGGCGCGGACCTGCGAGACGCCGCTGCTGGGGCGCCTGCGCGCCCTGCCCTTCGGCATCGCCCCCATGGGCATGTGCGGGCTGACGGGCTTTGAAAGCGACCTGGCCATGGCCCGCGCGGCGCGGCGGGCGAACATCCCCTACGCGCTCAGCTCCGCTTCGCTGGTCCCGATGGAGGAGGTGGCGGCGGCGAACCCGGATGCCTGGTACCAGTTCTACCCATCTTTCCCGCCCGAACGCCTGCACGAGATGCTGGACCGCATCGCCGCCGCCGGCTTCGGCACGCTGGTGGTGACGGTGGACACCGCGATGGTGCCGAGCCGCGAGAACAACATCCGCGCCGGCTTCCGCATCCCCTTCGCCCCCAGCGCCGGGCTGCTCTGGCAGGGGCTGACCCACCCGCGCTGGACCTGCGGCACCTTCCTGCGCGGCCTCGCCCGCCGCGGCCCGCCGCGCTTCGTCAACGCCGGCCCGGTGGCGCGGGAGGGCGGCGCCCTGCTGGCGCGGCGGCCGCCGAAAAGCTACGCGGGCCGCGACTGGATGACCTGGGACACCATGCGCGAGATCCGCGGCCGCTGGCCCGGGCCGATGATCCTGAAGGGCCTGCTGCACCCCGGCGACGTCACCCTGGCGCGCGAGGCCGGGATGGACGGCGTGATCCTGTCCAACCACGGCGGCCGGCAGTTGGACCACGCCGTCTCGCCCCTGCGGCTGCTGCCGCTGGCCAAGCAGCTGGCGGGCGCGATGCCGGTGATGATCGACAGCGGCTTCCGCCGCGGCACCGACATCCTGAAGGCCTTCGCCCTTGGCGCCGACTTCGCCTTCATCGGCCGCCCCTTCAACTACGCCGCCGCGCTGGCGGGAGAGGCCGGCGTCGACCACGCCGTCGGGCTGCTGCGGACGGAGCTGATGGCGGACCTGGGGATGCTGGGGGTGACGGCGCCGGGGGAGATGTCGGAGGGGCACCTGCTGCTGGGGGGCTTCAGGGCGGTGGAAGGTTGAGAGCCAAGGCGGGAGAGACGCGCAGTGCGACCCCCGCCCTTATCCAGCTTCAATTCCCCCGCGACCCGCAACCGGACGAACACTTCGGACCCGGGCCGCGCATGTAGTGGCGCTCCGGCGCGTACCCATCCGGACGCAGGCCGGCCAGCCGGGCGCGCGCCCTGCGAAAGGCCCGGATCACCGGTGCCAGTATCGTCTGCCCCCCGGTCACGCCGCCCGCCTCCGCGCGGCTAGGACCTTCGCGCTGTCATGCCGGGGCGTGTCGCCGATCTCGGCCATCTTGTCGTCCAAACGCGCGAGCATGTCGGCGAAGACCGCGTCGTGCGCCGGGTCGTCGGCGAGGTTGACCAGCTCGTTGGGGTCCTGCTGGCAATCGAACAGCTCCCACTCCGGGGGCTCGTCGCCGTCGTTGGCGCCGATCTGGCCCAGGGCCTCGTTGTACCAGTAGATCAGCTTGTAGCGGGCGCCGCGCACGCCGTAGTGGGCGAAGGCGTTGTGGATCTCGTCCTTGTGCATCCAGTAGCGATGGTAGGCGACGTCCTGCCATTCCGGCCCGGTGCGATCTTCCCACAGCGGCGCAAGGCTGGCGCCCTGCATGTAGGTCGGGATCCTCGTTTCGGCGTAGTCCAGAAAGGTGGGCGCGAAGTCGACGTTGCAGGCGATGCCGGTGCCGACGGTGCCGGCCGCGATCTTGCGGGGATAGCGCACGAGGAAGGGCATCTGCAGGCTTTCCTCGTACATGAAGCGCTTGTCGAACCAGCCGTGCTCTCCCAGGAAGAAGCCCTGGTCCGAGGTGTAGATGACGATGGTGTCCTCGGTCAGCCCGTTCTGGTCGAGGTAGTCGAGCAGCCGCCCGACGTTGTCGTCGATGCCCGCGATCGTGCGCAGGTAGCGCTTGATGTACCGCTGGTACTTGAACAGGTCGAGCGCGCGGGCGGTCTCGAAGGTGTAGGTCTCGCCGGTGGCGCGGTCGATCAGCACCAGCCCGCGGTGGTCGTCCGGCACCTTGCGCATGTCCGAACCCGGCTTTTCCTTCGCCCCGATCTCCGCCCCGCCCTCCGGCAGCACGAGGCCGAGGTCCTCGTAGGTCATGTCCTGGCGCACGCGCATCTTTGCAGCGGCGGCGGCGGCGGCGCGGTTGGCGTAGTCGTCGTCGTAGGTCTCGGGCACCGGCAGGTCATCGGCGTATAGGCCGTTGTAGCGCGGGTGCGGCACGAAGGGGCGGTGCGGCGCCTTGTGGTGGCACATCATGAAGAACGGGCGGTCCGCGTCGCGCCGGTCGAGGAAGTCGATGCATTTGTCGGTGATGATGTCGCTGGCATAGCCCGGCTCCACCGTTTCGCCGCCGGGGCCGATCATCACCGGGTCGAAGTAGTCCCCCTGCCCCGGCAGCACCGACCATTCGTCGAACCCGGTCGGCTCGTGCGCGCTGCCCTCGCCCAGGTGCCACTTGCCGAACATCGCCGTCTGGTAGCCGGACTCGCGCAGGTGCTTGGCGACGTTGGGCAGGCGGTTGTCGATATGGGTGTCGAGGGTGGTGACAAGGTTCACGTGGTTGTGGGTGCCGGTCAGGATCGCCGCGCGCGAGGGCGTGCAGATCGAGTTGGTCACGTAGCAATGGTCCAGCCGCATGCCTTCCCGCGCCAGACGGTCGATATGGGGGGTCTGGTTCAACCCCGAGCCGTAGGCCGAGATGGCCGAGGCGGCGTGGTCGTCCGACATGATGAAGATGATGTTGGGCCGTGTCATGGGGTTCCCTGGGTTAACGAAGCGACGGGGCCGCGGCCGGCCCGTTCCGGTAGAAGAATCTGTCCAGCGCGACCGAGGCCGCGCCGCGCAGGCCGACGGGGTCGTGCAGGCGCGAGACCTCGATCGTCAGTGCCCGGCGGTGCTGCGGCATCACGCGCGGCGGCAGGTCGCGGCGCAGGGCCTCGAGAAAGGCGGCCGGCGCCTTCGCCAGCGAGCCGCCAAGCACCAGGCGTTCCGGCGCAAGCAGGGTGACGGAGGTCGACAGGGCCGACAGCAGGTGCTCGTAGATCCGCGGCCAGTCCGCCGTCTGCATCGCCGCGGCGAGAAGGTCGCCCGCGTCTGCGCTCGAGCCGCCGAGTACCTTCCGCAGCGGCTGCTCGGAAAAGTACATCTCCAGGCATCCCTCGCCGCCGCAGCGGCACCTGCGGCCGCCCGGCTCCACGACGATGTGCCCGATCTCCACCGGACGCCGCCCGCCGGAGGTGCCGCGCTCCGCGAACCCTCCGCCGATGCCCTTTCCCAGCAGCACGTAAAGAAGGCTCTCCGCCCCTTCCCCGTCGCCGTAGAAGGCCGCGGCCATGGCGATGGCGGTGGCGTTGTGCTCCAGCGTCGCCGGCAGGCCAAGCGCCTCCTCGAAGGCGTCGGCGACGGGCACGTCGGACCAGCCCGCGTAGGTGGAGTTGGTGTTGACCCGCCCGGCCGCATCGACGCCGCCCGGCACGCCGATTCCGACCCCGAGCAGACGTTTCATCGGAAGACCGCTGGCGGCGATCACCTCTCTCGCCATCTCGATGCAGCGCGAAAGGACGGTGTCCACGGGGGCGCCCAGGTCGAAGCTGAAGCTTTGTTCGCCGCGAATGGTCATCCCCAGATCCGACAGCGCGGCGTGCACCCGGCCCGCACCGATGTCGACGGCAAGAACCGATCGCGCCCCGGGCCGCAAGGCGAGTGCGGTGGCCGGGCGCCCCAGCGCCTTGCCCTGCTGTTCGGGCGCGCTTGCCACCAGCCCGGCGGCATCCAGCTGTGCCGTCAGCTTGGTGACCCCGGCAGAGGAAAGGCCGGTGAGTCGCGACAGCTCTGCGCGGGACAAAGGCCCGGCATCGCGCAGCATCGTCAGGATTTCCCCGGTCCCGTTCGGCATGTCCAATCCTTAGTTTCCTCACCGAGTAAAATAACTGTCTGGCGGTGTCAACGCAGGCAGCCAATGCAAGAATCCCCGGCCAGCGCGGTATGAATTTTTTCAATACCTCACGCGATACAATTCGATTTTCTATTTCAGCCCACAGTTCCTAGGGTCCCCGAAACGCATGGCTTCGAACGCCACGACTCAACAGGGAGCACATCGGTGAAGACGATCTTCGTTCTTTTCGATTCACTGAATCGGCTGGCCATCGCGCCTTACGGGGCCGACCCCCAGACGACTCCTAACTTCGCCCGTTTCGCCCGGCGCGCCGTGACCTTCGACAATCACTACGCCGGCTCCCTGCCCTGCATGCCGGCGCGGCGCGACATGCAGACCGGGCGGCTGAACATGATGCACCGCCCCTGGGGCCCGCTGGAGCCGTTCGACAACTCCTACGCCCGGGAACTCAGCACCGCGGGCGTCTATACCCACCTGGTTACCGATCATTACCATTACTTCGAGCCGGGCGGCGCGGGCTATGCGCAGGCCTTCGACAGCTGGTCCTTCAAGCGCGGGCAGGAATACGACCCGGTGACGGTGCAGGCTGCCCCCGACGTCGCCGCCCTTCGCCCCCGCTACGACGCGCGCCACTACCCGCTGGAGCGGCTTGGGGAGGGAACCCTCACCCACCGTTCAAGCGATCCGCTTGCCTACCGGCGGATGCAGCACGCCCTCAACGCTGAACACATGACGGAGGAGCGGGACTACCCCCTCGCACAATGCTTCGACGCGTCCTTCGAGTTCCTGAACGCCAACAAGGACGCCGATCGCTGGCTGCTGCAGCTGGAGTGTTTCGACCCGCACGAGCCCTTCCTGGCAGCAGAGCGGTTCCGCGCCGGCGATGCCGCCGACCGCCCGGTGCTGGACTGGCCGCCCTACGAGAAGGTCTCTGGCACGCCGGAAGAGGTGGCCGCGGTCCGCGAGAACTACGGCGCGCTGCTGCGCATGTGCGACGACTACTTCGGACGGCTCCTCGATTGGATGGACGCCACGGACGCCTGGGACGACACCTGCCTGATCCTCAGCACCGACCACGGCTACCTGCTGGGCGAGCATGAATGGTGGGGCAAGAACAAGATGCCCTGCTACGAGGAGGTGGCCCATATCCCGCTGATGGTCTGGCACCCGGACCACGCGACGCAGGCGGGCACCCGCCGCGCGGTGGTCACGCAGTCGATGGACCTGATGCCCACGCTTTGCGAGCTGAACGGCGTCGCCGTGCCGGACGAGGCGCGCGGCCGGTCGATCCTGCCGCACCTGGCAGAGCCCGATGCCCCGGCGGACGGCAGATGCGTTGTCTATGGGCTGTTCGGCGGGCCGCTGGGCATCTGCGACGGCACCTACAGCTACATCCACTACCCGACCTCGACCGCCATCGACGCGCTCAACATGTACACGCTGACCCCGCAGCACATGACCGAAGACTTCTCGGCCGAGGAACTCTCGCAGGCCGAGATGACAGCGCCGCTCGACTTCACCAAGGGCGCGCGGGTGATGTGCGTGCCGGTGGCGCGCGCGGTCAAGGAAGCGGGGTTCGCCGCGGCCGCCGTAAATCCGGCCGGCAGCGCGCTTTACGACCTGCGCGTCGACCCGGGCCAGCAGCAGCCGATCACCGCGCCGGGCACGGTTGCCCGGATGCAGCGGGAACTGGCGGCGGAGTTCGCGCGCCACGACGCGCCCCCGGAAATCTACGACTACTACGGGCTCGAGAAAGAACGACTTTACCAATCCACACCACGACGCTCGGTCGGGTAGGATCATCACTGAGGAGGAACACCATGAAGTACACACGCAAGCTTACGGCCGTACTTGCCGGCGCGCTGCTCGCCGCCGGACCGGCGGTTGCCGGCGACTACCCGGACCGCAACATCGAGATCATCTTCCCCTGGGGCCCCGGCACCGCCCTGTCCGCCGTCCAGGTGATCGCCGAAGGCATGGGCGCGGAGCTTGGCGTCTCGCTTCCCGTGGTGTCCAACCCCGGCGCGGCGGGCGTGCGGGCGGTTCAGACCGGCCTCGACCGCGCGGCGGACGGCTACACGATCATCGACAACTGGGTCGCGCCGCTGGTGCTTCAGCCCATTCTCGGCAACGCCGACTGGTCCGCCGACGACTTCGTGCCGCTCTGGTCGGGCGTCACGGTGCCGTTCGCCATCGCCGTGCGCAAGGACGACGACCGTTTCCCGGACTTCACCGCCTTCGTCGAGCACATGAAGGCCAACCCGGGCCGCGTCCGCTACTCCTCGGGCAGCTACGGCAACCTGCCGCACATGATCATGGCGCAGACGATGCGGGCCAACGGCGTCTACGCGCGCAACATTCCCTACCAGCAGGACGGTGACGCGCTGAAGGACCTGCGCGCCGGGGTGATCGACTACATGTTCGTCTCGCCCGCCACCTACGCCGCCAACAGCGACGCCTTCAAGGCGCTGGTCGTGCTCAACGAAGACGAGGGCGTGCGCCAGTACTTCGACGACGCGCCGCTGGTTTCCTCCTTCGGCACCGACATCGGGCTGACCGGGCTGGCGCCCATGGGCTGGCACTGGTTCACCGTCCATCCCGACACCCCCGAAGAGCACGTCGAGGTCCTGCGCAACGCCATGGAAGCCGCGCTCAACAACCCCGAGGTGATCGACCGGCTGGTGAAGCTGAACTTCTTCGTGCCCAAGCTGCCGCCGGAAGAGTTCGTGGCCACCATCAACAACGTGCGCGAGCAGCTGACCGCCGCCGCCGACGCCGTTGAATGGGAACGGGCGCAACTGGGGCAGTAGGCCCTTCACGACGGCCGGCGCCCGCAAAGCGCCGGCCGGCCTTGCCATGTTCATCCAGATCCGGGGAGGAGAAGGACGATGCCTACAACAGCAGGCAGGAAGGCCGCGGAGCTGGCTTTCCTCGGGGTTTTCGTGGCGCTCATCGCCGTGGCGCTTTACGAAACGCGCGTCACGCTGGTCGCCAAGCGGGCCGCCAGCGGCGATGCCTTCTCGAACTCCGCCCTCTTTCCCGAGATCGTCGCCGGCCTGATGGCGCTGTGTGCCCTGGCGATCCTCGTGCAGACGCTGCGGTCCCGGGACCCGGCCGTCACCGAGGCCGATCCGGCCGATCCGGCCGGCACCCCGGCGGGACGGGGCGGCAAGCTGGCGCTCTTCCTGCTGATCGTCATCGCCTACATCGCCGTGTTCCGGCTGGCCGGTTACTACCTTTCGACCACGCTTGCGGTCGCCGCCCTGCTCGCCCTGCTTCAGACCCGCTCTGCCCTCGCCTACATCGTCTTTCCGGCGGGCGTCGCCCTCGTCATCGGGTTCGTCTTCGAGATCCTCTTCAACGTCGTGTTGCCGCTGGGCTGGTTCGGCCTGACGCTGCAACCGCTATTCGGATAAGACCATGCCGCAGGACACAACGCTGATCCTGGGGATCATCCCGGTCTTCTCGATCTTCACCGTCTTCCTCGGCACGCTGCTGGGGCTTTTCATCGGCGCGATGCCGGGTCTCGGCCCGCTGATGGGCATCATCCTGATGCTGCCCGTCGCCTTCTACATGGACCCGGTCAGCGGCATGGGCCTGCTGATCGCGATCTACGTCGCGGGCTCCTGCGGCGGCGCGATCTCGGCCATCCTGCTGCGCGTGCCGGGCACGCCACTTGCCGCCGTGACCCTGCTGGACGGCTATCCCATGGCCCAGAAGGGCCAGGCCGGCGAGGCGGTGGGGCTGGCGATCACCGCCTCCGCCTTCGGCGGGCTGATCGGCGGGGCGGTGCTGGTCTTCGGCGCGCCGCGTCTGGCCAGCTTCGCGCTGAACTTCAGCGCGCCGGAGTTCTTCGCCCTCGCGATCACCGGCATCCTCGCGGTGGTGGTGGTGGCGGGCGACAGCTTTGCCAAGGGCATCATGGCCGGGCTTCTCGGCGTGCTCATCGCCATCGTCGGCACCGACCCGATGTCCAGCGTGACCCGCTTCACCTACGGCAACAACGACCTGCTGGGCGGCATCGGCATCGTGCCGGCGGTGGTCGGCCTTTTCGCCCTGCCCGAACTGGCGGCGCAGGTCCTCAGCGGCGGCACGCAGGGGCGCAAGGACATCGGGCGGCTGAAGATGTCGTTCCGTTCGGTCGGCACCGCGCTGGCGGACTGGTTCAACCTGCTGCGTTCGTCGCTGATCGGCACCTTCCTGGGCGCCCTGCCCGGCGCCGGGGGCGTGATGGCCTCTTTCACGGCCTACGCGGTCGCCAAGTCCTCGGCGCGCGACAACTCCGAATACGGGCACGGCGCCAGGGGCGGCGTCATCGCCTCGGAATCCGCCAACAATGCCTGCTGCGGCGGCGCGCTGATCCCCACGATGGCCCTGGCCATCCCGGGCGATGCGGCGGCGGCGGTGCTGATGGGCGCCCTGCTGCTGCTTGGCCTGCAACCCGGCCCGCAGCTGTTCACCCTGTCGGGCGACCTGGTGGCGGGCGTCTTCGCGGCCTACCTCCTGGCCAACGTCTTCCTGCTGATCCTGGGCTTCGCCCTCGCCCCGGTCTTCGCCTCGGTGCTGAAGCTGCAGAACCGTTTCCTGATCCCGCTGATCCTCGTGCTCAGCGTCGTCGGCACCTTCGCGGTGCAATCCTCGCAGTTCGACCTGTGGATGATGCTGGTCTTCGGCGTGCTCGGCTACGGGATGAACCGCTTCGGCTACCCGGTAGCGCCGCTGGTGATCGGGCTGGTGCTGGGCCAGCTGCTGGAATCGAACATGCGCCGGGCGCTGCTGATCTCGAACGGCGAGCTGGACATCTTCATCCAGCGTCCGATCTCCGCCACGATCCTCGGCCTGAACGCCCTGGTGCTGCTGGTGGTCCTGGTCCGCTACATCCGGGGCAGGAAACGCGCGCCGCTGCTCCCGTCCGAGATCGACACCTAGGGCCAATTTCCTGTGCGGAGGCCAGCGGCTTGCGCTAGGCTGGGCGACATGGAGCGCGACCTTGCAGCCTTCCTGGCAATCGCCAGGACCGGATCGATGTCCCGGGCAGCGCTCGAGCTGTCGATCACCCAGCCGTCGCTGACGAAGCGGCTGCAGAACCTCGAGGACCGGCACGGGATCACGCTGTTCGAACGGCGCCCCCGCGGGATGGAACTGACCCGGGCGGGCCAGAAGTTCCTGCACCACGCGAAGCGGATCGAGCAGGAGTATCTCCAGGCGCAGGAAGCCCTTACGCTGCTGAAGGCGGCCCGGCTGGACGAGCTGCGCATCGGGGCCGGGCCGCTGTTTCACATCCGCTACATGGCCGATGCCGTGCACCGCCTGCGGGCCGCCTACCCCGACCTGAACATCCACCTCGAGGCGGGCGTGAACCCGACCCTGCTGCCAAAGCTGCGTAACGGCGAGATCGACATGGTCTTCGGCTCCAGCGAGGCGCTGGACGAGGACGACCCGCTCGCCTTCACCGCGCTGACCAAGGTGAACGTGGGCGTGGTAATCGACGCCGACAATCCGCTGGTCCGGGGCCACGCCGCGGACCTTGCGCTCGAGGCCAGCGACCTGAGCCGGATGGAATGGGTCATCTACAGCGAGAACCCCTATTTTCAGGAACTCGTCTCGAACTTCTTCGAACGCAGCGGCCTCGTGGCCCCCGACTTCGTCCTGCGCACCACGTCGTTCCTGGCCGGCCTGCAATACGTGCAGCGCGGTAACGCGGTGATGACCATTCCCATGCAGCTTGAACAGGCGCTGCCCCTGGCCAACCTGAAGGTCGTCGCCACGCGCCCTCTCATCAGCGAGAACGTGGCCGGGGTGTTCGTGCGCAAGTCGAGCCAGGAAGTCGCCGAGATCTGCGCCTTGCGCGATATCATCTACGAGATGACGGCCGGCGACCGCCCCTGACGGCGCCTGCATGCCCCGCCATTCACGCGAGGGCGCACTTCGGTCTCAGCTGCCCCCCGCAAACCGATCCCGCAGCACGTTCTTCTGCACCTTCCCCATCGTGTTCCGCGGCAAGGCGTCGAGGATCTCGTAGCGCCGGGGGTGCTTGAAGCGGGCCAGTTTCTCGATGACCCGGCGCTCCAGCGTCTCGACCGCCAGCGTTTGCCCCGGCTCCGTCACGATTGCCGCGATGATTGCCTCGCCGAAGTCGGCGTCGGGGATGCCGAAGACGGCGGATTCGGTGACGCCGTCGATGTCGTTCAGGATGTCCTCGATCTCTTTCGGGTACACGTTGTAGCCGCCGGTGATGATCAGGTCCTTGGACCGGCCGACGATCGACAGGTAACCGTCGGGGCCGATCCGGCCGAGATCGCCGGTGATGAAGAACCCGCTGTCCCGCAACTCCGCGGCGGTCTTGTCGGGCATCTGCCAGTAGCCCCGGAAGACATTCGGCCCGCGGACCTCGATCATGCCGATCTCTCCCCGTGGCATGGGCGCGCCGGTCTCCGGGTCGGTGAGCTGCACCTCGACGCCGGGCAGCGGCAGTCCCACCGTGCCCGCGCGGCGGTCGCCGTCGTAGGGGTTGGAGGTGATCATGTTGGTCTCGGTCATGCCGTAGCGTTCGAGGATCCGGTGGCCGGTGCGCTCGGTGAAGGCGACGTGGGTCTCGGACAGCAGCGGGGCGCTGCCGGAGATGAACAGCCGCATGTCCTTCGTCAGCGCGCAGGTCAGGCGGTCGTCGGCCAGCAGCCGGGTGTAGAAGGTCGGAACCCCCATCAGCATGGTCGCCCCGGGGATCGCGGCGAGGATGGCGTCGGTGCTGAAAGCCGGCATGAAATGTACGCAGGCGCCCGCGAAGAGCGAGGTGTTCAGGGCGACGAACAGGCCGTGGGTGTGAAAGATCGGCAGGGCGTGGATCAGGGTGTCCGCGTCGGTGATCTGCCATAGCCCGGTCAGGGCGCGGGTGTTGGACAGCAGGTTGTCGTGGGTCAGCATCGCGCCCTTGGACCGCCCCGTCGTGCCCGAGGTGTAGAGCAGCGCCGCGAGGTCGTCGGGGCCGCGGGGCACCGTGTCGAAGTTATCGGGTTTGCCGGGCACCGAGGCCATCAGGCTTCCCTGCCCCGCTGAATCCAGCGTCAACAGGGCGGCGCCCGCCGCGATGTCCTTCAGTGTCTCGACAGAGCCGGGATCGCAGACCACGATGCGCGGCGCGGCGTCCTGCACGAAATAGGCGACCTCGTCGCGCTTGTAGGCGGTGTTGAGCGGCAGGAAGACCCCGCCCGCCTGCACCGTCGCGGCGTAAAGCGCGACCATCTCGGCGCATTTCGGGGCCTGGACCACCACCCGGTCCCCCGGCTCCAGCCCGTTGTCCACCAGCACATGGGCGATCTGCGCGACGCGCCGGACGAATTCGGCAAAGCTCGTGTCGGCGCGATCGTCCTGCTTGAGGAAACAGGCGTCGTTGTCCGCGTGGCGCGCGACGAGGTGGTCGTAAAGATGGTTGGACATCAGGCCTGTATCCTTCGCTTCTTCTGGCTAGCCGGTGCATCGGCCCGAAAGCCCGGGCTTTTCGAGATCACCCCTTCGTGGACAAAGCGCTCGTGGTTCTGCTCGATCAGGTTCAGATCGTATTCATAGTTGACCATGGCGCCCGCGGACTGCCGCAGGCCGTTGTCCGACATGTCGGCGGCGCCGTGCACGGCATGGATCTGCGCCCCGTTGCCAAGGTGGAACCGCGCCACCGGGTCGAACGGGGCGCCGTCCGGTGTCTTGGCGGTCAGCAGGTAGTGAACCGCCGCGGCACGGATCTCGTCGGGGGGCGCGGTGCCCTCGAGGATCGGCGCATAACGCGGGTCGTCCCGGTCCTTCAGCCACGAAAGCATCCTGGGAATGGGGGACAGCGTCACGTAGGTCTCCAGCCCCGGCAGTTCCTGACGCAGTTCGGATACCACCTGCTTGATCAGGAGGTTGCCGAAGGAGATCCCCTTCAGCCCGGTCTGGCAGTTCGAGATCGAGTAGAAGACGGCCACCTTCGTCTCGTGGGCCTTGCGATGTTCACGCTCGTCCGCCAGCACCGACTGGATGGAGTCGGGGACGGACTGGGTCAGAGCGACCTCGACGAAGATCAGCGGCTCGTCCGGCATGGCCGGGTGGAAGAACGCGAAGCAGCGCCTGTCGTCCGGGTAAAGGCGGCGGCGCAGGTCCTCCCAGTCGCGGATCGCGTGGACCGCCTCGTACTTGACGATCTTCTCCAGGATGCTGGCCGGCGTCTCCCAGCTGATCTGCCGCAGGACGAGGAAACCCCGGTTGAACCAGCTGCGAAGCAGGTGCTGGAAGTCCATGTCGGTGCGGGCCAGTTCAGGCTCGTCCCGCAGCGCCTTCAGAAGATCCGTGCGCATGTTCACCAGCGCGAGCGTTGCGCCCGGGGCCTGGTTGAGGCGGCGCAGCAGCTCTTGCCGCCGGGGCTCTGCCTGCACGGCGATGGCCCGGTAATCGGCGGCGGCGTTCGAGGATTTATAGCCGGAAATCGCGGTTTCGAGCGCGTCGAGGTCGATTTCCAGATCGGCGTTCAGGAATCGGAACAGCGACAGTTTCTCGGCCTCGGACATGCGGCTGTAGCGATCCACGATCGCCTGTGCCAGCGTGATGCCCGACACCTCTCCCTCGGAGTCGAGCAGCGACATGCACATTTCCTCGATCGAACGGTCATCGCTGACATACGATCCGGTGCGCCGGCGTTCAAACAGGGTGTTGAGCATGTCGCCGAGAAAACTGCGCTCCGACATCCGGCTACCCCAGGTTCACGGATTGCGCCGACAGCGAGACGGTCAGCGACAGCGAGCCTTCGTTGACCAGCCAGCGGCGCAGGACGAAGGTGCGTGCGCCCTTCGCATGCATCGGGTCCGCCTTGGCCAGGGCGCGGGCCTCGTCCAGGGAGGCGGCGCGGTAGATGATCAGCCCCATGCCCTGCATCTGGTCCCCGGTCTCGTCCGACACGGGCCCCGCCAGGAACAGCTTGCCGCCGGCCTCCAGCTTGGCCTGGTAGGCCAGATGCTCCGGCAAGGTCGCCTTCAGCGTGGCGGGATCGGCCGCGGGGGTGGTGAGAACCATGTAGAGCTGGCGCGCCAGGGAGCCGCGAGAGCGCGCTTCGGCTGCGTATTCGTCCCAGGTCGGCATTCGCAACCTCCGTCGGGTTAAAAAAATCGATTTTATTTGACTTGGATATTGTTTATCGCCAAAATCAGAGTCGATCAACAAGGAGTTTCAGATGCGTTTTCTCGTTGGCACCACGGGCGGAGTGCAGAGCGTATTTGCCGTCGATGGCGACACGGCAACCAACCTTACCTCTGCGGTGCCCGGGATCGGGCGCGATCTGTCGGCGCTTGCCGCATCGCCGGATCTGCTTGCGCAGGCGAAGGCCGCGGCGGGTCGCGGAGAGGCCCTGGCGGTGGCGGACATCACCCCCGCCCTGCCGGTCGGCGCGCCGGGAAAGTTCATCTGCCTCGGCCTGAACTATGTCGAGCACATCAAGGAAGGTGGTTACGACATCCCCGACTACCCCGCGCTTTTCATGCGGGGGTCTGAATCGCTGATGGCCGCCGGGGCGCCGATGGTGCGGCCCACCTGCTCGGAAAAGCTCGACTACGAGGCGGAATTGCTGCTGATCGTCGGCAAGGGCGGCCGCCACATCCCGGAGGACGAGGCCCTGGATCACATCTTCGGCTACACGGTTTTCAACGACGGGTCCGTCCGCGACTACCAGCGCAAGACGCATCAATGGACCCCGGGCAAGAACTTCGACAACACGGGCGCGGTGGGACCGGTGGTGGTGACCCCGGACGAGCTGCCCGTCGGCGCGAGCGGCCTGAAGATCGAAAGCCGCGTGGGCGACGAGATCCTGCAGTCGTCCAACACGTCAAATATGATATGGGGCGCCGCGCGCACCATCGCGATCATCTCGGAATACACCACGCTGAACCCCGGCGATCACATCGCGCTTGGCACGCCCCCGGGCGTCGGCCACGCCAAGAAGCCAGAGCCTCGCTGGCTGCGGCCCGGCGAGACGGTCGAGATCGAGATCGAAGGGATCGGGATCTGCGCCAGCCCGGTGGTGGACGAGGGCTCTGCCTCCAGAAGAACGGCAGCCGAATGACGGCGGACGGGGCCGAGACCGGGGCAAGCCCGGTCCAGCGCGCGCAGGCGGCGGTGCGGGCGCTGCGCGATCGCAAGGCGCGGCTGGACGACGACGCCATCGACGTGATCCTGCGCGATGCGCGGTCGCATTACGCCTGGACGGACAGGCCGGTCAGCGACGACATGCTGAAGACCCTGTTCGAGATCACCATCCAGGGGCCGACCAGCATGAACACCTGCCCGGCCCGCTTCGTCTTCGTGCGCAGCGAGGCCGGCAAGGACCGTCTGGCGAAATCGCTCAAGGCCAAGAACATCGACAAGATGCGCGCGGCCCCCGTGACGGCGATCATCGCCTGGGACCCGCTGTACTGGCACCGGCTGGACTTCCTGTTCCCGCACGAGGACCGCAAACCGCTGTTCGAGGGCAAGGAACAGTACGCCCACGACACCGCGTTCCGCAATTCCACCCTGCAAGGCGCCTACTTCATGATCGCGGCGCGGGCGATGGGGCTCGATGTGGGAGCGATGTCGGGGTTCTCCAACGCGGCGGTGGACGAGGAGTTCTTCGGCGAGAACGGCTGGAAATCCAACTTCCTGTGCAACATCGGCTACGCGGACGAAACGGCGTTGTTCCAGAAACTGCCGCGCTTCCAGTTCGACGATGTCTGCGAGGTGATCTGAACTGACAAACCCGCCTGTCACCGATCTGGAGGGATCGGCCGGGCCGCGCCGGAAAACTGAAATTAAAGGGAGGAAACAAATGGAATATAGAACGAAATACACGCTGGTCGGCGCCGCCTTGGCGACGGTCCTGGCGTTTCCCGCCGCCGCGCAGGAGAAGATTTCCGCCGTCGTGATCGACGGCTATCCTGCACGGGCCCTCTGGGTGGAAGAGTTCACCAACTTCTTCATCCCCGAAGTGGACCGCCGCCTCGCCGAGGCCGGGAACTACGAGATGGAATGGCAGGAAAGCTACGGCGGCTCCATCGTGAAGCCGCGCGGCGTGCTCGAGGGCATTCAGCTGGGTCTTGGTGACATCGGCATCGTGACGACCATCTTCCACTCGTCCAAGCTGCCGAGCCAGGCGATCGCCGGCTCTACCCCCTTCGTGTCGTCGGACGCCCGCGCCGTGGCGAAGGCGGTCGACGAGATCGCGCGCGAATTCCCGGCGATGAACAACGAGCTTCAGGCGCAGAACCAGATCTACCTGGCCACCGGCGTCGTGCTCGACACCTACCAGGTGTTCTGCTCCTCCGAGGTGTCCTCTGTCGCGGACCTGGAAGGCAAGAAGATCGCCGGCGCGGGCGTGAACCTTCGGTATCTCGAGGGCATCAAGGACGCGGCCGGCGTGCGCGGCGGCCTGACCGACTTCTACAACATGGTCCAGACCGGCCTCGTGGATTGCGCGATGCTGTGGCCCGAGGCCGCGTCGACCTTCAAGATCGCCGAGGTGGCGCCCTACATGCTCGAGGCGAACCTGGGCGCGGTGAACACCAAGACCGTGACGGTAAACGCCGACTACTGGGCCGGGCTTCCCGACGAGGTCAAGGAAGTACTGAAGGCCGTGGCCATCGACTACCGCGACCACGTGGCGGGCATCGCCATGGACCTCGCGCAGGCGTCGCGCGACACCTACGTCAAACAGGGCGGCACCATCGTCGCGCTCTCGGACGAGGACCGCGCGGCCTGGGCCAGTGCCATGCCGAACATCGCGCAGGAGTGGGCCGAGACGCTGAACGCGGCCGGCGAAGACGGCACCGGAATGCTTGCGGCCTACCTCGGCAAGCTCTCGGACGCCGGGTTCGTCGGGCCCCGTGACTGGACCGGCGAGTAACATCAGGCGGCGACCCGAGAGAGGTGGAAACCATGCAACACCCGGCTTTCGCCCTGGTCTCTCGGGTCGCCAGCATCCTTGCGATGGCGGCCAACGCCCTGGGCACCCTCGTGGTGCTGGCGTTGGTCGTCATTCTCAACGTCGATGTCATCGCCCGCGGGGTGTTCTCGGCCCCGATGAAGGGCACCTACGAGATGGTGCAGTTCTCGGTCGTGCTGATCGTGTTCCTGCAACTGGCCGACGTGGTGCGCGTGGACCGGCTGACCCGGTCCGACGGCTTCCTCAACGTCCTGCACAGCCGCCGTCCGCGGGTCGGCACCAGCCTGCGGCGCATCATCAACGCGGTCTCGGCGATCTTCATGGGAATGATCGCCTACATCACCTTTCCCGAATTCCTGCACATGTGGGACACGCAGGACTACTTCGGCGTGCCCGGCCTGTTCACCCTGCCCTGGTGGCCGGTGAAGCTGGTCATCACGCTGGGAACGGGCCTGTCCTGCCTGATCTTCGTGCTCAAGGTCATCGCGGGGCACGAGCGCCCCGACCTGCACCGCGTATCCGAACCTGACGGGACAGCCGAATGACCCCCATCGAGATCGGCCTCATCTCGGTCGTTGCGATCGTCTTCCTGATCTATTCCGGCGTCTACATTCCCGTGGCCCTCGGGATGGTCTCGTTCGTGTCGATCTGGCTGATGCGGGACAACTTCACGCTCGCGCTCAACCTGCTGAAGATCGCGGCCGGCGACAGCGCGATGGAATACAGCTTTGCCACCATCCCGCTGTTCACCTTCATGGGGCTGATCGTCGCGAAAGCGGGGTTGGGACGGGACATCTACGAGGTCATGACCATGCGGTTCCGCAAGGTCAAAGGCGGGATCGGCATGGCCACCGTCGGTGCGAACGCCGTCTTCGCCGCCGTCACCGGATCTTCCATCGCGTCGGCCTCGGTCTTCACGAAGGTCTCGGTGCCGCAGATGATGGCGCAGGACTACAACCCGCGCTTCGCGGTGGGGGTGGTGGCCGGGTCCTCCGTTTTGGGCATGATCATTCCGCCCTCGGCGATGCTGATCATCTACTCTTTCGTGGCGGAGCAATCGGTGGGCGACATGTTCCTTGCCGGGGTCGTTCCGGGGATCCTTCTGGCCGTCGCCTACGTCACCGCGATCTGGTTTATGGGCCGCTTCACCCCCGGCTTCGTCGGCGGCCGCGTCATCGAGGACACCGAATGGATGTCGGGCCGCGAGATCGCGTCCAAGACCCTGCCGACGCTGTTCCTCATCACGGTCGTCCTCGGCGGGATCTACACCGGCTGGCTGACCGCGGTGGAGGCCGGGGCGGCGGGCGCGCTGGTCGCCCTGGTGATCGCGCTGGTCCGCAGGTCCATGCCGGCAGTCGGCTTCTGGCACGCCCTGCTCGAGACCGGGCATATCACCGCCGCGATCCTGTTCCTGATCACCGCCGCGTCGATCTACAGCCGGATGCTGGGGCTGGCCGGTCTGCCGAACCAGCTGGAAGACCTGCTGGCGGGCAGCATGGCCTCCTTCTGGACCGTCATGCTGCTGTACGTGCTGCTGATGCTGTTTCTCGGCACCCTGCTGGACACCGCGTCGATCATCCTGATCGTGGTCCCGCTGTTCCTGCCGCTGGCCGAAGCGCTGGACATGTCGTTGATCTGGTTCGGCATCATCACCGTGGTCGGGGCCGAGATCGGCCTGCTGACGCCGCCGCTCGGGCTATCCTGTTTCGTCATCAAATCCACTATCGACGACGACCGCATCTCTCTGAAGGACGTCTTCCTGGGCGCCCTGCCCTTCGCCTTCGTGATGCTGCTCGTCCTCCTGATCCTGATCGAGTTCCCGATCCTCAGCCTTGTCCTCATCTAAGGAATACTCTCATGCGCGACGTCACCAAGGACAACATCACCGACGTCTTCATGGGCTATCTCGGTCCGCAGATGGACCCGCGCCTGCGCGAGGTTCTCAGCAGCCTTGTGCGGCACCTGCACGACTTCGCCCGCGAGGTGAACCTGACCCACGACGAATGGAACAAGGGCATCGCGTTCCTCGAGGCGGCGGGCGAGATTTCGGACAAGGAGCGGCATGAGTTCGTGCTGTTGTCGGATGTGCTGGGCCTGTCGTCGCTCGTCGACATGCTGAACAACGCGCCCGAGGGCACCTCTTCGTCGGTGCTGGGGCCGTTCCACATCACCGGCTCGCCGCCGCTGCCCCTGGGCGGCGATCTTCGCAAGGACTTCGACGATACGGTCCTGCTGGTGGAGGGCACGATCCGCGGCCCGGACGGAGCGCCGATCCCCGGCGCGACCCTCGACATCTGGCAGACCGCGCCGAACGGGCTTTATTCCAGCCAGGACCCGGACCAGGACACCTATTCCTTCCACGGCATCCAGACCGTCGGGGACGATGGCCGCTACGGGTTCACCTCGGTGCGCCCCGTGGAATACACCGTGCCCACGGACGGCCCCGTGGGCGACATCCTGCGCGCCTGCGGTCGCCACCCCTGGCGCCCGTCGCACCTGCATTTCATCGTCGAGGCCGAGGGGTTCAAGCCGTTGGTGACCGAGGTCTTCGCCGGCGACGATCCCTACCTCGACCAGGACACCGTGTTCGGGGTGCGCGAGGATCTTGTGATGTCCTACCAGGAGATGCCCGCAGGCAGCTTTCCCGCCAGCGGGTTCGAGCTGTCGGGCCAGGTGGACGGCGCTTACCTGAAGGTGGAATTCGACCTGACCCTGGTGCCCCGGCCGTAGCCGGGCATTCCCGTCAACTCAGCAGCCCGTCGCCCAGGAAGCCGGACAGGTAGGCGCCGGTGGTCCGGTAATGGTTCAGCAGCTCGGCGGAGGCCTCCTCGGCATTCCGCGAGACGGCGGCATTCAGGATGCGGGTGTGCTCGTCGCTGACGTCGCGATGCTGGTAGTTCGGCGCGTTCCCCGCGAGGAAACGGTAGCGGATGTTCAGATCGTAAAGCTGCGTGCAGAACTTCAGCAGGATCGGTGACGCCGCGCCCGCCAGCAGCGCCATGTGGAAGGCCTTGTGCTGCGCCTCGAAGTTGTCGAGGTCCCCTGCCTTGGCGCGGCGCATCCGGTGATGGGCCAGAACGACCGTCTCTTCCCAGGCATCGGAGGCATTGGCGATGCTTTCGCGCAGGGCCAGGTCCTCCAGGTTGCAGCGCAGCATCAGGATCTCGTGGAAGTTCGCCATGCTGACCTCGGCGGTGCGGAACCCCCGCTGGTCCAGCCGTTCCACGAGGTTGTCCGACGTAAGCAGGCTCAGCGCCTCGCGAATGGGCGACGCCCCGGTATCGAGACGCTCGCGCAGCCCGTCGATCTTCAGCTTCTCGCCCGGCTTCAGCTCGCCCGTCACGATCATCCCGCGCAGCGCGATATAGGCCCGATGGGTCGCCGACCCTTCTTCCGGCTCGATGCCCTCAGGCAGAATGTTCATTCTCATCTCCCGCGGATGAACCCACGCTTCCGGCGTCCCGGCAAGGCCGATCCCTCTTTGCCACGGGCAGGCGCTGGCGGAAACGGGTTAACACCAACGCAGGGCCGATGCGTCACGAAATATCGGCAGATACCTACCATATCGTTCAACCCGGCACATCAACCTCGAGCCCGTTTTCGGCGAGGACGTCCGCGGTGTGCGCCCCGTGTTCCGGCACCGGCCCGGGCGCGCGCGCCATGCACTTGCGCCACATCGTTCACGCCGAAGGGCAGCGAGCGCGCACAGCTTAAAGTTCGAGATCTCTGACAGTTGCCTCTGTCAGTCCGCTTCCCGGCTCCGAACCGACAAAGGCAAACGCCGGAGCACGCGCAGTGCCGCGCGGCGGATCGGGGGGATGCCCAGCGCGACGAAGAGCAACAGCAGCAGAAGCAGGACCGTGGCCACTGGTCGCTGGAATATCTCCGTCAGATCGCCGCCGCTGATCACCAGGGCGTTGCGCAGGTACTCGTCCAGCGGGCGACCCAGGACGATGCCCAGCACCAGCGGCGCGAGCGAGAAGTCCAGCGCCCGCATTGCCAGTCCGAGCACGCCGAAACCGACCATCATCCACAGATCGTTGAATTGCAGCTTGGAGGCGTAGACACCGATGACCGCCAGCGCGATCACGACCGCCATGATGTGCTCGCGTGGGACGCGCAGGATGTTGATCATGCCACGCGCCAGCACCAGCCCGACCACGCAGAGCAGCACGGAGCCGATCAGCAGGCCGGCCACGATGTAGTGAAAGAGCTGGAGGTTGTCGATCATGAAGGTCGGGCCCGGCTTCAGCCCGTGCAGGAACAGCGCCGCCATGAAGATCGCCGCGCCGGCGCTGCCCGGCAGGCCCAGCGCGATGACCGGAATGATCGAGCCCGGCACCACCGCGTTGTTGCCGGTCTCTGCCGCGATCACCCCCTCGACCGACCCCTTCCCGAACAGCTCCGGCGTCTTCGAGGTCTGCCTGGCCGCCGAGTAGCTGGCCCATGCGCCCATGTCCGCCCCGATGCCCGGAAGAATGCCGATGATCGTGCCGATCACGCTCGACTGCAGTGACAGGCGCAGCTTGCCGCGAAGGTCGGCCAGTGTCGGAAGCACGCGCGACAACTCTTTCGTCACGAACACCTGCGCGGACTTCGCCGGGCCCATCGACAGGATCACCTGGCTGATCCCGAACAGCCCGACAATGGCGGCGATCAACCCGATCCCGCCGGACAGGTAGCTGGTGCCGAACGTAAAGCGGGGCACGGAATGCAGGTCGTCGAACCCGGTCATGGCGATCAGCAGGCCGAGGAACCCCGAGATCCAGCCCTTGACCGGGTCCGCCGCCGACAGCGTGCCGGCAATGATGATCCCGAACAGGACGAGCAGCAACAGCTCCCATGAAGCGAACTGAAGCGAGAACCGCACCAGCCAGGGCGTCAGCAGCGCCATGAAGATCGCACCCATGAAAGAGCCGAAGGCCGAGGAGACGGTCACCAGGCCAATCGCCCGGCCCGCCTTGCCCTGTTGCGCCAGCGGGTGCCCGTCCAGCGCCGTCGCGGCCGAGGCCGGCGCACCGGGGATATTGAGCAGGATGGCGGACATGGAGCCGCCGTAGACGCCGCCAAGGAAGATCATGATCATCGCGATCACCGACACATCGGTCGGCAGGGTGTAGACAAAGCCCAGCAGCAGCGCCATCGCCATGGGCGCAGTCAGCCCCGGCAACGCGCCCATCAGGATGCCGAAGGCCATGGCCATCACCGACACCAGAAGGATTCCGGGGTTCGTCAGGATACTCAGGAGTTCATGCAACATAAACGACGAGCCTCCTCCGCTCGGACGATCTGCACTGGACGGGAATGGAACGGGCGGTCCGGCGCCGGGTCAGGGCAGCGGGATGTAGAAGATTTCGCCGAAGACGTAGTAGAGCGCACCGGAGATGGCCGCGCTGTATCCAAGGCACCAGATCAGGACATAGCCAAGGCTGCGGGCGCGGCTGGCAAACCCGTACTGGAAGATCAGCAGCATCAGGAAGGTCGAGACCAGGTAGGGCAACCAGTACAGCGACAGGATGTAGCCGAAGATCAGCCCGAACACCCCCAGCATCCGCCACTGCGTCTCGTTCAGGGCAGCCGGCATTCCTGCGAGCGAGACGTCCCGGTTGCGGATGATGAGCATCAGCGCCAGCACGATCAGGACCGCCGAGAGCAGACCCGGCGTCAGCCCCGGCGCACCGAGATAGCGGTCGATGCCGGTGCCTAGCCGGTCCATCATCAGCGAAGATACCAGGGCCGCAACAGCGACAGAAAGCACCACGTAGCCAGCCAGCTTTTCGCGGCGGCGGCGGGCCAGCTCGAGTTCCTCGCCGGCCGCTCGTCCGGCGCTCGGGCTGTCAGTGTCGGTCATGGCATCCTCCCCGGTCGTAACGGAGCGGCCGTGGTCCGGCCGCCCCATCGAAGCGTTACATCTTGTCGATGCCCAGTTTCTCGCGGCTGACCTTGGCAAGGCCAGTCACCTCTTCGAGCAGGTAGCCGGAGAACTCTGCCCGCGTTTTCATCATCGCGTTGGAATCCTCGTGGCCGGTCATGCCGAAGTAGAAATAGGCGTTGTCCTCGTAGACCTTCTGCATCTCGGGGCTGTTCACCACCTCGGCAAAGACCGCGTCGATCTTCGCCTTGATCTCGTCCGGTGTGTCTTTGCGCAGGGCGATGCCATTGACATTGGTCCAGGGCAGCGTCTTCCGCATCACCTCGTCATCGGGAAAGAAGTTGAGAATGCTGGGAAGGGTCTGTCCGAGCGTATTCCAGTCTTCCGGCACGGTGGCCGCCAGGACCCGCAGATCGCCGTTGGAGATGAAGCTGGCCGCAGGGGTCAGGCCGACGACCGCAAAGTCGGTCTCGCCCGCCAGCAATGCCCGCACCGTGGGGCCGCCGCCCTTGAAGTTCGCCGAGCGCATCGGCAGGTCGTGGATCTTCTCGAGGTAGGCGGTCAGAGAGGACCAGCCGGTCCCCGAGGGCGTCGTGGCGCAGGTGACTTCGCCGGGGTTCGCCCGGATCGCGGTGATCAGCTCGTCCATGGTCTGGTAAGGTGAATCCGCCCGGACCAGGATGCCCGCCGGCGTGCCCCCGGCCATCCAGAAGTCGAAATCCCTCCAGGTGTAGTCGTAGCGTCCCATCAGGGCGTAGGAATCGATCTGGTCGCCGGAGCCGAGCCAAGCGTAGCCGTCGGCCGATTGCCCGGCGACCCAGTCGGTCCCCTGGACACCGCCGGCAGAGGACATGTCCTGCAGCGTGATGCGCGGCGCGCCGATCTTCTCTTCCATCAGCTTCACCAGCGGGCGCACGCCGCGGTCGGTGGCGCCGCCGGCAGGTGCGGTCATGGCGACGGTGATCGGGCGACGCGGCCAGTCGCTTTGGGCCGTGGCCAGCGTGGGCATGGTTGCACCAAGCGTCAGGATCAGACCGCCGGCGATAAGCCCGCGCCGTGTTGGATTGCTCGTCATGTTTCTCTCCCATTCATCGCGGGACCACCGGAATGACCGGCCCCGTCCCTCGCGCCGGTTTCCTCCGAACGCCGACTGGGGGCAGCGTAGGTAGGCAGGTGCCTGAGAAAAACACGATTATTCCTGTTTGATATCAGCAAAACCTATAGATCGACCTGATTGAGCCTATCGATCGCGCGGTATCCATTGGTGATCCCTATCATAGGAAGGTTTTTTCGATTTTTCCCCTGACAGGCCGGCCGCCTAGTCTGATGCACAGCCGCGGGTCAGATGCCTTCGGCGCAACAGGCGAAGTGGACACAGCAATGCCCGATGTATCCGAGATCCGTATCGGCATGACCCGCGAATTCTTCACTGCCGGTGCGGACATCTGGGACCGGCAGGTCATGGACGAGATTGCGGCCCTGCCGGGGGCCACCATCACCTCGCTTGCCTCGGACGAAGACGGCGCAACCGCAGAGGATCTGGCCGGGTTCGATATCCTGGTGGTGCGCAAGACCGGCGTTCCCAAATCGGCCTTCTCCGATCCCGGCCGCATCCGCACCCGGCTGATCTGCCGCTTCGGCGTCGGGTACGACCACATCGCGCTGGATGAATGCACCCGCCACGGCATCGCCGTCACCATCACGCCGGAGGGTGTGCGCCGACCGGTGGCCTCCTCGGTCGTGGCGCTGGTCATGGCCCTGTCGCACCGGCTGCGCGAGAAGGACGCCTTGATCCGGGCGGGCGACTGGGCGGCGGGACGGGCGATGATGGGCACCGGGCTTGAGGGCAGGGTTTTGGGCTCGGTCGGTTTCGGCAACATCGCGCAGGAAGCCTTTCGCTTGCTGGCGCCTTTCGGAATGCGCTTCATCGCCTGCGATCCCAAGGCCAATGCCGCCATGGCACGCGATCTCGGGGTAGAGATCGTCGACTTCGAACAGGTGCTGGGCGAGGCGGATCTTCTCACGGTGAATTGCCCCCTGTCCCCCGCGACACGGCACATCATCGACGCGGCGGCATTGGCACGGATGAAGCCGTCGGCCTACCTGATCAACACTGCACGCGGGGCGCTGGTCTCTCAGGAGGCGCTTGTCGCGGCCCTGGCGAACGGCGCGCTGGCAGGGGCCGGACTGGACGTCTTCGAGATCGAGCCCACCGGGGCAGACAACCCCCTGTTCGCCTTTCCCAACGTGATTGCCGCGCCGCATTCCATGTGCTGGACCGATGAATGCGCCCGGCTCACCAGCGAGGGCGTGCGCGATGCCATCCTCGCCTGGCGCGCAGGTGAACCGCTGCCGAACCTCGTCAATCCAACCGTGCTGACAGCCGCTTGACGATCCGGCTCGCCCATTCCACGGACCTGCCGACCATCGTCAGGGCCGAGCGGAAGACGCTTCAGGTCAGCCCCAGAAGCTGCTGGATCTTCCTGCGCGTGTTCTGCAGCGATGGGCATGTCGGCCATGGCGAGGCCACGATGGAAGGGCACGAGGCCGCGGTAAACAAGGCGATCGACCGGCTGATCGCAATCCTTCCGGGCGCGCCCGCGGCACCGTCGCGATGCCGGCCGCTGAACCTGCTGTCGACCCTGGGTCGCACGCCGCAGGATTACACCGCCCTGTCCGCACTGGACCAGGCGCTCTGGGACGCACAGGGGCAGCGCGAGGCTCGCGGTGTCGCGGCGCTTCTCACCGACGCCCCCCGGCCCGTCCGGCTATACGCCAATATCAATCGCGGCATCGCCGAGCGCAGCCCGGAGGGCTTTGCCGAAGCCGCACGCGCGGCGCTGGCAGCCGGCTACTCGATGATCAAGATCGCGCCCTTCGACGGGCTGGACTGGCGCGAGGGACGCCGCGCCGACACCGCCGCGCTTTACGGGGCGGGCATCGAGAGGATCGCCGCTGTACGCGACACCATCGGCAGCCAGGCGGAACTGGCGGTGGATTGCCATTGGCGTTTCGACAGCAGCAGCGCGACACAGCTGATCCAGGACCTGCGCCCGATGAACCTGTACTGGCTGGAATGTCCGCTTCCCGAGCCGCGCGACAACGTGCCGACCCTGCGCCACCTGCGCGGGCTCTGCGCCGCAGCGGGCATGCGCCTTGCAGGGCTGGAGAATGCCAACGGACTTGCCGCGACCCAGCCTTTCCTGGCCGGCGGCGCCTATGACGTCATCATGCCCGACGTGAAGTACGCCGGGGGCATCTTCGAACTGCTGCGTATCGCCCTGGCTGCCGAGATGAATGATGTTCTGTGTTCGCCGCACAACCCGACCGGCCCGATCTGCCATGCCGCAAGCCTGCACGTTGCCGCGGCCATCGCCAATTGCCCGGTCCTGGAACATCAGTTCAACGAGACACCACTGTTCGACGCGATCGTGGGCAACCGGTTTGGCGCACTCACCGACGGGCTTGCCACGCCGCCGCCCGGACCGGGCTTCGGCGTTCCGCTGCTGCTGGAGCGCGCCGGGGTGGAGTGTCCGGCCTAACCGAGTTGCTCGATGCTGCGCGCGGCCTTTCTCAGATGCCCCATCAGGCTGCGGAACGGGTCCGTCGGCGTCAGCGTCTCCCGAAAGAGAACGCCGGTGCGGGAACGATGCAGGGGCGCATCGAAATCGAGGATCCGTATGCCCTTGGTCTGGTATTTGTGGACGAAGGGTTGCGACATGCAGGTCAGGAAGCTGCCGGTTTCGACCATTTCGAGCGCGGCATGGGGCGAGCGGGTTCTCAGCGAAATATTGATCGCCCGGTTGCCACCGTCCAAAAGCGGCTCGAACGTCGTTTGCATCGTCGCCACGTCCGGTTCATAGGCGACGAAGGGCTGACCTTCTATGTCGGCGGGGGTCACCCGGCGATCAAGCTGCGCAAGCGGATGCCCGGCGCCGCAGATCAGCACATAGCGTACCTCGGCCAGGTCGGTCACACCGATGCCGGTCATCGGCGGCATATCCCCGTCGATCCGGCCGACAATGGCATCGATCTCGCCGGACATAAGCTGTGGAAAGGCCTGGTCCGTGTTGCCGATGTTGAAGGTGATGTCGAGGTCGGGAAACTGGTTCTTCAGCCTCCCGACGATGCCGGGCATGAAGCAATACCCCCAGCTGGAGCCGGCGCGGATATGAAATCTGCCGATCTGGTTCCCGATCAGGTCGTCGATCTCGCGTTGCGCCATGGCGCCCTGCGACAGGATCTCCCGGGCGCGGGGATAGAACAGCTTGCCGGCGGCGGTGAGCGTGACGCCGCGCTTGCTTCGGTCGAACAGCCGGGTGCCGAAGCCTTCCTCGATCTTCGCGATTGCCAGGGTCAGCGAGGGTTGCGAGATGTTCAACACCCTGGAGGCGCCCTGGATCGAGCCTTCGTCTGCGACCGTGACGAAGCGTTCCACGGACCTCAGGATGGTGTTGTTCATTCGCAAGCTCCGCGTTCCCCCGGCGACGGGAATGCACGAGGGTACCGGTGCCTCGAGGCGCCGTCCACCAGAAGGCGCCCCCCCCGGCCACTCCCCTGACGTTTCTCCCTACCCCTCCAACGCAAGCTCTCCAAACGACTGCCGCAGTATCGCCTGGATCCGCGCCCCAAGCGGTGTGCTGACGGTGCCCGAGCGGCGAACCAGCCCGACCTCTCGCCGGAAGTCGAAGCCTTCCAGCTCGAAGCGCGCGAGGTCCCGGTAGTCGGCGAGCTGGAACGAGAGCCTCGGGACGACCGACAGGTAGCGGCCCTGCAGCAGGAACTGGCGTACCAGCCGGTTGGCGTTCGTGGTCATCTTGACCCGCGCCTTGTGCTGGAGACGCGACACGAAATAGGCCTCGAGCGCGGCGTGGGCCGGTTCCTCGGGGGCTGACACGATCCACTCGGCGGTGGAAAGTTCCCCGGCCGTCACCACCCGCCCGGCGAAGGGATGGGAGGGCGCGCAGGCGCCGTAGTAGCGGTCGGAATAAAGCAGCTCCACGTCGAACATCGCCTCGTGCCGCTCGTCGTTCGCGAGGCCGACGTAGCACTCGATCTGGTTCGCCAGCAGGGCCCGGCGCAGGTTGTGGGCGTGGTCGGTGACGATCTTGTAGTGCGCGTTCGGGTGGGTCTGGTCGAAAGTTGCCAGCGCGTCGCTCAGCAGGTCCACGAAAGCCGCGCCGACGCCAAGCGAGACGGTTCCCGCCGAGCCTTCCGCCACCACCGCCATCTCCCGCTCGCTCTCGGCCGCATCGTGGAGCAGCCGGCGGGCGAAAGGCTCCAGCGTGCGGGCGAACGGCGTCGGCCGCACCCCGCGCGGCATGCGCTGGAACAGCCTCACGCGGTAGTGCTCCTCGAGGGTCGAGATGCTCTTGCTCAGCGCCGGCTGGGACAGGTGCAGCTTGCGTGATGCCTCAAGCAGGCTGGCGCTCTCCAGAACGGCGACGAAATGGCGGAATTGTCTGAGGTTGGTCATGCGCTTCGATCCTGGCGATCTTGCGATAGCTATAACATGAATCTTTATTGATCAAAGTTAAATGGATTTGTGGTTTCAGCCCGGGGCGCCCATCCTGCCCGCAGACACAAAACTGACACCCCGGGCCGCACGCCATGATGCCGGCCGCAAGCGCGACGAGATCCCACAGGCATGCGACCCAACATCCTCTTCATCCTCGCCGACCAGCACCGCCCCGACTGGCTGTGCGAAGAGACACCGGGCTTGCGCACGCCGGAGATTGACCGGCTGGCGCGGGAAGGCACCCGCTTCACCTCGGCGATCTGTCCCTCGCCGCTTTGCGCGCCCTCGCGGGCCTGCCTTGCCACCGCGCGCAGCTACGACAACCAGCCGGTCCGCAGCAACGCCGACAGCCTGCCGGTGGGCACCCCCACCTTCTACGGCGGCCTGCGCGACAGCGGCTACCAGGTGCTGACCTGCGGCAAGCTCGACCTGCTGAAGCCGGCGCAATCCTGGGGCGCCGAGGGTCTGCACCGCCGCCCTGACGGCAGCGCGGCGCTTTACGATATCGGCTTTACCGGCGGCCGGGATTCCGCGGGCAAGCACGACGCGGCGCTGGCCCTCGCGCGGGGCATTGACGAGCCCTTCGGCGCCTTTCTCAAGGCGCATGGGCTGGACCGGCTGCACCAAGACGATCTCGCGGCGCGGCCCTCGCCGAACTACCGCAACACCGCCCCCAGTCCGCTGCCCGACTTCGCCTACGGCGACAACTGGATCGGCGCGCAGGCGCTGCAGCTGATGACAGGGGCGCTTGGGGCCTCTGACCCGTGGTTCCTGCAGGTCAATTTCCAGGGCCCGCACGAACCGATGGACATCACCCGCCTGATGACGGACGCGGCGCCATGGGCGTCGGGCATGGATGATGGCGCGGAGGATGGCCCGAACGATGGCGCAAGAAAGATCAGAAGCTGCTACGGCGCGATGATCGAGAACATCGACCGATGGGTCGGCACCTTCCGCGCCGTGCTGGAAGACGCCGGCGCGCTGGAGAACACCCTCATCGTCTATTCCAGCGATCACGGCGAGATGCTGGGAGACCGCGGCCTGTGGGCCAAGCTGCATCCGTTCCAGCCGTCGCTCGGCATTCCGATGATCTTCCGGGGACCGGGGGTGACCGAGGGACAGTGCCGGGGGGACGCGGTGTCGCTGATCGACCTCGGGCCGACCTTCACGCAGCTGGCGGGCGCCGCGACGCCCCCGGGCGCGGACGGGCAAAGCCTTGTGCCGGCGCTGCGGGGACAGGACTCCGATGGCGTTCTGCGGGTGGCCGGTTTCGGCACATGGCGTGCGATCACCGATGGCAGGATGAAGCTTATCGTCGGCTACGACAGCGCCCGCATCGGCGGCCCGTCCGCGCCGCACCCCTTCGAGGGCGCCGCGCTGGAAGCGCCAGAGTCACACCTGCTTTACGACCTTCAGGAAGACCCCGGGGAAACCCGCGACTTGGCCGCCGCCATGCCGGAGACGGCCGCGCGGCTGGGCGCGGCTCTGGGCCGCGCGATGGCGGCCTGAGCCCGGAACCACAGACAACAAGGAGGAGACACCATGAAACCCATCACTCTCGCGGCGGCGATCACCGCCATCGGGCTGGCGACCCTGCCGGCCTCGCAGGCGCTGGCCTTCCCGGACGGTCCGGTCGAAGTCGTGATCCCGTCCGGTCCCGGCTCTGGCATGGACAATCTCGCGCGGACCATCGCGCGCCATCTCGAGGAGGAGATGGGCGTGCCCTTCCCGGCCGTGAACAAGCCGGGCGCCGGTCACAGCGTCGCCGCCCGGTATCTCGCCGATGCCAAGCCCGACGGCCACACCATCATGATCTCGCACCCGCAGCTGCTGGTCAGCACGGCCACCGGGATCCTGCCGTTCGACCCGCTCGAGGCGCTCGTGCCCCTCGCCCAGACGGGGGCGATGGAGAACTTCCTCGTGGCCCCCGCCAGCGCCCCCTTCGACGACCTCGAGGGCCTGCGCGCCTATGCGGCGGAGAACCCGCTTCAGGTGAACGGCGCGATCGACGGGATCGTCGGGCTGGATCACATCGTGATGCTGCAGCTGGCCGAGGAAATGGACATCGAGCTGAATTTCGTCAACGTGCCGGGCGGCGGGCCGGCCAAGGTGACCTCGCTGATGGGCGACTTCACCCAGCTGGGGGTGCTTGGACCTGGCCCCTTTGGCGGCGTCAAGCGCAGCGGCGACCTGAAGGGGCTCGCCAGCCTCAAGAACAGCCCCGAGCCCAGCATCGCCTTCCCCGACATCCCTACTTCCAAGGAGCAGGGATACGAGTCGGAATTCGTCCTGTCCTGGTGGTGGTTCGCGCCGGCGGGCACGCCCGAAGAAGTGGTGGAGCAGCTCGAACAGGCGATCGCCAATGTCATGGCCGACCCGGCCGTGCAGGAAGAGATCGTGTCGCGCGGCATCACCGAACCGACCTGGGCCGACGCCGAAACCGCGCGGACCCAGATCCGCACGCAGCTTGACGCGGTGACCAAGACCGTTACCGAAGTCGGTGCCATGCAGAAGTGACGAAGAGTCCGGGGCGGCGCATCCGCCCCGGACGCCTGCAGGCAGATCCGGGAGCACAGGAATGCGAAGGCCGCGCGGCTTCATATTTACCGGGGCGCTGCTACTGGGCGCTCTGATCGCGCTTTGGGCAGCGTGGAACATCCGCCTGATGCCGTTCGACCCGGTGGGCGGCCGGCTGTTCCCGCTGCTGGTCTCGGCCGCGCTGGCGGGGCTTGTGCTTGTGCTTGCCATTACGGATTGGCGGGCGATGCCCCCGGAACCTACCGGGTCCCGCCGCGGCCCCGCGCCCTCCGTGATCCAGCCGCTGCTGCTGGCGGGCATCGTGGCGATGACGCTCTGGGCGCTTTCGACGGACATGATCGGCCTGCTGCCGGCGATTGCCATCGTCGTGGTGCTGGGCGGGGCGGTGCTGGCGCTTGAACCGGGGCAGAGCACGGCGCAGCGGCTGCGCCGTCTCGGCCTGC
The DNA here is from genome assembly GCA_048262455.1 of Rhodobacter sp. GTDB lineage: Bacteria > Pseudomonadota > Alphaproteobacteria > Rhodobacterales > Rhodobacteraceae > Psychromarinibacter. Next base: position 111,494 of record JBLXFD010000004.1, read on the forward strand.
TGATCGTCGCCGCGGCCGTCCTGACGCTTGCCGCGCACCTCGGGTTCGAGCGCCTGCTGGGCATCCGGCTTTGATGCGCCCGTCCCTCGCCTTCCTTAGCCTTCCGCACGCGGGGCCGACATGATCGCCGAATTCCTGACGCTCGTCAGCTTTCATACCGTGCTGCTGTCGATGCTGGGCGTCGGGCTCGGCATCTTCATCGGCGCGATCCCGGGCCTGAACGGCGGCATGCTGATGGCCCTCACCCTGCCGCTTACCTTCTTCATGGCGCCCATCGATGCGCAGGTGCTGCTGATCGGGATGTACGTGGGCGACGTGTCGGGCGGCATGGTGGCGGCGACGCTGATGGGGGTGGCGGGGACGCCGGCGGCGATCATGACCACGCTCGACGCCTACCCCATGGCGCAAAAGGGCCGGGCGTCGGCCGCGTTGGGGATCGGTATCGCGGGGTCCTTCACCGGCAGCATGCTGTCGTGGCTGGCGCTCGCGTTCCTCGCCGCGCCGCTTGCCAGCTTCGGGCTGAAATTCGGCAGCTTCGAGATCTTCGCCCTCGTCACCATGGGGCTGGTGATGATCTCGGCGGTCGGCGGAGGGTCCTTCCTGCGCGCCATCATCGCCGGGCTGATCGGCGTGCTGGTGTCGCTGGTCGGGCTCGATCCGGTGAACGGCCAGCCGCGCCTGACCTTCGGGATACCGGAGCTGCAGGCGGGGCTGCCCATCATCCCCGTGATCCTCGGCGTCTTCGCCATCGCCCCTGTCGCAACCGAGCAGTTCCGGGGGACGTCCGGCGCCGCCCGCGAGGTCTACAGCGCCACGCTTCGGGGTATCCTGCGGCATATGCGCGACGTGTTCGGCTATCCGGTCGCGGTGCTGCGTTCGTCGCTGGTGGGCCTCGGGATCGGCATCCTGCCGGGCATCGGGGCGGCGATCGGCTCTACCGTGTCCTACATGGTGGCGCGGCTGTCCTCGTCCACCCCCGAACGCTTCGGCACCGGCGCCGAGGAGGCGGTGATCGCCTCGGAAGCCGGCAACAACGCCACCGTCTGCGGTGCGCTCATCCCGATGATCTCGCTCGGCATTCCGGGCAGCTCGGCGGACGTAATCCTTCTCGCCGCCCTGATGATCCACGCGATCGAGCCGGGCCCGCTGCTGATCGTCGAACGGCCGGACATCTTCTACGGCGTCATCGGCTCGGCGCTGCTGGCATCGCTGCTGATGCTTCCGATCCTGGTGCTCGCCAGCGTGACCCTGTCGAACGTGCTCCGGGTGCCGAAGTACCTGGTCACTGCCCTCGTCATCGCCCTGTGCCTGCTGGGCACCTACGTCTCGGGGCGCAACATCCCGGACCTCTGGATCCTGCTCGCCTTCGCGGTGCTGGGCTACCTGATGCTGGCGAACCGCTTTCCCCTGCCCGCCTTCGTCATCGGCTTCATCCTCGGGCCGATCGCGGAATCCTCGCTGCGCTCGGGGCTGATGGCCTCTCGCGGCAGCCTGTGGCCACTGGTGACCCGGCCGATCCCGCTGCTGTTCCTGACGCTCTCGACCTGCCTGGTGATCTGGGTGATCCTGCGCGAGCGGAGAAGCCGGCGCGGCAGCCCGCAACACGAGTGAGGGCGCGGCCCTGCCCCCCCCCTCCCCGGCACCGGGGATCGACCCGACACGATTTTTCAATCCAGGAGCGCGACACGATGAACACCAGGCCCAACTTCATCTTCATCATCGCCGATGACCACCGCGCCCGCTCGCTGGGGGCCGCCGGCTGCGGCGATGTGTCCACCCCGGTGCTGGACGCGCTCGCCGCCCGCGGCGCCCGCTTCACCCAAGCGCATTGCCAGGGCGGCTTCGACGAGGCGGTCTGCGTGCCCTCGCGGGCGACGCTGATGACCGGCCAGTCGGTTTTCGCCCTGCAGCGCGCGCAGGAGGCGATGGAGAGCCGGCCCTGCGCCTTCACCGATCCCACCGCGACCATACCGCCCGCCCTGCCCACCTTTCCCGAACTGCTGCGCCGCGCCGGCTACGACACCCACGGCATCGGAAAGTGGCACAACGACAGGGCCTCCTTCGCGCGGTCCTTCAGCAGCGGCGACAGCATCTTCTTCGGCGGCATGTGCGACCACGACGCGGTGCCTCTGCACGGCTACGACCCCGAGGGGATCTTTCCGCCGGACGCCGCCACCGTCTCGACCGACCTGTCCACCGACATCTTCCGCTCGGCCGCGCAGCGGTTCCTCGAAAGCCGGGACGGGGCGAACCCGTTCCTGCTGTACGCCGCCTTCACCGCGCCGCACGACCCGCGCACGCCGCCCGCCAGCTTCCGGCCCGATCCCGCCCGGATTGCCCTGCCCGCCAACTACCTGCCCTCGCACCCCTTCGACACCGGCGACGCCGCCCTGCGCGACGAGCTGCTGGAGGACTTCCCCCGCAGCGAAGCCGCCATCCGGGAGCATCTTGCCGACTACTACGGGATGATCGCCCACCTCGACGACGCCATCGGCCAGCTGCTTGCCACAGCCGAAGCCCGGGGCCTGCTGGAGAACACGATCGTCGTCTATACCGCCGACCACGGGCTGGGCATCGGCAGCCACGGGCTGATGGGCAAGCAGAACATGTACCAGCACAGTCTCGAGGTGCCGCTGATCATGGCCGGGCCCGGGATCGCCGGGGGCACCTGTCCCGATCCGCTGGTCTGGCATGGCGACACCCATGCCACGGTGCTGGACTGCGCGGGCGTGGCGCGGGAGGCGGGCGACGGGGCCTCGTTGCGCGCATGGCTCGCGGGCGGCGAAGGCACGCGGGCCGGCAGCATCGGGGCGATCTACAAGTCGTCGCAACGGATGATCCGCGACGAGCGCTACAAGTTGATCCGCTACCACGCCGGCAACGGGCCGAGCCCTTCCCGCGCGAAGTCGTCGTCGACGCCGGGCTCGGAGGTCGAGCAGCTTTTCGACTTGGCCTCGGACCCGGACGAGATGGCGAACCTGGCCTACAGCCCCGCCATGCAGAAGGTCCGCGAACGCCTTTCGTCGCTGATGCAGACGTGGCTGGCCGAGCGCGGGTCGGGCTGACCCGCGCCGGCGGCCTGCCGCAGGGTTGGCCCCCGGGCATCAGGGGGACGCCGCCGCGTTAGCGACTTGACAATGTAATACCATCCGTGATGCGCTCGCGACTGATATCTCACTTGAGTAGCCAGTCTGACGGCGATCGCCTTGATCGCCAGTTCGGAAAATCCATTGGGAGGAGAGACCATGTCAAAGTTGATCAAGGCCATTGCAGTGTCCGCGGCGCTCGCGGCGGCCAGCGCGGTTCCGGCGGCGGCGGAGTACCCGGAGCGGCAGGTGACGATGATCGTGCCGTTCGGCGCGGGCGGCGGCAGCGACCGCGTGGCGCGCACCGTGGACCGTTTCTGGCAGGAGGAAACGGGGCAGAGCTTCAACTTCCAGTACCAGCCCGGCGCCGCCGGCGCGGTGGGCACCGATGCCATCGCCCGGGCAGAGCCCGACGGCTACACCATCGGCATCGTCAACCTGCCCAACATGGTCCTGCAGCCGATCTCCGGCAGCGGCAGCTTCGCGCTGGAGGATTTCGACTACATCGGCCGCGTGAACAACGATCCCATGGTGCTGATGGTCCCCGAAAGCAGCCCCTACACCACGCTGGACGAGTTCGTGGCGGCGGCCAAGGAGATGCCCGGCACGCTGACGCTGGCCATCACCGGCACCTTCGGGGCGGCGCATCTGGCGGCGCTGCAGCTGATGGAGAGCGCGGGCATCGAGATCACCCTCGTGCCCACGCAGGGCGGCGCGAATACCGCCGCGCGGATCGCGGGCGGGCATGTCTCGGCCGGTCTCATCGGTCTCGGGCTGTTCACCAGCCAGGAGAAGGGCCGCGCGCTCGGGGTGTCCTCGCCGGAACGGTCGGACTTCGCGCCGGACGTGCCCACCTTCGACGAACAGGGCGTGCCGCTTGAAATGGCCATCGCGCGGGTGCTCGTCGCGCCCGACGGGCTGCCGGAAGAGGCGCTGACCTACCTGCGCGCCACCCTGCAGAAGGTGACCGAGGGCCAGGGCTTCATCGACGCCTCGCGCGAGCAGAGCCTGGGCGCGGTCTGGCAGGACGGGGATGCGCTGGAAGAGGCGGTGAACGCCAGCCAGGAAGATTCCGTCCGTCTGCTGCGCGAGAACGGTTTGATCGACTGACAAGACAGACGGGGGTCCGGGCGAAACCGGGCCCCTCCCTTTCCCGCGGGAGGCAGGAATGTTCCTCGACAGTCTAGGCATGGCGATGCAGCCCTCGGTGCTGCTGCTGATCGCGCTCGGCACGATTTTCGGCGCGATTATCGGCGCCCTGCCCGGCTTCAGCTCGGTCATGGCGATCTCGCTGCTGCTGCCCGTGGTCTACCCGATGGACCCGCTGATGGGGCTGCTGGTGCTCGGCTCGATCTACATGGGCGCGATGTACGGCGATGCCAACGCGGCGATCCTGCTGAACATTCCCGGCACCGCCTCGGCGCTGCCCACGACCTTCGACGGCTTTCCCATGGCCCAGCAGGGCCGGGCGCGCGAGGCGATGCTGGCGGCGCTGGCCGGGTCGGTCTTTGGCGGCGCGACCGGGGTGATCGTGCTGATGCTGACCTTCGGCGTGCTGGCGGAATTCTCGCTGCGGTTCGGGCCGCAGGAATATTTCTGGCTGACGGTGCTGGGGCTGACCACCATCGCCGCGCTGTCGGAGGGCAACCTGGTCAAGGGCCTCGCCGGCGGCGGGCTGGGCATCGCGATCAGCATGATCGGGCTCGACCCCTACTGGGGCCTGCCCCGCTTCACCTTCGACGCGCGGCCGCTGGTGGCGGGGGTTCACCTGATCCCGGCGCTGCTGGGCCTGTTCTGCGTCGCGCAGGTACTGACAAGCCTCGAAACCCCGGCGGGAGACCGCCGCCCCCCCGAGATCGGCCAGCAGAAGGATGTTCTGCGCAAGGTCCTGGGCACCATGGTGCGGCGCTGGGACGTGATGGTGCGGTCCTCCGCCATCGGCGTGCTGATCGGGATGCTGCCGGGCGCGGGCGGGCCCATCGCCTCCACCATCTCCTACAACGAGACCCGCCGCTGGGACCGTGACAGCAGCAGCTTCGGCAAGGGCCGGGTCGAGGGGGTCTTTGCCTCGGAAACCGCCAACAACGCCATGGTCGGCGGCAGCCTGATCCCGATGATGGCGCTTGGCATCCCCGGCAACGTCAACGCGGCGGTGATCCTCGGCGCGCTGCTGTCCTTCGGGATGCGGCCCGGCATGTCGCTGATCTCGGACGGTACCGGCATCGCGACGGCCTTCATGATCGGCCTGCTGATCTCCAGCATCCTGCTGGCGCCGCTGGCCTATTTCATCATCATCCGCTTCTCGATCCTGGTGCTGCGGGTGCCGCGCACCTACCTGGCGCCGACGATCCTGGTCTTCGCCGCGGTGGGCGCCTACTCGGTGACCAATTCCAGCTACGGCGTGGCGATCATGGCGGTGATGGGCATCGGCGGCTACGCCCTGCGCCGCATCGGCATCCAGGCGGCGCCGGTGGGGCTGGGGCTGATCCTCGGCCCGATCGCCGAGCGGGAGTTCACCAGCTCGCTGCTGATCGCGCAGGCGCAGGGCAGCTACTGGACGCTGGTCCTGCGGCCGATCTCGCTGGTGCTGGTGGCGCTGTGCCTGCTGTCGATCCTGACACCGCTGCTGCTGACCCTGCGCGACCGCAGGCGCCGGTTGGCGGCCGGGCCCGAGGAGGATCCGCAATGACCACCCGGCCCCTGGAACTGGTGCTGCTTGGCGCCACGGCGCTGTTCTGCATCCTGCTGATGGTCGAGGCCTGGCAGATCCGCCCGCCCGCGCGGGTCTTCCCGCAGGTGGTGCTGGGCACGACGCTGGCGCTGACGCTGCTGGCGCTGGCGCGGGCGGTGCTGCGCCCGGCGGAAGAGCGGCTTTTCACGCCGGGACAGGCCCGCATCGTCCTGGCCGCGGCCGTGGGGCTGGTGGTCTACGTGCTGGCGATGTCGGTGAACTACCTCGCCTCGACCTTCGTTTTCCTGCTGGCCGCCTACCTCTTCCTGCTGGAAGAGCGCAGCCGCAGGGGCATCGTCACCGCCGTCATCGTCGCGGCCGTCGCAACCCTGTTCACATGGATGACCTTCTCTGGCTGGCTGGGCGTCAACCTGCCATGACGGTCATGCATCCAGCCCCAGCGCCCGGCGCCACGAGGCGCGCATGTGCCGCTCCATCGCCGCGCCCGCGGCATCGGTGCGGCCATGGGTGACATGGTCCAGGATCTCCAGGTGCTCGCACGCCGCGCCGCCGTCCGAGAAGCTGCGCAGCCGGAAGACCAGCCGCGTCAGCCGCAGCTTGCCGAGCATCCGCTCGAACAGGTCCGTGGCAAGGGTGTTGTCCATCGCGTGGACGAACAGCCGGTGCATCTCGTGGTCCAGCGAGGTCAGCGCCCCGATCTCCGCCAGGTCCAGCCGCGAGGCGGGCGCAGGGGCGTCCACCGCGGCGCGGGTGCGGGCCAGCAGGTCGGCCACCTGCGCCTCGCGCCCCTCCAGCCGGAACTGTCGCACCGCCTCCGGCTCGATCATCAGGCGCATCTGGAAGACGTCGTTGATGGTCTTCTCGTCGACATCGAGGATCCGGATGCCGCGTTGCGGGATCAGCGTGACGATGGTCTCGGCCTCCAGCCGCTTCAGCGCCTCGCGCATCGGCCCCATCGGCACGTCAAGCTCTGCGCAAAGCTCGCGCTGCGAGACCAGCAGCCCGGGCCGCAGCTTGCCGGCATAGAGACGGTCCATGAACCGCTCGTAGGCAACCTGTCGCAGCATCGGGCGCGACGCGCCGGTCTCGACACTCATGGCGTTCCTCTTTCGCAGGGGGCGGTCAAGCGCCGCGTTTCCGATTGTAAGACCAGAGTGATATCTTAGGAAAGTTTCCAGGTGCAAGATTCCGCCCCCCTCCCCCTTCCCACCTTCCTCGGCTACCGCCGCGCGAAGGGCCGGCCCGGCATCCGCAACTACCTGCTGGTCCTCAACCTCACCGGGCTGACCTCGCCCTCGGCCCGGCACGTGGCGGCGGGGCTGGAGGGCGCGCGGCTGGTCTCGATGCCCCACGGCATGGCGATCACCGGGCGCGGCGAGGCGCCGGTGACCGCCACGCTGGAGGCCTTCGCGCGCCATCCCAACGTGGGCGCCGTGCTGATCCTCAGCGCGGTGCGCAGCAAGGCCGAGGCGCTGGCGGAACGGCTGGCCGACGACCCGCGCCCGGCCGTGGCGGTGACGCTGGACGCGGTGGGCCGCGACGCGCTGGCCTTCCGGCTGGCCGCCCTGCGCGAAGGCGCGCGGCTGCTGGCCGGGATGACGCGGCAGCGGCGCGAGGAGTGCCCGATGTCCGACCTGCTGCTGGCGCTCGAGTGCGGCATGTCCGACCCGACCTCCGGCCTTGCAGCCAACCCGCTGCTGGGCCGCGTGGCGGACCGCCTGGTCGCCGCCGGCGGCGCCGCCGTGCTGGGCGAGACGACGGAATGGCTGGGCTGCGAGGACCACCTGGCCGACCGCGGCGCCACGCCCGACATCGCCCGGGCGATCCGCGAGGCCGTCGCGCGGCGCGAGGAACAGGCCCGCGCCATCGGCATCGACCTGCTGGGGAACAACCCCAACGAGGCCAACATCGCCGCCGGCCTCACCACCATCGAGGACAAGGCGATCGGCAGCGTCTCGAAAAGCGGCAGCGGCCCGGTCACGGCGCTGATCGGCTACGGCGACCGGTTGGAGGAAAGCGGGCTGGCGGCGATGGACGGGCCGTCCTACACGCCGGAATCGCTGACCGGGCTGGTGGCGACGGGGGCGCAGCTGGCGCTGTTCACTTCGGGCGTCGGCAATTCCTACGTCAGTCGCATCGCCCCCACCATCAAGATCACCGGCAACGCCGCCACCGCCGCCCGCCTGACGGAGCATTTCGACTTTACCTGCGCCGAGATCATGGAGCGGCCGGAGCGGATGGACGGCGCTGTCGCCGCGCTGCTGGACCGGATCGCCGAGGTGGCCTCCGGCGCCCTGACGTTCGGAGAGATACTCGGAGAGGACGACGAGGTGATCGGCCGGTTCGGAGAAACGCTGTGAACGGGGGCGAGGTTCTGGCCATCCGCCTGGCCGCGGCAGACGACGTGGCCGTGGTGCTTGCCGACACCGCCGCCGGGCAGACAGTCCGGGTCGCCGGCGATGGCCCGCCCCTGTCGCTCGCCGCGCGCGGGGCGATCCCGGCCAACCACAAGATCGCCCTCGTCCCCATCGCCGAGGGCGCCGACGTGGTGCGGAACGGCACCGCGATCGGCCGGGCGACGGCCGGGATCGCGGCCGGGGACTGCGTGCACGTGCACAACCTGGTCAGCCGGCGCGGGGGCGGGCATGGCTGACAGGCCTGACATCCTGTTCCTGTTCTCCGACCAGCACGCGCAGCGCGTGGCGGGCCCCTACGGCGACACGTTGGCCGAGACACCGACGCTGGACCGGCTTGCGGCCGAGGGCGTGACCTTCGACAACTGCCACACCCCCTCTCCCATCTGCGGGCCGGCGCGGATGGCGATGCTGACCGTGCGCTACCCGCACCGCACCGGGGTGCTGACCAACAACGACATCCTGCCCTCCGACATGCCCACCTATGCCCATGCCCTGGGCGCGGCGGGCTACCGGACGGTGTCGGCGGGGCGGCTGCATGCGCTGGGGCCCGACCAGCTGCACGGTTTCGACACCCGCGACGTGGGCGACCACTCGCCCGCCTGGCCCGGCGTCGGGCGTCACGACATGGGCGTGCTGCGCCGCACCCACGGGCCGAACCGCGTCAGCCTGGAACGTGCCGGGCGTGGCAACAGCGCCTATCAGGATCTCGACGAGGCGGTGCTGGAGGCCGCCCTCGCCCGCATCGACCGTCTTGCGCAGGAACGGGCGGCGGGGGACGACCGGCCCTTCTTCCTTCAGGTCGGCTTCATGCTGCCCCACCCGCCCTACGTTGCGCGCCCCGAGGATTACGACTGTTTCGCCGGCCGCGTCCCGCCCCCGCGCCTGCCGCCGCCGGAGGCGCCGCACCCCTGGCTGGACTGGTGGCGCGGGAACCGGGGGCTGGGCGATGTCTCGGCCGCAGAGGCCGACCGCGCCCGCACCGCCTATTACGCGCTGGTCCGGCGGCTGGACCGCTGGATCGGCCGGATCCTGGAGCGGCTGGAGGACACCGGCCTCGCCTCGAACCTCTTGACCGCCTACGCCTCGGACCACGGCGACCACCTGGGCGAGCGGGGGCTGTGGTGGAAGCACACCATGCACGACGAGTCGCTGAAGGTGCCGCTGATCCTGCGCTGGCCGGGGGTGCTGAAGCCGGGAACGCGCCGCGCGGCGAACGTCGACCTGCTCGACCTCGCCGCCGCCTTCGTCGAGGCCGCCGGTGCCCCGCCCCTGCCCAATGCGGACGGGCGCAGCCTGCTGCCGCTGGCGCGCGATCCGGCGGCGGAGTGGGAGGACCGCGTCTTCAGCGAATACTGCGTCGACGAGGGCGAGCCCTACTCCGGCGGCCGCGCGGCCCAGCAGCGGATGGTGCGGCACGGGCGCTGGAAGTACGTCCACTACGAGGGGATGCCGCCGCAGCTCTTCGACATGCAGGCGGACCCGGACGAACTGCACGACTGCGCGGGCGATCCGGCCCTGTCCGGGGTCGAGGCGCCGCTGCGCGAGGCGGCGCTCGACAGTTGGAACCCGCAGTCGATCGCGCGCCGGATGTCGGCACGCGCCAGCGAGAAGGCGCTGCTGCGGGCCTGGGCCGAGGCCTCCAACCCGCCGGACCCGTTGCGCTGGCACTTCGATCCGGCGGTGAACCGGGTGGAGGGGTGGAATGACTGAGGCGCCGGGTTCAGGGAACGCGCGGGCCATGGCCTTGCCGACGGCCGCCCCAATCCAAGCTATCCATTTGACGCAAAACAAGAACGTTCGCGGGTTGACCATCGGCCGTCTCAGCCGACCACCCGCGGCAACAGCATCCGACCCTGTCATTGCGCATGCGGGCAGGTCGGACCATGGCACTGACAGGAGGAGGACTTCAGAATGCAACGACTGATGCTTGCCACAGCACTGGGAACGATGGCCGTTCCCGCGCTGGCGCAGACCGAGATCACCTTTCGCTACAACGACCCGGACGTCGCCACCATCGAGGCCGCGGTCGAGGCCTTCGAGGCGCAGAACCCCGACATCTCGGTCGAGGTGCAGCGCATCGCCTGGCCCGACGCGCGCACGCAGTTCCTGCGCGAAGCCGCGGTCGGCACCGGTCCCGACGTGGTTCATGTCGCCTTTGTCTGGCCGCAGGAGCTGGGGCGCGCCGGCGCGGTGATGCCGCTGAACGACATGATCGAGGGGGGGGAGCTGCCCTCTGCCTTCGACAACTTCATCGCCACCGACCTTGCGCAGGGGCCGGAGGGCGAGATCTACGCCCTGCCCTGGACCACCGACACGTTCACGCTGGTCTACAATTCGGAGCTGCTGGAGCAGGCCGGCGTCACCCCGCCGACCACCTGGGACGGGCTTCTGGAGGCCAGCCGCAAGATCGCGGCGGACACCGGCAAGACCGGCTTCGGCTTCCCCGCCGGCTCGGCCGCGCTGAACACCACCTGGTTCCTGGCGAACTACTACTGGTGGTCGCACGGCAAGAACCTTGTCGAGCAGGCCGAGGACGGCAGCTACCGGATGGGACTGTCCGAGGCGGATATCGTCGAGGTGATCGAGTATCTCCAGGCCTTCATCGGCGAGGGCGGCAACCCGGACGCCAACATCTCTGCCAGCAACTGGTCCGACCCCGCGATCATGGAAGCCATCGCCTCGGGCGAGCAGGCCTTCGGCTTCATGCCGCCGGGCACGCTGCGCGAGATCGTCGCCACCTACCAGGAGCGCAGCGGCAGCGACGAGACGCCGTTCCGTACCACCACGATCCCCGAGGGCACCGACGGCGCGATCAGCCACGTGGGCGGCCGGTCGCTTGCGATCAATGTCAACACCGAGCACCCCGAGGAAGCCTGGAAGCTGATCGAGTTCCTGTCGTCGGGCGAATTCTTCACCGAACACCTGACCGTGCAGCTTCCGGCGCAGAAGGACCTTCTGGACAAGCTGGAGTTCGGGCCGGAGCTGAGCGGCTACACCGACCAGCTGCAGAACGCCCGCAGCTGGGGTGACTATGCCAACCCCTTCACGCCGATCGGTTCGATGCAGGCAGAGCTGGGGCGCGAGTTCGGGTCTGTCTTCGTTGGCGAGAAATCCGCCGAGGACGCGGCCGCGTCCCTGGTGGCGACCATCGAAGACATGCTGTCCAAACAGTAAAATCGGCCGGGGCCTGCATCCGCAGGCTCCGGCCCCAGGGAATATCAGAATGTTTGCGCAAGACCGATCGCAGCGGCTTTTCGTGGTGATGATGCTGCTGCCCGCCTTCGCCGTGCTGGCGCTGTTCTACATCTGGCCGTCGGTGTTCAACTTCCGTGTCAGCTTCACCGACCTGAACCTGCTGTCGCTGCGAAAGGGCGGTGAGTTCGTCGGGCTGGAAAACTACGTCGACCTGCTGCAGAGCGACGGCTTTCGCCGGCACATGTGGAACACGGTGTTCTGGCTGACCATCGTCGCCGTCGGCGTCCGCCTCGTGCTGGGCCTGCTGCTGGCGCTGCTGATCGAGTCGCGGGTGATCCGCCGGTTCCGCCTGACCACGCCGCTGCGGCTGGCGATGCTGCTGCCCTGGGCCACGCCGCCGATCGTCGCGGTGGTGGTCTGGAAGCAGCTGCTGGACGGGCGCACCGGCTTCATCAACAACCTGGCGATGGACCTCGGGCTGATCGACCAGCCGATCGCCTTTCTCGCCGACGCCAGCTTTGTCTGGCCGGCCCTGGTGCTGATCATTACCTGGAACACCCTGCCGATCGTCACGCTGACCATCGCCGCCGCGCTGCAAAGCGTCCCGGGCGAGCTGTACGAGGCGGCCGAGATGGACGGCACCAACGCCTTCCAGCGGTTCTGGCACGTGACCCTGCCCCACCTGCGGCCGACGCTGGTGATCATGGGGCTGCTGCTGACGATCTGGACCTTCAACAACTTCGTCTACGTCTGGCTCGCCACCGGCGCCGGGCCGGGCACCTACACGAACGTGCTGGCGACCGAGGTCTTCCTGCAGGGCTTCGTCAACTTCGAGCTGGGGCTGTCCTCTGCGGTCGGCATGGTAATGGTGCTGGTGATGATGGTCTTCGGACTGCTCTACTTCCGCTACGTGGCGCTGCGCAACTTCTCGGAGATCCTGTGATGGCGGGTCTTTCGCACGGCAAGGGCGAGGTGCGGATCGGCGGCAGCGGCTGGTTCGCCGGCGGCGCGTCGCTGCTGGCCGCCGCGGCGGTCTTCTTCTTCATGATCGCGCCGGTCGCCTGGATCTTCATCGCCTCCTTCCAGACCACCGCGACGCTGTTCTCCGACGGCCCGGCCGAGTGGACGCTGGAGAACTACCGCACCATCTGGAAGGCCGACTTCGGGACCTACATCCTCAACAGCCTGTTCATGTGCCTGGTGGCGGTGGTCATCGTGACGGTGATCGGCGTGGCGGCGGCCTATGTCTTCTCGCGCTACCGCTTTCCCGGCAAGCGCGTCGTCTTCGGCGCGGTGGTGCTGGGCCAGCTGTTCCCCTGGATCATCCTGGTCACGCCGCTGTTCATCATGTTCGCCCGGCTCGGCCTGCTGAACAGCTACGTCGGGATGATCTTCTGCTACGTGGCGATCGCCCTGCCCTTCTCGGTCTACCTCATGGTCGGCTACCTTGAATCGGTGCCGCGCGACCTGGACGAGGCGGCCTTCATGGACGGATGCAGCCGGCTGCAGGTGCTGCGCCACGTGGTGTTCCCGTTGATGCTGCCGGGGATCGTGGCCACCGCCACCTATTCGTTCCTGCTGATGTGGACGGAGTACCTCTTTGCGCTGGCCTTCCTGACGAAGACCTCGATGAAGACGATGCCCCTGGGGCTCGCGCTGTTCTTCGGCGAGGACGCGGTGGACTGGGGCGCCGTGATGGCGGCCTCGGCGGTCACCACGCTCCCTGCCCTGATGCTTTTCATACCGCTGCAGACCCGGCTGGTGTCCGGCATGACCTCTGGCGCGGTGAAAGGATGACCATGACCGACACGAAAAACGGCTCCCTCGAACTGGAGGGGGTAACCAAGCGCTTCGGCGAGCTTACGGTGCTGCACGACATAAGCCTGCAGATCGACCCCGGGGAACTGGTGGTCATCGTCGGCCCCTCGGGCTGCGGCAAGTCCACCCTGCTGCGGATCATCGCCGGGCTCGAGACCATGTCCTCCGGCAGCATCCGCATCGGCGGCCGCGACGTCAGCACCGTGCCGGCGGCCAAGCGCGGGCTGGCCATGGTGTTCCAGTCCTACGCACTCTACCCGCACAAGACGGTGGCGCAGAACATGGGCTTCGCGCTGAAGATCGCCGGCGAGAAGCGCGCCGAGATCGACCGCCGTGTCGCCGAGGCGGCCCGCATCCTGCAGCTGGAGCCGCTGCTGGACCGCAAGCCCGCCGCCCTGTCGGGCGGTCAGCGCCAGCGCGTCGCCATCGGCCGCTGCATCGTCCGGCACCCCCAGGTCTTCCTGTTCGACGAGCCGCTGTCGAACCTAGACGCGGCGCTGCGCGCGGACATGCGGGTGGAACTGGGCGACCTGCACCAGCGGCTCGGCGCGACCATGCTCTACGTCACCCACGACCAGATCGAGGCGATGACCCTGGCGGACAAGATCGTGGTGCTGAAGGGCGGACACATCCAGCAGGTGGGCCCGCCGAAGGAGCTGTACGAACGGCCGAGGAACCTGTTCGTCGCCGGCTTCATCGGCTCGCCCAGCATGAACCTGATCGACGGCGAGGCTTCGCCCGCAGGCTTCCGCTCTCCCGGCCTGACACTGCCGCTGCGCCAGACGCTGGTTTCCGGGCGCTGCAAGCTGGGCATCCGGCCCGAGCATGTCGACATCGCCGCGCCCGAGGCGGGGCGGCCGGAGATGCAGGTGGACCTGGTGGAATACCTCGGCGACGAAAGCGTGGTGCACGGCCATCTCGCCGACGACACACCCTTCACCCTGAAAACCGCCGGAGAAGCCCCCTGCCGCGTCGGCGACCGCGTAGGTCTGCAGGTGGACCAGGGAGCAGTGCACCTGTTCGACGCCGAGGGCAACCGAGCCGACTTCCGCGGCACAGAGCCGTTGTGACGGTGGGCCGGGAGGAGCTGGAGCGACTGCGCGTCACCCTGCACTGACAGGGCCCGCGGCAACGCCCAGCGCTCAGTAGGACCGCGGCATGCCCAATACATGTTCGCCGATATAGAACAGGATCATGTTCGTGGAGATCATCCGCCGCCCCCTCAGACCGCGAGCAATGCGTCGAGATCCGCCTGCAGTTTCCGGTGCGCCTCTTCGTCGGACATCTCGGGAACCGAAATGTACTGGATGAACCGCGTGTTCTGGATCTGGAACAGCGCCTTGCCGAGATCGTAGGCCGAGGCCTCCGCGCCCACCGTACCGCGTGCCTGCAGGGCCTCGACCCGTGACACCAGCGCCAGCGCCAGCTGGTGATCCAGCGCGTGATAGGCGCGCCCGAAGGGCGAGGCCGCTTCCGTCACCGACGCCGCGATGACCTGCCGCCACAGCGCCTTGTCGAGACTGGTGAGCGCATGCTCCCGGATCATGGCGGCGAAGCGGAGCACGAGGTCGCGCAAACCCAGGCCGGCTTCGGGCAGTTCCTCCTCGATACGCGCGACCAGCTTTCGGTCGCTGTCGGTGACGAGGGCGAGCAGCACGTTGGACTTGGTGCCATAGTAGTTATGCACCGTGACCCCCGAGACCTGCGCCGTGTCGGCGATCGCCTCGACCGTGGTCCGCTCGTAGCCGGACTGCGCGAACAGCGTGTGCGCGGCGCGCAGGATGCGGTTACGCCGGTCTTCCTTCTGCCGTTCCCTAAGTCCCACCATCAACGCCTCCTTCCCCGCCGTTCCAATATGAAGTTGCCACAAAATCTTTGCCAGATAAAAATTTTTATTGCCTAAAAGTTTTATCTGCCGTTAGCCTGCGAACCAAAGAGCCTACGCATCAACAGGGAAAGGGAAGGCCATGAAAACCATCATCGCAGCAAGCCTGGGGGTCGCGACGCTGGCGGCCGGCACGGCAGGCGCCGCAGAGACCATCGACGTGGGCATCTGCGTCTCCTGGCCCGGCTACGGCATGCTGAAAGTCGCCGCGGAGAAGGGGCTGGTCGGGGGCGACTACGACCTCAACTTCACCATCTTCGAGGATCCGCTGGGCGGGCATTCCGCGCTCGCCGCCGGGCAGATCGACGTCTACGGCTGCACCGTCGACTACATCCCGCTGGTGGTCGACCGGGGCACCGACGTCGTCAACGTCGCCTTCATGAACCCCTCATATGGAGTCGACCACGTGATCCTCGCGCCGGACACCGAACCGGCGGACCTTGCCGGGCAGAAGGTCTCTGCGCCGCAGGCCTACATCGGCCACCTGCTGATGGGCTTGTATCTGGACAGCGTCGGGGTTCCGGTCGACGACGTGACCTGGGTAAACCTGAACGCGGACGAGGCGGTCGGCCCGATGCTGTCGGCCGACCTGGCCGCCGCCTACATGTACGAGCCCTGGATTTCGAAGGTCCTGGCCGCGATGCCCGGCGCCCGCAGTGTCATCGACACCGGCGCGCCCGAGGTGCTGGAGACCGGCATTTTCAATGACGGCCTCTACATGAACACGAAGTTCATCGAGCAGAACCGCGAGGCCGCCCTCGCCGTGCTGAAGGCCCGCTGGGAGGGGCTTGGATACTGGCACGAGAACGTGGAGGAGACGAACCAGCTTCTGGCCGATTTCTTCCAGTGGCCCGTCGAGGACATCGGCTTTGTCATCGGGACCGACGGCAAGAGCTTCGAGGGCGGCATCTACATGTTCGACTTCGATGAATCCGCGCGGATGTGCGGCGTACTGGAGGGCGAGCCGCCGTTCGGGCTGCCGAACGGGTCGATGACCGACGTGGTGACGCGCATCAACGACTGGTGGATCCGTCTCGGCCTGATGGAGAACGAGGTGGACGCCGCGAAGGGGATCGACTGCTCGCTCATGGGCGATCTCGTCGAGGCCGGTTACCGGCAGTCCTTCTCCGCCAAACCGGCGGAGTGATCCATGACAGCGACCCGGACCGACCCTCCCGGCCCCGTGCCGCCCACCCGCAGGCCCAGGCAACGGCTGCGCCTGCGGGGCCACGTGCCGCGCGGCCAGGCGATCGTGTCGGCGGTGGTGGTCTGGGCGCTGTTCTTCGCGATCTGGTCGGCGGCGGCCGAGGCGGGCTGGGTAAACCCGCTTCTGGTGCCGGCGCCGCAACAGGTGGCGGCCACGCTGTGGGAGCTTTTCGCCGAACGCGGTTTCGCCTCCGACGTGCTGATCTCGATCACCCGGGTCTTGGTCGCCTTCGCCATGGCCTGCGCCGTGGCGGTGCCGCTGGGCGTGGCGGCGGGCAGCTTCCCGGCGATCGAGGCCGTGGTGATGCCCTTCGTCTCCGCCTGGCGCTACCTGCCCGCGCCGTCGTTCATCCCGATCCTGCTGATGTGGTTCGGGACCGGCGAGGCGCCCAAGCTGGCGCTGCTGTTCATCGGGGTGGTGTTCTTCCTCATCACGCTGGTGCTCGACCACACCAAGAACGTCCGCAAGGAACTGATCGAGACGGCGCTGACCCTTGGCGCCGGCCGGGGTACGGCAGTGCTGCGGGTCATCCTTCCGGCGGTGCTGCCGGACGTGATGGTCGCCATGCGGCAGATGCTGGCGATGGCCTGGACCTACCTTGTCATCGCAGAGATCGTCGCCTCGACCACCGGGATCGGCGCGATGATGATGCGCGCGCGCCGCTTCCTGAACACCGACGAGATCCTCGCCGGGATCATCGTGATCGGCGCGCTGGGGCTGCTTTTCGACCTGGCCTTCTCGGCGGCGCACCGGGCCGCCTTCCCCTACCTGAAGGGGCAGCGCGGATGACGGATCACATCCTGTCGCTGCGGGACGTCTCGAAGGTCTTCGACCTCGGCGGCGGCCGAAGCATCGAGGCCGTGCGCGACATCTCCTTCACCGTGGAACGCAACGCTATCAGCGTGCTTCTGGGCCCTTCGGGCTGCGGCAAGTCCACCGTGCTGCGGATGATCGCCGGGCTCGAGGAACCGACGTCGGGCCAGGTTCTGCTTGAGGACCAGGAGGTCCACGGGCCGGGCCGCGAACGCGGGATGGTGTTCCAGGCCTATACCTCGTTCGACTGGCTGAGCGTGCGCCGGAACGTCGAGTTCGGCATGAAGATCAACGGCATCCCCCGCAGCGAACGGCGCGAGCGGGCCGAGCATTTCATCGACCTCGTCGGCCTGTCGAAGTTCATCGAGGCCTACCCGACCCAGCTTTCGGGCGGGATGCGCCAGCGGGTGGCGATCGCGCGCACGCTGGCCAACGACCCCGCCCTGTTGCTGATGGACGAGCCCTTCGGCGCGCTCGACGCCGAGACCCGCTGGCACATGCAGGAGCTGCTGGTCGAGATCGCCGAGAAGGAGGACACCACCATCGTCATGGTCACCCATGACATCGAGGAGGCGATCTTCCTCGCCGACCAGATCGTGTTCCTCTCGGCCCATCCGGGCCGCGTGAAGGAAGAGATCCTGCCCGTCTTCAAACAGGGCGAGCGGATCGCGGACAAGGAAAAGGTCATCGCCCGCGAGGGCTATGGCGAGATGGAGCGCAGGATAATGCGCCTGATGCGCGAAGAGGGCAGACGGGAATGAGTGCGAAGGACATGCCGGTGATGATGGGCGAGATGACCTGGCCGGAGGTCGCCGAGGCGCTGGAACGCGACCCGGTGGTCTTCCTGCCGACCGGGACCGTCGAACAGCACGGCCCCCACCTGCCGCTGGGCGTCGATTACCTGTTGCCGCAGGCGATCTGCGCCGATGCGGCGTGCGAGGTAGGCGGGCTGGTCGCCCCGCCCGTCACCTACGGCTACCAGTCGCTGCCGCGTTCGGGCGGCGGGCCGTTCTTTCCCGGCAGCACCGGGCTGGACGGGGCGACGCTGGCGGCCACCATCCGCGACATCCTGCGCGAGTTCGCCCGCCACGGGCTGCGCCGGGTGGTGGTGATCGACGGGCATTACGAAAACCGCTGGTTCCTCAACGACGGCATCGGTCAAGCGATGCGAGAGCCCGGCTGTGCCGACCTCGCGGTCATGTGCCTGCAGCATTGGGACATGCTGACCCCGGAAACGCTGGGCCAGGTCTTCCCCGCGGACTACCCGGGGATCGAGCTGGAACATGCGGCGGTGCTGGAGACCTCGCTGATGATGCATTTCCATCCTCACATGGTGCGCGGCAACCGGATCCCCGACAACGCGCCCGCGGGCGCACCGGCCTACGACATGTGGCCGCCGCGGCGCGACTGGGTCCCCGCAGAGGGGTCGCTGATCTCGGCCGCGGGCGCCAGCGCCGAGAAGGGCGCGATCATCGCCGCGCAGTACCGCCGGGACATTGCCGCGGCTGTCCGGCACGAATTCGGGCTTTCCTGATGCGGGTGCGTTACGATTTCTCCGGCACGTCTGTCCTGGTGACCGGCGCCAGCCGCGGCATCGGGCGCGGCATCGCGGAGGCCTTCGCCGACGCCGGCGCCGACCTGACCATCCTTGCCGAAACGGCCGAGGTCGCGGAGACCGCCGCCGCGCTGCCCGGGCAGGTGCGGGCGCTGGTCTGCGATATCTCGGACCGGGCGGCTGTGGCCCGCGCGCTGGACGCGCTGCCGCGGATCGACGTGCTGGTGAACAACGCGGGGCTCGAGCGCCCTACCCCGCTCGACGGGCCTGCCCCCGGGACGGACGAGGATTTCGAGCGCATCCTCGCCGTCAACATCGCCGGCACCCAGAACGTCACCCGCGCGGCCCTGCTCCGCATCCCGGACGGCGGCCGCGTGATCCTGACCTCCTCGATCTGGGGCAAGACGGCGGTGCCGGGCTTTTCGGCCTACGTGTCGTCGAAGCACGCGGTCATCGGGCTGGCGCGAAGCTGGGCCGCGGAACTGGGGCCCCGCAAGATCACCGTGAACGCGGTCTGCCCCGGCTGGGTCCGCACCCAGGCCGCCGAGGCCTCGCTGCGCCACATGGCCGAGAAGGAAGGCCGCGAGGAACAGGCCCTGCTAACCGAGATCGTGGCCGCCCAGGCCATCGGCGGCCTGATGGAGCCGGCGGACGTGGCGGGACTGTACCTGTTCCTTGCCAGCGAGGCGGCCGCCAACATCACCGGGCAGGCGATCTCCGTGGACCGGGGCGAGGTGCTGGCATGACGCTCGAGGGACAGGTGGCCGTGGTTACCGGCGGCACCCGCGGCATCGGCGCCGCCATCGCCCGCGCGCTTGCCGAAGCGGGCGCGCGGGTCGCCGTCTGCCACGCGCCGGGCGCCGAGGATGCAGCACCCGCGCCGGGCGTGCTGACGCGCCCCGCCGATGTGTCGGACGAGACCGCGGTCGAGAGCTTCTTCGACGCGGTGGCGCAAGAGTTGGGCACGCCCGATCTGGTCTTCGCCAATGCCGGCATCCTGTCGGAAAGCCCGCTTGCCGATACCTCGGCCGCCGAGTGGGACCGCATCCTCGGCGTGAACCTGCGCGGCGCCTTCCTTACCGCGCGCGCCGCTACGCGCCGGATGGCGCAGGGGCGCATCGTCTTCACCGCCTCGGACCTCGGCTTCCTGGGCCGAGCCGAGATGGCCGCCTATTGCGCCTCCAAAGGCGGGGTCATCGCGCTGACCCGCGCGCTGGCGCGAGAGCTTGCGCCGCGGATCCTGGTCAACGCCATCGCCCCCGGCTCTGTGGAAACGGACATGACGGCCGGAATGACGCCCGAGGCCCGCGCCAAGGACCTTGCCGACACGCCGCTGGGGCGGATGGGGCGGCCCGAGGAAATCGCCGCGACGGCGCTTTATCTCGCCGGGCCGGGGGCTGGCTTCGTCACCGGCCAGTGCTTCGGCGTCAACGGCGGCAGCGCAATGTATTGAACCATTCGAGGAAAGACATGAGCGATCCCTTCTTCCAGCCCGTCTCCGGCTTCGACCTGCCGCGCTACGCGGGCGTGCCGACCTTCATGCGCCTGCCCCACGTCAGCCTCGACGACCCGCGCCTGGCCGAGGTGCAGATCGGCCTGATCGGCGCGCCCTGGGACGGCGGCACCACCAATCGCCCCGGCCCCCGGCACGGGCCGCGGCAATTGCGCGACCTGTCCACGATGATCCGCGCCGAGAACGGCGCGACCGGCATCCGCCCCTTCGAGGCCGCGAACTGCGCCGACCTGGGAGACGTGGCCCCCAACCCCGCCGACCTTGCCGACAGCATGGCGCGCATGGAAACCTTTTACGGCCGCGTCCGCGACGCGGGTATCCTGCCGATGACCGCCGGGGGCGATCACCTGTGCAGCCTGCCGATCCTGCGGGCGCTGGCGCAGGACGGGCCGCTGGGCATGATCCACTTCGACAGCCATACCGACCTGTTCCACAGCTACTTCGGCGGCACGTTGTACACCCACGGCACACCGTTCCGCCGCGCCGTCGAGGAGGGACTGCTGGACCCGAAGCGCGTGGTCCAGATCGGCATCCGGGGCACCACCTACGACCGCGAGGACCGCGAGTTCGCCGAGAGCGTGGGAATCCGCGTCATCCCGATCGAGGAGTTTCACGCCCGCGGCGTCGCGGACGTCATGGCCGAGGCGCGCGAGATCGCCGGATCCGGGCGCACCTACGTGAGCTACGACATCGACTTCGTCGACCCGGCCTTCGCCCCCGGAACAGGCACGCCCGAAGTCGGCGGTCCGAACTCTTACCAGGCGCTGCAGGTGGTTCGGGCGCTCGAGGGCGTGCAGATCGTGGGCGCCGATCTCGTGGAGGTCTCGCCGCCCTTCGACGCGTCGGGAGGCACGGCGTTCCTCGGCGTATCGCTCATGTTCGAGCTGCTCTGCGTGATGGCCCAGCAGCGGCTCCGGGGCTGAGTGGGTTCACGCTCCTTCGGGGTGCGGCGCCCGCCCGGGCGCCTACCGCTTCGCCGCGTAGTAGGAGACCTTGCGTTCCAGGTAGGCGAGAAACTCGGAGATCGTGAAGGCGAGCGCGAAGAGGACGAGGAGGACGGCCCAGAAGTGGCTCATCAGGAAGTTGGCGGAGTAAAGCTCGAAGAGCGCCCCGAAGCCGACGATGCTGATGAGCAGCTGGCCGATGATCACGCCCTTCACCGCCCGGATGACGCCGATCCGTACCCCGCCGAGGATCTCGGGCAAGGCGGCCCAGAAGTAGATCTTGCTGAAGGCGTTCCACGGCGAGGCCCCGAAGCTGTGCGCCATCTCCACGAGCGAGCGGTTGATCTGCTTCACCCCGGCCCGGGCGTTCAGGATGATGATCCAGATCGCGAAGAGCGTGGTGGTGATGATGATGGATTTCATGCCGAAGCCGAAGAGCACCATCAACACCGGCACCAGCGCGGTCAGCGGCGCGCTGAGGAAGACGTTTACCCACGGCAGCAGCAGCTCGTCCACCAACCGGTTCTTGCCCATCAGGATGCCCACCGGGATGCCGATGGCGATGGCGAAGAAGACGCCGGCGAAGAAGGCATAGGCGGTCTCGGCCATCGCCTTCTGGAAGGCGGCGGTCTGCACCACCTCGAACAGGGTTGCGAAGACCTCCGACAGTGGCGGCACGAAGAAGGTAAGGTCAAGCTGACCGGCGATTTCCCACAGAAGGCCCCAGATGAGCAGCGAGGACATTCCGGGCAGGCGGTATCCGAACAGTGACATCGGTTACTCCACGTAGGTCCGAAGCGAGGCCCAGATCTCGTCGACGATGTCGAGATACTCGGGATCCCGCCGGATGTTGGCGATGCCGCTGTCGCGGTTGATCGCGGGGCGGATTATCTCGTGCACCCGGCTGGGGCGTGGCAGCAGGATGGCGATCTGGTCGGAGACGTAGACGGCTTCCTCGATCGAGTGGGTCACGAAGATGAACGTCTTGCTCTCGTTCTGCACCAGGGCCAGCAGGTCCTCCTGGAACTTGCGGCGGGTCTGCTCGTCAACGGCAGAGAACGGCTCGTCCATGAGCAGGACCTGGGCATCCACTGAAAGGGCACGGGCCAGGCCGACGCGCTGGCGCATGCCGCCGGAGAGCTCGTGCGGGTAAGCGTGCTCGAACCCCGCCAGACCGACTTGCTTGATGTAATGCGCGGCTTTCGCCTCGCGCTCCGACCGCGCCACGCCGCGCATCTCCAGCCCGAAAGCGACGTTGCGCAGCACGCTGGCCCAGGGCAGCAGCGCGAAATCCTGGAAGACGAAGGCGCGGTCCGGGCCCGGTCCGGTGACCGTCTTGCCGTTCACCAAGACTTCCCCCGAGGAGGGATCCAGCAGACCCGCGATGATCTTCAGAAGCGTGGTCTTGCCGCAGCCCGAGGGCCCCAGCAGGGACGTCAGCTGGCCGCGCGGGAACTCCAGCGACAGGTCACGAAGCGCTTCGACCGCGCCGTAGAACTTCGTGATGTTGCGGGTGGAAACCGCGCTCTCGGGTATTTCCTGTAGCGGCGCGACCGGCTGCTTAATCTGAGACATAACCACGTTGGTTTCCTTTGAAGAGAACGGATTCCAGCCATTCCAGGAGGTTCAGGAACAGGACCGCGAGCAGGATGATCGAGAAGATCGCCGCGTACATGCTGGGGTAGTCGGCAATGGAGCGGCTGAAGGTGATGATGTCGCCCACACCTGTCGGGGTGATCTTCAGCTCTGCCAGGATGGCGCCGATGAAACC
Organism: Rhodobacter sp.; assembly: GCA_048262455.1. Taxonomy (GTDB): domain Bacteria; phylum Pseudomonadota; class Alphaproteobacteria; order Rhodobacterales; family Rhodobacteraceae; genus Psychromarinibacter. The sequence goes on from JBLXFD010000004.1 coordinate 134,390, forward strand.
GGCCGAAACGCCCAGGCGCAGGCCGGCAAAGATTACCGGCGAGGCAGCGGGAAGCACGATCTTCATCAGGATCGCACGGTCCGAGGCGAGATAGGCCTTGCCCATCTCCTTGAGGTTCTCCGGCGTGTTGCGCACCGCGCCGGCGGTGTTCAGCACGATCACCGGCATCGCCATGATGCAGACCACCAGCACCTTGGAGGTCAGTCCGATGCCATAGGCAAGCACCAGCAGCGGGATCAGCGCGGCGAGCGGCGCCGCCTGCATCACGATGAAGATCGGCGAGAACAGCCAGTCGAAGAAGTTGTTAAGGCCAACCCACAGGCCGATGCCGATACCGAGGATTGCGGATACCGCCACGCCGACGACCAGAGGCTGCAAGGTTTCGCCATAGGCCGACCAGAGGGTGCCATCGAGAGCCATGCCAAAAAGCGCGGCCATGGATTCCTGGAAGGTCGGGAAGGCGTAGCTCACCGGGATCCGCCCGGCGATTTCCCAGGCGCCGAAGAGCAGCAGCGCCGAGGCGACCTTCAGAACCAGCGCGCGAGAGGGCCGCATGGGCCGCTTCTGCACCTGGGGGGCGCCTGGCGGCGCCCCCGCGATCGGTGTGGTCGCAACCTGTCTCATCGCGACCCGGCGTCGAGCGGTGCGAGGTACCAGAAGTCCTCGATGTTCAGCTCGGAAGGATCGCCTTCCAGCTGCCCGGCCGCCGAGTACCACTCCATGTCCGCCTGGGCCGCCTTCCGGCCGCCGCCATTCGGATCATAGAGGCCAGCCTCGACCGCGTCGGCATAGAAGCCATCCAGCTCCTTCAGGATCTCTTCCGGCAGCTGGCCGATCGGCCCGTCGGGATTGGTCTCGCGCCGGACGATCGTCGGGTCCTCGTGCATGTCCCGATAGACGCTCAGCAAGGCGTCGACCAGGATCTGCACGTCTTCCTCGTTCTCCTTGATCCAGTCGAGGTTGGCGAACAGCGCCTCGTCGCTGGCATCCACGTCGAACATCTCCAGCACGTTGAAGTCCGCGCCGGCCTCGCTGCGCATCAGCTTGTTCTTGTTGGACAGGTCGATGATCGTCGCGTCGGCGCGTCCGCCCAGCAGGGCCGCCACCCGGTTCGAGGATCCGGGAACGTAAGAGCGCTCGCCGAACTTGATGCTCAAGCGTTCCTCGATCACGTTGGCGATGGAGTCGGTGCCGCCGCCCCGCGAATGCAGCAGGATCGGTTCGCCGTCGAGGTCTTTCAGCTCGTCGTACTTCTTGGTCGTGACCGGGAAGAACTTCAGCTTGGAAAGCTGGAAGATGATCCGGATCGGGGCCTTCGACCGCTGCATGGCGGAATAAGGCGTGCCAAAGCCGATATCCATCTGGCCTGAAAGAACGGCCTGGATCGCGAGTTCCTCGTCGGAAAACGCTGTCCATTCGTAGTCGAGCCCGTTGGCCTTGGCGCGGTCCAGCGCAACGAAGAAGGCCGCAAGCTCATCCGAGGGCGTCTCGGCCAGCGCGATGCGGATCGTCTCCGCATGCGCCGCGGCGCCGATTGCCATTGCCGCGACAGCTCCCGCGGCCGCTTTTAGGAAATGTCTCATCGTTGTCCTCCCTGAATGTCGGGGCCTCCCCGCCCCGGTTGCGATCTCGTCACATCCTCATGCGTCCCCGAACAGGCGAGCGGAGACAGACTGCAGGTGGCCGCGCATGGCCTCATGTGCGGTTCGGTAATCGCGTGCCTCGATCGCTTCGATCAGCGCATCGTGCTCGGCGAAGCTGGAATGCTCCCGGGGAGGCCGCTTGCTCTCGCGCACCACGTTGTTCCATGCCACCGCGCGGCGAACCTGGTTGAGATGATCGAACAGCGACAACAGAAGGACATTGCGGGTTGCCTCGGCGACGGCGCGGTGCAGCGCATCGTCCTGCGCCTCGTATTCGTCCCAGGTCGTCGCCTCCACGCACTTGTCACGCGCCAGCTTCAGCCGGGTCACCGCCCCGTCCGAGGCGTTGATGGCCGCTTCGCGCGCGATCGCGGGCTCCAGCGAAAGCCGCGCGCGCATCAGCTGGACGGGCGTCACCTGCTGGCTGAGATCTGCCAGGCTGCCGGCCCCCTCGCGCCCATGGGCCGCGACGAAGGTGCCCTTGCCGACATGCCGCCAGATCGCCCCCTCGCGCTCCAGCGCATCCAGGGCGCGGCGCAGCGTGGTACGGGTGATCCCGAGGCTGCCGACGAGTTGCCGTTCGGGCGGCAGCCTGTCGCCGGGACTGTAGTTGCCGGCAGCGATGAACGACCTGAGCGCGGCAATCGCGTCCGTCGGGTCGAGTCGCTGCGGCATCAAATTCATCAGATCATTCCGTATAATTGAGCGACCAATCCACGCCTTGCCCCGCAGACAAGCAGGGCTTCGGTGAAAAATCAAGCTTCATGAGCGTATGGCGCGCATTGGTTGCGATTGATTTCCAAGGAGGGACGCGCTATGCCCGACAAAAATCAGCGCGCCGTGGAGGGCCCATGACCGAATACGCCATCGAAGTTCCACCTGTCGTCGGGCTTCCCATCGCCGGATCTGACGCGAAGTTCCCGGTCCGCCGGGTCTATTGCATCGGCCGCAACTACGCCGCCCACGCCATCGAGATGGGCCACGATCCGGACCGCGAGGCGCCGTTCTTCTTCCAGAAGAACCCCAACAACCTCGACCCCTCCGGCACCTTCCCATACCCGCCGCACAGCTCCGACGTGCATCACGAGGCCGAGGTCGCGGTGATGCTGAAATCGGGTGGATCGGATATCGCGCTCGCGGATGCCGAGAGCCACATCTTCGGCTATGCCCTGGCTCTCGACATGACCCGCCGCGACCTGCAGGGAGAGCAGAAGAAGCTGGGCCGCCCCTGGGAGATCGGCAAGGCCTTCGAGCGCTCCGCCCCCGTCGGGCCGATCCACAGGGTCGAGGACACCGGCCCGCTCAACGAGGGCAGCGTAACGCTGAAGATCAACGGCGAGATGCGGCAGGAGGGCGACCTGAACCAGATGATCTGGAAGGTACCCGAGATGATCTCCTATCTGTCGGAATACTTCGAGCTCGCGGCCGGCGACGTCATCCTCTCCGGCACCCCGTCCGGGGTCGGCCCCGTGACCAGGGGCGACACGATAGAGATGGCTGTCGATGGCTTGGGCAGCATGACCGTCACCGTCGCCTGACGGCGCTCAAAGGGGTCTCGAGAGGCCTTGTGCGGGGGCCTCTCGAAATCGGAAACGCTTTCGGATCTCGGCTGCAAACATCGGGCCGAACCGGTGCCACCAGAAGCGGACCGCCTCGTGGCTGACGTCGATCCCGCGCTCGTGCAGCAGGTCCTCCACGTTCCGCAGTGAAAGCGGGAAGCGGACATACATCATCAACGCCAGGCGGATGATCTCGGGGCTCGTCTTGAAGTAGCGGAACGGGCTGTGGTTGGGCATGAGCCGAGGCTACCGAGCCCCCTGCCCCGCCTCAAGGCCGGTTCCTTTGACAGGTCCGGCGCGGCGGCGACCGGTTGTGCGAGCAGGCAGGGCGGCGCCGACCCGGAGGCCGGGGGATAGGCGCGCCCTACCCCTCGTCCTCGGTCCAGCGCCGCACGTGGGGCAGGTGCAGGTCGAACAGGTCCAACGCCCGGCCCACCGACTGGTCCACCATGTCCATCAGCGTCATCGGCTTGCTGTAGAAGGCCGGCACCGGCGGCATCACGATGGCGCCGTTGCGCGTCGCCTGGTCCATCAGCGCGATATGCCCGGCGTGCAGCGGCGTCTCGCGGAACATCAGCACCAGCCGCCGGCGCTCTTTCAGGCAGACGTCGGCGGCGCGGGGGATCAGCTCTCCGGCATTGCAGGTGGCGATGTTGGACAGGGTCCGCACGGTGCAGGGCGCCACCAGCATTCCCGCCGTGCGGAACGAGCCCGAGGACAGCGAGGCGCCGATGTCACGGTGGTTGTACACCACGTCCGCCAGCCCGCGCATCTCGCCGGGGGCCATGTCCACCTCGTCCTGCGCGGTGCGCAGCGCCGAGGGCGAGATGATCGCGTGGGTCTCGACCTCCGGCACCTCGCGCAGCAGCTGCAGCGCGCGGATCCCGTAAATCACCCCGGAGGCGCCGGTGATGGCGACGATCAGGCGGGTTCGCGGTGGCTTGTCGGTCATGTGTCCTCGCTTCGCAGCGCCTGCCATACCCTGACCGGTGTGGCCGGCATGTCCATATGCGAAATGCCCCGCACCGACAGCGCGTCGCAGACCGCGCTGATGCAGGAGGCCAGCGCGCCGACGGTGCCGGCCTCGCCCGCGCCCTTGGCACCAAGGGGATTGTTGGCGGTGGGCACGGGGTGGCTGAGTACCTCGATGCCGGGAAGATCCACCGACCGGGGCAGCGCGTAGTCCATGAAACTGGCGGACAGCAGCTGACCGCCCTCGTCGAAGGCGATATCCTCCAGCAGCGCCTGCCCCATGCCCTGCGCCACGCCGCCGGCGATCTGGCCCTTGACCAGCAGCGGGTTGATCACCGTTCCCACGTCGTCGGCCACGGTATAGCGCGCCAGCCGGACATGCCCGGTCTCGGGGTCCACCTCGACCTCGCAGACGTGGCAGCCGTTAGGGAAGGTCGCGCCAACGGCACCGGCGTTCACCTCTGCCTCGACGCTGCCGCCGGCCTGCGCCGCCACCTCGGCGAAGCTGGCAGAGCCACCGTCCGGCGCGTGAAACCGCGTGTCGGCAAAGCTCAGCCCCTCCGGCGCGCAGCCCAGCATCCCGGCCGCCGCCGGGCGCAGCGCCTCGATGACCTCGGACATCGCCTGCCACAGCGCGGTGCCCGCCGCCGTCAGGCTGCGCGAGCCGAAGGTGCCGGTCCCGGTCGGCACCTCGGCGGTGTCGCCGGTGACAAGCTCCAGCGCCTCGGGGGCCAGACCCAGCCGGTCGTGCACCAGCTGGCGGAACGCCGTCTCGTGCCCCTGCCCCGCGCTGCAGCTGCCCAGCACGATCCGCCCGTTGCCCTGCGCCGCCACCCGCAGCGCGGCGTACTCGGGGTGCGGCTTGCGCGTCGGCCCGCCGGCGATCTCGATGGGGTTGGCGATGCCGATCCCCCGCAGAAGGCCCCGCGCCGCGCTCTCCGCCCGCCGCGCCTCGAAACCGTCCCAGTCCGAGGCCGCGAGCGCCGCGTCCAGCACCCCCTCGAAATCGCCGCTGTCATAGACCCAGCCAAGACCGGTGTCATGGGGCAGCGCCTCTGGCGCGATCAGGTTGCGGCGCCGCAGGTCCACACGGTCCCGCCCGGTCTCGGAGGCCGCGAGGTCGAGCATCCGCTCGATGATATAGGTGGCCTCGGGCCGGCCAGCGCCGCGATAGGGCGCGACCTGCTGGCAATTGGTGAAGACGCCGTCCACCGTGACGTGGATCGCGGGAGTGCGGTAGACCCCGGCCAGCCCAGCGACATTGGCTGCCGGGGGATGCGTGCTGGCGGGGCCGAGGCAGGCGCCCAGCCCGGCGGTGATATGCACCTGCAGCCCGAGGATGCGCCCGTCCACGTCCAGCGCGATGGCGGCGTCGGCGTATTGGTCGCGGGCATGGGCATCGGCCAGGAAGGACTCGGTCCGGACGGGGTTCCACAGCACCGGCCGCCCGCTGCGCCGCGCGGCCCAGAGCGCCAGGGCGTACTCCGGGTAGGCCGCGTTCTTCATCCCGAAGGAGCCGCCGGTATCGCGAGAGACCACCCGAACCCCACCCGCCGGCGCGCCCAGCACCGGCTCCAGGTCCTTACCCAGCCGGTGCGGCGCCTGGGTGCCGGTATCAAGCCGGTAGCCCGCCGCCTCGTCGTACCGCGCGATCGCCGCGCGCGGCTCCAGCGCCGCCGCGGTGACGCGGTTGATCCGCAGCCGGGCGCGGGTCACATGGGCGGCGCCCGACAACGCCTGCTCCGCGCCCTCGCGGTCGCCTTTCTCGACTCGAAAGCAGATGTTGTCCGGCGTTCCCGGCCAGACCCGCGGCGCATCGGGCGCGGCGGCTGCGAGCGGGTCGGTCACCGCCTCGCGCTCGTCGTAGTCGACCAGCACCGCCTCGGCCCCGTCCTCTGCCTGCGCGGCGGTTTCGGCGATGACCACCGCCACCGGGTGCCCGACGTATTGAAGGACATCGGTGGCCAGCGGCGGCAGGTCCGGCACCAGCATCTCGCGCCCCCCGGGGCCGGGATGGCTGAGACGCGGGCGGAAGCGCCCGATCCCGTCCTCCGCCTGCTCGCGCGCCGTCAACACCGCCACCACACCGGGCAGCGCCCGCGCGTCCCCGGCGTCCACTTCGGTCAGTGTTCCCGCCGCCACTGGCGAACGGACCACCACCATATGCAGGCTGCCCGGCGGCACCCGGTCCAGCACGAACGCGCCCGCGCCCCTCAGGTGATGGTCATCCTCGATCCGGTGCTGCGATCCGCCGATCTTCCACATGCCATGCCGCCCTTTTCCCGTGATCGGCGCGCGCTGCGCCCTCAACGCTTCTTGTAAAGCATATTGTCATACGTTAAGACAGACAACCATAGCTAACGGGTGTACGGCAGGTAATGACGAAGCATCGCGAAACGGCCGGCATGACGCCGCAAAGCTCCCGCATCACGGCGCAGCGACGGGCGCCGCTGCCCGAGGGCTGGGCCTATGACGAGACCACCGCCGACCTCGGCCGGGTCGAGACCAGCCTGTTCAGCGAGATTGGCAAGCCCCTGCGGCGACGCGAGGATCAGCGGCTGGTCACCGGCAAGGGACGCTTCACCGACGATTTCTCGGTGCCCGGCCAGTGCTACGCCGCGATGGTCCGGTCGCCCTACCCCCACGCCCGCATCCGCGGCATCGACGCCGCCGCGGCGCTGGCGATGCCCGGCGTGCTGGCGGTGCTGACCGGCGCCGACGCGCTGGCGGACGGGCTGGGGCCGATCCCGCACAACCCGGTGCCCTCCACCCGTTTCGACGTGAAGCTGACCGCCCCGGACGGCACCGCGCCCTTCATCGGCCCGCACCTGCTGCTGCCGGTGGACAAGGCCCGCCACGTGGGCGAGGCCGTGGCCCTTGTGGTGGCCGAAACCCGCGCCGCCGCTGCCGATGCTGCCGAGCAGGTCGAAGTGGACTGGGAAGAACTGCCCCATGTCACCGACAGCCGCGACGCGATGAACAGCGATGCCCCGGCGGTCTGGGACGAAGTGCCGGGCAATGCCTTCGTCGACTGCGAGCACGGCAACCCCGAGGACACCGAGGCCGCCTTCGCGGAGGCCGCCACCGTGGTGCGCGCGAAATTCCACATCAACCGCGTGACGGCGGTGACGATGGAACCGCGCGCCGCGCTGGCCGACTATGATCCGGACACCGGCCGCTCGACCCTGTACGCCGGATCCGGCGGCGCGGTGCGCCAGAAGCGCGAGCTGGCGGCGGTGCTGGGCATCTCGCAGGACGACCTGCGGGTGCTGTCCCATGACGTCGGCGGCAACTTTGGCGCGCGCAACCGGGTATACGTGGAATTCGGCCTGGTGCTCTGGGCATCGCGGCGGCTGCAGAAGCCGGTCAAGTTCACCGCCACCCGGTCCGAGGCGTTCCTCAGCGACTACCAGGGCCGCGACCTGCACACCGAGGTGGCGCTGGCGCTGGACGCGGACGGTAAGTTCCTGGCGATGACGGCGGACAATATCTCGAATGTTGGGGCGCGCTGCGTCTCGCTGTCGCCACTGTCCAAGGGGGCGGGACTGATCACCGGCTCCTACCACATCCCTGTCGCGCGGCTGCGGACCCGGGCGGTGTTCACCAATACCATGTGCACCCAGGCCTACCGCAGTTCCGGCCGGCCCGAGGTGACCTACGCGATCGAGCGGCTGGTGGACCTTGCCGCGCGCGAGACCGGGATCGACCCGATCGAACTGCGCCGCCGCAACCTGCTGGCACCCGGCGACATGCCCTACCGCAACGCGGTTGGCTCGATATACGACAGCGGCGAGTACGAGACGAACATGGACCGCGCCATGGCGCTGTTCCACTGGCAGGACGTCGAGACCCGCCGCGCCGAGGCCAAGGCGCGCGGCAAGATCCTCGGGGTCGGGCTTGCGAACTATGTCGAAAGCTCCATCGGCACGCCGAAGGAACGCGCAGAGATCACCGTCTCGCCCGACGGCGGGATCGAGGTGGTGATCGGCACCCAGCCCTCGGGCCAGGGGCACGAGACCTCTTTCGCGCAGGTGGTGGCGGACATGCTGCAAAGCCCGGTGGAGAAGGTGCGCATCGTGCTGGGCGACACCGACCGCGTCAGCCTTGGCGGCGGCTCGCATTCCGGCCGCTCCATGCGTCACGCGGGCACGGTGATGGCCATGGCCTCGGCCGACCTGCTGCGGGTGGCGCGAGAGCGCGCGGCCGAGCGATTGGGCCAGCCGCCCGAGACGCTCAGCTTCACCGGCGGCACCTTCACCGCGCGAGGCACCAACCACACCCTGTCCCTCGCAGACCTGTCCTCGGCGGAGGCCCCCCTGGCGGTGTCGCGCACGAACGAGATGCACACGCCGGTCTTTCCCAACGGCACCGCCATCTGCGAGGTCGAGATCGACCCGGTGACCTGCCAGATCGCCATCTCGCGCTACGCCTCGGTCGACGACGTCGGGCGTTGCATCAACCCGCTGATCGTGCACGGCCAAAGCCACGGCGGCATCGCCCAGGGCGTCGGCCAGGCGATGTGGGAGAATTGCGCCATCGACCCGGACAGCGGCCAGCCGCTGGCCGGCTCGCTGATGGACTACGGAATGCCGCGCATCGACAGCGTACCGTTCTTCGATTGCGAGATCGCCGAGGTGCTTTCCCCCACCAACCCGCTTGGCATCAAGGCCGGCGGCGAGGGCGGCACCACCCCTGCCCTTGCGACGGTCACGCTTGCCGTGCTCGACGCGCTGCGGCCGCTCGGCGTGGACGACATCGCCATGCCAATCACCCCCGAACGCATCTGGCAGGCGCTTAGCGCCGCCGGCGCCATCAAGACGCAGGAGAATACCGCCGCATGACCCATTCGATCCGGATCATCGCCTTCCCCGGAGCCCCCAACCTGCCGATTTTCGTAGCGCAGGAAGAGGGGTTCCTCGCCGACGAAGGCGTCGAGATAACGTTAGAGTTGACCCCCTCCAGCATCTACCAGGCAGAGCAGGTGGCGGCAGGCAACTTCGACGTCGCCATGACCGCCTTCGACAACGTGGTGGCCTACGGCGAGGGCCAGGGCGCCGCCGGGCCGGGCGTGGACCCGGAGTACGTGGTGGTCATGGGCGCCACCCAGCTGGAGCTTAGCCTGATCGTCGCCCCCGAGATCAACAGCTTCGACGACCTGCGAGGGAAGACCATCGCGCTGGACGCCAAGGACACCGGCTTTGCCTTCGCGCTGACCGAGATGCTGCAGCGCGCCGGGCTGTCCCGCGATGACACGAAGTATGTCCCCGTGGGCGCCACCCCGCAGCGCTGGCAGTCGGTGCAGGCGGGCGAGCACGCGGGAACGCTGACCATCGAGCCCTTCACCACGCTGGCAAACCGCGCCGGCTTTCCGGTGCTGCAGAAATCCACCGAGATCTTCGACGCCTACCAGGGCGGCGTGGTGGCCGCGCGGCGCAGCTTTGCCGCCGCGCATCCAGAGGCGCTGTCGGCCTACCTGCGGGCGCTGCTGCGCGCGCTGGACTGGCTGCGCGATCCGGCCAACCGCGACACCGCCGCGGCGCACCTGCAAAAGCACATGCCGGCGATCAAGCCGCAGGCTGTAGGGGCGGTGATGAACAGCCTGCTGAACCCCGCCTCCGGCCTCACCCCCGAAGGCGCGATCCTGCCCGTGGGCATGCGCCGGGTGCTGGACCTGCGCAGCCGGCACGGCCCCGGCGACCGCGAACTGACAGAGATCGACCGCTACCTCGACCTGTCGCTCTACAACGCCATCCGGCAGGCGGGCGCGGCATGACCGCCGTCTCCGTTCACGTCAACGAAGACCGGCGCAGCGCCGAGGTCGAGGACCGCACCCTGCTGGTGGAGCTTCTGCGCGAGACGCTGGGGCTGACCGGCACCCACGTCGGCTGCGACACCTCGCAATGCGGCGCCTGCACCGTCCGGTTGAACGGGCGGGCGGTGAAAAGCTGCACGGTGCTGGCGGTGATGGCCGACGGCGCCGAGGTGCAGACCGTCGAGGGGCTGGCGAACGGCGACCAGCTGCACCCGCTGCAGGAGGCTTTCTCGCGCCACCACGCGCTGCAATGCGGCTTCTGTACCCCGGGAATGATCATGGCCGCGCTCGACCTGATCGAGACGCGCGGCGCGGATCTTGACGCCGAGGCGGTGCGCCACGGGCTTGAGGGCAACCTGTGCCGCTGCACCGGCTACCACAACATCGTCAAGGCGGTGCTGGACGCGGCCGGGGCCGAGGCTCCGGTGGCGGAGCAGGCGCCATGATGTACGCCTTTCGCTTTCACCGCGCCGGCAGCCTGGCAGAGGCCGGCGAGGCCTTCGCGGCGGCCGAGGACGCGGCCTTCGTGGCGGGCGGTCACACGCTGCTGCCCACGATGAAGAACCGCCTCGCAGCGCCCAGCGACCTGGTGCATGTCGCGGACCTGCCGGAACTGCAGGGCATCCGGCGCGACGGTGACACGCTGGCAATCGGCGCGGCAGAGACGCACGCCGCGGTCGCCGCTTCGCCCGAGGTGCAGGGCGCAATCCCCGCCCTTGCCGCGCTCGCCGGTTCGATCGGCGACCGACAGGTGCGCCACCGGGGCACCATCGGCGGCTCGCTGGCCAACAACGACCCCTCCGCCGATTATCCCTCGGCGGTGCTGGCGCTGGGGGCCACCGTGCATACCAGCGCCCGCGCGGTCCCCGCCGGCGACTACTTCCAGGGTCTCTTCGCCACGGCGCTGGAGCCGGGCGAGATCGTCACCCACGTCACCTTTCCCATCCCCGCCTCGGCCGGCTACGCCAAGATGCGCAACCCGGCCTCGCGCTACGCCATGGCAGCCGCTTTCGTGGCGCGTACGTCAGAGGGAGTGCGCGTGGCGATCACCGGGGCGGGCAATGACGGGGTGTTCCGCTGGCAGGCGGCAGAGACGGCGCTGGACGGCGGCTTCGACGCGGCCGCGCTGGACGGGCTGGCGCTTGAGGCGGACGGGATGATCGGCGACATGCACGCCTCTGCCCCCTACCGCGCGCATCTCGCGGCGGTCTGCACGCGGCAGGCGGTGGACTCCCAGGGCGGTCTGACGCTGCTGTAGCGGCGGTCAGGCCGGCGCCGCCTCTGCCGCGCGCAGCAGGCACTGGGTCGCAGCCTCCTCCACCGGCCCCCCGGCGAAATGCGCCAGCGCGACCGAGAGGTTATGCGCGGCGCTCTGCGGCGCGGCCTGCAAATACTCTGCCGCGACAAGGTCTGCCAGGGTCGCCAGTTCGATCCGCTCGGCATTCAGCTCGGCCGCCTTGACCGCATCGCGCAGCGTCTCCGTCCGCGCCGACGGCGCGGGGGACGGCCCGCTTTTCATGCGCTGGCGCACCGCGCGCAGCGGTTGGACCACCTCGGCGTGCCACGGCCCCACCGCCCGTGCCAGCCGCGCCATGCCAGCCGCGTCCAGCCGCGCGCCGCGGCGCGCCATCCACAGCGCGCAGAGCAGCAGCGGCACGTCGGCGCCGTGGGTTTCCTGAAGCTGAAGGCAGTTCGCGGCCACGCCCTCGGCCCCGTAGACCGCCAGGGCAAAGCGCCAGAGATCGGGTTCCGCCGCGCTCATGTCTCCACGAAGGGCAGCGCCGAGACGGCGGCGCTTTCGACATGGGCGCGGGCCGTGCGCCGCACCGCATCGGCGTCGCGGGCCATCAGCGCCTCCCGCAGCGCACGCATCTCCTGGATCGACTGCACCTGCCGCTCGGAGCGCACCACCGACTTGCTGCGCAGCTGGGCGGTCCGCAGGGTCAGGCGCAGCAGCAGTTCCAGCGCGATCTGGTTCCGCGCCACCTTGCAGACGAAGTCGTAGAGTTGCCGCTTGGCGTCCACGATGGGCGCGAAGACAGAGCTTTTGTAGGCCTCGATGATCAGGTCGATCAGCCGCCCGGCCTCTTGCAGCGCGGCGTCATCGGCGTTCTCGAGGAACTGCTCGAAGATCAGCGCCTCGAGGTCGGCGCGGATGCGGTAGATGTTCTCGGCGTCGCGCCGCGAGATCCGCACCACGGTCAGCCCGCGCGCGCCGAGCTGGGCGATGACGCCCACCGCCTCCAGCTCGCGCAGGGCCTCGCGCAGCGAGGTGCGGCTGACGCCGAGCTGCTCGCACAGGTCCTTCTCCACCAGCCGTTCGCCCGGCTTCAGCACCCCCTGCTCGATCGCACGGCGCATCGACTCGATGATCCGCGTCCGCAGGGGCGCGGGTTCGAAGTTGATCCGCCCGAGTTCGCTGCCAATGTCAGTCATCGCACCATCACTCCCCTGCAAGCCTGCCGGCGGTTGCCGCCCTGCCTTCCGGCTTAAGCGAAATCGGCGGGCAAGGCCAAGACCGCCCTGCCCTTTTCACTGTCCGCCGCACCGGTCAGTCCTCGATATCCCGCGTCGGCGTCTCGGGTTTCATCCCGCCGCGCTGGCGCGCCTCTGTCGCGGTGCCGTTCAGTTCCCAGTCGCCCGCCACGGCGCGCTCCGCGTACTCGGACCAGCGGTCCGACCAGTCGCCCAGCTCGTAGCCATGCCAGGGTGGCTGCGGTGTCAGGCGTGGCAGGTCCAGCTCTTCCCAGATGTCCTTGGCGCGGCGCATGAACGGCTCTCGCGGCAACGCCAGCGGCGGCATGTCGGCCTTCAGCGTCGCGTCGATCATCAAGGTGGAATCGGTGCCGCTGCGGCCCGACTTCGGCCCGTGCCCCCCAGAGCGGTAGGGCGTGATGTGTACGTCCGTGGTCAGGTTCGAGCGGTAGGCGATGGACCAGAAGATCGCGTCGGCGTTGTTCGGCTCGATGTCCTCTGACACCGCGATCACCACCTTGCCGCACTGCGCCTGCAGCGTCGCCGCCCCCTGAAGGCCGCGCCAGACCTCGGTCTGCGGCGCGCTGCGGTCGAACTGCAGGAAGATCACCTTGCGGATATTGGTCAGCGGCTCGTGCATCACCACGCGCTTGATGCCCTTGACGTTCAACACTTTCTTGAGATGCTCGAGGTACAGCGGCTCGTAAGCAACCTTCTTCAAGGTCGAGCTTTCGCTGGGCGTCACCTGGCTGACGATGGACACAAACACCGCCGACTTGCGCATGGTGATCGCGGTCACCTGCATCGACATGTTGAAGTCCTCCAGCGCCACGTGGCCGTGACTTTCGCCGAAGGGGCCTTCCGGTTCGAGGTAGTCGGTGGAGATCTCGCCCTCGATGACGAATTCCGCGTCCGCCGGCACCTCCAGGTCCACGGTGCGGCAGCGCACGGTGCGGATCGGTGCGCCGATCAGCCCGCCGGCGACGGCCATCTCGTCCTCGTCGATGGGCAATTTCTGCGGGCCGGTGAACAGGATCGCCGGGGCGCAGCCAACGACGATCGCCACCGGCATCTTCTCGCCGCGTTCCTTGTACTTCAGCCAGTGCTGGTAGCCCCCCGCCCCGCCGAGACGGCTGGCCATGCGAACCCCCAGCCGGTCGCGCGCCTTCAGCTGGCCACGGTAGGTGCCCATGTTGCGTACACCGGTTTCAGGGTCTTTCGTCACCACCAGCGTCGCCGTCAGGTAGGGCGCGGCGTCGAAACCGGGGGTGGAGATCGGCACCGGCAGCGCCGCCAGCCCGCCGCCGGGGCGGGTCAGGTCGTCGCCGGTCATCACGATCTCCTGGCAGGAGGCGTCGGTGACGGTCTCGGGTTGGATCGGGCGCTCCATCGCGCGGACCCAGACGCTGCCGATCTCGTCCACCGGCACACCAAGCCCGGCGGCGTAGATCTCGGGGCTCGCCGCCAGCGCGCCCACCGCGACCGCGTTGTCGTAGCGGGTGCCCCTGGCGTCGGTGACATTGGTGAACAGGAAAGCCTTGCGGTCTTCCGCCGGGATGCCGCCCTGGAACTGCCAGCGCGCCAGCGGGTGCAGCTCGCTGTCCTTGTCGATGGCGCGGTCGATCCGGGTCAGCAGGTTGCGCGCCTCCAGCCGGCGCAGATGTTCCTGGAAGTCGGCGGGGGCCGCGATCTGTGAAGTCATGCCTGTCTTTCCCTGAAAAACGCCGCCTCCCGCGGGGGAGAGGCGGCGCGAAAGTGAGTGGTGCCGTGGCACCCGCGGACCATCACGGCCCGCGGGATCTCTCTACTTGACCTCTTCCGCGCCCGACGTATCGATCGCGGTCATCACGTCGGCGATCAGCGCGTCGCTGGCGCCCATGATCTCGGCCATGATCTCGTCCATCTCGGCGCCGGAGGCCGGCTCGATGATGGCCGACCGCTTCTCGGCGGCGGCAAGGAAATCCGGGTCGGCGATCATCGCGTCGAAAGCCGCGCGCAGGCCCTCGATGATCGGCTCGGGGGTGTCCGGGTGAACCATCATTGACCGCCCGATGGGGGCCGAGGCGCCGAGGAAGCGCAGCACCGCCTGGCCATCGGGATCGTCCGTCAGCTCCTGCATCAGCGGCACGTCCGCCAGCTCGGGATGACGCTCGAGCCCGGTCTGAACGACGATGTTCAGCGTGCCGTCACCCAGGTCGCCCGGGTCCGAAACGAACGAGGCGTAGTTCTGCGACAGCATGTCGGCCTCGCCGCGGATGGCGGCCAGTACCGTGGCCTGCGAGCCGTCGTAGCCGCAGATCAGCCGCAGGTTCAGCCCCGCCGCGTTCTTCAGCGCCGCGGCCTGCTGGGCAGAGCGGGCATTGCGGCCGGTGCAGGCGACGATAATCTCCTTGTCGCGCATCTCCTCGGCCGTGGTGGCCTTGTCGGAGCGCACCGCGAAGGCGGCGTTGGCAGTGGCGAAACGGCCGACAAAGCGGAAGTCCGTGGCATCCCAGCTTGCCGCGTCGGGGCGCAGGAACTGGATGTGGCCAAGGCTGTCGGGCAGGATCGCCACGGTCAGCCCGTCCGGGGTGCCGGTGTTGATGAACGCCGCCGCCGCCTTGCGGCCGCCGCCGCCGGGCTGGTGCTGGACGATCACCTCGGGGTTGCCGGGGATGTGCGCGCCCATGAATTCCGCCGCGAGCTGGGCGTAGAGGTCGTAGGATCCGCCGGGCGGGTGGCCGATCAGGATCGTCAGGGTCTCGCCCGCGTAGGTGTCTTCCATCGATTGGGCGCTGGCCGCGCCTGCGCCGAAGGCGGTCGCCGCCGCAAGGGCGCCCACCGCGCCCACGGCGCGCAGAGTTTTGGTGACGTGCATGCTTTTCCTCCCTTTGAGTGCCGATCCACGGGCCCGGAAGCTGTCAGTGAAATCGGTTGTCAGTATTACTGCCATACATTATACCAAAACGCAATCGGCTGGCAAAGAGGCGCGATCCGCGCGACCGGAGACCGGCAAGGGGAGGAACATCGGTGATCGAAGCCGCCATTGAAGCTTTATGGATCATCGGCGATCCGTCGCGCCTGATCTTCGTGGCCCTCGGCGTGGTGCTGGGCCTGATGATCGGCGTGATCCCCGGGATCGGCGGCCTCGTCGGGCTGGCCCTGCTGCTGCCTTTCACCTTCTCCATGGACCCTTATACCGCGCTGGCCTTCCTGGTGGGGGTGCAATCGGTCACCACCACCTCCGATACCATCCCGGCGGTGCTGTTCGGCGTGCCGGGCACCACCGGCTCGGCGGCGACGGTGCTGGACGGGTACCCGATGGCCAAGCGGGGCGAGGCCGGCCGGGCCTTCGGCGCGGCCTTCACCGCCTCGGTCTGCGGCGGTCTGTTCGGCGCGGTGGTGCTGGCGATCTCGATCCCGATCCTGCGGCCCTTTATTCTCGCCATCGGCACGCCGGAGCTGCTGGCGATCTGCCTGCTGGGCCTGACGCTGATCGTGTCACTCAGCCACGGCGCGCTGTTCAAGGGGCTGGTGGCGGCGGCGCTGGGCCTGCTGCTGGCGACCATCGGCGACGAGTCGCAGACCGGCCAGCTGCGCTGGACCTTCGGCTCGTTCTACCTGTGGGACGGGCTGAGCCTGGTGCCGGTGGCGCTGGGTCTCTTCGCGGTGCCCGAGATGATCGACCTGGGCGCCGCCAAGCGCAGCATCGCCCGCGACGGAAAGAAGATGTCGCCCTGGGACCAGGTCGAGGGCATGCGCGACGTGTTCAAGAACTGGTGGCTGGTGCTGCGGTGCTCGAGCATCGGCACCTTCCTCGGCTCGATCCCCGGCCTCGGGGCGAACGTGATCGACTGGATCTCCTACGGCTATGCCGCCCGCGCCCTGCCCGGCGCGCGAGAGACCTTCGGCAAGGGCGACGTGCGCGGAGTGATCGCCTCGGAGGCCGCCAACAACGCCAAGGAAGGCGGCGCGCTGGTGCCGACGCTGGCCTTCGGCGTGCCCGGCTCCGCCTCGATGGCGATCCTGCTGGGCGCCTTCCTGATCCACGGCATCGCGCCCGGTCCGAACATGCTGGACCGCGATCTCGACATCACCTTCACGCTCATCTGGACCGTGGCGATCGCCAATATTCTCGGCGCCGGCATCTGCTTCGGCCTCGCCGGCCAGTTCGCCAAGATCGCGGCGGTGCGGGCCGGGCTGCTGGTGCCGCTGGTCTTCGGCATCATGGTGATCGGCGCCTACCAGGGCGCGAAGGACTACAGCGACCTGATCGTGCTGGCCGCCTTCGGTGCGCTGGGATGGATCATGAAGCGCCTGTCCTGGCCCCGCGCGCCGCTGATCCTGGCCTTCGTGCTGGGCGGGCTGGTGGAAAGCTACCTGTTCATCTCGCAGCTGCGCTACGGCTTCGGCTGGATGGCGCAGCCCCTGCCCGCGCTGGCGCTGGTGGTGATCGCCTTCCTGCTGCTGCGGCCGCTGGCGGTGCGCTTCCTGCCCGGCTGGCGCCGGCGGCAGGCCGAGGTGGCCGCGCCCTCCGGGACGCCCGCCGCCACCGCCGCCCACGGCACCCGGGGCGAGATGATCGCCGACTCGCTGCTCTGGGGCGGGGTGATCGCGGTGATGCTGTACGTCTACTTCAGCTCTGCCGGCTGGGCCGCGCCCGCGCGCATGCTGCCGCAGGCGGTGGCCATCGCCGGGCTGATCGCGGCCGCCGGCTTCGTGGTCTTCCGCCTGATGGGGCGGATCCCGCCGATGCAGATCTCGGACCGCGAGCCGCTGGGCACCGTGCTGGTGCAGGCCGCCTGGATCGGCGGGCTGATCGTCGGCGTGCGGCTGGTCGGCATGGTCCCGGCGATTGCGCTGTTCGGCTTCGCCTACATGCTGGTCGAAGGACGCACCAAGCCGCACCACGCCCTGCTGATCCTGCTGCCGTTCCTCGGCGGCATCTACTTCCTGTTCCACGAAATGCTGCACATCCCCTGGCCGCAATCGCTGCTGGGCGACCTGCTTCCCGAACTGCGCCGGGCAACCGGCCGCATGATCTGACCTGAAAGGACCTGCCGTGAAGGACGAGACCCAACCCGAGGGCGAACAGCTGCCGAACCACCCGCTTTACGGCAGCGACCTGATCGCCGAGGCGATGCGCGAGCAGGGCTTCCCCTACATCTGCCTCAACCCCGGCGCCAGCTACAGGGGGCTGCACGACAGCCTGGTCAACCACCTTGGCAACCAGACCCCCGAGATCGTCACCTGCATGCATGAGGAGCACGCGGTCGGCATCGCCCAGGGCTACGCCAAGGTCACCGACAAGGCGCTGGCGGTGGCGGTGCATTCCAACGTCGGGCTGATGCATGCCTCCATGGGCATCTTCAACGCCTGGTGCGACCGCACGCCGATGCTGGTGATTGGCGCCACCGGACCGCTCGACGCCGCCAAGCGCCGGCCGTGGATCGAGTGGATCCACACCACCGTCGACCAGGGCAGCATGGTGCGCGGCTATACCAAGTGGGACGACCAGCCCGCCTCGCCCGAGGCGGCGGTGGAATCGATCCGGCGCGGGGTGATGCTGGCCAATACCCGTCCCTCCGGCCCGGTCTACGTGAACCTCGACGTCTCGGTGCAGGAACAGGACGTGGCAGAGCGGCCCGACCTCGGCTCGGTCGCCCGCGTCAAGACCCCCGAGGACGCAGAGCCGCCCCGCCGCGCGCTGGCGCAGGCGCTGGAGATCCTGTCGAAGGCCGAGCGGCCGTTCATCTTCTGCGGCCGCGGCACCCGCAGCGAGGAAGCCTGGGCCGACCGCATCGCCCTGGCCGAACGCCTCGGCGCCCGCACCACCAGCCACATGAAGCTGCCCGCCGGCTTTCCCACCACGCACCCCGCCTTCATCGGCGAGACCGGCTGGCGCCTGAAAGGCCGCGTGCTGGAGGCGATCCGGAACGCCGACGCGATCCTGATGCTCGACTGGCTGGACGCCGGCAACGCGATCAAGCTGGCCTTCCCCCCGGGAATGGAGCGGCCGCCGATCATCAACGTATCGAACGACTTCCACATACATCGCGGCTGGAACATGGATTACGGCGGGCTGCCCGAGGTGGACGTGGCGATCCCCACCGTCACCGAGACCGCCGTGCGCGCCCTGCTGGACGGGCTGGGCGGCGAGGCGGCGCCGCAGCCGCTGGCCTCCTGGGACGTACCGCAACCGCCGGCGAAGGGCGAAATCGGCCTGATGGACCTGGCCCGCGCCTTCCACCGTGCCAGCCGGGACCGCGAGATCTCGATCACCGGGCGCCCGCTGGGCTGGCCGCAGAACGGCAACGAGATCACCCACCCCCTGGGCTTCCTCGGGCACACCGGCGGCGGCGGCCTCGGCGCCGGCCCGGCGATCGCGGTGGGCGCGGCGCTTGGCCTGCGCGAGATCGGGTCGGACCGGCGCGCCGTGGCGATCCTCGGGGACGGCGACTACACCATGGGGCTGACCTCGATCTGGAACGCAGCGACGCTGAAGCTGCCGGTGCTGTTCCTGATCGCCAACAACCACTCCTACTACAACGACGAGGATCACCAGATCAAAGTCGCCCGCCGCCGTGGCCGGCCTGAGGAGAACGCGCCCATCGGCCAGCGCATGCAGGGGCCGGAGCCGGACCTCGCCGGGCTGGCGCGGAACCTGGGGCTGGAGGCCCCTGCCCCGGTCACCGACCTCGCCGACCTGCCCGCCGCGCTGAACCGCGCATTGGACCGTCTGGCCGAGGGCGCGGCGGTCGTGCTCGACGTGCGGGTGCGCGCCGAAGACATCGGCACCGAGATGGTGGAACTGGACTGATGGCGCTGCGCGACAAGGCCGAAGGCTTCGCCAAGGCGCAGGACGGCACCCGGCTGCGCTATGTCACCTGGCCCGGCACCCCGGGCGCGCGCCGGGTGGTGCTGATCCACGCGCTTGCGATGGCGGCGGAGTTCTGGGAGGACACCGCCGCCGCGCTGGGGGACGGCTGGGAGGTGCTGGCGCTCGACTGCCGGGGCCACGGCGCCTCGGACAAGCCGGCGGGGCCCTACTCGGCCGAGCTGTTCGCCGATGACGTCGCCGCCGTGATGGATCACGCCGGCTGGCAGGACGCGGTGGTCGCGGGCGCCTCGATGGGCGGCTGCGTGGCGATGGGCGTGGCCGCGCGGCACCCGCAGCGGGTGCGCGGCCTCGGGCTGATCGACACCACCGCCTGGTATGGCGAGGGCGCCGTGGACGCCTGGGAAGAGCGCGGGCAGAAGGCGGTCTCAGGCGGCATGGAGGCGCTGGTGGGCTTCCAGAAGACGCGCTGGTTCTCCGATGCCTTCCGCGAGGCGAACCCGGCCACGGTGGAGCGCGCGGTGAAGATCTTCCTCGCCAACGACCCCGCGCCGTACCTGGAAACCTGCCGCATGCTCGGCCGCTGCGACCTGCGCGACGCGCTCGGTGGCTTCACCTGCAAAACCGCGATTATGGTGGGCGAAGAGGATTACGCTACCCCCGTCGCCATGGCAGAGGCGCTGGCCGGCGCGATCCCGCAGGCGCAAATGCGGGTAGTGCCGCAGGTGCGCCACTTCACCCCGCTGGAAGTGCCAGGCACGGTGGCAGAGGTCATCGGCGCGACCTGAGGCCAGCCAAAGCGACCATTGTTCATCATCGCAGGACGGCACGCCCCCACGTGCCATCCCACGCCCCAGATCGAAACTGAGCTCGCCCTCGAGGCTTCACAGAGCGCTTCGCCGGGCCTGAAGCCCGGCGGCAGGTTGCTGCCAGACTAATTCGAACCAGTCTCAGCTAGTCTAGTGTCCTGCCCGATCCGGTTCGGACGCCTGACCCTGGCTCCACCGGTGCGCCCACCGTTGCTGGGCGAGCACCACAAAGTTTTCGGTGAGATCTCTACCTGACGTGTCTGAAGGACAGCGGCAACGGCGGCGCTGTCAGAGGAGGTGTCAGACGAATTCAAACCAGTCTCAGCAATGGCAGGACAGCTGCCCCTTATCCCGCGCAGAGGCCGCGCCACTCGGCGAGAGCGGCGGTGCGGTTCGTCTTGAAGATGTCCCGGCTGGAGAGGCTGCGTTCCTGGTTGAAGTGGTTGAAGACGGACGCGTGCACGTCGAAACGTCCGTGCTTGCGCAGCGTTTTCTAAGGAATTTTAACGCTGCCTTCGTGACAAAGCTTTCCAGGACCTCGCCCTCGTGATCCACCGCGCGCCACAGGTAGTGCGTGTCACCGTTGATCTTCACGAACACCTCGTCCAGATGCCAGCGCCAGTTGCTGGAGCGCATGCTCCCGATCCGCCGCCGGCGGATCTCCGAGGCGAACATCGGGCCGAACCGGTGCCACCAGAAGCGCACCGTCTCGTGGCTGACGTCGATGCCCCGCTCGTGCAGCAGGTCCTCCACGTTCCGCAGCGAGAGCGGGCAGCGGACGTAGAGCATTACCGCCAGGCGGATGATCTCGGGGCTCGTTTTGAAGTAGCGGAACGGGCTGCGGCTGGGCACGGGCAGAGGCCACTAAGGCCCCTGCCCCGCCTCAAGGCCGGTTCCTCTGACAGGTCCCACAGGCGGGCCAGCGTGAATGCCCCCGCCGCGAGGCGCCCGTTGAGGGTGCCGCTACCTGACCCGTCCGAACCTCCGCGCTGCGACGAGCATGGCGAGCGCGGCTAGAGCGGTGACGGCGGCCGCGACGGCGAGTGTGCCGTCGGAACCGTGATGGGCGTGGGGGACTGCAACGCCATGGGCGAAGGCGGGACTTGCGAGGATGACAGCAAGGGCGGCCGCGGCTGGAGGCGACGGGCTGCTCCTTCGTCTCCGTCACCCGGGCCTTCAACACCTCCTCGTCCATGGGGCGGCTGACCCTCAACGTGCTGCTGTCATTCGCCCGGTTCGAACGCCAAGTCACCGCCGAGCGGATCCGCGACAAGATCGCCGCGTCCAAGAAAAAGGGGCTCTGGATGGGCGGCGTCTGCCCGCTGGGCTACGACCCGCACCCCGATTCGAACCGGCGGGAGCTGGTGGTCAACGAAGCAGAGGCGCAAGTGGTCCGCAGCCTGTTCGACCTCTATCGTCAGCACGGCTGCCTGAGAGCGGTGACTGCAGAAGCGGATCGGCTCGGCCTGCGCTCGAAGCGCACCCGCGTCTCGACGGGACGGGTACAGGGTGGCAACCGGATGAGCCAGGGCCGAATCCACCGGCTTCTGACCAACCCCGTTTACCGGGGACGGATCCGGCACAAGGAGCAGACCTACCCCGGCACCCACCCGGCGATCATCGACGAGCCGCTTTGGGACGAGGTGCAACAGCGGCTGCAGGCGGCCAGCGCGAGGCGCCGCGGCGCGGCCCCCGGTGCCCCGGTGGAGATGATCGCGCCGCTCAAGGGCAAGATGCGCGACGACACCGGCGACCTGCTCACGCCGACGCACACCCAGCGCCGGCGCAAGCGGCTGCGGTACTACGTCTCGAACCGGCTGATCTCCGGTGGCACGGACCCTTCTGCCTGGCGGCTGCCTGCGAAGGATCTCGAACGGGCCGTCTCCGGCGCCATCGCCGCACATCTCGGCGAATGTGCACGGAGCCACCAGGGCCTCGTCGATCCGGATGTTCTGCAGGTGGCGTCGGCGGCCGAGGCGCTCGAGAGGCTCGCGGCAAGGATCGCGCAGGAAGGCATCGCGGCATCCGCTCCCTTGATCCGGCAAGCTGTCATCGCACCGGGCGAGCTGCAGGTGGAACTGGAACCAGGTGCAGTCGCGCAAGCCGCGGGAATTACCAGCGCCCTCGCCCCATCCCTCCTCCTGATCCAGCGCGTCGTCCACTGCCGCCGCCGGGGCGTGGAAATGAAGATCATCGCCGGCGACACCGCAGCCGCTCCGGATCCGATCTTCGTCCGCGCCCTGCGCAACGCCCACGACTGGCCCGCCCGCCTCCGCGGGTGCGCTAACCCCATCCGTCAGGGCCTGTCGGATAACCTGAACTGCCCCGGTGCTTCGGCATCGGGGCTTTTTTCATTCGTCAGTTAGCGCGGGGGCTTCGTAAGCAGCGATTTGCCATTCGCCTTGATAGTTCGCAATCAGGCCGTCTTGCGGCGCGTCCATCCCGCCGATTGCAGCGACTTGCCCAAGACACCGGCTAAGGTGCCCCCGAAGAACTTCCAGCGCGTCGAAGTAGGCTTGTCGAACATCCGGCGGGCGGTGAAAGTCGCCGAAGCGCGGATGCGGTGGCGCGTCGCTGTTCCGGTTCAACAATTCTTCGTAGGTCATGAACTGACGAATGCCCAACGCCATAGCGTCGATAAGTAGGTAAAGCGGCCCGTCGAGAAGGTCGGCAAGTTCAACCTGCTTATCGACCAAGATGCCCCGAATTTCGCCAAGCGGTTTAAGCGCGTCGTCAATGCAGTTGTCGCAACATTTCCATGCGGAAAGAACGCGGCGATCTGCAAGCCGGATGACAAGTTCGCGCGCAACCTGCCGTTCCTTGTCCCTTGGGCTGACGGCAATGCCTATGAACGGAAGGTTCAACGTAACGTCGCCGACATGTTTGCCGAACCGACGCTTCGCGCGGCCCACAAGGTCTTTCATGTCGAAGCGAAAGGGAATGTCGCCGGTTCTCATGTTGCCCCCAAGTTATTCACGTTTCCGCGATAATATGAGCCTGAAACCTTTGTGGGCACTCCAAATCAACCGCATGAAAACTGTCAATAGATCGGCAATAGATTTCCCCGATCGGGAAATTATTCAAGATTTCAAGGATGTATGGCGGTGCTGGCAGACTAATTCGAACCAGTCTCAGCTAGGGCAGGACAGCTGCCCCTTATACCGCGCAGAGGCCGCGCCACTCGGCGAGAGCGGCGGCGCAGTTTTTCTTGAAGTTGGCTCGGGAGTAGAAGCTGCGCTCCGAGTTAAAGTGGTTGCTGACCGAGGCGTGGACGGAAGCGAACATCTGCAAACTTCGCATTCGCCGGAAGCGTAGCATCGCCCGCTCGCGTAGTCGGAATGGCCGGTGGGAGTTCTCGGCGCGGTTGTTCAACCAGCGGCCGCTTTCCTGCCGACCGGCTGCGCCGATTTCTTTTAACGCCGCGCCGTAGGAGCGGAGCCGGTCGGTGACGATGGTCTCGGGTCGACCGTAGCGCTTCATTGATCTCTTGAGAAATTTCATCGCAGCTTTCCTGTCGCGGGTCTTTGTCACGAAGCTCTCGAGGACCTCGCCCTCGTGGTCGACAGCCCGCCACAGGTAATGCCTCTCACCGTTGATCTTTACGAACATCTCGTCGAGATGCCAACGCCACTGGCTGGACCGCATCCCCTCGACCCGGCGCTTCCGGATCTCGGCTGCGAACATTGGGCCGAAGCGGTGCCACCAGAAACGAACCGCCTCGTGGCTGACGTCTATCCCACGTTCGTGCAGCAGGTCCTCCACGTTCCGCAGCGAGAGCGGGAAGCGGACGTAAAGCATCACCGCCAGGCGGATGATCTCGGGACTCGTCTTGAAGTAGCGGAATGGGCTGCGGTTTGGCATAGGCACAGGCTACCAAGCCCCCTGCCCCCCCTCAAAGCCGATTCCTCTGACAGGACCCGCCCTGCCCTTCAGACCGGTTATAGCCGACCGGCCGCTTCCCCGCGCATGGCACAGCGCGAACACGTTGCGTCGCGACGCGGGTTCTATTATCCTGAATTACGAATATAGATATTGAAGCGCTCATCGGCCGCCCGACCGCGGCGAACTAGAAGGAAATGCGTATTGGGACATTCACCGAAGGTCTTGATCGCGGGCGGCGGGATCGGCGGGCTCACCGCCGCCTTGGCGCTGCTGCAGCGCGGGTTCGACGTCTCCGTCTACGAGCAGGCCGATGCGCTGCGCGAGCTTGGGGCCGGTATCCAGATCGCGGCGAACGGAACCCGGCTGCTGATCGACCTGGGCCTGCGCGAGCGACTTGAGCCCCTGGTCTGCGACGCCGCGGGCAAGGAAGTGCGGCTGTGGAACACGGGCCAGTCGTGGAAGCTGTTCGACCTGGGCGCCGATTCGGTAGAGCGCTTCGGCGCGCCTTACTGGCTGGTGCACCGGGGCGACCTGCACCGGATCCTGATCGAGGCGGTGGAGGCGGAAAAGCCCGGGGCAATCCGGCTTGGCCACCGCTCCACCGGATTCCGGCAGGACGACGACGGGGTGACGCTGGATTTCGCTGACGGCACCTCGGCACGGGGCGACCTGCTGATCGGCGCCGACGGGGTGCACTCTGTGTTGCGGAACCAGATGTTCGATGGGGTGCGGCCGCAGTTCACCGGACTGATGGCCTGGCGCGGACTGGCGCCGATCGAGCGGCTGTCGGCCGAGATGCGGCGTCCCGTCGGTACGAACTGGGTTGGCCCCGGCGGCCATGTCATCACCTATCCGATCCGCGGCGGTCAGCTGATGAACGTGGTCGGCCTGGTGGAGAACGCCGAGTGGACCAGCGAAAGCTGGACCGAGGCCGGCACCGTCGCCGAGTTTCTCGCCGACTTCGAGGGTTGGCACCCCCTGGTGCGCGAGGTGATGGGCGCGGTCGACACCCCCTACCGCTGGGCGCTGATCCACCGCGATCCGCTGCCACGCTGGACCGAGGGCCGGGTGTCACTGCTGGGCGATGCCTGCCACCCGACCCTTCCGTTTCTGGCGCAGGGGGCGATCATGGCGATTGAAGACGGGGTGGTGCTGGCGCGCTGTCTCGACGCGATGCGCGACCGGCCGCAGCAGGCGCTGGTCGAGTACGAGGCGCTACGGGTCCAGCGCACCACCGCCATCGTGCGCGGCTCGGCCGCCAACCTCGACCGCTTCCACAATCGCGCGCTGGCCGACCCGGTGGAGGGCGCGGCCTTCATCGAGCGCGAGTGGGAGCCGGAGAAGGTGCGGCTGCGCTACGACTGGCTGTTCGACTACGACGCCCGCAAGGCGGGCGAATTCGCGGCGGCCTGACGGCCGCCGCAGCCACTTGGGGCGCCGGCCTCAGTCCAGCCCCTTGCGCCGGGACCAGTCTACGACCGCGTCGATGCAGCGGGTCAGCAGTTCGGGCTGGCCCAGATAGTAGTGCGTCGCGCCTTCTATCTCGATGTATTCGGCATCGGGCGTGGCCAGCGCCGCGCGGATGGCCGGGTTGTGGGTGGCAGGCACCGCGTCGTCGGCCTCGTTTACGATCTGCAGAACCGGCGTCCGGGTAATCCGCGCCGCGTTCTTCGGCCCCTTGGCGTTGGAGAGATCATAGCTCCACTGGCTGAGCCAGGACCGCAGCGTCGAGAACCGGCCCAGCCCCACCGGCCCCACGTTCACCGTCGCCGGCCGGCCCATGTAGCACCAGCCCGCGCGCCGGCCATTCGGGTCGATCCTGGGGTCAAGCCAGCGCACGTCGCACATGGTGCGGTGGGTGACGAAGCCGCGCTCGACCTCGTCGCCGCCGCGGTCTGCCAGTTCGGCCAGCTTGTCCTGCGCCCAGGCGGTGATACGGCGGTTGCGGGCACGCTGCGCCTCCCGGAAGGCCTCGATGAAGTCCTGCGAGAACGGCGGCTTGTGCGGACAGCCGGGGCTGTAGATGTCGAACGTGGAATCGCGCCGGTCCGGGTCCGTCTCATCCAGCACCGAGGGGTCCAGCCATTCCGTCAGGGTCTCGGCCCGCGACAGGTGCGCCGCGATGAAAATCACGCCGTCGGCCGGGATCAATCCCGCCGAGGTCAGGTCGATCGGATCGCCCGCCGGGGTGCGGGTGATCGAGGGCGATTCCGCCTCGGCCTGATAGAACAGCGACAGCGAGCCGCCACCGGACCAGCCAACCAGGATCACCCGTTCGTAGCCCAGCGTCTGCTTCGCATGGGCGACCCAGGCCCCCATGTCCAGCGCCACCTTTTCCATGATCAGCGCGGTGTCGTTGCGCGCGTAACGGCTGCCGGCGCAAAGCACGTGCAGCCCCCGGTCGGCCAGCGCCTGCGGCATCGGCAGCAGTTGCAGGGTCGACGCGGGATGCATGAACAGGAAGACGGTGCGCGCCGGGGTATCACCGCGCAGCAGCTGGCCCTCAAGGTTGATCTTGCCGGAATTGCCGGCGAAGCCGTAGACCTCGCGCGCACCGCCCGGATCCTCGAAGCTCACCAGCGCCACCCGGCGCGTCCACTGTTCTGCTGCCATCGGAACTGTTCCTTCTGTCAAACGAAGGGGCCGGACGGACCGGCCCCTTGGGTCTTCACCGCAGGTTGCTGCGCCTCACTCGGCGATCAGGGCTTCGTTGCGGCCAGTCTGCGCCTCGTTCCACAGCCCTTTCTCCTGATAGAAGGCCACGGCGGCGTCGTGATACGGCATTACCGGCGCCGTGGTGACGGCGTTGTCCTGGGTGTAGCCGCGCATCGAGGGGTGGATCTTGGCCAGCGTCTCCTCGGCGCCCCACAGCGCCTCGAGCATGGCGCGCACCTGTTCGTCCGGAGTGTCGACCGAGGCGACAATATAGCTGTCGTAGGAAAGCAGCCGGGTATCCTCCTCGATGCCGGGCACCAGGCCGGCCGGGGCCACGGAGAAGCGGGCGCCGGGGAAGACCTCCTTCTGGTACATTTCTTCCAGCCCCTCGCCCTCGGGGATCGACAGGTAGCGGATGCCGATCTGCGTGTCGGCCTCGCGGGCCCGCGGCTGACCGGCAGAGGCCCAGGTCACGTCCAGCCGGTCCGCGACCAGCGCGTCGATGCCGTCGTTGGCGCCGGTGACCGGCACGGGGGTCACGTCATCCCAGGTCAGGCCCGCGGCGGCCAGCGAGGCGCGCAGCGAGTTGTTGATCGACAGGTGGCCACCGAAGTCGGCCGAGACCCGGGCGCCCGCGATGTCGGCATAGCTTTTTACCGGCCCGTCCTTGCGCACCATGAAGCCCAGCATCAGCGAGGCGCCGCCGGCGCGCAGCACGCGCAGGTTCTTGTACGCCGTGTCGGCCTCGTTCTCGCCCGAGAAGGCGCGGTATGCGCTGGAGGCGGACATCACGCCGAAGCTGACCTCGCCACTATCCAGCAGCGGCGCCCAGGCGGCGGGGCCGTCATAGGGGCGCACGATCACGTTCAGGTCGCTGTTGTCGGTGGCGACTTTGGCGATGCCTGCGGCGATGGTGTTGAAGGTGGTGCCCTGCTTGTCGGCGGCCAGCGCGACGGTCTGCGCCATAGCCGCTCCGGCGGTCAGCGCAACGGCAAAAGCGCTGCCGCAGATCACGTTGAAGAGTTTCATGGTAGTTTCCTCCCTGGTTGTGGTTCGAGACCCGTCCGGTGCCCCTTGTCGTTCATTCCCGCACCGGACCGGGTGCCGCGGCGGTTGTGGCCGCGGTGGTGGCGGACGCGCCGCCTCGGCGCGCCCGTACGAGCTCGAACAGGGCGATCGCCCCGCAGACGCCGAGCCCGGCGTAATTGGCAATTTCGAAGGCGCGGTTGGTGAAGGGCGACAGCATTGCCGCGAACCCGCCAAGGCACAGCGCCGCGCGGAATAGCGGGTTCAGCGGCCCGAACAGGTAACCCACCAGCCCCGCCGAGATCGCGACAAGTCCCAGCGCCGCGGTGACGAAGGCGACGATGATCTGCAGCGGACCGCCGATCATCAGCAGCCCCAGGCTGAAGGGGAATACGAAGGGTAGCAGATAGGCGGCAATCCCGAACCTCATCCCCGACATCGCCGTGATCCAGAACCCGGACTGAGCGATCGCCGCCGCCGTGAAGGTGGCAAAGCACACCGGCGGCGTGATCATCGACAGCATGCCCATGTAGAAGATGAAGAAGTGCGCTGCCAGCCGGTCGACGCCCAGGTCCACCAGCGCCGGCGCGACCAGCACGGCCAGCATCGTGTAGATTACCGCCGTCGGCAGGGCCATTCCCAGCACCACACAGACCACGCCGGTCATCGCCAGGATCAGGAAGACGTTGTCCCCGGCCAGCGACAGCAGGATCGTCGACATCGCGAATCCCAGCCCGGCCAGCTGCAGCGCGCCGATCACCAGACCGGCCACGGCCGTCAGGATCAGGATCGACAACGAGGTTCGCCCGGTCGACAGCACCGCGTCCACCAGATCGGCGCGCGACGGACGCGAGAACCGCCCGGCGTAGCCTACCAGCAGTGCGGTGACCGCCGCCGCCAGCCCGGCCTTGCCCGGCGCCCAGAACGCGAAGACCACCGCGTAGATCAGCACCGCCAGCGGGATGGCAAAGCCCAGCCCGCGCTTCAGCGTCGGAAGGAACCGCGGCAGGTCGGCCCGGCGAAGCCCCTTCAGCCCGTTCTTGGCGGCCTCCAGGTCTACCTGTGCGAAGAGGGCCACGTAGTACAGCAGCCCGGGCAGCAGCGCGGCCAGCACCACCTCGCGGTAGGGGATGGCCAGGAAGTCGGCCATGAGGAAGGCGGTGATACCCATCACCGGCGGCATGATCTGCCCGCCGGTCGATGATACTGCCTCGATCGCCGCGGACTGGTGCTTGCGGTAACCCGCGCGCTCCATCATCGGGATTGAGATCGGGCCTATCACGGCAACGTTCGAAACCGCGGAGCCAGAGACCGTGCCGAACAGCGTCGAGGCCGCCACCGAGACTTTCGCCGGCCCGCCGCGGAACCGCCCCATCAGCGACAGTGCAAGGTCGGTAATGAAGGTGTCGCCCTTGGTGGCACGCAGCACGGCGCCGAAAAGAATGAAGGTGATGATGGTCTGCGCCGCCACCTTCAGGGGCAGGCCCAGCAGCGCGTTGGAATCGAGGTAGGTATAGACCGCAATCCGTTCCCAGCTGGAGGGTGGCAGGGCCAGGATGCCAGGCATCAGGTCGCCGAACCGGGCGTAAAGAATGAAGGCACCGGCCACCAGGATCAGCGTCCAGCCGATCAGCCGCCGGGTTGCCTCGAACACCAGCGCGATCGCCGCGACACCCAGCGAGATGCGCAGCGCAGTGAGCCGGGACAGCTCGTAGACCAGCCATTGGTAGTTCGCCACGACGAAGCCGGTAACCACCAGCGCGCCGGCGATCAGCAGCCAGTCGTACCAGGGCACGCGGTCCCCCGCCTCGCCGGCCCGGGCACGCACGTTCAGGAAGGTCGCAACCAGCGCCGCGCCCAGCATCAGCGCCAGGAACTGCGCGCTGTAGACCACCAGCCCCAGGACATGTTGGATCTCGATCGCCCACAGGCAGGCCGCCACCACCGGCACCACCAGCGAGGCGACGCCAAGCCCGGCCTGCCAGCCATGCAGGACGCGCCACTTTCCGTTCCCGCCCGCACTGCTCATTGGCTGCCCCCCTCGTGGCCCATAAATCGCTCCGACACCGCCGCCGATATCGCGGCCGCCGCATGGTCTCGGCGCGCGGCAACGCCCATCTCCGGTACCGCGTTCAGGAAACGCTTGACCGTGCTCAGCGTGGTGACGCTGTTCTGCGCCAGCTGCCCCCGCCAGAACGCCAGCCGCGCCGCAAGATCCTCTGTCGCCTCGGTCGCGATGCCCAGCGCCACCGCGCCCTCCGCATCGAACCGCTCGCGGCCATAGAGCGCCCGCGCCAGCGCCGCGCGCGGCAGCCGGTCGGCCAGCGCGTAGGCCACCAGCAGGGGCGGGATGTCGCGGTTCATCTCGGGCACCTGGAAGTCGGCGGTGCGGTCGGCCACCACGATATCGGCCAGCCCCGCCAGCGCGAAGCCGACGCCATGGGCGCGGCCCCGCACCGCCGCGATCAGCGGGATCGGCAGGCTGCGCACGGTCTCGTAGAACGACAACACCGGATCGGCGACGCGGGTGCGTATCTGGGCGGCGCTGATGCGCGCGTTGGGCGGCGGCATCGGACTGTCACGGCCAGCGCAGAAATCCTCCCCCTCGCCCTGCAGCACGATGAAGCGCGCGCCCTCTGGCGGACGGGCGCAAAGATCGCGCAGCGCTTCGGTCATACCGGCGCTCAGCGCGTTGCCTTCGGCTGGCCGCGCCAGAACCACGGTGATGCCGCCGTCCTCGTCGTGCCGGATCTCGACCTGACCCGCGTCGCTCATGCCTTGCTCTCCCTCGCCTGGTCTATCGCCTGCCACACGCGGTGCGGCGACGCCGGCATATCGATATGTTCGATCCCGTAGTCCGACAGCGCGTCGACCACGGCGTTGATGGTGGTGGCCAGCGCAGGGGTGATGCCGCTTTCGCCGCCACCCTTGACGCGCAGCGGGTTGCTCTCGGTCGGGTCCTCGACCAGCGCCACCGTGAGGTTGGGCAGCATGTCGGCGCGCGGCATCGTGTAGTCCATGAAACTGCCGCTGATGGTCTGGCCGGTGGCGTCGGCGACGATCGCCTCGCCCAGCGCCTGGCCGACACCCTGGGCGATGCCGCCATGCACCTGCCCATGAAGGATCAGCGGGTTGATCGGCTGACCGGCATCATCAATCGACGTGTAGCGGTCGATGCGCACCACGCCGGTCTCGGGGTCGATCTCGACCTCGCAGACCGCGGCGCCGGTGGGATGGGCGGGCATCCGGCCGGTAAAGCTGCTGCTGGCCTTCAGCGGGCCACGCAGCGCCGGTGGCACCCGGTCGCTATCCGCCAGCCTGGCCGCATCGTAGATGGTGTAGGCGGTGTTGCTGCCCGCGGGCAGCAGCAGGCCGCCCTCGCAGCGCACATCGGCCACGGCCTGGCCTTCCACATGGGCCACGATCTCTCGCGCGCGGTTCAGAAGCTTGCCGGCATTTTCCACCAGCAGCGCCCCGCCCAGACGCATGGAGCGGTCGGAATGACTGCCGCCGCCCGACTGCACCCGCCGGGTGTCGCCCGAGACCAGGCGGACCTCGTCCGGCGTGACCCCCAGCAGGTCGGCCACCACCTGGGCAAAGCTGGTCTCGTGCCCCTGCCCGGTGGATTGAGTGCCCGTAACCACCTCGATGCCGCCCTCGGGGGCGACGGTGACGTCGATGCGCTCATGCGGGATGCCCACCGGGCTTTCCACGTAGTTCGCCACTCCGGCACCGCGCAACAGACCGCGGGCGCGGGATGCGGTACGGCGCCGTTCCACCCCGTCCCAGTCGGCCGCATGCAGCGCTGCGGCCATGTTGCCGGCGAAATCGCCGCTGTCATAGACCAGCCCCATCGCGGTGCGGCGCGGCAGGCCAGCCTTGGAAATCAGGTTGCGGCGGCGGATCTCGACACGGTCGAGACCCATGCGCCGCGCGGCGATGTCCAGCAACCGCTCCATCGCGTAGGTCGCCTCGGGGCGTCCGGCGCCACGGTATGGGGCGGTCGGCACGGTGTGGGTCATCGCGCCGCGGATCAACACGCCGGCGGCCGGCACGTCGTACACGGTGGTCATTACCCGAAAGCTGTTGGCCATCGGCACGAAGGCCAGCGTGTAGGCCCCGACGTTGCCGGTGATCTGCGCGAAGTAGCCGGTGATGCGCCCCCCGGGGTCAAGCCCCAGCTCGGCGTGGTAGACCAGGTCGCGGCCCTGATAGTCGGTGAGGAAGGCCTCGGACCGGGTCGAGACCCAGCGCACGGGGCACTCCAGCATCCGCGCGGCCATCGCCAGCACTGGTTGTTCGGGCGACAGGTTCGTGCGGGGACCGAAGCCACCGCCAGTGTCGGGGCAGACCACCTCGACGGCCTCGCGCCCCACGCCCAGCGCCGCGGCCAGCGTGTCGCGTTGGCGAACCGCGCCCTGGCTGCCGGCGATCATCAGATACCGCCCGGTCCCGGCATCGTAATCGGCAATGACCGAGCGTGGCTCCATCTGCGCATTGGCAACGCGCTGCGCTGGGAAGCGGCCGCGAACCACGTGGGCCGCCGCGGCGATGGCGCGTTTGGCGGCCGCGGGATCACCGAAGCTGGCGGAGACGCAGAGATTGCCGGCGATGTCCGGGTCCACCAGGGGCGCGCCCTCGGCCAGCGCCGCCTCGGCATCCGTGACCGAGGGCAGTCCCTCCAGATCGACCTGGATCGCTTCGGCGGCGTCCTCGGCGGCGGCGCGGCTGTCGGCCACCACCATCGCCAGCGGCTCGCCCAGGTAGCGCACCCGCTCGCAGGGCATCGGCAGATGCGGGACGTCGTGCACCAGATTGCCTTCGTAGCCGCCGAATGCGCGCCGGGTGTGGTCGCGGGCGTCCGCGGGGTCAGCGAAATGCCGGATCGGGCCGCCGCCGCCGGCGACGTAATCGGCGCCAGTCAGCACCAGCCGCACACCGGGCATGGCGCGCGCCGCCTCGGCATCGATCGAGACGATACGCGCCGAGGCCTCCTGCGCCCGCAGGAACACCGCGTGGCATTGGCCGGGCAGCGCGAAGTCATCGGTATAGCGCCCGCGGCCGGCCAGCAGCCGCTGGTCCTCGAACCGCGGCATCGGGCGGCCGATGAACGGCCGCGCCTCGGGACCGGCGGGCGCGTCCCGGCTCATCTCAACTTCCGGCCTGCTTCAGCACCCAGTTCCCGGCCTCGTCCCGCCCCAGGCGCCCCTCGGCGCGCAGCGTGTCGAACACCGGGACGATCTCGCGACCGTCACGGGTGCCCAGCGCCGCCATCAGCGCGGCGAAAGTCTTCGGCCCGTCCGCCAGTGCCGCTTCAACGCTGTCGAACCGCTCGCCCTCGATCACGGGCGGCCGCGGGATGCGGCTTTCCAGGCTGCGCGCCACCTCGATGGGCATGGTGCAGTCGAACCCGGCCTTGGCGCCGGTCCGCGCACCCGCCAGCGACGGGTCCAGCGGCAGGGTGCGGAAGCCGTCCTGCACCACCAGGTCGCGATTCGCCTGGAAGCGCGTGGCGAAGGCCCAGTCGCATTGCTCGGACGAGAAGATGTCGATGTCGGGATCGAAGACGAAGACGTGCTTGACGTTCGCCAAGCAGCCGAAGGCGCTGGCAATGGCGTTGCGCGCCTCGCCCGGGACCCGCTGGCGCATCGAGATCCGCACGTTGTACATGCCCCCCGAAGAGGTGGTCACATGCACGTTCAATGGCTCGCGGATCGCGGTTTCCAGCGCCCGCCAGACGCTGACCTCTGTGCGCAGGGCGATCAGCTGTGCGCTGTCGGTGCTACCAAGGTTCGGCCCCGCGATGGTGGCGGTCTGGAAGATCGGGTCGCGCCGGTGGGTGATGGCGGTCAGATGGAACACCGGGTTCATCTTGACACCGCCGTAATAGCCCAGGAACTCACCGTAGGGCCCCTCGGGCTCCACATGGCCGGCGCGGTCCAGGTAACCCTCCAGCACCACCTCGGCGTCGGCGGGGACATACAAGTCGTTGGTCACGCATTTCACCACGGGCATGTCGCGGCCACGCAGCGAGGCCATCAGCCCGACTTCGTCCACCGGGATCCGCATGGTCGCGGCGACGTGGTCGATGGGGTGCGAGCCGACGACGAAGGCGATCGGCAGGTGTTCGCCCCGGCTGACCGCCCGCTCGTAAATCGCGCGCAAGTCACTGGGCGCCACCAGGTCAACCCCCGCCTCGCGGCGGCCGCGCACCATCAGGCGGCGAATGCCGACGTTGGTCAGATCGGTGCGCGGGTCGTGGACGATATCGGTCGAGGCCGAGATGTAGGGACCGCCGTCGAGCCCGTGCTGCAGGTGGACCGGCAGCCGGACGAAATCAGCCTCGTCGCCGGTCAGCACCACCTCTTGCGCGGGCGCCTTCTCCCGCGCGACCTCATAGGTGCCCTTGGGGTCGGCCAGCCGGCGAAGAACCTCGCCCAGCAGGTTCTGGCGGTCGGTGCCGAAGGCCAGCGCCAAGCGCGAGCGGCTGCCGGCGACGTTGCCCACCACCTGCGCCCGCTCTGGGCCGACGGCCGTGAAAAGCCGCGCCCTCTCGACACCTTCGAGTTCAGCGCCCAGGTCAGCAAGCTCGCGCGGCGCGTCGATCCGCTCCAACTCCCCCGCCGCCTCGGCGGCAGCCAGAAAATTGCGCAGCGTAGCGTCATCCCGCGCCGAGCCGTCGGTTCCCGCATGGCGATCCAGCATGTATCCTCCCATTTGATCTTTCACTTTGATCAAATCCTGTTGTAGAATGCTGAAGAAGGACGGGTGCGTCAAGAGGGTGCGACAGACATGAGCAACGATGCCAAATCCATCCGGGCCGATCCGGTTGCCCCTGAGCGCCGCCGCGGCATCCAGTCGGTCGAGGTGGGCTTTCGCCTGATCTCCGCGCTGTCCGCAGCGCCCGGCAAACTGCCGCTGAAGACCCTGGCGGAACACGCCGGCATGACGCCCAGCAAGGCGCATCTCTACCTGGTCAGCTTCCTGCGGCTTGGTCTGGTGGTGCAGGATGGCACGACCTCGCGCTACGGGCTGGGCCCTGCGGCGGTGGAACTGGGGATTTCGGCGATCAACCAGCTGGACGTGGTGGACCTGGCACGCGAGCATCTGCCCAGCGCGCTGGAGCGCACCAGCAGCTCGGTCAGCCTGGCGGTCTGGGGCAACCGCGGCGCCACGATTGTCTACCGGATCGACGCCGGCCTGCCGGTGCCGCTGTCGGTGCGGGTGGGCTACGTCCTGCCGCTGCTGACCACCGCCACCGGCCGGGTGTTCATGGCCAACCTGCCGGAACGCGAATGGCTGCCGCAGGCGGCGCTGGAGGACCAGCTGGCTTCTGGCACCCTGAGCCGCGCCCGAGCCCGGCTGCCGGAGATCCGCAACACCTTCAGCGCCGTGACCCTGGGCGAAACCCACACCGGGTTCTTCGGCATCTCCTCGCCGATCTACAGCAGCGACAACACGATCTGCGCTGCGGTGACCGCCCTGGGCCTGGTGCAGACGGACGACCTGGACCCGCACGGGCTGATCGTGGAGGCGGTGCGCGATACGGCGATGCAGATCAGCGCCGGGCTCGGCGCAACGCGCTATACCGCGGCGGGGTTTGAACGCGACAAGACACAGACACCGGAGGAAGACTGAATGGGACAGACCCTCACCCTTACCGCGGCGGACGGCCATGAGCTCGGCGCCTACAAGGCCGAGACCGGGGGCGCCCGCATCGGCGTCGTGGTCGTGCAGGAAATCTTCGGCGTCAATGCCCACATCCGCAGCGTGGTCGACCGCTTCGCCGCCGAGGGGATGACCGCCGTGGCCCCTGCCCTGTTCGATCGCATCGAACCGGGGTTCGAAAGCGGCTACTCCGAGGCCGAGGTGAACCGCGCCCGCG
The DNA here is from genome assembly GCA_048262455.1 of Rhodobacter sp. Classification (GTDB taxonomy): domain Bacteria; phylum Pseudomonadota; class Alphaproteobacteria; order Rhodobacterales; family Rhodobacteraceae; genus Psychromarinibacter. The sequence continues at coordinate 169,925 of JBLXFD010000004.1, forward strand.
GCTTCATCCAAACCCTCGACTGGGACGCGGCGCTGGCCGATACGGCGGCGGCGGCGCAGCACCTGCGCGACGCGGGCCTTTCGGTCGCGGTGGTGGGCTTCTGCCTCGGTGGCTCGGTCGCCTTCCTGTCGGCCACGCGGCTCGACGGCATCGCCGCGGCGGTGGGCTACTACGGTGGCTACATCGCCAAGGTGCGAGAGGAGGTGCCGCAGTGCCCGGTGCTGCTGCATTATGGCCGGCACGACCACACCATCCCTATCGAAGACGTTGAAGCGGTGCGCGCCGCGCGGCCCGAGACCGAGGTGCAAGTTTACGACGCGGGGCACGGTTTCAACTGCGATGCGCGCGGCAGCTTCGAGCCGGAAAGTGCGCGCTTGGCCTGGCACCGCAGCCTCGCGCATATCCGCGCCCATGCCTGATGCCGGCCCGGCCGGGGCCGCCGCGCCCCGGCCGGCTGGCCCGCCCGTCAGGCGGAGGCCAGCAGCTCGGCCTTCCGCCGGGACCACTTTTCCAGCTCGTCATGTGCCTCGGCCCGCATCTGGTCCAGCTGCCCCGGCTTTTCCACGCGCGCTGTCACCTCAATGCGTAGCCCGTTCGGGTCGAAGAAGTAGACCGAGTTGATGAAATCGTGGTCCACCACGTCGGTGGTCTCGACCCCATGCGCGTTCAGCCGCGCCTTCATCTTCATGACGTCATCGACACTGTCCATCTCCATCGCGAAATGCATCACCCAATCGGGGGTGTTCGGCGAAGGCTGGGGCATCTCGTTGCGGCCGAGATCGAAGAACGCCAGATACGAGCCGTCCTTCATCTCGAAGAAGAAATGCGCGTAGGGACGGAATTCGCCGGTACTGGGAACCCGCTCGGCCGACATGCAGGCCACCAGCGGCAGGCCCATCACGTCCTCGTAGAAGGCGCGGGTTTCCTCGCCGTCGCGGCAGGGATAGGAAAAATGGTACAGCTTGTTCAGGTCCAGGCCCATGGGTGCTCTCCGTGTTTCATAGTGCCGGGATAAGCTTTGTGAGGATTGCTGTGTCATCCGTTCTGAACGACACTCGCCGGATGAGCGAAACCGCTTCCTTCATCGAGATCGTCGGGGCGATCGGGACCGGCCGCTTCGGGCAGGCGCTTATGACAGTGCTGGCGGATCGGACTGGTGCCGACATGTGCTCGGCCTTCGCGCTGGCAACGGGCGCGCCAGAGATCCTGGTGGCGGAAAGCGTCCAGCCCGACCGCTCTCCCTTCGCGTGGATCGCCTCGCTCCGCTATGCAAAGCGGCATTGGCGCAACGACCGGCCGACGCTTTACAACCTGGGCCGCGCACACCGCACGGCCCTGTTGGCGCGGCGCTCGGCCAAGGCAATCGACGACATCGACTACCGCCGCGAATGTTACACTGCCGGCGACGTGGGTGAACGGCTCTCGGTCTGCCGCGCCGGCGACACCGCCTTTATCCTGAACGCCTATCGCGGCGCCGATGGCGCCCGTTTCTCACCCGAGGCCGCCAGCTGGATCGAGGCGCATGGACCGCTGCTGATCGCCTCCCTCGCCCGTCACGCCGCATTGACCGCAAACGCCACGCCATCACCGGACCCCGCCGCCCTCGCACGCCACCTGAACCGCCGCGAGCCCGGGCTCAGCCCGCGCGAGGCTCAGGTGCTGGCCCGCACAGCGCTGGGCGAGACCCGGGAAGCCACGGCACGCGCGCTGGCGCTTTCGGTGACTACGGTGGCGACCTACCGGCAGCGGGCATACAGCAAGCTGGGGGTGCGCGACCGAGAAGGTCTGCGGGCGCTGGTGGTGGAACTCAGTTGACCAAGGTCATCTTGTGGAAGGTGCGCCGTTCCGTATCGCTTTCAGAGCGGTTCAACCTGACAGATCCTCCACGTTCCGCAAAGAGAGCGGGAAGCGGAGGTGAGCATCATTGTCAGGCGGGTGATCCAAAGGCTCGTCCTGAAGTAGCGAAAGGGGCTTCGGTCTTTCACAGCCAGTGGCTACCGAGCCTCCTGCCCCGCCTCAAACCCGGATCCTCGGCCTCGGCCCGTCGGGAAGTATCCTAGACCTTTTGCCCTGCTGCTGTGCATTTCCGTCTGTCGGCACCTGTCGCAGGCAGCTCTACCAAGCCAATGCAGTACCGTCCTTCCGGTGGTCAGAGCCCGCGTGGAACACATCCTCCTGCCGCAGGATCGCCTGCGCACCCCCCCAAGGCTCGCGTGCCACGGCGACGGGATGCCCGCGCCGGATCAGCTCCAGCATTGTCGCCTCGGGGATGGCCGGCTCGGCGTGGAAGGCTGCCGCGTCGCGCAGGCCGCGGGGGGCGTCGATGGCCTCCTGAACGCTCATACCGTAGTCGACGATGTTCTGCAGCACCTGCACCTGCCCCAGCGGCTGGTAGAAGCCGTGCATCACCCCGAAGGACAGCCATGGCGCGCCGTTGCGGCTGGCGAAGCCGGGGATGATGGTGTGCATCGACCTCTTTCGGGGCGCCACGGTGTTGCGGTGGCCCGGTTCCACCACGAAGCCCGACCCGCGGTTCTGGAACAGCACCCCGGTGCGCGGGCAGAGGATGGCAGAGCCGAAGGCGGCGGAAATAGAGGAAATGAAGGAGCACATGTTGCCTTCGGCGTCGGCGGTGGTCAGGTAGACCGTGTCGCTCGGGGCCACCGGCTCGACCACCGGGTTGGCCATGGCGCGCCTAGGATCGATACGGTCGCGCAGCGCGTCCGCGTAGCGGGGCGAGATCAGGTCTTCGACCGGCACGTCGGCGTGGTCGGGATCGGCGATGAACTCGTTCCGGGCTGCCACCGCCAGGCGGTAGGCCTCGATCTGCAGGTGAAATCGATCGGGCCCCAGCGGGTCCAGCGCGGCGTGGTCGAAGCCCTCCAGCAGGTTCAGCATGATCGAGACCATGATCCCCTGCCCGTTCGGTGGGATCTGATGCACCTCGACGTCGCGGTACCGGGTGGTGACGGGGGTGACGAACTGCGGCTGCCAGGCGGCGAAGTCATCCACCGATAGCCGGCTGCCGAGCGCGCCGAGGGTGGCGACCATCGCCGCGGCCAGTTCGCCGGTGTAGAAGGCCGCGGCCCCGCCTTCGGCCACCTGCCGCAGGGTTCTTGCCAGCTTGGGAAAGCGCAGCACGGTTCCGGGCGCCGGCGACGTGCCGCCCGGCAGCAGCACCTCGCGGCTTTCCTGGTGCCGGTTCAGCCGATCGCCGTAGAGCGCCCAGTCGTGGGCGATGCGCTCGGCCACCGGAAACCCCTCCTCCGCGGCGGCGATAGCCGGGGCCAGCATGTCGGCAAGGCTGCGCCGGCCGAAGCGGGCAAGCAGCGTCTCCCAGCAGCGCAGGGCGCCGGGAACGAGGACACTGTGCACGCTGTCCTGGTCGATCCGGTCGATCCCCTGCTCCAGAAGCCACTCTGTCGACAGGCCCTCTGGCGCGTGGCCCGATCCGTTGATGCCGTAGAGCTTCCCCTCCCGCGCCTGCCACAGCAGCGCGAAGCTGTCACCGCCGATGCCGGTGCTGTTCGGCTCGATCACCCCCAGAAGCGCCGCCGCGGCAACCGCGGCGTCCACGGCGCTGCCGCCGTTGCGCAGGACCTCGGCCGCGGTCAGCGTCGCCTGCTGGTGCGAGGTCGCGGCGGCCCCTTGGCGGCCCATGGCGACAGAGCGGCCGGGCCGGTGGAAATTACGCATCTCGGTCTCCTATGGTGGGGGGAAGATCGGCCGGTGGCTCAGGAGTCACGCGGGTTCAGCGCGTCGTTAAGGCCATCACCCAGCAGGTTGAAGCCCAGCACCACCACCACGATGGCGAGGCCGGGCCAGATTGCCATCCAGGGCGCCGAGGTCAGGAACTGCCGCGCGATGTCGAGCATCGAGCCCCAGGAGGGCGCCGGCGGCCGCTGTCCGAGACCGAGGAAGGCGAGGCTCGCCTCCGCCAGCACGGCGACGGCCATGGTGATGGTCATCTGCACCACGATGGGCGCCAGCACGTTCGGCAGGATGTGCGACACGATGATCGCGCCGTTCCCGACCCCCTGGGCCCGCACGGCGGTCACGTAGTCCTCTTCCTTGACCGAGATTACCTGCCCGCGCGTCAGGCGGATGAAGATCGGCATGGCAGAGATGCCTATGGCGATCATCGCGTTCTGCAGGCTGGGTCCGAGGAAAGCGGCCAGCGCGATTGCCAGCACCAGGAACGGGCAGGCCAGCAGCGCGTCGGTGCAGCGCGAGATCACCATGTCGATCAGCCCGCCGAAATAGCCGGCGATCAGCCCGAGCGGCACGCCGAAGACCAGCGCGATCAGGGCAGCGATCAAGCCGGCCGCCAGCGAGGAACGGGCGCCGTAGATCACGCGCGAAAGCACGTCCCTCCCCAGATCGTCGGTGCCGAACCAATGCGCAGCCGAGGGCGCCTGCCGCACCGCCAGCCAGTCCGGCTCGGTCGGCCCGTAGGGCGCGATGAGCGGTGCGAAGAGCGCGACGAGCACGAAGAAGACGACGATCGTGCCGCCGATCCGCACCCCCGGCTGCGCCAGCGCCCGGGCAAGGGCCATGCGCCGGACCGAGCCCGGGGTGGATGCGGCCATGGTGGCGTCTGCGCTCATTTGCGAAGCCTCGGGGTCAGGATCACGTAGGCGATGTCGGCGATCAGGCTCATGGTCAGGAACATCACCGCCGCCACCAGCACCACCGCCTGCACCACGGCGTAATCGCGGCTGAAGACGCCGTCGACGATCATCTTGCCGAACCCCGGGATGCCGAAGACCTGCTCGGTCAGGACCGCCCCCGACAGCAACTCGCCCAGGTGCAGCGTGACGGTGGTGACCACCGGCACCAGGGCGTTTCGCAGCACATGGCGCCGCACGACGATGGACTCGCGCAGCCCCTTGGAGCGCGCGGTGCGGACGTAGTCCGACTTAAGCGTTGCGATCATCGAACTGCGGGTGTGGCGCATGACGATGGCCGCGGCGGCGGTGCCCAGGACCAGGCTGGGCAGCAGCGTCGTGCGCAGGTTGTCCACCGGCGAGGTGAAGAAACCGACATAGCCGCCCGAGGGCAGCCAGCCAAGACCGACCGCGAACAGCAGGATCAGCATGATGCCCAGCCAGAAGCTGGGGATCGAAAGGCCCGCCAGCCCGATGCTGGTGATCATCCAGTCAAGCGGCGAGCGGCGCCAGATCGCGGCGAAAACCCCGGCGGGGATGCCGATGATGAGGGCGATGATCAGCGCCTGGAACGACAGTTGCAGCGTCACCGGCAGGCGTTCGGCCAGCATCTCGCCGATCGGCAGGCGGGTGCGGATGGACAGGCCGAAATCACCCTGCAGGATGCCGCCCAGCCAGCGCGCGTACTGGACCGGAAGCGGCTGGTTCAGGCCGTACTTGTCCCGCAGCATCTCGATGACCTGCGGGTCGCGTTCCTCGCCCGCGAGGGCCAGCACCGGGTCTCCGGGCAGAAGCTTCAGCAAACCGAAGACGAAGATCGACACCAGAAGAAGCGTCGGGATCGCGACGAGCAGGCGGTTCAGGATCAGGCGGAGCATGGGGTGTGGGATGCGTCCAGGCTTGGGAAAGCCCGGCGCCCGCCTACGGGGCGCCGGGCGGTATCGTGCCTCAGTTGGCGGCCGGCTTCACACCGGTAACGCGCAGGATGCCGTCGGGATAGATGGCAATCCCCTCGATGTCGGACTGCGCCGCGTAGAACCACGTGGGGTGGTAGAGCGGAATGGTCGGCAGGTCCTTCAGGTAGATCTCGGCAACCTTGTCATAGGCGGCCTTGCGAGCCTCCGGCTCGAGCGAACTGCGGCCTTCCTGCAGCGCCGCGTCGATTTCCTCGCTGCGGTAACCGTTGAGGTTCTGGCTGCCCGCGCTGCCGAAGAACGTGGTCAGCGTCGGATCCGGGTCGGCGCGGCCGGACCAGTTGCCGATGTACAGCTCGAAGTTGCCGTTCAGGTAACGCTCGATCGCCGAGGAGGTCTCGAGCGGCAGGAGGCTGACGGTAAAGCCGGCCTCGTTCGCCATCTGCTGGATGATCTGCGCGACCCGCGCGTCGGTGGTCGAGTTCTCGAAGGTGATCTCGATGGCCGGATCCGCCACGCCGGATTGTTCGATCAGCTCGCGCGCCCGCTCGACGTCGCGCTCGGGCATCGGCACCTTGTCGCTGTGGAAGTCGGACGACGGGGTGATCATCTGGTTGTCTGCGGTGAACTCGCCGTTGAAGGCAACCTGGTTGATCACGTTGCGGTCGATCGCCAATTCCAGCGCATGGCGCAGGTCTTCCGAGCCGGCAAGCACGCCGCCGCTTTCCCCGTGGTTGATGAACAGGTGGGACACGGCAAGCCCGGACGCTGTGTGCAGCTCCAGCCCCGCGTCCTCACGGATCGCGGTCAGGTCGGTTGGCGCCATCCGTTCTGCCACCTCGAGATCGCCGGCCTGCAGGCGCGCCAGCCGAACGGTGGCGTCGGGAACGATGTGGTACTCGATGCTGTCGTAGTGGATGGCGTCGGCGTTCCAGTAGTCGTCGAAGCGGGTCAGCTTGATGTTGTCGCGCGCGGAGCGGGACTCGAACTGGTAGGGTCCGGAACAGGCGGGATTGGCCGCGAAATCGTCCGCAGAGGTGGCGGCGGCCGGCGAGACCATCATACCCGCCCGGTCGGTCAGGATCGACAGCAGCGGCGCGAAGGGCTGCTCCAGCTGAAGCACCACGGTGGTGGGATCTACCACCTCGACCAAGGTGATCGGCGACAGCTCGCTCTTGCGCTTCGACTCTCCCATGGTCTGCATACGCTCGATGTTCGCCTTGACCGCCTCGGCGTCGAAGGCCGTGCCATCGTGAAAGGTCACCCCCTCCCGCAGCTTCAGGGTCAGCGCGGTAAAGTCGTCGTTCCAGCTCCACTCCGTCGCCAGTTGCCCGACCACCTGCAGGTTCGCGTCGATGTCCACCAGCTTGTCGCACATCGCGTCGAATACAATGCGTCCCGTGTAGGTTCCGCCGGTCGCCGGATCCAGGGAATCAGGGTCGTCTTGCAGAGCGACTCGAAGGGTCTGAGCCATCGCGCCGGTAGAGACCGTGGCGGCAAGAACAGCTAGAACCATGATATTTCTAGATTTTCGCATTTCACTCTCTCCTGTCGGATTATCTTGCAGGCGGTTTTTCAGGACGCTCCATCCGCCTTGTCCGAAATCGAAGCATGGACTGGTACATTTGTAAACTGTCGGAACTAAAGCGGCAGGAAAACAGCGGCACGTAGCAATGCCTCAATCGTTTCGCCGAAATTTCAGGCTTGCCTGAGGTGGAAACCTGACGTTTAGTTCGGGATCAGAACCAAAAGAATGTTGTTGAATGACCGATTTTTCCTCGGTGCCGATGGCGCGCCAGATCACGCTTCGCAAGGTGCTGCACGAGGTGCTGTCGCGGGGCCCAATCTCCCGGGCCGAGTTGGCGCGTATCACCGGACTGTCCAAGCAGACCATGTCGGAAGTGTTCCGGGAACTCGAAGGCGACGGCTGGGTCGAGGTCGCCGGCCGCCGCCAGGGCCCGGTGGGACGCAGCGCGGCGGTCTACACCGTCTCGCCGCAGCGCGCGCTGGTGTTCGGCGCCGACGTCGGCGGCACGAAGATCCGTGCCGCGCTTGCCGACCTGACCGGCAATATCGCAGCCGAGAGCGTGGTCGCCACGGACAAGGCGGGCGGCGACAGGGTGATCGCGCAGATCAGCACACTGCTGGACAGTCTCGCCGAACAAGCGGGCCTGCCGCGCGATAGGGTTCTGGCGGGAACGATAGGAATCCCTGGGGCCTTCGACGACCGCACCGGACAGCTGGCCATGGTCCCGAATATCGGCGGGCTGGAGGGGCTGACGATCCGGGATCGCCTTGAGGGAGAGCTGGGTTTTTCCGTTCGCATTGGCAACGACGTCAACATGGCCGCCAAGGGCGAGCAGTGGCGCGGCGCGGGCGCCGGAATGCCCTCTTTCGTATTCATTGCCCTCGGCACTGGGATCGGCATGGGCGTCATCAACGACAACCGCATCCTCGCCGGGGCGCGCGGCGCGGCGGGCGAGATTTCGACCCTGCCGATCGGGGCAGACCCCTTCGACAGCCGAACATTCCGCTCCGGCGCGCTGGAAACCGCGGTAGGAAGCGCCGCGATCCGCGACCGCTACGAGGGGCTGGGCGGCGAGACCGGTCTGGACGTACGCGAGATCGTCGACCGCGTCGCCCGGGGCGACGACGCCGCGGCACGCGTGCTGGAGGAGGTCGCCCGAAGCGTCGGCACCGCGATCCTCGCGGTCTCTGCCGTGGTGGACCCGGCCTGCGTCATCCTCGGCGGCAGTATCGGCTCGCGGCAGGAACTGCTGGACCGGGTGCGGGACGCCGTCGCAGGCTGCATGCCGATGCCACCGGCGATCACCATCAGCCAGCTCGGCAGCCGCGCGGGCCTGCTGGGCACCCTCGCCGAGGGGCTGGAGAAGCTGCGGGAAGAACTGTTCGAGCTGGACGCGGGGCCCAGGATCCTCCAGCCGCGCGCAGCCAGCGGGGCCGTGACGTGACCGGGAACATCCACACCATCGACGAGATCGCCAACAATCCTGCCGTATCGCGGTCTGATGAGCCTGCAAGGAATTGACATGACCGAGACCGCCAATCCCCACGTCCTGTCGGTCAAGCACCTGGCGCTGCGCCTGCCGGCGGGGGCCGACCGGCGCCACGCGTTGGAAGATCTGAGCTTCGACCTGAAGCCGCGCGAGATCCTCTGCATCGTCGGCGAAAGCGGTTCCGGCAAATCGCTGGCGGCGCAGGCGCTGATGGGGCTTCTGCCGCGGGTGGTGACGGTCGAGGGCGGCGAGGCCATGTTCGAGGGGATGGACGTATTGCGCCTGCCGCGCCGGCTACAACGTGACCTGCGCGGCCGGCGCGTCGGGATGATCTTCCAGGAGCCGCTGACCGCGCTGAACCCGTCCATGCGGATCGGCGACCAGGTCGCCGAGGTTTTCGAGGCCCACGGCATGCTGACGCCGGCGGAACGCCGTGCCCGCGTTCTGGACCTGGCGCGCGAGGTGCGGCTACCGGAGCCGGAGCGCCTGCTGCAGGCCTTCCCGCACCAGTTGTCGGGCGGGCAGCGCCAGCGGGCGGTGATCGCCATGGCGCTGGCGCTGGAGCCGGCGCTTTTGATCGCCGACGAGCCGACCACCGCCCTCGACGTCACCACGCAGGCGCAGATCCTGCGGCTTATCCGCGAGATCCAGGACCGGCGCGGGATGGCGGTGATCTTCATTACCCACGACTTCGGCGTCGTCCGCGACATCGCCGACCGGGTGCTGGTGCTGGAGAAAGGCGTCGCGGTCGAGCACGGCCCCGCCGCCGAGGTGCTGGAGCGCCCGCAGCACCCCTACACCCAGGCGCTGCTGGCCGCCGTACCCACCGGCGCCCCGCCCCAGCGGCCGGCGCTGGAGAGCGAGGTCGTATTATCGGCGAAGGGGCTGGAGAAGACCTTCCGCACAGGCCGCGGCCTGTTCATGCCGAAGCGCGAGGTGCGCGCGGTCCGGGGGGTTTCCTTCGACCTGCACCGCGGGGAGACGCTGGGGCTGGTGGGCGAAAGCGGCTCTGGCAAGTCGACCATCGCGCGCCTGGTGACGCGGATCGAAACGCCGGACGCGGGCGAGCTGCGGCTTCTTGGCGAGGATCTGGGCGCCATGCGCTCTGCTGAACTGCGCGCGGGTCGTCGCCGCATCCAGATGGTGTTCCAGGATCCCTTCGGCTCGCTCAACCCCCGCCGCCGCGTCGGCCAGGCCATCGCCGACGGCCCGATCGCGGCGGGCGTGCCCCGCGCCCAGGCGATGGCCGAGGCCCGGCGGCTGCTGGAACTCGTGGGCATCGACCCCCGCTCGGCCGACCGGCTGCCGCATGAGTTCTCCGGCGGTCAGCGCCAGAGGATCGGCATCGCCCGGGCCCTGGCGCTCGAGCCGCGCGTGCTGGTGGCGGACGAGGCGGTCTCGGCCCTCGACGTCACCGTGCAGGCACAGGTGCTCGAGCTGCTGGAGGACCTCAAGCGCAAGCTCGATCTCGCCATCCTGTTCATCACTCATGACCTTCAGGTTGCGGCGCAGATCTGCGACCGCGTGGCGGTGATGCAGCAAGGCGAGATTGTCGAGATTGGACCAGCGGTCGAGATCTTCGCCCGACCGCGCCACGACTACACCCGCGCCTTGCTGTCGGCCATCCCGGGCACTGGTGCGGTGCACTGAGGCATTCAATGCGTGGATCAGGGTGATCCTGCCCCCGTTTCTCGTCCTCGCAGAATAATTAAAGAAGCACCGCGCCCGCTACCCCGCGTCCCCCTCAATGTCGCGCACCATGAGCTCCACCAGTTGCGGCGTTACCTTTGGGTCGAGGTCGAACCACAGCTTCCACGCCGGCGGCCCCTGGTGCAGCAGCATGCCGAGCCCTCCGACCACCTTGTGGCCGCGTGCGCGGAGCGCCGTTAGGAAGGGGGTTTCGAGTGGGGTGTAGACGATGTCCGTGGCGATCGCGCCGGCGGGCAGCGCGGTGAGGTCCAGGTCGAGCGGCGGCTGGCCAACCATTCCGAGGCTGGTAGTATTAGCCACCAGCGCCGCGCCCTCCAGCGCCGCGTGCCGGTCCGCCCAGTCCACCACCGTAACCGGCCCGCCGATTTCGGCGGCGAGCGTCTCGGCCCGTTGCCGGGTGCGGTTGACCAGGCGGATCCCGGGCACCCCTTCGGTCAACAGCGCGTGCACCACGGCGCGGGCGCCGCCGCCGGCGCCGATCACCGTGGCGGGGCCAGCCTCGGGGCGCCATTCCGGGGCGTTCTGGCGGAGGTTGCCGAGAAAGCCGCGCCAGTCGTTGTTGGTGCCGAACAGGCTGACATCCTCGCGCACCACCACGCAGGAGATCGCGCCGATCCGGCGGGCCACTGGGTCGATCTCGTCGACGATCTTCAGCGCCTCCTGCTTGTGCGGGATGGTCAGGTTGACCCCGGCGAAGCCCAGCGGCCCCAGCCCGCGCAGCGCCGGCTCCAGCGTGCCCGGGCGCACCGCCAGCGGCACGTAGGCGCCGCGCAGGCCGAGTTCGGTCATCCAGTGCCCGTGCATCAGCGGCGAGCGCGAGTGCATGACCGGCCAGCCCATCACCCCCGCCAGGTGGAACCGCGCGCTCACTGGCCCGCCTCCAGCTTGGCGGCGAAATGGTCCCAGGTGCGGCGGAACAGGCCGGGGGTGTGCAGCTTGCGGCGGGCGGCGGCGCATTCGTCGTCCGAGAAGACGTAGGGCGTGCCGATCTGCAGCGCGTGGTACTGGCGGCGGGCGTTTTCCTCGAGGTAGACGATCAGGGCGAAGGCCTCGGCCAGGTTCGTGCCCACGGTAACGGCGCCGTGGGACTTCATCAGGGCCCCGGGACGGTCCCCCAGCACACCGGCCAACCGTGCCGCCATCTCCGGCGAGTTGATGGAATCCGGCGTGTCCAGCACCCCCAGCGGATGCAGCAGCGTGCCCTGCGCGAAGACCGGCAGGTAGGCATGGCCAGTCATGGTCAGGTAGGTGGACCAGCGGGGATGCGCGTGGACGATGGCCTGCACGTCGGGTCGGGCGCGGTAGAGGCCGGCGTGCAGGTGGAATTCCAGCGGCGGCTTGCCCTGCCCCTCGATGGTATTGCCGTCGAAGTCCGCGGTGCAGATGTCGGCGGCAGTCAGGCGGGACCGCTGGGCGCTGCCCGCGTTGATCAGCATGTGCTCGCCCGCGCGGAGGCTGGCGTGGCCGTTGAAGTCGATGATACCCTGCTGTTCCAGCATCCGCAGGCACAGCGCCAGATCCGCCTTCGCGGCCTCGGTGTCCATCCCGCTCTCCCCTACCATCCCGTCGCCTCGCGCACTTCGCGGCGCCAAAGATCCCAGGCGCGCATGCCCGCGCCCTGGTTCGGCCCGTCCGCCAGCGCCCCCTCGCCCGGGCTGAGCGCGGCCAGCGGCTTGCCCCCCGCCAGCGCCGCCGCCCAGTGCTGCACCCGGGCGCTGACCTCGGTGTAGACGGCGCGGAACACCGCCACCGGCAAGGTCGGGCCGCAGGCGACCGATCCATGGGCCCGCATCAGCGCCACGTCCGCGTCCCCCAGCACCTCGGCCAGCGCCACCCCCTTGGTGCAGTCGCAGACCAGCATGTCCGTCTCGCCGAACCGCTCGGAGATGTCGAAGACCGGCACGCCGCGCGCCAGGAAGGCGGCGTTGTGGAAGGTGGCCAGCATCGGCACGCCGGTCAGCCCGAAGGGAATGACCGAGGGGGAATGACTGTGCACCACCGCCCCCACATCCGGCCTGGCGCGGTAGATCTCGCCGTGGATGAACCTTTCCAGGAACCCCTTGCGGTCGTCGCCGCCGCAGGCCTCGCTGTCCAGGTCGAATTCCATCAGGTCGTCCGGCTCCACCAGCGCCGGGGCCATGGCGCGCGACATCCAGAAGCGGTCCGGCGCGTTCGGGTGGCGGATCGAGACATGGCCGAATGCGTCCACCACCCCCTGCGCGGCAAGGATGCGGCTGGCCGCGGCGAGGTCGGCGCGCAGCGCCTGGGATATGGGTCCGCCGGAGTCCGCCATCAGATGATTACCTTCGTATTGACGCTGTCGGGAAAGATTTCCTCGGGCGTGAATTGCCGGTGCGCGATGCCCTGCTGGTGGGTGTAGAGGCCCATCATCTCCCATGTCTTGCGGTTCGGCTCGACCCCAAAGGGAAACGGGTCCTTGCCGAAGATCTGCTGCATCTGGCGTCCGTAGGTGGGCAGCCAGGCCAGCGGATAGCGCGAGACCGCGGGGTCGAGCAGGCGCGTGAGGCTGCGGCTCTTGGATTCGTCAAAGGCGTTGAACAGGTTCCGCGCCACCCAGGGGTGCGCCTCGTGCACCGCCTTCTTCATCGCGATGATGTGCATGATCGGCCAGATGCCGGTCTCGGCGTAATAGTCCTGCTCCATCCCCATGAAGTCGGGGTAGAGCCGCTCGATGTCCGGGTGCCCTTCGAGAAAGCAGGTGGGCGGCCGGGCGATAATGGCGCAGTCCAGCTCGCCGCTGGCCAGCATCTCGGACAGCGACTTGTCCTTCACCCGGGCAATCTCGATGCCGTCAGGCAGGTTCAGCTCCACCTTCTCCTCGCGCCCCGGGGCGTTGGCGCCGGCCTGTACCCAGCGCACCTTCGTAAGATCCATCCCAAGGTCGTTCTGCATCCAGCCGCGGATCCAGACGGCGGCGGAATGGGCCCACTCGGGCGAGCCGACAGTCTTGCCGACCAGGTCCTCGGGGCGGCGGATGCCGGCCTTGCGGTTGACGTAGAAGGACGAGAAGCGGAACAGGCGCGAGCAGATGACCGGAAGGCCGATCAGGTCGCTGCCCTCGCGCGTGACCTGGGCGGAGAACTTGGCGAAGGACATCTCCGACAGGTCGAACTCGCGGTTCGCGGTCATTCGGGCAAAGCATTCGTGGTGGCCCAGCAGCATCCAGTTCAGGTCGATCCCCTCGGGCCGGACGACGCCGGTGCGGATGTCGCGGAAATGGTCGTAGTCGGTGGTGGCGATCGTCAGGGGTAGCTGCGTCATGGCGCCTCGGGAAATGGATTGCGTTCAGTTTCGGATGGTCTGCAGGAACCACTCGTCCGGCAGTTCGCGGCCCAGCCCCTCGGCCAGCGCCTTCTCATAGACGCGGCCCGCGACGGCGTGGAACTGCGCGCCCTGCATGTTGCCGCGCTCGGACCAGGTGATCTGGCGGTCGTCCGCGCGGCCCGGCTTGGCGCCCGAGAGCAGCTCGGCCAGCGTCACACGCTTGCCCGGCAGCATGACGCCGTGGGCACGGCGCGGCTTGGCCGGTGCGGCGCCCTCGCCCTCACCCCGGGCGCGCCACGTCAGGAACTCGTCGTCCATGCCCTCATGCCCCAGCGCGGGCGGCGCGTCGCCGAAACGCAGGTAGACATCCACCCGCTCCATCGTGCGGGCGTCGGGCAGGCCGCCGCCGCCGATGTTGACCACGTGGGTCCCCGGCTCCAGCAGGTCGCCGTTCAGCACCGGCTGCGCGGCATCGGTCAGCGCGGCGACGATGTCGGCGCCGCGGTAGACCTGTTCCGGGGCGTCGCAGACCTGCACCTCGATGCCGTGCAGCTCGGCCATGCGGGCGGCGAAATCCTCGCGGTTGCGCTGCGTCGGGCTGTAGACCTGAAGCTTGCGCACGGGCCGGGCGGCGCAGAAGGCCAGCATGTGGGTCTCTGCCATCCCGCCGGAGCCCAGCATCCCCACCACCGCCGCATCCTCGCGCGCCATGTGCCGCACCCCGAGGCCGCCGTCGCCGCCCACGCGCATGTGCTGCAGCACCCCGTCGTTGATCAGCGCCAGCGGCCGCCCGGTCTCGGTGTCGGTCAGGAAGATCAGCCCGCAGTAAAGCCCCGGCCGGTGGCAGTACTTCTCCTGCGTGCGGGTGCCGTCGGGGGCCACCGCGTGGTGGATGATGTCCGACTTCATGCGGATGGCGAAGTAGCCGCCGGCGGACCCGCCCTCCATCGTGCCCCAGCGGTATTCCCGCTCCGGCGAGGAGGTGGGGATCGACACGTCGATGCGCGGCCGGCAGATCCCGCGCCCCTGCGCCACGTCGAGGTAGGAGGCTTCCAGCGCCGCCATGGTGTCGGGCATGGTCAGCAGCGCGTGCACCGCGTCGTTGTCGATCAGCAGCATGGTGCCCTCACAGCAGCTGCTCGAGGATCAGGCCCTGGAACAGCGACAGCTCCAGCAGCCAGATGAACACCCCCCAGAGCACCACGAAGGTCCCCGCCCCGGCGAAAACGGCGTTCTTCCAGCTGTCGCGGCTGGAGAACCGCACGAAGGCGGCCACCAGCACCGGCCCGCCGAGGATGAAGCCGAAGCCCAGCAGCGCAACCGCGAAGCCGCCCAGCCAGGCGAAGGCCTGCAGTTCTGTCTGCCGGTCGGGCGGCGCGCCCTCGGCGGCGGGGGCGATCTTCTCCGGCGGCTGTTTCGGCCGGCGCAGGTCCATCACCAGTTGCGCCAGGCACAGCAGCAGCCCCGGAACGCCCACCAGCAGCGGCATGAAGGCGGCCTTGGACGGCAGGCTCAGCGACAGCAGGCAGGCACCGCCGAACAGGCCCGCCATGACCGCCGTGGTCGCGATGCGTCCGCTAAACGTCATAATGCACCTCCTTGGACGCGGCGGACGCGTTGTACTGCCGCCAGATGTAGGCGCCGATGGTCAGCAGGATCATCGCGATGAACACGAGGCTGAGCGGGCGCAGGAAGAAGGTCGGCCCCCAGATCGCCAGCGCCTTGTGGATCGAGTCCTCGGCGATAGCGCCCAGCACCAGCCCGATCACGAAGGGCGGGCGCGGCCAGCCGTACTTCTTCAGGAAGTAGCCCAGCACCCCGATGGCCACGAGCAGCACCATGTTCTCCCAGGCGGCCTCTGACAGGTAGGCGCCGAGGAAGGCCAGCACCAGAACGAAGGGGATCAGCAGCGCGCCGCGCACGAAGACCAGCAGCGAGAAGGCCGGCGCCATCAGCAGGAACACGAAGACCGACAGGAAGTTCGCTAGCGCCAGCGCCCAGATCAGCGACCAGACGAGGTTCATGCCGGTCAGCGCGATATGCGGGCCCGGCTGGATGCCCAGCATGACGAAGGCGCCGATCAGGATCGCCATGCCCGAGGAGCCGGGAACGCCGAAGAACAGCGTCGGCAGCAGCGAGCCGCCTTCCTTGGAGTTGTTCGCCGTCTCGGGCGCGATCACGCCGCGCACGTCGCCCTTGCCGAACTGCGAGGGGTCCTTGGCGCTTTGCACCGCGTGGCCGTAGCACAGCCAGGAGGCCGCATCGCCGCCAAGGCCGGGAATCGCGCCGATCGCCGCGCCCAGCACCGAGGTGCGCAGCGACAGCCAGGGGTGGCGGAAGACGTCGAGGATGCCGTCAAGCACCTGGCGGATGTCGTAGCGGTGGGCCTTGCCCTCGACCTCCGAGATCGCGCCGCCCTTGACCCCGAGCGCCAGCATCTCGGGCACCGCGAACAGCCCCAGCACCGCCGCCACCACGCTGACCCCCTCCCAAAGGAACAGCTGGTCGAAGGTGAAGCGCTGCGATCCGGTGTGGGGGTCCAGCCCGACGAGGCTAACGAGGATACCGAGGAAGCCCACCGCGATCCCCTTGATGAGCGACCGCCCCGAGAGCATGGCGATGAAGGTGATGCCGAACAGCGCAAGCAGGAAGAACTCCGCCGGCGAGAACGCCAGCACCACCGGGCGCAGCACCGGCAGCATCAGCGCGAGGAACAGCGCGCCGATCACGCCGCCGACCCCCGAGGCGCCCAGCGAGGCCCCCAGCGCACGCCCCGCCTCGCCCCGCTGGGCCATGGGGTAGCCGTCGACGATTGTGGCGGCGTCGGGCCCGGTTCCGGGCACGCCGAACAGGATCGAGGGGATCGAGCCGCCGGTATGCACCACTGCGTGCATCGCCAGCAGGAAGACCGCGCCCGCAAGCGGGTCCATGCCGAAGACGAAGGGGATCAGCAGCACGATCCCCAGCTTGCCCCCCAGCCCCGGCACCGCCCCGAAAAACATCCCGATGGGGATGGCCAGGATGATCAGCCCCATCAGGTAGGGCGATGTGACGATGTCGACGAGCGGGCCGAAGATTGCCGCCATGTCCATATGCTGTCTCCTCCCGTCCGGCACCGCGATGCCGGTCCCCTGACGCTAGGAAGTCGCGGCCCATCCTACAAACAATTGTGGACCGGCGTTCTTTCATTCGGAACCGCACTCACTGCCCCGTTGCCTTGGAGCGGCACGGGTTCACTGTCACGTAAAGGCCGGGCGCCGCGCCGGCAGGCAGCAGGAGTGACCGGCATGGAAGTTGGATTTATCGGCCTTGGCGCCATGGGCGCGGCGATGGCGAAACACGTGATGGCGGCGGGACATACGGTGCTGGGCTTTGACGCCGATGCCGCGGCGCTGAAGGCGGCGGAGGAGACCGGGGTGCGCGCCGCCGCCGGGCTGGACGAGATCGCCCGGCAGGCCGCGGTGGTTGTGGTGGTGGTCGCCACCGACGCCCAGAGCGAAAGCGTGGTGACGGCCCTGCTGGAGGCCGAGCCGCGCCAGGGCAGCACCATCGTCGTGGCTGCCACCAACCACCCGCGCACGATGATCGACCTGCACGCGCGCTGCGCGGCGCAGGGCGTGGGCTTCGTCGACGCGCCGGTGTGCTACGGGTTGCAGGGCGCGAAGAACGGCGACCTGATTTCGCTTTGCGGCGGCGCCGGGGCAGACATCGCTGCCGTCACCCCCGTGCTCATGGCCTATTCGCGCAGCGTCGAGCATCTGGGCCCTCCGGGCTCGGGCCAGTTGGGCAAGACCTGCAACAACATGATGCACTGGGCCGCCTGTGTGGCCAATTACGAAGTGCTGGCGCTCGCCAAGTCCTGCGGCATCGACGCGCAGGCCATGCGCGAGACGCTGCTGAAATGCCCGGCCCGCAACACCACGCTGGAACGCTGGGACACCTCGCGTTTCACCTGGCATGAAAAGGACATGGACGTGGCCCTGTCGCTCAGCCAGCAGGCCGGGCTGCCCCTGCCCCTGTTCGGCGCGGTGGACCAGCTGGTCAAGCGGCTCGGTCCCGACCGGGTGCGCGCCCTGCTGCACGAGGAAACGGCGGAATACCTGGGGCTTCCCATCGTCCCGCGGAGCCTGGAGGAAGTGACCGGGCGCGAATGAAGCCCGTTCCGCCATGTGAACCGGCGTACCGTTGACGGGAATTTTCCGCCTTGTTAGCGTTTCCCCGAACCACAGGGAGGACAGCGGATGTCAGAGACCTCCGAGACCGGCGCAGGCGTCGGACACAACAGCGAACAGCGCGAAAAGGTCGTCTGGGAACGCTGGACGAAGAAGCGCACCTTCGTGCGGGCGCTGGAAGGCACCTACGGCGAGCTGAAGGAAGAGCTGTACAGCCAGCCCCGGGTCTACCGGACCTCGGACATGAAGTGGAAGGGCGGGCCGCACAACTTCGGCAAGAAGGTGATCAACCCGCAGGCCAACCGCGTCGCCCAGTCGATCGAGGCCCACGTGGACGCCTTCGCCCCCCACGGCTATGGGCAGATCCACGGCCACATGAACTCTGCCGTGTTCTTCGTGCTGAAGGGCAAGGGCCACGACATCCACGACGGAAAGCGGCTGGACTGGGAGGCGGGCGACGCGCTGATCGTCGAGAACGCCTGCGTCCACCAGCACCTCAACGACAGCGACGACGAGACCTTCGTGCTGGTGCTGAAGGCCAAGCCGCTGTTCCTGTTCATGCACATGATCTTCCAGAAGATGGTGCAGTTCCCGCCCGAAGAACCGGTGCCGGGACACGAAGACTACGCCCCGCCGGCGAACCTGTGAGGAGACCGAGATGAGCCTGGACCCCACCACCTTCGCCGATGTCATCGAGCGCCAGCGCGCCAAGTCCGCCGGCCCCGAGGTCAGCTTCTACAACGACGCGCTGAAGGCCAGCCAGGCCTTCCGCAAGGAATACCCCGAGCGGATCAATGTCGTGAAGCACGACAAGATGCCGATGGAGCGCTCTGCCGACGGGCTGATAAAGCACGTCATCAACGAGCAGATGGACACCAAGGAATGCTGCATCGACATCTACATGCAGTTCATCGAGGCGCAGAAGGCCACCGGCACATCGCGCCACTTGTCCGAGGAGATCGCCTTCGTGATCGAGGGCACCGGCTACGATGAGCATTTCGACGTGCACTTCGAGTGCAAGGAAGCCTTCGAGTGGCGCTGGGAGACGACGCCCAAGCGGTACGACTGGGGCCCCGGCGATTTCATCTACGTGCCGCCCTACGTGGCGCACAAACGCTTCAACACGTCCGACATCGAGGCGCGGGTCATCGTCTGCAACAGCCGCGTGATGAAGGCCATCGGGCTTGACTGGTTCGACCAGCTCGAGCCCGCCGAGGGCTTCGAGGACGTCTGGATTCCGCCGGCCGACGAATAGCCTGCGGCTTACGCGGAGGCCGGTGCCGGTCCACTGAACGAGAGCGCCGTCTCCGCCCAATCAGGGAGGAGAAAGCGACATGAAACGGATCCTAGCGGCGGCGGCGCTCGCCTGTGCCACCGCCCTGCCCGCCTGGGCTCAGGACGATTTCTACGCCGGCAAGACGGTGACTTACATCATCGCCACCAACCCCGGCGGAAACTACGATGCCTACGGCCGGCTGATCGGCCGGCACCTGGAAGAGAAGCTCGGCGCTGACAAGGTGATCTTCAAGAACCTGCCGGGCGCCGGGCATATCGTGGGGGCAAACTCGCTGTATGCCGCCGATCCCGACGGGCTGACCATCGGCACCTTCAACACCGGCCTGATCTACGCGCAGATCCTGCAGCGGCAAGGGATCGAGTTCGACCTGAACGCGTTCGAGTGGATCGGCAAGGCCGCCGCCGACCCGCGGGTCATGGTGCTGTCTAACAACAGCGGCATGTCCAGCTTCGAGGACCTGCTGAACAGCGAGGAGAAAAAGCTGTTCGCCGCCTCGGGCGTCGGCTCGGCCTCCTATACCGAGACCAAGATGCTGGCGGACGGGCTGGAGCTGAACATCGAGATGATCCCCGGCTACCAGGGCAACGAGGGCGAGATGGCGATGATGCGCGGCGAGGTGATCGGGCAGGTCGGTTCCCTGTCGTCGCTTCAGCCCTTCATCGACGCCGGCAACGGCTTTCTCGCCATCGCGATCGGCGGGGACGCCGAACCGAAGGCGATGGACTTCGCGACGACCGACAAGGGCCGTTCAATCATCTCGCTGATCGAGGCGATGTCGGCGCTTGGCCGCCTGACCGCCGCGCCCCCGGGCACGCCCGAGGACCGGGTGGAGACCCTGCGCGCGGCCTACATGGCGGTGATGGAGGACGAGGACTTCCTCGCCGAGGCCGCCAAGCTGAACCTGCCGGTGGAACCCGCGCCGGGGGAAGAGGTGGAAAAGCTGGTGAAGGCAGCGCTGCAGCAGAGCCCCGAGACGGTGGCGATCATCTCTGCCGCGCTCAATGTCGAGATCCCGACGATCAAGGTTTCCTCCGAGATCCTGTCGCTGGGCGACCGCAACAAGGCGTTCGAGTTCATGTCGGGCGAGGCAAAGCTGACCGCCGAGATCTCCGGCTCGCGCACCGCGCTGACCATCGACGGCGAGACGGCAGAGCGCGACGCGCTGGTGGTCGGCATGGTCTGCGACATCGAGTACGACCCGAACCACGAGGCCAACGAGCCGAAATCCATGGCCTGCACAAGCAACTGACCCCCGCCACTCACGCGGAACACCACGGCGCCCCCTTTGAACGGGGGGCGCCGTTTTTCGTTGGGATCAGCGGTGGCGGGTGATCACGTCCACCAGCGCGGGCTTGCCGGACTTCACCACCTCCAGCGCCCGGCGCAGTGCCGGGGCCACGGCGTCGGGCGTGTCGATTGGCCCCTCGGCCCACATGCCCATGCCCTTGGCGATGGTGGCGAAGTCGGGTTCCGGATCGAAGATGTCCATGCCGATATGCGCCTTGCCCTCGTCGGTGCCGCGCTGGCGGGCCATCCGGATCTGGTGGTGCCAGTCGTTGTAGTAGGCGCGGTTGTTGAACATCACGATCAGCAGCGGGATCTCGTGCTTGGCCGCGGTCCACAGCGCGCCGGCGTCGTACATCAGGTCGCCGTCGGGCTGGATCGCGACGCAGACGCGGTCGGTGTTCTTGTGCGCCAGCGCCACCCCGAGGCTCATGCCGATCTGCGTCGAGGTGCCCAGCCCCTTGCCGGGATGCCGGTGCGGCGCGTCGAAATCCCAAAGCTTGCGGGTCCACTGCCGCAGGGTGCCGGAGGTCAGCACCCAGTCCTCGTCCCGGATCACCGACCAGACCTCCTCCGCCATCCGCGCGGTGGTCAGCGGTGATGCGTCCCGGTCCACCTTCGCAGCCTCGGCCCAGCCCGCGAAGATCTCGTCGTGCCGCGCCTTGATCCGTTCCTTCCGCGCCGCGATCTTGGCGGGGAGCGAGGCGTCCGCCGCGATCAGCCGCTCGGCGATCCCGGTCATCTGCGGCATGACGAGGCGCGGGTCGCCCAGCGCCGACAGGGTCTTGGGCAGGTAGCGCCCGTAGTCCAGCGACCACGACCCGATGCCGGTCTCGTGGAACCCCACCTCCATCCAGGCGCAATCATCCGACAGGTAGCTGTCCAGCTGCCGCGTGGTGCTGTCCAGCTTGGCCGTGGCCTTTTCCCAGTCCACCACGTCGAGCGCCAGGATCGCGTCCGCCTGCGCCAGGCTCTCCGTGTCCATCGACAGCGCCTGCGGGTGGCGGTTCGGGAAACACAGGGCCGAGTTCACGTCCCAGACCGCGACCCCCAGCGTCTCGGCCAGCGTCACCAGCTTGTCGAAGTTGCCGGGCTGTCGGCCGGTGAACTCGGCCATGATCCAGGGGCGTTCCGCATGCAGCAGGCGGGTGACGATCGCCTCCAGCACCTCGGGGTCGGCGGCCATCGGCGCGGGCGCCTTCTGCACCGAGGCGTCGGGCATCTTCACCGCCTCGGTCAGCGGCGTCTCCTGCAGCAGCGCGTCGTAGCACAGGTAGATGGGCCCCGCCGGCTCTGTCACCATGGCCGAGTAGGCCCGCATGAAGCTGTCGGGCACCCCGGCGATGTTGTGGGGCTGGTAGTCGAACTTGGTGAAGTTGCGCACCGCGTCCCCCTGGCTTTGCGCGGTGTGGTGCCAGTCCGATCGGGGGCGGCGCTTGCTTTCGTCCATCGGGCCGGTGGCGCCGAGGATGAACACCGGCGCCCGGTCGGTGAAGGCGTAGTAGATCGCCATCTGCCCGTGCAGCAGCCCCACCAGGTCGTGCAGGATGCAGGCCATCGGCTTGCCCGCCGCCTTGGCATAGCCATGGGCGATCTGCACCGCGGTTTCCTCGTGCTGGCACACCAGCATCTTCGGGTTGTCGCCGCCGTAGTTCACCAGGCTGTCGTGCAGCCCGCGGAACGAGGCGCCGGGGTTGATGGCGATATACTCGAACTCGTAGTGCTGCAGCAGGTCGACGATCACGTCGGACTGGTACTTTCGGTAGGTCTCGGTGTCGTCGGTCATGCGAAACTCCGTCGGTTGGGGGGTCAGGGGACCGGGGCGGGCGCGCCGAAGCCGGTGATCAGCCCGGCGAGCATCGCCAGCGCTCCGGCCGCGAAGGGCACCGGCAGCGCCGCCACCGCCCGCAGGCGCAGGAACGAAGCGCCCAGCAGCGGCAATTCGTAGATGAAGATCCGGTGCGCGGCGTAGATGCTCCAGGAGGTGACGAAGGTCACCAGCGCGGCGGGCGAGGCCCCGGCCTTGGCGAAGACCGCGGCGATGGCGAAGGCGATGACCGGACCGGCGGGCACCAGCAGCCCGGTGGCCGCGGCAACCGGCAGCGCCCAGAGCCCGGCATCGTCGCCCAGGTAGCCGGAGATGGCGCGCTTGGGGATCAACTCGGCGATGAACCCGGCGGCGAGAAGCGCGCATAGCATGCGCGGGACGAGCTTGGCGAACTGCTCCAGGAACCGCTTCAGCACCGGCCCCGCGTCCACCCGTTTGCGCCAGGCGACGCCGATGAGGATGACCAGCAGGCCCAGCAGGATGAGGAAGCCGACGCTCATGCCCGTGCCGGGCGGTCGCCACCGGCCGGCTCGTCCTTGATCCGCAGCGCGAAGGGCAGCCGCCGGGCGATCAGCCCCGCGAGGATCGGCAGCGGCAGGCTGACCAGCACCCGCAGGAGGGCGAACTCGGCGCCCATGAAGGGCACGTCCCACAGCAGGATGCGCTGCATCCCCAGCGTCGCCCAGGAGGTGATGTAGGCCACCATCGCGCCCCGGTCCGCGCCCGAGACCGCCAGCACCGCCAGCAGCGCATAGGCCGAGGACGGCCCGCCCGGCGTCACCGCACCCGCGGCGGTGGCGATGACCAGGCCCATCAGGCCGCTTTCCGTCCCCACCAAGGCAGAAATCCGGTCCCGCGGCAGCATGATCCAGATCAGCGCCGCGATGGACAGCGCCACCACCACCCGGGGCAGCAGGTCCAGCAGCAGCTCGCCATCGTGAAGCACCGCGCGGACCACCACGTCGGGCCCCTTGATCGTCCAGCACAGGGCCCCTGCCGCCACCGCCACGGCCGCGAAGCCCCAGAACCCCCGGCCGAACCCGTCCAGCAGCACCGCGCGCCGCCAGGCCGGGTCGGAGAGGAAGGCGAAACGTGCCACGCTAAGGTCTCCGGGATCAGTGGTGATGGTGTGAGTGCGGCTCGTCGTGGCTATGGCCGTGCTGGCGGTCCTGCTCTGCCCGGTAGTCTGCCGCCAGGCGCCGCGGCTCCGCGTGCCCCTCGCTGACTGCCTCGATCAGCGCGCGGAACAGGTCCGCCTCGGGGGGCAGCTGACCGGCGAGGAACCCCGCCAGCCGCGCCAGGGCGATCGCCTGCCCGGCCAGCGCGTCGACGGTCTCGTCTTCCTCGGCGGCGGCGATGTCGGCCATGGCGCGGGACAGCCCGCCGCGGAACACCTGCTCCATGTAGGCCGCGCGGCCCGCGGCCTCGGCCAAGCCCCGGGGCGGCGACGCGGCCGCCTCGCCCGGTGCCAGCCCCTGCTGGCGCGCCATCACGCGCAGCTGTTCCAGAAGGTCCTGTCCGACCTGCACCTGTTCGTCGATCTCACCGCACATGGCTTACTCCTTCACTCGTTCGCGATGCGCGCTTACAGCGCGCCAAGGCTTTCCACCGCGAGGGTGCCCCCGACCCAGACCGCCAGCATGCCGATCCCGGCCATCGCCACCGGCCGCATCCATGCGGCGCCGCGTTCCAACAGGCCCAGCGGCAGGCTGGCCACCGCGCTCAGCGCCGCCATGCCCACCAGCGAGCCGATGCCGAAGACCGCGCAATAAGCCAGCGCCTGCCCGATGCTGTCGGTCGCCGCCACGGTCAGCACCAGCAGCCCCGCCGAGCCCGCAGCCCCGTGCACCAGCCCGACCCCCAGCGTGCCCAGGTGCGCCGGCGCGGGATGGGCGTGGCCGTGGGGCGAGGCCGCATGGGGGCGGGTCTCGTTCTTGTGGCTGTGGGCGTGGATATGGCGGTGGCCGTCGTGTTCGTGGGCATGGATGTGCACCCGGTCCCGGCGCAGGCGCCACAGCACCCGCAGGCCCAGTCCGGCGATCATCAGACCCACTGCCAGTTCCAGCCCCGCCTCCAGCCGGCCCGAGATGGTCAGTCCGAAGGCGATCACGACGGCGCAGATCACGAACAGCGCCAGCGTGTGACCGAAGCCCCAGGCGACGCCGCGGGCGATCAGGCGACGGGGGCCGTCCTCACGGTCCGTCATCGCCGCCACCGCGGCCAGGTGGTCGGCGTCCAGAGCATGGGCCATGCCGATGGCGAAACCCAGCGCGAGAAAGGCCCAGCTCCCGG
Source organism: Rhodobacter sp. (assembly GCA_048262455.1). Taxonomy (GTDB): domain Bacteria; phylum Pseudomonadota; class Alphaproteobacteria; order Rhodobacterales; family Rhodobacteraceae; genus Psychromarinibacter. The sequence continues at coordinate 194,391 of JBLXFD010000004.1, forward strand.
AAAGCCCGACCGCCACGCCGAACGCCCCCAGCAGCGCCGCGCCCGTCACGAGGGGGGTCTTCGTGCCCACGCCGCTCATGCCCGCAGCGCCGTCAGCATGGCAGGGATAAAGTCGTCATCCTGCGCCACCACCAGAACCCGTGCGAACCGGCGCATGGCGTTCACCACCTTCGCGACGTCGCGGTCGCTGCGCCCCTGCCCCAGCGCCAGCCCGGCGCACATGATCTTGCGCTCGAAGCATTCGCGCGCGATCACCTCGGCCGCGCCCTCGCCGCTGCCGTCGGTGGCCAGCAGCACCACGACGTCGGCACCCGCCAGTTCGTCGGCCAGCACCGCCTTCGCGCCGCCGGGATGGCTGAGCGGCAGGTCCGCCGCCGCGCTGTCCGGCGTGACGGGCCCCCGCGCCGACACGGTCAGGAAATGCGCGTCGTCCCAAGGGGATTCCGTGACCCCGTACATCGCCTCGGCCGCCGCCGGGTCCAGCGCGAAGATCCGCGAGGTCCGGGCGCGGGAGTTGGGCGACTGGATCCGGTAGCGCGCCTCCTCGGCGCTGGCCGCGCGCGCGCAGCCGTGCAGCATGGTCGGATGATCGACCGGGCCGCGGCCGGCGCGGGTGGCGTTGTCGGCCTCGAAGATGTCGTCGGAATCGTGGGGCATGTGCGGGGTCCTAGACCGAGGTCTGCTTGACGCCGTGGCGGACGGTCAGGTCCTCTGCCATGGCGTCCTGGAACGGCTCGTCCTGCGGCAGCACCCGCGCGGCAGAGCGCACCATCTGGTGTTCCGGCACCCGGCCCGGCGGCTGCTCGCCCTTGTCGCGCAGCGCGATGACCGCCTTGCGCAGCCGGTGGCGGGCCATGATGATGCCGTTGTCGGTGGACACCAGGTTTTCCTTGGTGCGGTCCACCACGGGCCCCATGCTTTCCTGCAGGCTGGCGTCCTGCATCGCGATCCCCCAGACGCCCGAGTAGCTGTCGCCGCGCTTCTGCGCCTCGCGGTCCATCAGGTAGTCGTTGTCCTTGTTCTGCAGCGGCCGGAAGGTGCCGGGAACGTACTGGTTGTGCACTCCGTAGCCGTCGATCATCGCCTGCCGCTCGCTGTCGGTCAGCGCCCGCGTCGGGTGGTAGTCGAAGGACCAGGCCCAGCAGTTGTGGTCGTCGATCGGGATCCAGAAGTGCCCGTGCATCGGGTGGTCGCCGCGCGGCGGCACCATGGTGAAGGAGGGCATGATCCACGGCGTCACGCGCCAGTAGTAGTGGCCTTCCTCGGCCATCCGCCGGGCGCCGATGTGCAGCCCGCCGTCGGATTGCACCACCTCGAACACCGGCTTCTTGTCGTTCTCGTTGTACTGATTGCCCTTGGCGCCCTTGAACAGCGGGTCGGACTTCAGCCCCCCCGAGTGCAGGAACGACACGTGGCTGCTGTCGATGCCGCCCTCCATCGCCTGCAGCCAGTTGCACTCCTGCCAGCGCTTGGAGGTGTAGGTCTGATCCTCCGGCACCGTCGCGAATTCCCAGGTCGGCTCCGGCGGCCGTTCGTCCTTGTCGCCCATGTGGGTCCAGAGCACGTCACCGATCTTGATCAGCGGATAGCCCTTCAGCTTGATCTTCTCGCAGAAGCCCGACTCCTCCGGCTCAGAGGGCACCTCGATGCACTGGCCGGTATAGTCGTACTTCCACCCGTGGTAGGGGCAGCGCAGGCCGTCCTCCTCGTTGCGGCCGAACCACAGCGACACGCCGCGGTGGGCGCAGAACTCGTCCATCAGCCCGTAGCGGCCCTTGCTGTCGCGGAAGGCGATCAGCCGCTCGCCCAGCAGTTTGACGCGGACCGGGGCGCAGTCGTTCTCCGGCAGTTCCCGCGCCAGCAGCGCCGGGATCCAGTATTGCCGGAACAGATCGCCCATGGCCGTGCCCGGATCTGTCTGTGTCAGCAGGTCGTTGACTTCCTTGCGAAGCATCGCGGGGCTCCCTTGTTGCGGTGCGGACCGGCGGGGGCGCGGTCCGCGATTGAGTGTCTCAGCCTTTTGGCGGCAGGTCCGCCTTCTCGGCCTCGTAGGCCGGTTCCATCTGCGACTGCAGGCCGTTCTCGCGCAGTGCGTCGGCGAACATGCTGCGCACCAGCTTGCTTTCGTCGGCATAGTCGATCTGGTCGCCGCCGATGCGCTGGCTGATCCAGGCCTTCGGCACGCCCTGCTCGTTGCGGATCGCCACGCCCTCGTACTTGAAGGCAAGGTAGCGCGCGGGCGTGGTGCCGGTGTTGAAGTGCTGGTGATACCACATGTTGGGCGGCACGATCATCGAGCCCGGCTTCCAGTCATAACGCTTGGGCTCTGCCCCCTCGGGCCACATCAGGCTGTAGCCCTCGCCCGACAGGATGATGACGTGGGCGCCGGGGCCGTGGCGGTGGCACTTCTTGTAGGTGCCCACGGGGAACTGGCTGATGTGGCTGTTCATCGAGCACTTGGCCAGCTGGAACCGGATGTGCCCGCCGCCCGCGCCGCGTTCCTTGGCCTCCACCAGCGGCAGGTTGACCGCGTCGGCGACATAGTTCGTCTCCAGCAGCAGGCCCTGCATCTCCTTGCTTTCGGCGAAATAGTCCGGCTCTCCCGAGAAGCGGCCCTTGAAGTCGTGCTGCGTGCCGAACAGGAAGTCCGGTTCCTCGAAGACGTTCATCAGCGGCGGCATGTTGGTCACGCCGATGTAGCGCGCAGGCTCTGCCCCCGAGCCGTTGAAGTGCTGGTGGTTGGCGTTCAGCGGGATGCCGAAAATCGCCCCCGGCCCCCATTCGAAGCTGACCTTGTTGCCGGCGTCGTCCCACACCACGGTGGAGCCGCGGCCGGAGAGGATCAGCACCGTCTCCTCGAACAGCTGGCGGTGCGGGGCCAGCTTGCCGCCCGCCGGGATCTCCATCACGTAGCAGTCGTTGGTGGTGCGGCTGGCGTCGTGGTTCATGTAAACCGCATTGCCGCCGCGCCGGGCCCATGGCTTCAGCTCGACCTCGTGGAGGGAGGGCACGTAGTTGCCATTGATGATGTCGAGGCCCTCGGCCTTCAGGAAACGAGTATATGGCGTCTCCTTCTCGGTCTTGAATTTCTCGGCCAGCTTGTCCGACACCCGTGCATGCGTGTTCATGATCAATCCCTCTCTCGTCACGCCCGCCCCCGGGAAGGCGCCGGACTTTTTCGGTTGCAAGAAGGATACGCTCCCGGCTACGGTCGCGTCAATGGACCAGCGGTCCACATGAAGGAACAAGCGATGGCCGACAGCAAGCCCCCCGACAGGCACACGATCGACGATCACATGTTCGGCGATTTCTACCCGCACGAGCATGGCGACGATGCCGATCACGACCATGACGACATCGACCCCGGCCCGCTGGAGGACAACCCGATCTGGCAGCGCGACAACGTCGCCCTGACCAGCGTCGGTATCGACATCGGCAGCGCCGGAACGCAGGTGATCTTTTCGACCATCCACCTGCAGCGGGTCGCGGACAGCCATGCCTCGCGCTACGTGATCGTCGACCGCAAGACCGCCTACGAGTCCCCCGTCTCCTTCACCCCCTATTCCGGCGAGACCGAGATCGACGCCGCCGCGCTGGGGGCGATCATCGACGACGCCTATGCCGAGGCCGCGGTGCGTCCCTCGGACATCGACACAGGCGTGGTGATCCTGACCGGCGAGGCCCTGCGCCGCAGCAACGCCGAGGCGATCGCCGACGTGGTGTCGCGCAAGGGAGGCGATTTCGTCACCGCCACGGCGGGCAACCACATGGAGGCGATGCTGGCCGCCTACGGCTCTGGCGCTGCCAAGGCCAGCCACGACGCGGGCTCGCGCATCCTGAACGTGGACATCGGCGGCGGCACCACCAAGCTGGCGCTCTGCGAGCGGGGCGAGGTCATCTGGACCGCGGCGCTGCACGTGGGCGGCCGCCTGATCGCCACGAAGGACGGCCGCGTCACCCGCGCGGAGCCAGCGGGGCGCCACCACGCCGCCGCGGCGGGGGTGGACATGCAGGTCGGTGCCCCCTGCCCGCCGGGCGCGCTGGACCGGGTGGCGGAACGGCTGGCCGAGATCCTGATCGCCGCGCTGACCGAGCGGCCGCTGCGGCCGGACGTGGCGGAGCTGTTCCTGACCGATATCCCCGAAGACATCGGCGCGCTGGACGGGATCATCGTCTCGGGCGGCGTGGGCGAATATGTCTCTGGCCGCGAAAGCCGGGACTTCGGCGATCTTGGCCTGCCGCTGGGCCGCCGCCTGCGCGAGGCGCTCGAGGCCGGGGGCCTTGGCGCGCCGCTGCTGGAGGCCGCCGCCTGCATACGCGCCACCGCGCTTGGCGCCTCGGAATACTCGGTGCAGCTGTCGGGCCAGACCTCGACCATCACGCGACCGGGAAAGGTGCTGCCGCGCCGCTCCATGCAGGTGCTGAAACCGGCGCTGGACCTCGGCTCCGATCCCTCGGCCGAACAGATCGCGCAGGCGATCCGGCACCACTTCGAGGCCTTCGACCTTTCGGTGGCGCAGCACGAGGTCGCGCTGGCCTTCGAGTTCGACCGCGCGCCGGAGTATGGCGCGATCCGGCGGCTGGCGGACGGCATCGCCCTGGCCCTTGCCCCGCGCATCGCGGGCGGCCACCCGATCCACGCGATGATCGACGGCGACATCGCGCAGACCCTGGGCGGCATCCTGAAGGATGAGCTGAAGCTGGAGAACGACCTGCTGATCCTCGACGGGATCTCGCTGCGGGACTTCGATTACATCGACCTCGGCAAGGTGCGGCTGCCGTCCTACACGGTGCCGGTGACCGTCAAGTCGCTGCTGTTCTCGGAAGACCCGCGCGGCCCGCGCCGGCAGGAACGCATCCAGTTCCAGCCCGCTCACGGGCACGGGCACGGGCACGGGCACGGGCACTCCCACGGGCACAGCCACGACCACGGGCACTCCCATTCCCACGGACATTCGCATGCCCACACCCACCACCATACCCACGGCGACGACCCGGAGCAGGGATAAATGCCGTTCCCGCGATTGACAGCGCCCCGCCCCGCCGGGATATCTGGAATGCGGTTCTATCCAGCGGAACGGAGTACGTGATGGCAGACGAAACGGAGAAGCGGCCCGGCGGCCGCAAGGAGATCAACCGGAACCCCCGGCGCGACAGCACGCGGCTGTCCTCGGTGGCGACGGCGATCCACCTGTTGAAGACCTTTACCGAGGAAGACACGGAGCTGGGGATCTCCGAGCTTGCCAAGCGGCTCAGCGTGGCGAAAAGCACCGTGCACCGGCTGGCGGGCACCCTGCTGGACGAGGACCTGCTGCAGCAGAACCCCGAGAACGGGCGCTACAGCCTGGGGGTCGGACTGTTCTCGCTGGGGGCGCTGGTGCGCTCGCGGCTGGACGTGACCACCGAGAGCAAGCTGATCCTGAACGAGTTGCGCGACGCCACGCAGGAGAACACCCGCCTCGCGGTGCTGGAACGCGAACGCGTGGTCTTCCTGCACGACTTCGAGAGCCCCCAGACCCTGCGCCTGCGCTCCGGCACCGGCCAGATCCGCCCCGCCTACTGCACCGCCGAGGGGCTGTGCCTGCTGGCGGGGCTGCGCGAGCCGGAGCTGGCGAAGGTGCTTGCCCTGCCCCGTCAGGCGCGCACCGGCAAATCGGTGGTGGACGAGACAGAACTGCGCGCCCGGATCCGCAAGACCAAACGGCAGGGCTACGCGGTCGAGGACGAGGAATGCGATGACGGCACCCGCTGCATCGCCGCGCCGATCCACAACTCCGAGGGGCGCGTGGTCGCCGCGGTCGGTATCGCCGGCCCGCGGGTGCGCATCCGCAAGAGCATGTTCCCGAAGCTCGCCCCGGTGGCGATCGAGGCGGCGACGCAGATCTCCGTGCGCCTCGGCTACATCCGCCGGCAGCCGATCTACGTCTGACCCGAACCAGGAGACCCCCCGCCCCATGCCCACGATCACGCTTGCGGCCGATGGCACGCAGTTCCCCTGCGCGCCCGGCGACACCATCCTGCGCGCCGCGCTGCGGGCCGGACTGGGGGTGCCCTATTCGTGCAACGTGGGCGAATGCGGCAACTGCAAGTTCCAGCTGATCGAGGGCGAGGTGCGCCACCAGCGCGCCGACCCGCCCGCCTGGTCGGAACGGAAGGACGCGGGGCGCAACCGCTGGCTGGGCTGCCAGGCCGAGCCGCTGACCGATTGCACCATCAAGCTGCGCCCCGACGCGGATGCCGTCAGCCGCGACCGCCCGGCCCGCCGCAGCGCCGAACTGGTCCGGGTCACGCCGCTGACCCGCGACATCACCACCTTCGCCTTCCGGCTGGAGGGCGACGACGGGTTCCGCCCCGGCCAGTACGCGCTGATCTCGCCCGAGGGGGTCGAGGGCGGCCGGGCCTATTCCATGTCGAACCTGCCCGGCGAAGGGCTGTGGGAGTTCATGATCAAGCGCAAGCCCGAGGGCGTCGCGACGGGGCGGCTGTTCGGCGGGCTGGCCCCCGGCGGGCAGGTGGGGCTTGACGGTCCCTACGGTACCGCCTGGCTGCGCGAGGACAGCCCGCGCGACATCGTGTTGCTGGCCGGGGGCTCGGGCCTGTCGCCCATGGTCTCGATCGCGCGCGGCGCGGCGCGTGCGGGGATGCTGGAGGACCGCAAGCTGCACCTGTTCTACGGCTGCCGCGGCGAGGCGGACCTGTTCGACCCCGCCGCCGCGCTGGGGCCGGAGCTTGCGGGGAGGGTCAGTTTCACCCCGGCGCTCTCGGAGCCCGCCGGCGGCTGGACCGGCGCCACCGGCTTCCTGCACGACGTGGTGGCGGCCGAAATGGGTGAGGCGCTGGCGGGGTGCGAGCTGTACTTCGCCGGGCCAGCCGCGATGAGCCAGGCGGTGCAGCTGATGGCGCACGAGGCCGGGCTGCCCCCGGACCAGGTGCATTTCGACGAATTCTACTGACGGACGATCGCCCAAACGGGCCCCGCGCCTCGGCCGGGACCGGCAGGCTTCAGGCGGTCCGCCGCCCCGAACATACTGGAGGAAACCACCCCATGAGCGTCACCATCCCGCAGCTGCACCAGATGAAGCGCGAAAGCCGGAAGATCTTCGGCGTCGTTGCCTGGGATACCCATATGGCCGCCATCGCCGACGGTGTCGGGGCCGACATCGTCTCGGTCGGCGATACCGTGGGCAAGAACCTGTGGGGCCGCGACACGATGTTCGAGATCACGATGGATGAAATGGTGATCGTCACCAAGGCCGTGCGCCGTGGCGTGAAGAACGCGCTGGTCTCGGCCGATTTTCCCTACGGGCCGCTGCAGGAGGGCGCCGATGCCGCGGTGCGTGCCGGAATTCGGCTGGTCAAGGAGGCCGGGATCGACCTGCTGAAGCTGGACGGCGCGGCGGAATACCCCGAGGCGGTCACCGCCCTCGCCCGCGCCGGCATCCCGGTCTGGGCGCAGTTCGGCCTGACCCCGCAGACCGCGCTGGCCATGGGCATCCCCTACGAGAATCAGGCCAAGGCCGGGTCCGACGTGGTGGCGGGGATGGAGGCGCGGATGATCGAGCAGGCGCAGATGCTGGAGGAAGCGGGCGCGGTGCTGCTGGACTTCACCAACTCCGGCCCCGTGGTGGGGCCCAAGGTGGTCGAGGCGGTGAAGATCCCGGTGATCGGCGGCTTCGGCGGCGGCCCCTGGCTGGACGGACGGGTGCGGCTGGCGCAGGCGGCGGTGGGCTACGACGCGGCGCTGGTGGGACAGCAGGCCAAGGGTTACGCGAACGTGGCGCAGGTCATCCACAACGCGCTGGCCGAATGCGCCGGCGACGTGCGCGACGCGCGGCAGATCAAGGGACAGCCGGGGAGGTAGGGCGATGGCATTCGCGGAAACGAACGGGATTTCCACCCGCTACGAGATTGTCGGCGAGGGCCCGCCTCTGCTGATGTTCTCGCCGGGCGGATTCGACGCCCGGATCGAGAAATGGACCGACCTCGGGGTCTACAAGCGCATCCGGCTGCTGGACCACCTGCCGCAGCATTTCACCTGCATCCTCTTCGACCGGCGCGAGAACGGGCAGTCGGGCGGACGGGTCGAGCGCATCACCTGGGACCACTTCGTGCGCCAGGCGGCGGGGCTGCTGGACCACCTCGGGCACGCACGCGCGCACCTGATGGGCGGCTGCATGGGCTGCTGCCCGGTCGCCGCCTTCGCCTGCGCCCTGCCCCAGCGGGTGCTGTCGATGGTGCATTACTGGCCGGTGGGCGGCGCCAACTACCGCATCTCGGGGCACCAGCGCTTTGCCCGCCACCTCGCCTACGCCGAGGAGAACGGGTTGCAGGCGGTGGTCGACCTGGCCCGCAGCCACGACAAGAACTTCTCGGCCGATCCGCGACCGGGCCCCTGGGCGCAACCGATCCGCAACTCGGACGCCTTCGCGGAGGCCTTCGCGGCGATGGACCTGCCGCGCTACCTGCTGACGGTGACGGGCATGGTGCGCGGGCTGATCGACCGCGACACCGCGCCGGGGGCGGAGCCGGAGGACCTGATGCGCCTCGACATCCCGGCGCTGGTGGTGCCCGGCGCGGACGGGTTCCACGCCACCTCGGCCGCGCGCTACCTGCAGGAGTGCATACCGGGGGCGGAGTACTGGGACGTGCCGGTGGACGAGCAGACCGAGGCGAACGCGCCGGGCCGCGTGCTGGAGTTCCTGCAGGCGCAGGGGTGAGGGCACCCCGGCCCGGAACAAGGCACGCAGTGCCGCCGGGCCAGCGCCCGTCCGCCCCCCGGACGGGCGCTTCTTCACCGTTTGCTCGGAGGTGGAGCAAGGGAGTGACGGTGGGATAATGCGGCGACCAGCAGAGTCAGCAGCGCCCACCCCCGGACAGGCGCAGGCCCTCTGTCTCGACAACAGCACCCGGCCCGGAACAAGGCGCGCAGCGCCGCCGGGCCAGCGCCCGTCCGTCCCCCGGGCGGGCGCTTCGTCACCGTTTGCGA
>JBLXFD010000005.1:0-194823 GCA_048262455.1 Rhodobacter sp.
CGGGCCGCTGCGGGCGGAACTGGCGGTGCTGGCCGGGCAGGCGGGTCTGGCGCGGCTGACCTGGGAGGACGAGACGCTGGCGCAGGCGCGCCCGCCGCTGCTGCGCTTCGACGGGATCGCGGTGGTGCCGCCGCCGGGGGCCTTCCTGCAGGCGACCGCCGAGGGCGAGGCTGCCCTGCGCGCCTGCGTGGCCGAGGCGGTTGCCGGCGCGGGGCGCATCGCCGATCTCTTCGCCGGCTGCGGCACCTTCGCCCTGCCGCTGGCGCGCGGCGCCGAGGTGCACGCGGTGGAGGGCGAGGCGGCGCTGCTGGCGGCGGCGGACGCGGGCTGGCGCCAGGCGCAGGGGCTGAAGCGGCTGACCACCGAGACCCGCGACCTGTTCCGCAGGCCGCTGCTGGTACAGGAGCTGGACCGTTTCGACGCCGTGGTGATCGACCCGCCGCGCGCGGGGGCGCAGGCGCAGACCGCTGAACTGGCGAAAAGCGCGGTACCGCGCATCGCCTTCGTCTCCTGCAATCCCGCCACCTTCGCCCGCGACGCGGCGGCGCTGATCCAGGGCGGTTACCGGCTGGACTGGATCGACGTCATCGATCAGTTCCGCTGGTCGCCGCATGTCGAGCTTGCGGCGCGCTTTTCCAGCAAGCATACCCCGGCAAGGCAAGGTTAGGGGCGACAGCATGGGAATTCGCAGCCAGGTCGACAGCTTCATGTCGCGGCCCGTGGTACGGCACACGATCACCGCGGTGATCGTCTTCAACGCGGTGCTGCTGGGGCTGGAAACATCGGACCCCGTGATGGCGCGGGCCGGGGGGCTGATCAAGGCGCTGGACAGCCTGTGCCTTGCGGTCTTCGTGGCGGAACTGGCGGCGAAGATCTTTGCCCAGGGCCGGCGCTTCTTCACCAGCGGCTGGAACCTGTTCGACTTCACCATCGTCGGGGTCTCGCTGGTGCCGGGGGCGCAGACGCTTTCGGTGCTGCGGGCACTGCGGATCCTGCGGGTGCTGCGCGTGGTCTCCGCCGCCCCGCGACTGCGCCGGGTGGTCGAGGGCTTCCTGACGGCGCTGCCGGGAATGGCCTCGGTCTTCATGCTGATGGGCCTGATCTTCTACATCGGCTCGGTCATGGCCACGAACCTCTTCGGCGACGAGTTCCCGCAATGGTTCGGCACGCTGGGCCATTCCGCCTACAGCCTGTTCCAGATCATGACGCTGGAAAGCTGGTCCATGGGCATCGTCCGCCCGGTGATGGAGATCTACCCCTACGCCTGGGTGTTCTTCGTCCCCTTCATCATGGTGACCACCTTCGCGGTGGTGAACCTGATCGTCGGCCTGATCGTCAATTCCATGCAGGACGCCCACGCGGTCGAGGCCAACGAGGCCACCGGCACCTACCGCGACGAGGTGCTGCAGCGGCTGGTCGAGATCGAGCGGCTGCTGGCGGAACAGCGGCAGACGGGCGACAGCACACGGCCTCGTTAACCGAATCCTATTCCCCGGATGTTCGATTCAGGCTATCTTCGCCGAAAAAGAACGAGGGGCACGGGACATGAAACTTAGCCGCATTCTGCTGGTGTTTACGGTGCTGTTCGCACTGGGCGCCTGCTCGAAATTCAAGACGTACAACGGGCCCGAGGTGACGCGCGTCGTCATCTACAAGGGCGAGCGGACGATGCATCTGCTGCATCACGACAAGGTGCTGAAGACCCACGAGGTCGATCTTGGCTTTACCCCGCGCGGGCACAAGCAGTTCGAGGGGGACGGGCGCACGCCGGAAGGCCGCTACTTCATCGACCGGCGCAATCCCGACAGCAGCTTCCATCTGTCGATCGGCATCAACTATCCGAACGAGCGCGACATCGAGGTGGCGCGCGAGGCCGGGCGCAGCCCCGGGGGCGACATCTTCATCCATGGCAGCGCCAACAAGCGCGGGGTGAAACGCGGGCCGGACTGGACCGCGGGCTGCATCGCCGTCACCAACCGCGAGATGGAGTGGATCTACGCCATGGTGCGCGACGGAACGGTGGTGGATATCTACCCCTGACCGCCCGGCGCGCAGGACAGCAAAAAAAACGGCCGCTGCGACAGCGGCCGTTTTTCATTCGGATGGTCCGGTTAGACCGCCGCGCCGCCTCAGCTGGCCGGGGGCGCGGTATTGGCCATCGGCACCGGCGCGTAGGGCTGGGCCGCGCCGCCGCCGCCCATGACCATCGTCCACCAGATCTTGCCGTTGTCCTGCTGGTAGAAGGCGATGCCCAGATCCTCTGCCGCCGGGTTCAGCACCACGTTGGCGGTGTCGGGCTGCTGCATCCATGCGGCGAGCGTCTGGGTCTCGGTCTCGAAGCTTTCAGAGATGTTCTCGCCCAGCAGACCCTTCTGGTAACCGGCCCGCACCACCCGCGCCACCGGCGACGATCCGTCGGAGCCGAAGTGCCAGGGCCGGTTCTGCCGCGCCATGTCACGGGAATGGGTTTCGGCGGCGGCGTTCAGCGCCGAGCTCAGCTGCACCGCGGTCAGACCCTTGGCCGAGCGCAGGGCGTTGACCGAATCAAGCATCCGCAGCTGGACCTGCCCCTGCATGGCGTTGTTCAGCCGATAAACGCTGTTACCCGAGGGTGTCGTGGTGACCGTCGGCCCGCAGGCGGCGAGCAGGATCGCGCTGGTCAGAAGAAGAAGAATTGGACGGATCATTGTCTATCACCCCAGAATCGGATCAGAAATCCCCTACCTCGTTGCCGCGGCGGGATCAAACGGGACCCTGCGCGGCGGCGAAGGTACGCTCGTTCGGTTTGCGACCTTCACGTTGTACCCATAGAATGCAGTCGCAGCAACAAACTAGGCCCGGAGTTTGCCATGACCTCGGAATCCAACCCACCCCTGAACCGCCGGTTCTTCATTGGAACCGGCGCCGCGGTGCTTACTTCGCTGGCGGCCCCGGCGATCGCGCAGAACAGCCCCGACAGCACCGAGTACGAGACGCGGACCTCGCGCAACATCTCCAGCTTCCGCGCGCTGGACTGGCGGCCCTACTTCAGCAACACGCGCAACGGCGCGGTGCTGGTCGACGTGCCGTCCCGCGCGCTGCATTACTGGAGCGAGGACCAGTCAATCTACAAGCTCTACCCCACCAGCGTGCCGCTGACAGAGGAGCTTACGCGTCTTGGCCGCACCAGCGTGGTGCGCAAGGTCGAGGGTCCCTCGTGGCGCCCCACCCCCTCGATGAAGAAGCGCAACCCGGAATGGCCGGACTACGTCGGCCCCGGCCCGGACAACCCGCTGGGCACCCATGCGCTGTACCTGTCCTGGACCTACTACCGCATCCACGGCACCCACGACACGCGCAAGATCGGCCGCCGGTCCTCGAACGGGTGCATCGGCCTGTTCAACGAGCACATTGCTGAACTCTTCGCGTTGACGAAAGTGGGCACCCAAGTGTTGCTTATTTGACGTAACCGGGTCGGTTTCGCCACGGGTACAGCAGAGGCGATTGCCAAGGCGGAAATATCGGGTTTAGTGAAATCGTGCCGGATGCAGGTGACGCTACACGTGTATCCACTAAACCCAGATCCTGTTCCCTGGAGGAAGAAATGAAAAAAATCGCCCTCGCCGCAGCTCTTGCCGCAACCGTCGCCTCCACCGCTTCCGCCGGTACCTACGGCGAAGTCGTCATCATCGAGCCGGTGATCCAGCCCGAAGTGGTCGTGGAAGAAGCCGCCTCCTCGTCCAACGCCGGCCTGATCGTGCCGCTGATGGCCCTGCTGCTGATCGCGGTCGCCGTTCAGTAAGCGTTACGCTTCGAAGAATTCGGGAAAAGGCGGTGGCTGCCCACCGCCTTTTTTCATGCCCGACCCTCAGCCCACCCAGCCGGCGAGGTTGGCGTCGATCACCTGCGACAGCGCCTCGATATGCGCGGCGTCGTCGTTAAGGCAGGGAATGTAGGTGAAGCTTTCGCCGCCCGCATGCTCGAACGCCTCGCGGATCTCGCCGTTGATCTCCTCCAGCGTCTCGATGCAATCGGCGGAAAAGGCCGGCGCGATCACCGCGATCCGCTTGCGCCCGGCCCTGGCCTGCCGCGCGACCTCTTCCACGGTATAGGGCTGCAGCCACTCCTCGGGGCCAAAGCGGGACTGGAAGCAGGTCATGATCCGGTCGTCCCCCCAGCCCAGCCGCTCCTTCAGCAGTCGCGTCGTCTTCTGGCACTGGCAATGGTACGGGTCGCCCTGCGTCAGGTAGCGTTTCGGCAGCCCGTGGTAGCTGGCGATCAGCAGGTCGGGGGGCGTTTCAAGCGCCTCCAGCGCCTTTTCCACCGACTGCGCGAGGGCGCCGATATACTCCGGGTGCTCGAAGTAGGGCGGCACGGTGCGCACCGCGGGCTGCCAGACCTGTTTCATCAACGCGCGGAACAGCTGGTCGTTGGCGGTGGCGGTGGTCGCGCCGGCGTACTGGGGGTAGAGCGGGAAGAACAGGATCCGGCGGCAGCCCTTGTCCGTCAGGCGCTGCAGCACCGAGGCGGTGGAAGGATTGCCGTAGCGCATGCAGTAATCCACCTCGACCGCGTCCCCGTGCCGCGCGCGCATCGTCTCCGCCAGCGCGGCGGTCTGGGCCTTGGTGATGGTCGCCAGCGGGCTTTCACCGGCCTCGTTGTTCCAGATAGAGCGGTAGGCGGCGCCGCTGGAAAACGGCCGCTTGGTCAGCACGATGCCCTGCAGGATCGGCTGCCACTTCCACCGCGGGTAGTCGATCACCCGGCGGTCCGACAGGAACTCGTTCAGATAGCGCCGCATGGACCAGTAGTCGTGATTGTCCGGCGTGCCGAGGTTGGCCAGCAGCACGCCCACCCTCTCGGGGGGCAGGGCCGGGTGGTCGGCGGCGGCGTGGGCAGGGCGTCGGGCGTCGGTCATGGCGGATTCCTTTGAGGCGGCAACAGACACCGCGGACACGGGCAGCGTCAATCGCGGCGCGGTGTCGCGCCATCCGGCAGCGGCGTCTCGTCGGTGCCCAGCGCGTCGGCCAGCCTTGTGGTGGCAGAGCCGGGGCGCAGCGGCTGCGGCTGGTCGGGGGCAGGGGCCCATCCGGTGAGGAAGATGATCTCGAACTCCGCCGTGACGCGCCCGTCGGGGGTGCCGTAGGCGTTCGCGTACCGCTGCGCCGCGCCCGCCAGCACCGCGCGGCGGGTGAAGCTGCGGCGGCGGTCCTGCATGGCGTTGGTCTCGCCCATGGCGCGCAGGTCCGACATCAGGTGCAGGGCGCTGGCGTAGCTGACCGTCCGGGTCAGGCTGTCGGCCACCGGCAGCGCGAAGCCCGCCCGCTGCATCAGCGCGCCAAGGTCGCGGATCTCCGCCATCGGCAGCACCCGGGGGGACAGACCGCCGGTCGCCTCTGCCTCGGCCTCCGCCAGCGCGGCGCGCAGCCCGGCAAGGGTCTGGCCGCCGAACAGCGCCGCCAGGAACAGCCCGTCGGGCCGCAGGGCGCGGCGGGCCTGGATCAGCTGGCCCACCGGATCGTCGGCCCAGTGCAGGCAGAGCGCGTGGATCACCAGGTCATGTGCCTCCGGCTGCAGGTCCAGCGTCGCGGCGTCGGGCACCAGCCGCGCGCCGGGCAGTCCGCGCCACAAATCCGGCCAGGGCGTCACGATCGCGGGCGACGTAAACCTCCTGTTAACCAGACTCAGTCTTTCATGGACCTCGCCGAGCACCTCCTCTTGCAGGAACAGGGCCGGCACCTCCGACCGTCCCGCACGGGTTCTGGCGCGTTCCAATGCGGGGCGGTCGGTTAGGTTTCTGGACATCTGCGCCTTCACGGGATCGCGGCGGATCGGGACAGCTCCGCTATCTAGAAGGGAGCGGCCGGAATGCAAAGCCTGCTGCGCCTCGCCTTTCCACCGCAATGCGTCAGCTGCACCGCGATGGTCGAGGAAACCTTCGGCCTCTGCGGCGCCTGCTGGCGCGAGACGCCCTTTATCACCGGGCTGGTCTGCGATCTTTGCGGCACCCCGCTGCCGGGAACGGAGGACGCCGGGCCGGTACATTGCGACGACTGCATCGCCATCGCGCGTCCCTGGGACCGGGGCCGCGCCGCGCTGCTGTACCGCGACAACGCCCGGCGGTTGGTGCTGGCGCTGAAACACGGCGACCGGCTGGATCTTGTGCCCGCCGCCGCGCGCTGGCTGGCCGGGGCGGCGGCGCCGCTGCTGGGGCCGGACAGCCTGCTGGTGCCGGTGCCGGCGCATTACCTGCGGCAGCTGCGGCGGCGCTACAACCAGGCGGCGCTGCTGGCCCAGGCGCTGGCGCGGCTGACGGGGCGCGAGTACCAGCCGGGCGCCCTGCGACGGGTGCGCGTCACCGCGGTGCAGGACGGGCTGACGCGGGAGGCGCGGTTCCGCAACCTCGCCGCCGCGATCCGCCCCGGACCGCGTGCGCGGGCGAAGCTGGGGGGCCGCGACGTGCTGCTGGTGGACGATGTCATGACCTCGGGCGCGACGCTGGCGGCGGCCACCGAGGCGGCCCGTGCCGCCGGCGCGCGGCGGGTCTGCACGCTGGTACTGGCGCGCGTTGCGAAGGACACCTAGATCCCTATAGTTCCGGCAACCCAAGGGAAGGGGTCCCAGATGCAGACCGTTGAGATCTATACCACGCCGTTCTGCGGCTACTGCCAGGCCGCCAAGCGGCTGCTGAGCCAGAAGGGCGTCAAGTACGACGAGACCGACGTGTCCAGCGACGCGTCCAAGCGGCAGGCGATGATGAAGCGCGCCAATGGCCGTCACACCGTGCCGCAGATCTTCATCGGCGGCACCCATGTCGGCGGCTTCGACGACCTGAATGCGCTGGAGCGCGCGGGCAAGCTCGACCCGCTGCTCGCCGGCTAGTGCGGGCCGCGCTGGTCCAGCTGACCGCCTCGGACGATCCGGGGGCGAACCTGCCGGTGACCATGGGTTACGTGGCCGAGGCCGCGGCGGACGGGGCAAAGCTGATCCTGACGCCCGAGGTGACTAATTGCGTCTCGGGCAGCCGCACCCGGCAGGAACAGGTGCTGCGGCGGGAGGAGGATGATCCGACCCTCGCCGCCATGCGAGAGGCGGCGGCGAAGCACGGCGCGTGGATCTCGCTGGGCTCTCTGGCGCTGAAGACGGATGCGGCGGACGGACGCTTTGCCAACCGTTCCTTCCTGATCGACCCCTCGGGCGGCATTGCGGCGCGCTACGACAAGATCCACATGTTCGACGTGGTGATCTCGGAGACCGAGGCCTACCACGAATCCAAGGGCTACCGCCCCGGCGAGACGGCGGTGCTGGCCAAGACACCCTTCGGCACCGTTGGACTGACCGTCTGCTACGACGTGCGGTTTCCGGGCCTCTACCGCACGCTGGCGCAGGGCGGGGCGCGGATCATCACCGTGCCCTCGGCCTTCTCCCCCGTCACCGGCGCCGCCCACTGGGAGGTGCTGCTGCGCGCCCGCGCGATCGAGACCGGCGCATTCGTGCTGGCCGCCGCGCAATGCGGCGATCACCCCGCCACCCGTGGCAAGCCGCGCCGCACCTGGGGGCATTCCCTGGCGGTGGCGCCCTGGGGCGAGGTGCTGGCGGACGGCGGCAGCGCGCCGGGGGTGACGCTGGTGGACCTCGACCTTGCCGAGGTCGACAAGGCCCGCGGCCGCATCCCCTCGCTGACCCACGACCGCCGCTTCCGGGCCCCGTCATGAGCGACAGCGCCTCCAGCCTTTCCGTCGCGCTGTTCAGCGAGATCTTCATGGCGGACCAGCTGGCCCGCGTGAAACTGGCGCGTGTGCTGCCCAAGGGGATGGAGCTGAGCCATTTCTCGGTGCTCAACCATCTGGCCAAGTCCCGCGACGAGAAGACGCCGGGGCAATTGGCGAAGGTGTTCCACGTCACCCGCGGCGCCATGACCAACACGCTGAACAAGCTGGCCTGGTCGGGCTACATCCACATCCGCCCCGACTGGGACGACGCGCGGCGGAAGTTCGTCTCGATCAGCCCCGCCGGGCGGCGTGCCTGCGACGAGGCGTTCGAGGTGATCGCCGGGCTGATCGCCGAGGTGGTGGACGACATCGGCCCCGAGCGGGTGCGCGCCGCGCTGCCGGTGCTGCGCGAGGTCCGCACCCGGCTGGGCGAGGTCGACTGATTATTCCGGCCGCAGGCAGGTGGTGACGTAGTTCACCGACAGGTCGCGGTCCGACAGCGCCCATGTCCAGGCCATCGGGTTGAACACGAAGCCCTTGCGGTCCACCGGCGTCAGGCCCGCCCGCTCCAGCAGTGCGAACAGCTCGTCCGGGGTGATGAACTTGCGCCAGTCGTGGGTGCCCCTGGGCAGCCAGCGCATCACCTGTTCGGCCCCGATGATCGCCATGACGTAGCTTTTCGGGTTCCGGTTCAGGGTCGAGCAGACCATCAGCCCCCCCGGCTTCAGCAGGTCGTGGCAGGCGGTCAGGTAGGCCAGCGGGTCAGAGACGTGTTCGACCACCTCCATGTTCAGCACCGCGTCGAACCGCTCGCCGGCCGCGGCCAGCGCCTCGGCGGTGGTGTGGCGGTAGTCGATGGTCAGCCCGGACTGGCGCGCGTGGACCTCGGCGACGGGGATGTTGCCGGCGGCGGCATCGGCGCCCACCACCTCGGCCCCCAGCCGCGCCATGGGCTCCGACAGCAGCCCGCCGCCGCAGCCGATGTCGAGGATGCGGAGCCCCTCGAAGGGCTTCGGCTGCGCCAGGTCGCGGCCGAACTCGCTGGCGATCTGCGAGGTGATGTAGTCCAGCCGGCATGGGTTCAGCATGTGCAGCGGCTTGAACTTGCCGTTCGGGTCCCACCACTCCGCAGCCATCGCCTCGAACTTGGCGACCTCGGCGGGATCTATCGTGCCTTGCGCGCTCATGGCGGTCCTTTCCGTGGTCCTGCTCCGGCCCGGTGGGCGGAAATTTCACCGGCCCCGTGGAAGGACCATGCGGGGGGCTATATAGGGGAGTTATGGACAAGGTCGCGGATCGAAGAAAGACCCCCCATCTCTACCCGCCGGTCGAGCCGTTCGACCAGCGGATGCTGGAGGTGGGCGACGGGCACCGGGTGTACGTCGAGCAATGCGGCAACCCCCGGGGCATCCCGGTGCTGGTGCTGCACGGCGGCCCCGGCGGCGGCTGCAGTCCCGCGATGCGGCGCTACTTCGACCCCGAAAGTTACCGCGTGGTGCTGTTCGACCAGCGCGGCTGTGGCCGGTCGCGGCCCCATGCCAGCGTCGAGAGCAATACCACCTGGCACCTGGTGCGCGACATCGAGCAGATCCGGCAGGAGCTGGAGATCGATCGCTGGATCGTCTTCGGCGGCAGCTGGGGCGCGACGCTGTCGCTGATCTACGCCCAGACCCACCCCGCGCAGGCCGCGGCGCTGGTGCTGCGCGGTGTGTTCCTGATGACCCGGGCAGAGCTGGACTGGTTCTACGGCGGCGGCGCGGCGCGGTTCTTTCCCGACCTCTGGGCCCGCTTCGAGGGGCTGGTGCCCGAGGAGGAGCGCGGCGACCTGATCGGCGCCTACCATCGCCGGCTGTTCGGCAACGACCTGATGGCCGAGACCCGCTTTGCCCGCGCCTGGACCTCCTGGGAGAACGCGCTGGCCTCGATGGAAAGCAACGGGCCGGGGGGCGAAAGCCCGGCGGACTACGCCCGCGCCTTTGCCCGGCTGGAGAACCATTACTTCACCAACGCCGGTTTCCTCGAGTGCGACGGGCAGATCCTGCGGGACGTGGGCCGGCTGGAGGGCATCCCCGGATACATCGTGCAGGGACGCTACGACCTGATCTGTCCGCCGGTCTCGGCCTGGCGGCTGCACCGGGCCTGGCGAGGGTCCGACATCCGGCTGATCGGGCGGGCGGGGCACGCCCTGTCAGAGCCGGGGATCAGTGCCGAACTGGTGCGCATCATGGACACGCTGCGAAGCGATCCGGCCATGCGTGCGCTGGCGACTGCCCCAGCGTAAGAGTTTGCAAGGCTTTACATGTGAGCGGTAGCGGGTACCTTATGGATCTTCGCTGCAACCCGGGGGAACGGATAGCTTGCACCCTGTCCTGAAGATCGTGATCCAGAGACTTTTCCTTGGGCTGGTCACGCTGCTGGTGGTCTCGGTCGTCATCTTCACCGCCGTGAACATGCTGCCCGGCGACTTCGCCCAGGCGATCCTGGGACAGTCCGCCTCGCCCGAGGCAGTGGCCGCGATCCGGCGGGATCTGGGGCTGGATCAGCCCGCCGTCACCCGCTACTTCACCTGGCTCGGCGACATGCTGCGCGGCGATCTCGGCATCAGCTTCGCGCAGGCCAACTTTGCGAATTTCGTCGGTTCCGGCGCCGGGTCCGGCCCGGTTACGGTGCTTACCCAGATCGCGCCGCGGTTCGAGAACACCATCTTCCTCGCCGGCGTCACCGCCGCCATCGCGGTGCCGCTGTCGCTGACGCTGGGGGTGCTGGCCGCGCTCTACCGCAACTCGGCCTTCGACAAGGCGGCCAACGTCTTTACCCTGTCGTCGATCTCCTCGCCAGAGTTCTTCCTGGCCTACGTGCTGATCCTGTTCCTGGCGGTGCTGAACCCGGTGCTGCCGTCGCTGTCGAACATCTACGAAGGCATGCCCTTCTCCGAGCGGCTGGTGCGCACGCTGCTGCCGGCGCTGACCCTGACGCTGGTGGTGACCGCGCACATGATGCGGATGACGCGGGCGGCGATCATCAACCTGCTGGCCAGTCCCTATATCGAGATGGCGCGGCTGAAGGGCCTGTCGCCGATCCGGGTCATCGTGCGGCACGCGCTGCCCAACGCGCTGGCGCCGATCATCAACGTGATCGCGCTGAACCTGGCCTACCTGATCACCGGCGTCGTGGTGGTCGAGGTGGTCTTTGTCTATCCCGGCATCGGTCAGCTGTTCGTTGACGCGGTCAAGAACCGCGACATCCCGGTGGTGCAGGCCTGCTGCCTGATCTTCGCGGCCGCCTACATCCTGCTGAACCTGCTGGCGGACGTGCTGTCGATCCTGTCCAACCCGCGCCTGAGGCATGCCCGATGAACCTCTGGCTGTGGCTCCTCGTCATCACCCTGGCGATCCTTGCCGGGGGTTTCCTGTTCCGCGCCGCGGGGCAGGCGCTGACCGGCGGCAAGCCCTATTTCCGCGACATGACCTTCGCGGTGGCGGTGGGCTACGTGCTGGCAGGGGCGTTACTGCTCTACGGCGCCTACAGCTACTTCCTGGCGCGCACGCTGCCCGAGGAGGAGGCGAACGGCTACTTCTTCTTCCGCGTGGCGGTGGAGGGTTTCGTGATCTTCGCGATCGCCGCCTTCCTGTTCCGCCTGCTGGGCCGCTACGTCGGCACCTCCGGCACCCGCCGGCTGTTCCGCAATATGCCGCTGACCGCCGCCTTCGGGATCCTGACGATCCTGATCTACGCCGCGCTGGCGATCTTCGCGCCGCTGATCGCGCCGCATGGGCAGGAGACGGTGTTCGCCGCCGCCAACGTGGTGCCGGGGGGCAACCCGGCGCTGGGCGGCAACCCGGACTTCCCGCTGGGCACCGACCAGATCGGCCGGGACATCCTAAGCCGGCTGATCCACGGCGCGCGCAATACCGTGGGCATCGCCTTCGTGACCACCTGCCTGGCCTTTCTCATCGGCGGCACGCTGGGCTTTCTCGCGGCGAGCATCGGCGGCTGGCTGGACCAGGTGCTGTCGCGGCTGGTGGACGTGCTGATGGCGATCCCGGCGCTGATCTTCTCGCTGCTGCTGATCACCGTGGCCTCGGCCTGGGTGCAGGGCAGCGGGCTGACGGCGGCCATGGTGGTGATCATCGCACTGATCGACAGCACCCGGGTCTACCGGCTGGCGCGGGCGGTGGGGGTGAACATCGTGGTGATGGACTACATCGAGGCCGCCAAGCTGCGGGGCGAGGGGCTGGCCTACCTGATCTTCCGCGAGATCCTGCCAAACGCCACCGCGCCGCTTCTGGCGGAGTTCGGGCTGCGGTTCTGCTTCGTGTTCCTGACGATCTCGGCGCTCAGCTTCCTCGGGGTGGGCATCCAGCCGCCGCTGGCGGACTGGGGCACCATGGTCAAGGACCTCTCGGCCTTCATCAACTACGCCGCCTTCGCACCGCCCATCGCCGCCGCGCCGCTGCTGGCGGCGGGGGCCATCGCGCTGTTGACCGTGGCGGTGAACTTTGTCGTGGACTGGATGCTGCACAAGTCGTCGGGGCTGAAGGAATGACCACGCCGGAACAGGACCCCCAGAAGGACAAGCCGCGCGAGCTGCTGGTGGACATCCGCGATCTGTGGATCGAGGGCCGGTCCGACGAGGAATGGCACCCGATCATCAACGGCGTCGACCTGCAGCTGCACCGCGGCGAGGTGCTGGGACTGATCGGCGAATCCGGCGCCGGCAAGTCGACGCTGGGGCTGGCCGCCATGGGCTATACCCGCGACGGCGTGCGGGTCTCGCGCGGCAGCGTGGAATTCGACGGGATCGACCTGCTGACCGCCTCTGCCGCCACCAAGCGCGACCTGCTGGGCAAGCGCATCGCCTACGTCGCGCAATCCGCCGCCGCCAGCTTCAACCCCGCGCACAAGCTGATCGAGCAGCATGTCGAGGGGCCGGTGCAGCACGGCGTGGCGGGCAAGGGCGAGAGCATCGAGGACGGGATCGAGCTGTACCGCCGGCTGCGGCTGCCGAACCCGGACGAGATCGGCTTTCGCTATCCGCACCAGGTCTCCGGCGGGCAGCTGCAGCGGGCGATGACCGCGATGGCCATGTCCTGCCGTCCCGACCTGATCATCTTCGACGAACCGACCACGGCGCTGGACGTGACCACCCAGATCGAGGTGCTGGCCGCGATCCGCAAGATCGTCGACGATTTCGACACCGCGGCGATCTACATCACCCACGATCTCGCCGTGGTCGCGCAGATGGCCGACCGCATCAAGGTGCTGCTGAAGGGCGACGAGGTCGAAGAGGCCGACACCCGCGAGATGCTGGACAAGCCGCAGGAGGAATACACGAAAAGCCTCTGGGCGGTGCGCAGCTTCGAGCGGCCGGAAAAGCCCGCGCCGGCGGCGGACGCGGTTCCCGTCATCTCTGTCAGGGGCGTCACCGCGGCCTATGGCAAGCAGCCGGTGCTGCACGACGTCAGCTTTGACATCCACGCCGGGCGCACCGTCGCCGTGGTGGGGGAAAGCGGGTCGGGCAAGTCCACCACCGCGCGGGTCATCACCGGGCTGCTGCCGCCGCTTTCGGGACAGGTGGAATACCGCGGAGAGCCGCTGCCGGGCGATTACCGCAAGCGCACGCGCAACCAGTTGCGGCAGGCGCAGATGATCTACCAGATGGCCGACACCGCGCTGAACCCGCGCAAGACCATCGGCGAGATCATCGGCCGGCCGGTACAGTTCTACATGGGCCTGCGCGGCCGCAAGAAACGCGCCCGGGTGCGCGAGCTGCTGGACGCGATCGAGCTGCCGCCGGAACAGTTCATCGACCGCCTGCCGTCCGAGCTGTCGGGTGGCCAGAAACAGCGCGTCGGCATCGCCCGCGCGCTGGCGGCAGAGCCGGAGTTCATCATCTGCGACGAGGTCACCAGCGCGCTGGACCAGCTGGTCGCCGAGGGCATCCTGAAGCTGCTGGCGCGGCTGCAGGACGAGCTGGGGCTGAGCTACATGTTCATCACCCACGACCTCGCCACCGTCCGCGCCATCGCCGACGAGGTGGTGGTGATGAAGGACGGCCGCGTGGTCGAGCAGGGGCCGAAGACACAGATGTTCACCCCGCCGCACCACGCCTACACCGACCTGCTGCTCAGTTCCGTGCCGGAGATGGACCCGGATTGGCTGACCGACCTGCTGGCCGAACGCGGAGTTGAGAACATCGGCGATGCCGCTGTTGGTAAGATGTAACCGAATCACCGAGATGCGACGACGCGGGCCCGGCCCGCCAGACAAGAAGAAGCAAAGGGAGTGTAATCAATGACACGTTTCACGAGACGCGGACTTCTGCGCACCGGGGCCGCCGCCGGCGTTCTCGCCGTCACCGGGCTGCCGCTGCAGGCGCAGGCCAAGCGCGGCGGGAGGCTGCGGATGGGCCTGAACGGGGCCAATACCTCGGACAGCTGGGACAGCCGCACGCATTCCGACATCTTCATGATCTCCTGCGCGCTGGGCGCGGTCTTCGACGCGCTGACCCAGGTGGCCGCCGACGGCACCCTGCAGGGCGAGCTGGCGGAAAGCTGGGAAGGCTCCGAGGACGCGAAGACCTGGACCTTCAACCTGCGCAAGGGCGTGACCTTCCACAACGGCAAGCCCTTCGGCGCCGACGACGTGATCGAAAGCCTGCAGATGCACGTGGGCGAGGGGGTCAAATCCGCCGCCAAGCCGGTGGTCGAGGCGATCACCGAGATGAACAAGCTGGGCGAGCACCAGGTTGAATTCGTGCTGGCCGACGGCAACGTCGACTTCCCCTACCTGATGGCCGACTATCACCTGCTGATGTACCCCGCCGGCCAGATCGACGAGGCCATTTCCCAGGGCATCGGCACCGGCCTCTACAAGGTAGAAAGCTTCGATCCGGGCGTGCGCTTCGTGGGCAACCGTGTCGACGGCCACTACAAGGACGGCGAGGCCGGCTGGTTCGACTCGGTCGAGATCATCGCGGTGAACGACATCACCGCGCGGATGAACGCGCTGCTGACCGGGCAGGTCGACGTCATCAACGACATCGACTTCAAGACCGAGGCGCTGCTGAAAGCGAACCCGGCCACCGACATCTTCGAGGTCACCGGCAACCAGCAGTTCACCTTCCCGATGCTCACCGACGTCGGCCCCTTCGCGGACGTCAACGTCCGCAAGGCGCTGAAGCACGCGGTCAACCGGCGCGAGATGGTGGACAAGATCCTGCTGGGTCACGGCAGCGTCGGCAACGACAGCCCGATCGGGCCGGCCAACCAGTTCTACCATGCCAGCATGGAACAGACGATGTACGACCCCGACAAGGCCAAGTTCTACCTGAAGGAGGCGGGGATGGACTCGCTTTCGGTGGACCTGTCGGTGTCGAACGCGGCCTTCACCGGCGCGGTGGACGCGGCGCAGCTGTACCAGGCCTCGGCAAAGGCGGCGGGCATCACCATCAACATCGTGCAGGAGCCGGCGGACGGCTACTGGTCCAACGTCTGGCTGAAGAAGCCTTGGTGCGCGGCCTACTGGTCCGGCCGGGCGACCGAGGACCTGATGTTCTCCAGCGCCTACAAGGCGGGCGTTCCGTGGAACGACACCCACTGGAACGACGAGCGCTTCGAAGAGCTGCTGGTGATGGCGCGCACGGAAAGCGACACCGACAAGCGGCGCGAGCTGTACTTCGAGATGCAGGAGATCCTGCACGAGCGCGGCGGCGTGGTGCTGCCGATGTTCGCCAATTTCGTCGGCGCGAAGTCCAGCAAGATCGCCCATGGCGACGCGATCGGCAACGTCTACAAGGTGGACAACGGCCGCGTGGCCGAACGCTGGTGGATGGCTTCCTGATCCCGGCATCAGCCGGATGACCAGCGCCCGCCGGAGCGATCCGGCGGGCGTTTTCGTGAGGGGAACGCAGATGACCGAGGGCAGGCGCCTCGACCCGCAGGACTGGGACGTTTTCCGCCGCGATCTCCACGCGCTGCTGGACACCTGCCTTGACCGGCTGGAGGCGGCGCGCGATCTGCCCTGGCAGCCGCCGCCGGCCGACATGGCCGCGCGGGTGACGATCGGCGGGCAGGGGGCGCCGGCGGGGCGGGTGTTCGACCGCATGGTTGCAGAGATCCTGCCCTACGGCACCGGCAACACGCACCCCCGGTTCTGGGGCTGGGTGCATGGCACCGGTCTGCCCGTGGCGGTGGCGGCCGAAATGGTCGCGGCCACCATGAACGCCAACCTCGGCGGCCGGAACCATGGCGCGATGGAGGTGGAGCGCGCGGTGATCGGCTGGCTGGCGCGGCTGGCGGGGATGCCGGGCGCCTCGGGACTGCTGACCGCCGGAACCTCGCAAGCCACGGTGCTGGCGCTGAGCGCGGCGCGGATGCGGGCCTTTCCCGAGGTGCGGCAGGACGGGTTGCGGGGCCTACCACCGCTGCGGGTCTATGCCGCCGAGGGCGCCCATGCCTGCGTGGCCAAGGCGCTGGAGGTGATGGGCCACGGCAGCGGCGCGCTGCGCCCGGTGCCGCTGCGCGACGGCGCCATGGATCCCGGGGCGCTGGCGGGCATGGTGGAGCAGGATCTTGCCGACGGCCTTCATCCGCTGGCGGTGGTGGGCACCGCCGGGTCGGTCAACACCGGCACCTTCGATCCCTTCCCCGCGCTGGCGGATTTCTGCGCCGCGCATGGCATCTGGCTGCACGCCGATGCCGCCTTCGGCTTCTGGACCCGGCTGGCAGAGCCGCCCTGGCGCGGGCTGACGCAGGGGATAGAGCGGGCGGACAGCATCGCCACCGACTTTCACAAGTGGATCGGCGTGCCCTACGACTGCGGCGCCTGCCTTGTCGCCGATGCGGACCTGCACCGGCGCACTTTCGCCGCCCGGCCCGATTACCTTGCCGGGCAAGCCGAGGGGCTGGGGGGCGGCGGCGACTGGTTCTGCGACTACGGCATCGACCTGTCGCGGGGCTTCCGGGCGCTGAAGGTCTGGGCCGCGGTCGAGACGCTGGGCGAGGCGGCGCTGGGCGCGGCGATCAGCGACAACTGCCGGCAGGCGGCGCTGATGGGGCGATTGGCGGAGCAATCGGAATGGCTGGAACTGGCGCAGCCGGTGGTCTCGAACCTGTGCTGCATGGTGCCGCGCCGGGGCGAAGCGGCGCAGATCGCGGCGCGGCTGCAGCTTTCGGGCGAGGCGGTGTTCTCCACCACCGTCCTCGATGGCCGTGCCTGCCTGCGCGCCGCCATCGTCAACCACCGCACCACCGAGGCCGACGTGCGCGCGGCGGTGGCTGCGGTGGAGCGGGAGGCGCAGGCCTGAGCCTCCCGCAGCGCGCTCTTGCACATCGGGGGGGATGCGGCTATATCCCCCTCAACAGCGGCGCCTCGGCTTCCACCCCCGAGGCTCCACCGGATCATCATGAACGGGCCGCGCGCCCGTTTTTTCGTTTCTGGACCCCTGCATGTCTGACCTCATCGCCAAAGCCCCGATCGACCAGCGCCTTGCCGAGATCATCACCCCGATCATCGAGGGGATGGGATTCGAGCTGGTGCGCGTGCGCCTTCTGGGCGGGCAGAACAAGACCGTGCAGATCATGGCCGAACGTCCCGACGGCCGCATCGACGTGGACGAATGCGCCGAGATTTCGGGCGCGGTCGGTGCGGTGCTGGATGTCGAGGATCCCATCGAGGAAAACTACACGCTCGAGGTCTCCAGCCCCGGCATCGACCGGCCGCTGACCCGGCTGAAGGATTTCGACACCTGGGAAGGCTACGAGGCCAAGCTGGAAACCACCGAGCTGATCGACGGCCGCCGCCGCTTCAAGGGCACGCTGGCCGGGACCGAGGGCAGCGAAGTGCTGGTGAACATCGAGGAAGGCACTGTCGGGCTGCAGTTCGACTGGCTCAGCGATGCCAAGCTGGTGCTGACGGATGATCTGGTGCGCGAGATGCTGCGCCAGCGCAAGGCGGCCGGGATCGCACCCGATGACGCCGACGAAACCAAGTTTGACGAGATCGAGACCGATACCGGGTCTGAGGAGGACTGAACATGGCAATTACCTCTGCAAACCAGCTGGAGCTTCTGCAGACCGCCGAGGCGGTGGCCCGCGAGAAGATGATCGACCCCGGCCTGGTGGTCGACGCGATGGAAGAAAGCCTCGCGCGGGCGGCGAAGTCCCGCTACGGGTCCGAGATGGACATCCGGGTCAAGATCGACCGGAAGACCGGCAAGGCCACCTTCACCCGCGTGCGCACCGTGATCGGCCCCGACGAGGAGCTGGAGAACTACCAGGCGCAGCTGACCGTCGAGCAGGCCAAGCAGTACCTCGAGAACCCGCAGCCGGGCGACGAGATCCGCGACGAGGTGCCGCCCGTGGAAATGGGCCGGATCGCCGCGCAGTCGGCCAAGCAGGTGATCCTGCAGAAGGTCCGCGAGGCCGAGCGTGACCGGCAGTACGAGGAATTCAAGGACCGCGTCGGCACCATCATCAACGGGATGGTCAAGCGCGAGGAATACGGCAACGTCATCGTCGACGTGGGCCGCGGCGAGGCGATCCTGCGCCGCAACGAGAAGATCGGCCGCGAAAGCTACCGCCCGAACGACCGGATCCGCTGCTACGTCAAGGACGTCCGGCGCGAGCCGCGCGGCCCGCAGATCTTCCTGTCGCGCACCGCGCCGGAGTTCATGGCAGAGCTGTTCAAGATGGAAGTGCCCGAGATCTACGACGGCATCATCGAGATCAAGGCCGTGGCCCGCGACCCGGGCAGCCGCGCCAAGATCGCCGTCATCTCCTACGAATCCAGCATTGACCCGGTCGGCGCCTGCGTCGGCATGCGCGGCAGCCGGGTGCAGGCGGTGGTGAACGAGCTTCAGGGCGAGAAGATCGACATCATCCCGTGGAACGAGGACCAGCCCACCTTCCTGGTGAACGCGCTGCAGCCCGCCGAGGTCACCAAGGTGGTGCTGGACGAGGAAGCCGAGCGGATCGAGGTGGTGGTGCCCGAGGAGCAGCTGAGCCTGGCCATCGGCCGGCGCGGCCAGAACGTGCGCCTTGCCAGCCAGCTGACCGGCCTCGACATCGACATCATGACCGAGGAAGAGGAAAGCCAGCGCCGGCAGGCCGAGTTCGAGGAACGCACCAAGCTGTTCATGGACACGCTGGACCTGGACGAGTTCTTCGCCCAGCTGCTGGTCGCCGAGGGTTTCACCAACCTCGAGGAGGTCGCCTACGTCGAGCTGGACGAGCTGACGGTGATCGACGGGGTGGACGAGGACACCGCCGGCGAACTGCAGGCCCGGGCCCGCGACCACATCGAGGAGCAGAACCGCAAGGCGCTGGAACATGCCCGCGAGCTGGGCGTCGAGGACAGCCTTGTCGGCTTCGAGGGCCTGACCCCGCAGATGATCGAGGCGCTGGCCGAGGACGGGGTGAAGACCCTGGAAGACTTCGCCACCTGCGCCGACTGGGAACTGGCCGGCGGCTGGACCACCCAGGACGGGCAGCGCATCAAGGATGACGGCCTGCTGGAGAAGTTCGACGTTTCGCTCGAGGAAGCGCAGCAGATGGTGATGACCGCCCGGATCCAGCTGGGCTGGGTCGACCCCGAGGAACTGGCGGCCGAGGAAGAGCCCGAGGAAACCGAGGCGGAAGAACAGGAGGCCGGGGCCTGATCGCAGGCCCCGGAAGGCGCCCATGGCACGCGGAGGCCAGCCCAAGGATCGAAGCGACGGGCCGGAACGGCGCTGCATCGCGACCGGAGAGGTCCAGCCCGCACAGGGGCTGGTCCGCTTCGTCGTGGGGCCAGAGTCGGTTATCGTGCCGGACGTCCTTGAAAAATTGCCCGGAAGAGGTATCTGGGTAAAGGCCGACCGCGAGGCGCTTGAGCACGCGGTCAGCAAGCGGCTGTTCGCGCGGGCCGCTAGGCAACCCGTTTCCGTGCCCGAGGACCTGGTTCAAGAGGTCGAGCGGCAGGTCACCCACCGGGTGATCGAACTGATCGCACTGTCCCGCAAGGCAGGGCGCGCGGTGGCGGGATACGAGAAAGTGAAGTCCTGGCTGATGAGTGGCGAAGCAGCCATCCTGATCCAGGCATCGGACGGGTCTGAACGGGGCAAGACAAAGCTGAGTTCGCCGCCCGGAAAAGGCACCTTCATAGGGGTCCTGACGGCCTCGGAATTGGGTTTGGCTTTCGGGCGCGAACATGTGATACATGGCGCGCTTGCGGCTGGCGGACTCACCCGACGTGTTGTAGAGGATGCCGCGCGGCTCAAGGGCCTGCGCAAGATGGACGGAGCGGACGGCTCCGGAAAGGATACGAAGACGCGATGAGCGATACGGACGGCAAGAAAACTCTTGGTCTGCGTGGCGGCCCTCGTTCGGGCCAGGTGAAGCAGAGCTTCAGCCACGGGCGGACAAAGAATGTCGTGGTCGAGACGAAGCGCAAGCGCGTGGTCGTGCCCAAGGCGGCTGCGGCCGACAAGCCCGCGGGCGGCAACCGGAAGCTGGGCGATCCGTCGCGCCGGCCCGCCGGCATCAGCGATGCCGAGCTCGAGCGCCGGATGAAGGCACTCGCGGCCGCCAAGGCGCGCGAGGCCGACGAGGAACAGCAGCGGCAGCAGGAAGAACGCGACCGCGCCGAAGAGCGCGAGCGTCGGCGTGCCGAGATCGAGGCCAAGGAGCGCGAAGAGCGCGAGCGCGAGGAAAAAGCCCGCGCCAAGGCCGAAGAGGACGAGCGTCGCCAGCGCGAGGCGGAGCAGGCCAAGGCCCGCGCCGACGAGGAAAGCGCGCGTCCCGCGCCCTCTCCCGCCGCGACGGCGCCCACCGGCGACCGCAACGAGAAATCCCCCGCCACCGGCCCCCGCAAGGTCGACCGCGAGCGCGAGACCCGCGAACGCGCCGCCAAGCCGGCCGGCAAGGGTGCCCGCACCGACAACCGCCGCGCCGGCAAGCTGACGCTGAACCAGGCGCTGACCGGCGGCGAAGGCGGCCGCCAGCGGTCCATGGCGCAGATGAAGCGCAAGCAGGAGCGTGCGCGGCAAAAGGCCATGGGCAACGGCGAATCGCGCGAGAAGATCGTGCGCGACGTGCAGCTGCCCGAGATGATCGTGGTGTCCGAGCTGGCCAACCGCATGGCCGAACGGGTTGCCGACGTGGTCAAGTCGCTGATGCAAAGCGGCATGATGGTCACGCAGAACCAGCCGATCGACGCCGATACCGCAGAACTCATCATCGAGGAGTTCGGCCACCGGGTCGTGCGCGTTTCCGACGCTGACGTGGAACAGGTGATCAAGACCGAGGACGACAAGGCCTCGGATCTCGAACCGCGTGCGCCCGTCATCACGATCATGGGCCACGTCGACCACGGCAAGACCTCGCTGCTGGACGCGATCCGCGATGCCAAGGTGGTTTCTGGCGAGGCCGGCGGCATCACCCAGCACATCGGTGCCTACCAGGTGACGACGGAAAGCGGCCAGGTGCTGTCCTTCCTCGACACCCCGGGCCACGCCGCCTTCACCTCGATGCGCTCTCGTGGTGCGCAGGTGACGGACATCGTGGTGCTGGTGGTGGCCGCGGACGACGCGGTGATGCCGCAGACGGTCGAGGCGATTAACCACGCCAAGGCCGCGAAGGTCCCGATGATCGTAGCGATCAACAAGATCGACCTGCCCGCCGCCAACCCGCAGAAGGTCCGTACCGACCTGCTGCAGCACGAGATCGTCGTCGAGGCGCTTTCGGGTGACGTGCAGGACGTCGAGGTCTCCGCCCATACCGGCGACGGCCTGGACGAACTGCTGGAAGCCATCGCGCTGCAGGCCGAGATCCTGGAACTGAAGGCCAACCCGAAACGGTCGGCCCAGGGCGCGGTGATCGAGGCGCAGCTTGACGTGGGCCGCGGCCCCGTTGCCACCGTTCTGGTGCAGAACGGCACGCTGCGGCAGGGCGACATCTTCGTCGTGGGCGAGCAGTGGGGCAAGGTCCGCGCGCTGGTCAACGACAAGGGCGAGCGTGTGAAGGAAGCCGGGCCGTCGGTTCCGGTCGAGGTGCTTGGCCTCAACGGCACCCCCGAGGCCGGCGACGTTCTGAACGTGGTCGACACCGAGGCGCAGGCCCGCGAGATCGCAGAGTACCGCGCCAACGCCGCCAAGGAAAAGCGCGCGGCCGCCGGTGCGGCGACGACGCTGGACCAGCTGCTGGCCAAGGCCAAGGCCGACGAGAACGTGTCGGAGCTTCCGATCCTGGTGAAGGCCGACGTGCAGGGTTCTGCCGAGGCCATCGTCCAGGCGATGGAGAAGATCGGCAACGACGAGGTCCGCGTGCGGGTCCTGCACTCCGGTGTCGGCGCCATCACGGAAAGCGACATCGGCCTTGCAGAGGCTTCGGGCGCGCCGGTCATCGGCTTCAACGTCCGGGCCAACGCGCCCGCGCGTCAGGCGGCGAACCAGAAGGGGGTCGAGATCCGCTATTACTCGATCATCTACGACCTGGTCGACGACGTGAAAGCCGCGGCCTCGGGCCTGCTGGGCGCCGAGATCCGCGAGAACTTCATCGGCTACGCCAAGATCAAGGAGGTCTTCAAGGTCTCCAACGTCGGCCGTGTCGCGGGTTGCCTGGTGACCGAAGGCGTTGCCCGCCGCTCTGCCGGCGTGCGCCTGCTGCGGGACGACGTGGTGATCCACGAAGGTACGTTGAAGACGCTGAAGCGCTTCAAGGACGAGGTGCCGGAGGTCCAGTCGGGCCAGGAATGCGGCATGGCCTTCGAGAACTACGAGGACATCCGCGAAGGCGATGTCATCGAGATCTTCGAGCGCGAGGAAGTTGAGCGTACGCTCGCCTGATCCGCCGGGACGCAAGGAATATAGAGGGAGGGCGCCCGCGTCCTCCCTTTCTCGTTGGGGAAGGCCCGTCCCCTCGCCAAGATTTTACCCCGTTAAGGAAATAACGTGCCTGTTCGCTGGTCGTCGCTTTCGTAAAAGCTAACGTTAGCCACTCTCTGGCAGCGGAGAGCGATCGGCGGGCGGAGCGTGAAGGAAGGTATGTGGTACAGAACATGGTGGACATGACAAGCGACCGGCTGGGGCGTATCGTGGAAGATGCGGTCAGCGAGGTCTACGTCTTCTCGGCAGAAGACTTCCGGTTCTCCCTGGTCAACCGCGGCGCCCGAGACAACCTCGGCTACTCGATGGCCGAGCTGCGCGCCATGACCCCCTGGGACGTTATGCCGTCGATGTCCCGGCAGGAATTCCTTGAACTGGTGGAGCCGCTTCTTGAAGGCGACCGCCCGGGGCTGGAGTTCGAGGGCGTCCACCAGCGTAAGGACGGCACGCAGTACAGCGTCTGGGTGCATTTCCAGCTGATCACCACCGAGGGAGAGCGGGTTCTGTATGCCTCGGTCCAGGACATTACCAACCAGAAGGAGACCGCCGCCGCGCTCGCGCAGGCCTCCACCCGGTTGGATGCGATCCTCAGCAACACCACCATGTCGATCTTCATGATGGACGACCGCCAGCACTGCGTCTTCATGAACAAGGCGGCGGAGGAGCTTACCGGCTACAAGTTCGAGGAAACCCAGGGCCGCCCGCTGCACGATGTCGTCCACCACACTCACCCCGACGGGCGCCCCTTCCCGATCGAGGATTGCGAGATCGACCGCGCCTTCCCCGAGGATCACCAGGTGCAGGGGGAAGAGACCTTCGTGCACAAGGACGGCAGCTTTTACCCCGTGGGGTTCACCGCCTCGCCGGTGAAGGACGCGTCCGGCAAGACCGTCGGCACGGTCATCGAGGTGCGCGATATCACCGAAGAACTCAAGGCGCGGCATGCCGAGCGGGAGTTCAACAACGCGCTGAAGGCGCGGGTCGAAGAGGCGATGGCAGAGCGCGCCCGGCTTGAGGCGCAGCTGGTGCAGTCACAGAAGATGGAGGCCGTGGGCCAGCTGACCGGCGGCGTCGCGCATGACTTCAACAACCTTTTGCAGGTGGTGGGCAGCAACCTGCAACTGCTGCTCAAGGACCTGCCGGAGAGCGACCCGAAGCGCAGGTTCGCCGACAACGCGATGACCGGCGTCTCGCGCGGCGCCAAGCTGACCGCGCAGCTTCTGGCCTTCAGCCGCCAGCAGCCGCTGGAGCCGAAGCCGAAGAACGTCGGCCGGCTGCTGCGCGGGATGGACGACATGCTGCGGCGGACGCTGGGCGAGGCGATCGAGATCGAGACGGTGATTGCCGGCGGCCTGTGGAACTGCCTTGTGGACCCGGTCCAGCTGGAGAACGCGATTCTCAACCTGGCGATCAACGCCCGCGACGCGATGAACCATCGCGGCAAGCTGACGATCGAGGCGGGCAATGCCTCGCTGGACGACGAATATGCCTCGGCCCATGCGGGCGTCACGCCCGGGCAATACGTGGTGCTCGCCTTGACCGACACCGGCAGCGGCATACCGCAGGAGATCATCGAGAAGGTGTTTGATCCCTTCTTCACCACCAAGGCGACGGGGCAGGGCACCGGCCTCGGCCTTAGCATGGTCTATGGCTTCATCAAGCAGTCCGGCGGCCACGTGAAGATCTACAGCGAGGAGGGGCACGGCACCACGGTTCGGATCTACCTGCCCAAGACCCGCGAACAGGAGGCCGCGCAGCCGGCGCAGGCGGGGACGGAGACGCCCATGGGCCGCGGAGAGACGGTGCTGATCGTCGAGGACGACCAGGCGGTGCGCGAGACCGCCGTCGACCTGCTGCGCGACCTTGGCTACTCCGTGCTGACCGCCGACAGCGCCGACAGCGCCCTTGCCATCGTGAACAGCGGCGTGAAGATCGACCTGCTGTTCACCGACGTCGTCATGCCCGGCAGCCTGCGCAGCACCGACCTTGCCCGCAAGGCGAGAGAGCGGGTGCCCGATATCGGAGTGCTCTTCACCTCCGGCTACACGCAGAATGCCATCGTTCATGCCGGGCGGCTGGACGACGGGGTTGACCTGCTGAGCAAGCCCTACACCCGCGAACGCCTTGCGCAGAAGATCCGGGAGATGCTCGAGCGGCGGGCGGCGTTGATGCCGCAGGAGCGCCCGCGCGAGACCAACGGCAGTCTCAACGGCGGCGCTGCCGGGAAGAGACCGCGCGTGCTGCTGGTGGAAGACGACGTGCTGATCCGCATGGCCACGTCCGAGATGCTGGCCGACCTTGGCCATGACGTCGTCGAGGCCGGCAGTATCGCCGAGGCGCGCGAGAAGCTGGGCCGCGAGCCGCTACAGATCATGCTGACGGACCTGGGCCTGCCCGATGGCCACGGCATGAAGCTGGTGCGGCTGGTGGTGGAGAATCATCCCGAGGTCGCGGTGATCATCGCCTCGGGCGGTGACCTGCGGGAGCATCTTGATAACAGCGGCCTGCCGCGGCCGGTGACGGGCTTGGTCAAGCCCTACGACCAGCAGTCTCTGGAAAACGCGCTACGGCAGTGCTTTGGGGTGTCCTGACAGGTTCAGGCGGCGGGCTCGGCTCAGGCCGGCTTGCCGCCTACCGGGGTGCCGGTGAAGATCCGGTCATCCACCCGCACCGAAACCTGCCCGTCCGGCAGATCGCGCACGAACAGCCCCTGAACGAAGACACAGCTTCCGATGACGATGGTCCGTAGCATGACAGCTCCCGTGCTTGCTGGACAACATATAGGCACTTTCTGAACGATCGCCTAGTATCACGTGGTTTGTTAACGACTTTCTAACCAACAGGCCGATCCGCCCCCCGGTTTGTGCAACATAAGTGACATTTCCGCAGCTATCTACGGCGGAGGCGGCCTATAGCCAGTCGCGCAGAACGGGAATCAGCGGAATGTCCGCCGGCGGCATCGGGTAATCCCGCAGCTCGCGCACCCCAACCCACTTCAGCGTCTGCCCCTCGCGGGCCCGGGGGATTCCCTCCCACTTGCGGCAGGCGAACAGCGGCATCAGCAGGTGAAAGTGCGGGTAGGCGTGGCTGGCGAAGGTCAGGGGGGCGAGGCAGCTTTGCCAGGTGTCGATGCCCAGCTCTTCCTGCAATTCGCGGATCAGCGCGTGCTCGGGGGTCTCCCCCGGCTCCACCTTGCCGCCCGGAAACTCCCAAAGCCCCGCCATCTCCTTGCCCTCGGGCCTCTGCGCCAGAAGGATGCGGCCGTCGCGGTCGATCAAAGCGACCGCGGCGACCAGCACCACCTTCACCGGCGCCACGGCGGGCTCAGGACCGGTAGTCGGCGTTGATGTCGATGTAGGCATGGGTCAGGTCGCAGGTCCAGACGGTGGCATCGCCCTTGCCGATCCCCAGGTCAACCCCGATCACCAGCTCGTCCCGCTTCATGTAGGCGGCGCCGTCTTCCTCTCGGTAGGTCGGGGAAATCCAGCCGTCGCGCGCCACCTCGATGTCGCCGAAGCGGATCGACAGGCGGTCGCGGTCCGCCCTGGCGCCGGACTTGCCCACCGCCATGACGATGCGGCCCCAGTTCGGGTCCTCGCCGGCAATGGCGGTCTTGACCAGCGGGGAGTTGGCGATCGCCATGGCGGCCAGCCTCGCCTCGGCGGCGTCAGAGGCGCCGGTCAGGCGGATCTCGACGAACTTGGTCGCCCCCTCGCCGTCGCGCACCACTTGGTGGGCGAGGTCCAGCATCACCTGCGACAGCGCCGTCTCGAAGGTCTTGCCGGAGGCGCTGCGCGGCCCGCCCACCTTCGCGCCCGAGGCGCCCGTGGCGGCCAGAAGAAGGCAGTCGGAGGTGGAGGTGTCGCTGTCCACGGTGATGCAGTTGAAGCTGCCGTCCGACAGGCGCGAGACCATCGCCTGCAGGTCATCGCGGCCCACCTGCGCGTCTGTGAAGATGTAGACCAGCATGGTCGCCATGTCCGGCGCGATCATGCCGGAGCCCTTGGCGATGCCGGCGATGCGCACGGTCTTGCCGTCCACCTCGATCTCGGCGGAAGCGCCCTTGGGATAGGTGTCGGTGGTCATGATGGCGCGCGCGGCACCGGCGATGCCGGCGGGGTCCAGCGTGTCCTTCAACGTTTCCAGCTTGGCGGTGATGCGGTCATGTGGCAGCCGCTCGCCGATCACGCCGGTGGACGAGGTGAAGACCCGCGACTGCGGCACCTCCAGCACCCGCGCCACCTCGGCGGTGATGGCGTTGACCGATTCCAGCCCCACCGAACCGGTGAAGGCATTGGCATTGCCGGAGTTCACGACGATCGCGGCGCCGGCGTCAGAGACGCCGGCGATCTTCTCCTGGCAGTCCAGCACCGGCGCGGCGCGGGTGGCAGAGCGGGTGAAGACCCCCGCCATGACCGTGCCCGGCGCCAGTTCCGCCAGCATCACGTCGGTGCGCCCGGCATAGCGCACGCCCGCCGCCACGGTGGCGAAGCGGACGCCGCCGATCACCGGAAGCTCCGGGAAGCCGCCCTT
Source organism: Rhodobacter sp. (assembly GCA_048262455.1). Lineage (GTDB taxonomy): Bacteria > Pseudomonadota > Alphaproteobacteria > Rhodobacterales > Rhodobacteraceae > Psychromarinibacter. The sequence continues at coordinate 27,088 of JBLXFD010000005.1, forward strand.
GGGCGCGAGGGGCGAGACCGCCAGCGGTTTCTTGCCCGGCTTGGCCGGCGCGGTGGCCTCGGCCACCTGCCCGGTCAACTGCGCCTTCAGCTTGTCCAGCTTGCGGCGCAGCTTTCGGATCGTCTTCTTCTTGCCCAAGGCCTGGTGCCTTCCCTGTTAGTTGGCGATCAGCGAAAGGTCTTTCAGAACCGCCGGATCGATCCCGGCGGTATCGGGCCGCGAAACCTCGGCAGAGTCCACCAGCGCCGCGATCTCGGCGCGCAGTTTCTCTTCCCAGACCGCGGCTTCCAGCTCTGCCCGCTCGTCTTCCAGCGTCGGGGCCTCCAGCGGGCGGGTTTCGTTCACCTTGATCACGTGCCAGCCGAACTGCGTCTCCACCGGCTCTGCCGAGACCGCGCCGGCTTCCAGCGCCACGACCGCGTCCATGAAGGGCTGCACCATCATGCCGGGCCCGAACCAGCCAAGGTTGCCGCCGTTGTCGCTGGAGGGTCCGGTGGATTTCTCTTTCGCCAGCTCGGCAAAGTCGGCGCCGCCTTCCAGCTCTTCGATCACCGCCTCGGCCTCTTCCTTTGTCTCTAGAAGGATGTGCGAGGCGTTGTATTCCTGCTGCTGCTCGAAGTCGGCGTACTTGGCGTCATAGGCGGCCTGCAGGTCCTCGTCGGTCACCTCGATGCCGGCGGCCAGTTCGGCGACCGCGCGGCTGGCGATCAGCGCGTTGCGCTCGTTCTCCAGCGACAGCTCGGTCTCCATCGTCAGCGTCTCGACCGACTGCGCGACCGCGCGCTGCTGGATCAGGCGTTCCAGCAGGCCTTCGAAGATCACCTCGTCGGGCAGCGCCTTGTTCTGGTCCGACAGCGTCTCGCGCATGGCGATCATGTGGCCCAGGGTAATGTCCTCGCCGTTCACCGTGGCGACGACGGAACTTACGTCGACGTCGGCCGTGGCGGTGTCCTGAGCGAAAACCGGCAGGGTCAGGGTCAGGCCAAGAGCGGCGCCCAGCACGAGGTTCTTCTGGTACGACATAGAAAGATCCTTCGATCCGTGCCGCGGCGGACCGCGACGTTTGAACTTTACAAGCAGCCCCTGACGCAAGCACGCGCGGGGCCGCTTTCTCCCCGAAAGACCTATGGGCTATGTCGGGGGCGGGCAAGGGGGCTGAAACTTTCGCCGCACGAAGCGCCGCACCCGGTCCACCCGGTTCAGGCCGGTGACGTTGACACTATACATGCGGCCCCTTACATCGGCTCGAGGCGCGCGCGGCCGCTTTCTCCCCTGCAATTCACATGGGCTCGGGCGAGGGTGGGCAGGCTCACCTCACACACGAAGTCGTCAAAAACAGCCTCAGGCGGAGACATCATGCTGGGTATCGGAACCATCGCCAGGAAGGTCTTTGGCACCCCCAACGACCGCAAGATCAAGGCGACCCGATCGCTCGTCGAGAAGATCAACGCGCTGGAGCCGGAGTTCGAGAAACTCTCGGACGACGGGCTGAAGCAGAAGACCGAGGAATTCGTGGGCCGCGTGGCGCAGGGCGAGAAGCTGGACGAGATCCTGCCGGAAGCCTTTGCCAACTGCCGCGAGGCGGCGCGCCGGGCGCTGGGGCTGCGGGCCTTCGACGTGCAGCTGATGGGCGGGATCTTCCTGCACCAGGGCAATATCGCCGAGATGAAGACCGGCGAGGGCAAGACCCTTGTCGCCACCTTCCCCGCCTACCTGAACGCGCTGACCAAGCGCGGGGTGCATGTGGTCACGGTCAACGACTACCTCGCCAAGCGTGACGCGGAATGGATGGGCAAGGTCTACGGCGCGCTGGGGATGACCACCGGGGTCATCTACCCGCAGCAGCCGGACGCCGAGAAGAAGCAGGCCTACGCCAGCGACATCACCTATGCCACCAACAACGAGCTTGGGTTCGACTACCTGCGCGACAACATGAAGTCCGAGCTGTCGGACATGTACCAGCGCGATCACTATTTCGCGGTGGTGGACGAGGTCGACTCGATCCTGATCGACGAGGCGCGCACGCCGCTGATCATCTCGGGCCCCTCGCAGGATCGCAGCGAGCTGTACATCACCATCGACAAGGTGATCCCCGAGCTGACCGAGGAACACTACAACCTCGATGAGAAAAGCCGGAACGTCACCTATACCGAGGAAGGCAACGAGTTCCTCGAACAGCGCCTCTCCGCCGCCGGGATCCTGCCCGAGGGGCAGACGCTCTACGATCCCGAGTCCACCACCATCGTCCACCACGTGAACCAAGGCCTGCGGGCGCACAAGCTGTTCACCAAGGACAAGGATTACATCGTCCGCGACGGCGAGATCGTGCTGATCGACGAGTTCACCGGCCGCATGATGACCGGACGCCGCCTGTCCGAGGGTCTGCACCAGGCGATCGAGGCCAAGGAAGGCTGCAAGATCCAGCCCGAGAACGTGACCCTCGCCAGCGTGACCTTCCAGAACTACTTCCGCCTGTACGACCGGCTGTCGGGCATGACCGGCACCGCCTCCACCGAGGCCGACGAGTTTGCCGAGATCTACAAGCTGGGCGTGGTCGAAGTGCCCACCAACCTGCCCATCGCCCGGAAGGACGAGCACGACGCCGTCTACCGCACCGCGCGCGAGAAGTTCGAGGCTATCGTCGAGGAGATCAAGCAGGCCCACGCCAAGGGCCAGCCGGTGCTGGTCGGCACCACCTCGATCGACAAGTCGGAATTCCTGTCCAAGCTGCTGACCGACGCCGGGATCACCCACAACGTCCTGAACGCCCGCCAGCACGAGCAGGAGGCGCAGATCGTCGCCGACGCCGGCAAACTGGGCGCGGTGACCATCGCCACGAACATGGCTGGCCGCGGCACCGACATCAAGCTGGGCGGCAACGTCGAGTTCCAGGTGATGGAGGCCATCGCCGCCAACCCCGAACGCCACCCCGACGAGATCCGCAGCGAGATCGAGGCGCAGCACGTCTCGGACGAGGAAGCGGTCAAGCAGGCCGGCGGCCTCTACGTTCTGGCCACCGAGCGGCACGAGAGCCGGCGCATCGACAACCAGCTGCGCGGCCGTTCCGGCCGGCAGGGCGACCCGGGCAAATCCGCCTTCTTCCTCAGCCTCGAGGACGACCTGATGCGGATCTTCGGGTCCGAGCGGCTGGACAACATGCTGCAGAAGCTGGGCATGAAAGAGGGCGAGGCGATCATCCACCCCTGGGTGAACAAGTCGCTGGAGCGCGCGCAGGCGAAGGTCGAGGGGCGCAACTTCGACATCCGCAAGCAGCTGCTGAAGTTCGACGACGTGATGAACGACCAGCGCAAGGTGATCTTCGGCCAGCGCCGCGAGATCATGGAAGCCAAGGACCTGTCCGAGATCGTGCAGGACATGCGCCACCAGGTGGTGGACGACCTGGTCGACCAGTACCTGCCGCCGAAATCCTACGCCGACCAGTGGGACGGCGAGGGGCTGTATGCCGCCGCGCTGGAGAAGCTGGGCGTCAACGAGAAGATCGTTGCTTGGTGCGAGGAGGAAGGCGTCGACCAGCAGGAGATCCGCGAGCGGCTGTACAAGGCCTCGGACCAGCTGATGGCGGCCAAGGCGGCGCAGTTCGGGCCGGAGAACATGCGCTCGATCGAGAAGCAGCTGCTGCTGCAGTCGATCGACGCCAAGTGGCGCGAGCACTTGCTGACGCTAGAGCATCTGCGGTCCGTCGTCGGCTTCCGCGGCTATGCGCAGCGCGATCCGCTGAACGAGTACAAAACGGAAAGCTTCCAGCTGTTCGAAACGATGCTGGACAGCCTGCGCGCCGACGTAAGCCAGAAGCTGTCGCAGATCCGCCCGCTGACCGACGAGGAGCGCGAGGCGATGATGCGCGACATGCTGGGCCAGCAGCGCGCGCCGCAGCCGGCGGCCCAGCCCGCCCGCAGCCCCGAGACCGTGGGCGCCGAGGGCGAGGCCGCGCAGGCTGCCGAGGCGGGTATCGCGACGGCGATGCGCGAGGGCTTCGACGAGACGGATCCGGAAACATGGGGCACCCCCGGGCGCAACGATCCCTGCCCCTGCGGGTCCGGCAAGAAGTTCAAGCATTGCCACGGCAAGCTGACCTGACAGGGCCCGGGCGAAGCCTCGACTTCGCCCGGCGCTGTTCCTGAACGGCAACACCTTTCCGCTTGCCTGCCACAGTCTTTCCTCATTCTCCTGCCACATCTGCGGCCAAACCGTGGCGTGAGGAATTGAACGATGCAGCAGAAGAAGAAGCTGATTACCGCGGTGGTGACCATCGTCGCCGCGACGGCGACCGCCCATCTGATGCAACGGGACGGCGCGGTCGCCAAGGACGCCGCGCTGCCGCCGCTGGCGGTGGCCGGTCTCGCCCCCGTGCCGCAGCCGAAACCCGCGCCGGCCCCCGAGGATTTCGCGGTCGATACCGTGGAAACCCCCGTCGACGTCATCCCCGTCGCGGCGACCGAGCCCCTTGAGCCCGTCGCCGAGGCCGCGCCCGAACCGGCCGCGCCGACCTCGGTCCTGAAGCCCGTGGCGGGGTTCGAACTGCCCCGCGGAACCCTTCCCACCACCGGCGATCCCCTTGCCGAGGAAAAGCAACTCGACCTCGCGCTGCTGTCCGAGGAAAGCGCCCCGCCGCCCCCGCGCCGCAGCCGGCTGGCCCCCGATGCCGCCGAGGCGCCCGAGATGCCCCCCGAGGCCGCCAGCCCCGCGCCCCTGCCGCTGCCCGGCCCGACCCCGCAGGACCGGATCTCCGGCCCCGCGAACGAGGCGCCGGAGCCGGTGACAGTCACCCCCGCGCACAACGAGTTCGGCCTTGCCTGCGCAGAGATCCTTTCTGCCGTCGCGCGCCCCGCCGCGATGGTCAAGCTGACCGTCACCGCCCCCTGCCGCGGCAATGAACCCCTGACCATCGCCCACGGCGCGCTGCGCTTTGACGACCGGATCGACGCGCTGGGGATCTACACCGTGCTGGTTCCGGCGCTGGAGGACGAGGCCGATTACACGGTGACCTTCGCCGACGGCAGCACGGCGGACACCTTCGTCGACGTGCCGCAGGCCACTCGCACCGAACGCGTGGTGCTGCAGTTCGCGGGCCCCACCGGCCTGCAGATCCACGCGCTGGAATTCGGCGCCGACTATGAGACCGCCGGCCACATCTGGTCCGGCAACCCCCGCGACGCCGAGACCGCGCTGAAGATCGGCGGCGGTTTCCTGACCACGCTGGGCGATCCCGCGCAGGACGAGGCCCGCTATGCGGAGGTCTACACCCTGCCCGCCGACACCCAAGGCCGCGACGGCGTGGTGCGCCTGAACGTCGAGGCAGAAGTGGCCGATGCGAACTGCGGCCGCGACATCGCCGGGCAGACCCTTCAGAAGCAAGCCGACGGCACCGTCACCCCTGTGTCCGTCACGCTCGCCATGCCGGAGTGTGACGCGGTGGGCGAGTTTCTGGTGTTGAAAAACCTGCTGAGAGACCTGAAGATCGCCGCCAACTGACGAGGGCGGACCTTCCGGCATGACCAACCTGCGTGCGGCGATCTTCGCCGCACTTTCCCTTGCAAGCCTCGCCGCCCCGGCCGCCGCGCAGGACGTGACGCTGACCTCCCGCGACGGCGCGGTCGAGATCACCGGCTCCCTCGTGGGCTACGATGGCGAGTTCTACCGGGTCGACACGGTCTACGGCATCCTCACCGTGGACGGCAGCGGCGTCATCTGCGACGGCCCGGGCTGCCCCGACCTCACCGCCTTCGTGGCGGAATTCACCTTTTCCGGCGCGCGCACCATGGGCGAGGTGCTGCTGCCCTCGCTGGTCGAGGCCTTCGCCGCACGCTCCGGCTACGGGGTGGAACGGCGGGTGGTGGATGACACCCACTTCACCTACCTGCTTTCCGAGAATTCCAGCGGCGCCCTCGCCGCACGCATCGGCTTCCGCGTCACCTCCACTTCCGAGGGCTTCGCGGACCTGCTGGCGAACGAGGCGGACATGGTCCTGTCCACCCGCCCCGCCCTGCCGCAGGAAGTGGCGCTGGCGCGAGAGGCGGGGCTGGGCGACCTCGATGACCCGCGCCGCAGCCTGATCCTGGCGCTGGACGCCATGGCGGTGGTGGTGGCCCGCGCGCACCCGGTGAAGGGGCTGACGCTGGACCAGGTGGCGCGGATCTTCGCCGGCGAGATCACCGACTGGTCCACGCTGGGGGGCGAGGCCGCGCCGATCCACCTGCACCTGCGCGGCCGCCAGTCGGGGCTGGCGCAGGCCTTCGTCACCCGCGTGCTGTCGCCGCGGGGCCTTGTGCTGGATGGCAACGTTACCCGCCACGACAGCAACGATACTTTGGCCGACGCGGTGGCCGCCGACCCGCTGGCGATCGGCATCGTGCCCTATTCCGCCACCGGCAACACCCGCCCGCTGCAGATCTTCGGCGGCTGCGGCATGCTGGCGCCGCTGGACGACCTTTCGATCAAGACCGAGGACTACCCGCTGCCCCTGCCGCTCTTCGTTTACACCCCCGCCACCCGGCTGCCGCTGCTGGGGCGCGAGTTCCTGAAGTTCGCCCGCTCGCCCGCCGCCCAGTCCGTGGTGGGCCGCGCGGGCTTCGTCGACCTGCGGCTGCTGAAGGTCCCGGTGGCAGAGCAGGGGCTGCGTCTGGCAAGCGCCATCGCCGGTGCGGGCGACGAGGTTCCTCTGGAGGAATTGCAGCGGCTCGTGTCGACCATGGAAGGCACCGAGCGCCTGACCCTCAGCTTCCGGTTCGAGCCGGGCGGGACGCAACTCGACGCCCAAAGCCGGTCCAACGTCGAGGTTCTGGCGCAGCAGATCGAGACGGGCGCCTACGACGACCGCCCCCTTCGCTTCGTCGGCTTCTCGGACAGCAACGGGCCGGCCGCGGGCAACAAGAGGCTTGCGCTGCGCCGCGCCGACGCGGTGCGCGATGCGGTGCTTCGGGCCGCGCCCACCGCCGACCGCGCCCGCCTGCTGATCACCACCGAGGCCTTCGGCGAGGCGATGCCCATGGCCTGCGACGATTCCGACTGGGGCCGGCACATCAACCGGCGGGTGGAGGCCTGGGCCGCTCAAAGATAGCCATCGCCGCGCAGGCTCCGCTCGCCGGTCTTGCCGATGATCAGGTGGTCGTGCAGCGTCAGGCCCAGCACGCCGGCCGCCGCCGCCACCTGCCGGGTCACGACGATGTCGGCCTCGGACGGGGCGGGGTCGCCCGAAGGATGGTTGTGCACCAGGATCAGCGCCGAGGCGTTCAGCGCCAGCGCCCGCTTCACCACCTCGCGCGGATAGACCGGCACGTGGTCCACCGTCCCCTGTCCCTGCGCCTCGTCGGCGATCAGCACATTCTTGCGGTCGAGGTAGAGCACGCGGAATTGCTCCGTCTCCCGGTGGGCCATGGCGGTGCGGCAATAGTCCAGCAGCGCGTCCCACCCCGACAGCACCGGCCGCTGCATCACCCGCGCCCGCGCCAGCCGGTGCGCGGCGGCTTCCACCAGCTTCAGCTCCAGCACCACGGCATCCCCCGCACCCGGCACCGCCCGCAGCCGCGCCGGATCAGCGGAAAGCACGCGGTTGAAGTCGCCGAACACCTCCAGCAGCGCCCGCGCCAGCGGCTTCACGTCGCGCCGGGGGATGGCGCGGAACAGAACCAGCTCCAGCAGCTCGTAATCCGGCATCGCCGCCGCGCCGCCGGCCATGAACCTTTCGCGGAGGCGTTTGCGATGATCCCGCAGGTACGACGGCACCCGCGCCGGGGCAGGCTCGGTTGCGAACAGCGGCAGCGGGGCCTCTTCAAGCGCATGGGTCATGCCGCAGCCTAACCCCCGTTGGGTTAACCGCCCGTTACCACCGCCGGGACAGGGGGACTCCCTGCCAATCTCTGGTTTCGAAATATCCTCGCCGAAGGCACGGCCCGCAGGGCCGTCACTCCTTCTCCGGCACGCGCCGCCGGTAGGTCGCGACGCGGTACAGGTAAACCGCCACCAGCACCACAACCACGCCCGTCGACACCGGGTTCAGCCAGGTGCTGACCTGGTCATAGCTGCCCTCCAGCCAATACCCCAGCAGCGTCAGCACGGCCGTCCACACAGCAGTGCCCGCGGCGCTGTAGGACAAAAAGACCGCCAGCGGCATCCGCTGCACCCCGGCGGGCACCGAGATCAGGGTGCGGATCGTCGGGATCAGGCGGCCGATCAGCACCGCGACGCCGCCGTGCCGGTCGAACCAGGCAGTGGCGCGGTCGAATTCCTGCGGCGAGACCGACAGCCAGCGGCCGTGCTTGCGCGACAACTCGCACAGCCGGTCGTGGCCGATACGCTTGCCGATCCAGTACCACAGGTATGCGCCCGCCAGCGATCCCGCGGTGCCCGCGAGGATCACCACCCACAGGGACATGTCCCCGCGCGCGGCGTTGAAGCCGGCCAGCGGCATGATCAACTCGGAAGGAATCGGGGGGAAGACGTTCTCGAGGAACATCATCAGAGCGATGCCCAGCGGCCCCATGGAATTGATAAAACTCGTGATCCAGTCGAACATGCCTGCCCTCGCCCTGCGGGCGCGCGGCCCTGTCCCGGGTCAACCCCTCCCGGCCACGCCCGGTTCCGGCGAAGAGCGCGCGAAGAAGGGCCCGCCGCGCACGAAGGCGGGCGGGCCGTTCGCGAGCCTCAGCCCTTCATGCCGTCCCAGAAACTGCGCACCTTCGAGAAGAAGCTGGAGCTTTCGGGATTGTTGTCCTCGCCCAGCTTCTCGAACTCGCGCAGCAGTTCCTTCTGGCGGGTGGTCAGGTTGACCGGAGTCTCCACCGCCAGCTCGATGAACATGTCGCCGGGCGCACCGCCGCGCAGGCCCGGCATCCCTTTGGAACGCAGGCGCATCTGCCGGCCGGACTGGCTGCCTGCCGGGATCTTCACCCGGCTGCGGCCGCCGTCGATGGTCGGCACCTCGATGTCGCCCCCCAGCGCCGCCGCGGCCATGGAGACCGGGACCAGGCAGAACAGGCTCTGCCCGTCGCGCTGGAACAGGGCGTGCTCCTCCACGTCGATGAAGATGTAGAGATCGCCCGCGGGCCCGCCGCGCAGCCCCGCCTCGCCCTCGCCGGCCAGCCGGATGCGGGTGCCGGTCTCGACCCCGGCGGGGATGTTCACCGAAAGCGAGCGGTCCTTCTCGACCCGCCCGGCGCCGCCGCAGGTGTTGCAGGGGTTCTTGATGATCTGGCCCATGCCCGAACAGGTGGGGCAGGTCCGTTCCACGGTGAAGAAACCCTGCTGCGCGCGCACCTTCCCCATGCCGGAGCAGGTGGGGCACATCACCGGTTCCGCGCCGCCCTCGGCGCCGGTGCCCGAACAGGTGGAGCAGGCCACCGAGGTGGGCACCTTGATCGACTTCTGCAGGCCCGCGTAGGCCTCTTCCAGCGTCACGCGCAGGTTGTAGCGCAGGTCCGAGCCGCGGGTCGCCCGCTGCCGGCCGCCGCCGCCACCGCCGCGCCCGCCCATAAAGTCGCCGAAGAGGTCGTCGAAGACGTCCGAGAAGGCGCTGGCGAAGTCGCCCTGCTGGGCGCCGCGCGGATGACCGCCGCCGCCGGCAGCGCCCATTCCGCCGTCGAAGGCGGCGTGGCCGAAGCGGTCGTAGGCAGCCTTGCGTTGCGGGTCCTTCAGCGCGTCATAGGCCTCGTTCACTTCCTTGAACTGGCTCTCGGCGTTGGGATTGTCGGAATTGCGGTCGGGGTGCAGTTCCTTGGCCTTCTTTCGGTAGGCCTTCTTCAGTTCTTCGGCAGAGGCGCCGCGGGACACCCCCAGGATTTCGTAGAAATCGCGCTTTGCCATTCGTCACTCTCTCCTGAACGCAAGGACCGGCCCCGGTCTGTGTCGAGGCCGGTCCCTGCGCATTCAGCAGCGCTTAGGAGGCGCGCTTGTTGTCGTCGAGATCCTCGAAGTCGGCATCGACGATATCGTCGTCGACGCTGCGCGGGGCCTCGCCCTCGTCGTCACCGGAGGTCTCGCCCGAGGATTTCTCCTGCTCGGACTTGTAGATCGCCTCGCCCAGCTTCATCGCCGCCTCGGTGACGTTCTGGATGCCGGACTTGATCTTGCCGGCGTCCTCGGTCTCCAGCTGCTCGTTGAGGTTGGCGATTGCCAGCTCGATGGCCTCGATGGTGGTCGGATCGACCTTGTCGGAGTGCTCTTCCATCGACTTCTCGGTCGAGTGGATGAGGCTCTCCGCCTGGTTCTTCGCTTCCACCAGCTCGCGCCGCTGCTTGTCCGACTCGGCGTTGGACTCGGCGTCCTTCACCATCGCCTCGATCTCGTCGTCGGACAGACCGCCCGACGCCTGGATCGTGATCTTCTGCTCCTTGCCGGTGCCCTTGTCCTTGGCGCCCACGTGCACGATGCCGTTGGCGTCGATGTCGAAGGTCACCTCGATCTGCGGCAGGCCGCGCGGCGCCGGGGGGATGTTCTCCAGGTTGAACTGGCCGAGCATCTTGTTGTCCGACGCCATCTCGCGCTCGCCCTGGAAGACCCGGATCGTCACCGCGTTCTGGTTGTCCTCGGCCGTGGAGAAGATCTGGCTCTTCTTGGTGGGGATCGTGGTGTTGCGGTCGATCAGCCGGGTGAACACGCCGCCCAGGGTCTCGATGCCCAGGCTCAGCGGGGTCACGTCCAGCAGCACGACGTCCTTCACGTCACCCTGCAGCACGCCCGCCTGGATCGCCGCGCCAAGCGCCACGACCTCGTCGGGGTTGACGCCCTTGTGCGGCTCCTTGCCGAAGAACTTGGTCACTTCCTCGACCACCTTGGGCATCCGCGTCATGCCGCCCACCAGCACCACCTCGTCGATGTCGGAGGTGGACAGGCCGGCGTCCTTCAGCGCGTCCTTGCAGGGCTTCATCGACTTCTTGATGAGATCGCCCACCAGGCTTTCCAGCTTGGCGCGGGTCAGCTTCATGACCATGTGCAGCGGCGTGCCGTCCTTGCCCATCGAGATGAAGGGCTGGTTGATCTCGGTCTGAGACGAGCTGGACAGCTCGATCTTCGCCTTCTCGGCCGCTTCCTTCAGGCGCTGCAGCGCCATCTTGTCCTTGGTCAGGTCGACGCCGTTCTCTTTCTTGAACTCGTCGGCCAGGTAGTTGACGATCCGCATGTCGAAGTCTTCACCGCCAAGGAAGGTATCCCCGTTGGTGGACTTCACCTCGAACAGGCCGTCGTCGATCTCCAGGATGGTGATGTCGAAGGTGCCGCCGCCAAGGTCGTAGACCGCGATGGTCCGGCTTTCCTTCTTGTCCAGCCCGTAGGCCAGCGCGGCCGCGGTGGGTTCGTTGATGATGCGCAGCACCTCGAGACCGGCGATCTTGCCGGCGTCCTTGGTGGCCTGCCGCTGGGCGTCGTTGAAGTAGGCGGGGACGGTGATGACCGCCTGCTCGACCTTCTCGCCCAGGTAGCTTTCGGCGGTTTCCTTCATCTTCTGAAGGATGAACGCAGAGATCTGGCTGGGCGAGTAGGTCTCGCCCCGCACCTCGACCCAGGCGTCGCCGTTGCCGCCGTCGACGATCGAGTAGGGAACAAGGTTCTTGTCCTTCTCGACCTCGGCGTCGCCCAGCCGGCGGCCGATCAGGCGCTTGACGGCAAAGACGGTGTTGGTGGGGTTGGTGACAGCCTGCCGCTTGGCGGGCTGACCGACAAGGCGCTCGTCGTCGGAAAAGCCGACGATCGACGGCGTGGTGCGCGCGCCTTCGGAGTTTTCGATGACCCGGGGCTGGCTGCCGTCCATGATGGCGACGCAGCTGTTGGTGGTCCCGAGGTCGATGCCGATTACTTTGGCCATGCTCAATTTCCTCTCTTTCGGCGATGTTGCGGGGCTCGGCCCTTTGAGGCGCCGTGCCCCTATCCCTGAATCTGCGCGAAGCGTGGCCTGCCCCGCGCGGCTTCCCGGGCTATATAGGGACCGGCCGATAGTGCTGCAAGCGACTCGGCCCGAGGAAAATAACGCTTTCGAACGATGGGGTAAGGCGGTGACAGATCAGCCGCTGCGGCTGCGCGACTTCGAGTTTTACAAGGGGCTGCTGGACCCTTCGGCGCAATCCGCCATGGCCGCGGATGTGCGCGCCGTGGTTGCAGCCGCGCCACTCTTTTCACCCATGACCCCCTATGGCAAGCCGATGTCGGTGCAGATGACCTCGGCTGGCCGCTACGGCTGGTACGCCGACCGGCGCGGCTACCGCTACGTGGCCGAACATCCCTCGGGCGTGCCGTGGCCGCCAATCCCGGACAGCGTGCTGGCGGTGTGGCGGCAGGTGACGGGGCTGGCGCGGCAGCCGGACTGCTGCCTCGTCAACTTCTACCGCGAGGGCGCGCGGATGGGGTTGCACCAGGACCGGGACGAGGCGGATTTCTCCTACCCCGTGGTGTCGATCTCGCTGGGCGATGACGGGCTGTTCCGCATCGGCAACACCACACGCGGCGGCAAGACGGAAAGTGTCTGGCTGTCCTCCGGCGACGTGGTGGTGATGGGCGGCGCGGCGCGGCTGACCTTCCACGGGATCGACCGGATCCGGCCCGGCACCTCGACCCTGCTGGACGCGCCCGGGCGGCTGAACCTGACCTTGCGGGTGGTGGACGCCTGAAGCTCTTGCGCCCCCGTCCCCCGCTGCTACCTTGCCGCCACCTTTGCAGGAGCCTCCATGTCCCCCACCGACCTTTCCCGCCTGCGCTGCTTCGTCGTGATGGGCGTGGCCGGATGCGGCAAGTCCACGGTGGGCGCGGCCCTGGGCGAGGCTGTGGGCGCTGCGTACCTTGACGGCGACGACCTGCACCCGCCGCAGAACATCGCCAAGATGTCCGCCGGCCAGCCCCTGACCGATGCCGACCGCGCGCCCTGGCTGCAGCTGGTGGGCGAGCGCCTGAAAGACCACGAGGGGCGCGTGCTGATCGGCTGCTCGGCGCTGCGGCGGATCTACCGCAACATCATCCGCACCGCCGCCGCCGAACCCGTGGGTTTCCTGCACCTCGCCGGCAGCCGCGCGGTGATCGAGTCGCGGATGTCGGCGCGCACCGGGCACTTCATGCCGGTGGCGCTGCTCGACAGCCAGTTCGCCACGCTCGAACCGCTGGAGCCGGACGAGACCGGCGTTGCGGTGGACATCGACCAGCCGCTGAACGCCCTGGTGGCCGACATGGCCCGGCGCATCACGCCTTCTGGCGACCGCTGAACCGCATCTCGGGGTTCGCCAGCCGCTCTGTCGGGCCCAGCCAGGCATAGGCCAGCAGGCAGGGCTCGTACTCGCCGGTGGTGATGCGGTGGCGCTGCTCGGGGCGGTTCAGGATCAGCGATCCTGGGGCATAAACCGCCGCGTCGTTCTCGGACCAGGCGCCGGCGACGGAGACGTAGCTTTCCTCGATGTCGCGGTGGCTGTGCTGCGGGTAGGTGGTGCGCGGGGCGAACAGCACGAAGCCAAGGATCAGCCGTTCCGCCTGCACCGGCCCGCTGGGGCCCAGCACCTCGCAATAGGCATAGCGCCGCTCCAGCGCGCGCGGCACCTTGGCATATCCGAACTCCCACACCAGCCGGTCCTGCACCCGCCCCAAGGCCGAGGCCATGCCGCCCAGCACTCCGCGCGTGCCAAGGTCCAGCGCGCGGCCGAGGTGGGCCACCACCGGGCGATGCTCCGGCTGGCGCGGCAGGATCTCGGGGTTGGCGTCGATCACCTGGGACAGGCAGTCGCGGACCCGCTTGCGGTGGCCGCGGATCGCCTTGCTGCCGCCGGCAGAGCCGTATCGGTAGGTGGTGTCGAACTCCTGCAGCAGGTAGCCCCAGTCGGGGCAGTCCGACAGCCTCTCGTTCATGCCGCCCCGCCGCCCGCGAGGGCATCCATCTTCTCCGCCAGCTCCACGTCACGCTCGGTCAGGCCGCCGGCGTCGTGGGTGGACAGGGTCACCGCGACGGTCCTGTAGACGTTGAACCACTCCGGGTGATGCTCCATCTTCTCGGCCCAGACCGCGACCCGCACCATCCAGCCGATGGCATCGGTGAAATCCGCGAACTCGAAGCTCTTGGTGATGGCGTCGCGCTCTGCGTCCATCTCCCAGCCTGCTTGCAGCAGCGGGCCCAGCGCCCGCTCGCGCTCGGTGTCGGTCAGCAAGGTCATTCCGGTTCCTCCCCCTGTATTTTGCGGAACGGGCCGTAGCTTGTCAGCACCTCGATCTCGTGATCGACCGCCTCGCGCTCGGCCCGCAGGAATTCCTCCACCGCGCGCCGGAAACCGGGGTCGGCGATCCAGTGCAGCGAATGGCAGGGCGCGGGCAGGTAGCCGCGCGCCAGCTTGTGTTCGCCCTGCGCCCCGGCCTCGACCCGGGCAAGGCCATGGGCGATGGCGTAGTCGATGGCCTGGTAATAGCACAGCTCGAAGTGCAGGCAGGCATGGTGTTCGGTGCAGCCCCAGTAGCGCCCGTACAGCGTGTCGCGGCCGATGAAGTTCAGCGCACCGGCGGCGTAGCGCCCCTCGCGTTCCGCCAGCACCAGCAGGATATCGTCGCGCAGCGTCTCCTGCGCCTCGTCGAAGAACTGCCGAGTCAGGTAGGGGGTGCCCCACTTGCGCCCGCCGGTGTCCTGGTAGAAGCGCCAGAAGGCGTCCCAGTGCTCCGGCTCGATCTCGTCGCCGGTCAGACAAAGGATGCGCCCGCCGAACGCCTGCGCCTCGGCGCGCTCCTTGCGGATGTTCTTGCGCTTGCGCGAGGACAGGTCGGCAAGGAAGGCGTCAAAATCGGCGTAACCGCGGTTCAGCCAGTGGAACTGGTCCGAGACCCGGTGCATCAGCCCCATGCGCGCGCCCGCCTCGGCTTCCTCGCCGGTGCAGAAGGTGATGTGCAGCGAGGACAGCTCGTTCTCCGACGCCAGCTGCACCGCGCCCTGCACCAGCGCGGCCTGCCCCATCTCCTCCAGCCCCGGGCGGGTCAGAAGGCGGCGGCCGCTGGCGGGGGTGAAGGGCACGGCGACCTGCAGCTTGGGATAGTAGCGCCCCCCGGCGCGTTCGTAGGCGTGGCCCCAGGCATGGTCGAAGATGTACTCGCCCTGGCTGTGCCCCTTGGCGTAAAGCGGCGCGGCGGCGATGATCTGCCCATCCATCCGCGCGGTCAGGTGCCGGGGCTGCCAGCCGGTGCCCGGCCCGACAGAGCCGGACCGTTCCAGCGCCAGCAGGAACCGGTGGGTGGTGAAGGGATCGCGGGGGCGGCCGCCCTCGGCGGTCTCGGGACAGGCGCAGGCGTCCCAGTCCGCCGCGGCGATCTCCGCCATGCCGGCGTGAACGTCGATTTCAATGCGGGTCTCGCGCATGCGCTCCTGTCCGCGGCCGGGGCCTTATCTTGGGGCGGGGGGCTGCCGCGTCAAGGCAGCGGCGCCGGGTAGCCCTCGAAGGTGATGTTGTCGGCGACCTGCCGCGCCGCGCGCTCTTCCTCGGGGCTGCGGACGGTCCAGCACAGCACCGCCGCGCCCGCCGCCTTCAGCTCCGCCACCCGCGGCCGCGCCAGGTCGGCGGCGCGGTGGCTGAGGAAACCGGCGCCGGCCTCCTCGTACATCGGCATGTCGCGCAGGTGGGCCATCGCCTTGCCGGGCAGCAGCGGCCAGTCGCGGCGGCGGAAGGAACAGCTGGTCAGCCCGCGCGGCACCCCCGGCGCGGCCTTGCCGAAGGCGATGACGGAGTAGGGGTTGAAGGACATCACCGCCAAAGGCCCGTCGTAACCCTGCACCGCCTCGGCGACCGCCTGCTCCAGCGCCCCCACGCGGGGACCCATGGCGCCGTCCTGGTCCTTGATCTCCACCAGCAGCGCCGCGCGGCCCGTCACCAGCGACAGCACCTCGGGCAGGTCCGGCAGCGGCTCACCGTTCAGGCGCAGGTGCAGGCCGGCAAGGTCTGCGGCGGTGCGCTGGCGCAGCGGGCCGGGGGTGCCGGTCAGCCGCTTCAGGTCGTAGTCGTGGAACACGATGGCCCGGCCGTCCGCCGACAGCTGCACGTCCAGCTCGATGCCATAGCCCGCCGCGATCGCCGCCTCGAAGGCGGCGCGGGAATTTTCGGGGATGCCGCGCGCGGGGTCGTGCAGGCCGCGGTGGGCGAGGGGGGCGCCGAGGAAGGCGGCGGGCAGGGGGGTCATCGGATCTGGAAGATCCCCTCGATCTCCACCGCCACGCCGCGCGGCAGCGAGGCTGCGCTGACCGCAGAGCGCGCGTGCCGGCCGGCGTCGCCCAGAACCTCGACCAGCAGGTCCGAGGCGCCGTTGATCACCGCCGGCTGCTCGATGAAATCGGGGGCGGAGTTGACGAAGCCGGTCAGCTTGACCACCCGCTCCAGCCGGTCGAGGTCGCCGCCGCAGGCCGCGCGGACCTGTGCCAGCAGCGCCAGCGCGCAGGCGCGGGCGGCCCTCGCGCCCGCCTCGACATCCATGCCGTCGCCCAGCTTGCCGGTGATGTTCCCGCCGCTTTCATCGCGCGAGATCTGGCCGGAGACGTAAAGCGTGCTGCCCTGCACCACGAAGGGCACGTAGTTGGCGGCGGGCGCGGGGGCGTCGGGCAGGGTGATGCCAAGCTCTGCGAGGCGGGAGTCGATCGTTCCGGTCATGGTGCGGCCTTTCGGGATGAGTCGCGCGGAGACTAGCGAAGCGGCCGCGCGGCGGGAAGGGCGCGGCGCGGTCAGCTTTCGCGGAAGGCGCGGGTGAAGTAGTCGGTCAGCGGCTGCATCAGGTAGGCCAGCGGCGTGCGGTCGGCGGTGCGCACGAAGCTTTGCACCGGCATCCCGGGGATCAGCGCCAGCCCCTCGGGCAGCTTGGCGATCTCTTCCTCCGGCAGCACGATCTCGGCCCGGTAGTAGGTGCGCCCGCTGGCCTCGTCCACGAAGGCGTCGGCGGACAGCTGCACCACCCGGCCGAACAGTTCGGGCGTGGTGCGGCTGTCGAAGGCGGCGACCTGCAGGACGACGCTTTGCCCGAGGAACACCTCGTCGATGTCCGTCGGCTCGATCCGCACGGCGATGACCAGCGGGCGGTCCTGCGGGATCAGGTACATCAGCGGCTCTGCCGCCCGCACCACGGAGCGGGGGGCAAAGACGGTCTTGCCGTAGACGATGCCCGAAGACGGCGCGCGGATGTCCAGCCGCGACAGCCGTTCGCGCAGCGAGCGGCGCTGTTCGGCCAGCTCCAGTTCCCGGTACAGCAGGTCGCGCAGCGAGGTGATGGCCTCTTCGCGGCGGGTGGTGGTCAGCTTCAGGATCTCGATGTCGATCTCGGTGGCGCGTTCCTCTGCCTGCCCCTTCTGGGCGGTCAGCTCGCCCATGGTGCCGGCCATCCGCGCCTCCTCGCGCTGCAGCGACAGGACACGGCTGGCCTGCGCAAGGCCGCGGTCCAGCAGCGTCTTCTGGTCGCGCAGTTCCTCGCGGATCAGCTTCAGCTGCTCGTTCAGCGAGGCCTGCTGCGCCTCGATCCCGAACACCTGCGTCTCGATCTGCTGGCGCCGCTTGCGCAGCTGCTCTGCCTCGCGGTCCATGGAATCGCGCCGGGCCTCCATCAGCCGGGCCTGTCCTTCGACCAGTTCGGCGATCTCGGGCCGCTGGCCGGCGATCTGCAGCAACTCTTCCTCGAAGGTGATGTCGTCGATCTGGTCGCGCTCTGCCTCCAGCCGTCCACGGCGGGCCATCAGCTCGAACAGCTGGTTCTCGACGATCGCCAGTTCGGACCGCAGCAGGGTGGAATCGAGCCGCACGAGGATCGTGCCAGCCTCGACAAGGTCGCCCTCCTGCACCGCGATCTCGGCGATGACGCCGCCGTCGGGGTGCTGCACCACCTGCCGGTTCTGGTCCACCTCCACCTGCCCGGATGCGACGATGGCGCCGGAAATCTCGGCAAAGACCGCCCAGCCGCCGAAGCCGCCCACCAGCAGC
Organism: Rhodobacter sp.; assembly: GCA_048262455.1. GTDB lineage: Bacteria > Pseudomonadota > Alphaproteobacteria > Rhodobacterales > Rhodobacteraceae > Psychromarinibacter. The sequence continues at coordinate 45,000 of JBLXFD010000005.1, forward strand.
ACCAGCGTCAGCAGGCCGATCACAAGGTAGCGGCCGGGGGACAATGCAGCGTCGTTCATATCGCGCCTCCGGGGCCCGTGGCGGCCTGCACCGCGCGGTAGTTCTGCAGCACTTCCTTGAGCACCACGTCGCGGGGGCCGAAGGCGCGGCGGGCGCCGTTTTCCAGCACCAGCAGGGTGTCGCACTGCTCGATCGCGGCGGGGCGGTGGGCCATGATGATAACGCCCAGCCCCTGCTCCTTCATCTGGCGGATCGCGAGGTTCAGGGCGGTCGACCCCTCGTTGTCGAGGTTGGAGTTCGGCTCGTCCAGCACCAGGATCACAGGGTCGCCGTACATCGCCCGGGCCAGCCCGATGCGCTGCATCTGCCCGCCAGACAGGCGGCCGCCGCCGCTGGTCACCCGGGTGTCGTAGCCGTCGGGCAGCTTCAGGATCATGTCATGAGCCGCGGCCTTCTTGGCTGCCTCGACAACCTTGGCGGCGTCGGGCTGCAGGCTGAGGCGGGCGATGTTTTCCGCGATGGTGCCGTCGAACAGCTGCACGCGCTGGGGCAGGTAGCCGATGTACTGGCCCAGGGTGTCCGGCTCGTAGTTGTCCAGCGAGGCCCCGTCGAGCCGGATCTTGCCCCCCGCCGGCCGCCAGACCCCGGTGATCGCCCGCGCCAGCGTCGATTTGCCGGAGCCGCTGGGCCCGATCACGCCCATGGCCTCCCCGGGTTCCAGCTTGAAGCTGACAAGCCGCAGGCTGGCCAGCTGCTCTCCCGGCGGGATAACGGTGATCTGCTCGGCCAGCAGCTGCGCGCGCGGTGCCGGCAACGGGGTGCGGGGGCGTTCCTCGGGGATCTCGCTCAGCAGTTCGGCCAGCATGCGCCAGCCGCGGTTGGCCCGCTGGATTACCTGCCACTGGCCGATCGCCAGGTCCAGCGGCGCCAGCGCCCGGCCCAGCAGGATCGACGAGGCGATCATCGCGCCGGGGGTGACGTCGGCGGTCAGCACCAGGTAGGCGCCCAGCCCCAGCATCGCCGACTGCAGGAACAGCCGGAAGGTCTTGGACGTCACGGAAAACAGGCCGGACCGGTCACTGCTGAGCACGCCTTGCCCCAGCGACCGCAGCCGCGCCGAGTTCCAGCGCGCAAAGGCGGTGCCGCGCATCCCGAGGGCGCGCACCAGCTCTGCCTCGCCGCGCAGCTGTTCCGACATGCGCTCGGCCTGCGCCGAGGCGACGTTGGCCTCCATCACCGGGCCGGAGGTGCGCATCTGGTTCAGCGCGGTAATGACGATCAGCACCGCGCCCCCGCCCACTGCCAGCATCCCCAGCCAGGGGTGGAACAGGGTGATGCCGAACAGGAACACCGGGGTCCATGGAATATCGAACAGCGCCGCGAAAACCGGGGAGGCCAGCAGCCGCTGCACCGCCTCGAGGTCGCGCAGCGCGTTGCCGGGGGGCACCGGGCCGGTGGCCAGCGAGGCCTTCTTCAGCGCCGCGGCGAACACCCGGCCGTCCAGCCTGGCCTGGAACCGCGCGCCGATCCGCGCCAGCACCCGGCCGCGCACGAAATCGAGGATCCCCATCAGCGCGAACAGGAACCCCATCAGGATGAACAGCGCCAGCAGCGTTTCCTCGGACCGGCTGCCCAGCACCCGGTCATAGACCTGCAGCATGAACAACGGGCCGGTCAGCATCAGCAGGTTCACGAAGATGCTGAACAGCCCGACGAAGACCAGCAGACCGCGGCTTTCCGAGCGCGCGGCACGAAGTTCTCTCAACCCCGCCTCGAAATTTCCTTGCCGCATGGCGTCCTCTTAATCCAATATGGCCCCATTCCGCGGCGGGGACTGTATCTGCATGGTCACAGATTTTCCCTGCGAAATGAATAATATCTGGGCGCGGGCTCCAACTCCACTATCTGTGGTTACGTCGTCCTCTGCAGCAAGATTCTGAACCTCATGTTGATCCTTCTCCGTCGTCTGCTTCCTCCTGTTCTGCCCGTGCTGCTGCTGGCCGCCTGCGCCGCGCCGGAGGTGAGCCGTTCCATCAACGATCCCTACGAGCGGCAGAACCGCGCGGTGCATGCCTTCAACAAGGAGGTCGACCGCAGGGTGCTGCGCCCGCTCACCGGGGGTGACCGCGAGGGCAAGTCGGGCACCAACCCGGTGCTGACGGTAGTGGGCAACGTCGCCTCGAACCTCGACATGCCGCGGATCATCGTCAACGACGTGCTGCAGGCGCAACCGATCGACGCGATCCACAACAGCTTCCGTTTCGCGGTGAATACGGTGTTCGGCTTCGGCGGCCTGCTGGACCCCGCCGCCGACATGGGCATCTACGCGCGGCCGGCGGATTTTGGTCAGACGCTGCACGTCTGGGGCGCGGTGGAGGGCGAGTACATGGAACTGCCGTTCCTCGGGCCCTCGACGGCGCGGGACACCGCCGGCACGCTGGTGGACTTCTTCCTGAACCCCCTGACCCCGCTTATCCCGGCGCCCGAGCGTTACGCCGTTTCCGCCGCCAAGGTGGTCTCCGGCCTCACCGGGCGCGCTAAGTACGGGGATACCGTCGACGGGGTGCTTTACGACAGCGCCGACAGCTATTCACAAACGCGTCTGCTGTATTTGCAAAACCGCCGCTTCCAGCTAGGTCAGGTCGAAAAGGCGGAGGAGATCGACCCCTTCGCGCTGGATACGGAAGGCTTCTGACATGACCCATATCTCCCGACGCGCTTTTGCCGCTGGCCTCGCCGCAGCGGGGACAATGGCAGCGGTCGCAACCCCCGCCCTCGCCCTGACCGAAGCCGCCGCGCGCGCGCTGGTGGAACGGGTGGTGGGCGAGATCAACCAGATCATCAACTCCGGCGGCTCCAGCAGCGCCATCATCTCGCAGTTCGGCGGCGTCTATAACCGCTATGCCGACCAGGGCGTGATCGCGGCTTCGATCCTTGGCCCCGTGGCGCGGCAGGCCTCTCCGGCACAGCGCACGGCCTTCAGCAACGCGCTGCGGAACTACCTGATCGGCAAATACGGCCGCCGCTTCGGCGAGTTCCGGGGTGGGCAGGTGAACGTGCGCGGCGTGCGTCCCGCGGGCTCCGGCCGGACCGAGGTGGTCTCGACCGTAGACCTGCGCGGCAGCGCTCCCTTCGAGGTGTCGTTCTTCGTGTCGGACCGTTCCGGCGCGGCGCAGTTCTACGACATCCGCATCGAGGGCATCAGCATGCTGCGGCAGGAGCAGGCCGAGATCGGCGCGATGCTCGACCGCAACCGCGGTGACATCGACGCCCTGATCCGCAGCCTCGGCGGCTGATCCCCTATCACCTGACCCGGGCGTGCCGCGGCCTCAGCGCTGCGGCACCCCCAGCAGGCGATCCAGCACATCCAGAATGATCCGGTCGGCGGCTTCCTCGATCCGCTCCCCGCCGCGTCCCTGCGGCGGCGGAGGCGGCGGCTGCACCGCGCGCTCCGGCTGCTCGGGAGCTGCCACCTGGCGCGGCGGCAGGGTTTCGGGGCCGGACATGGGCAGCGGACGCACCGGCAGGCCCTTGTGCACCCGGGTCATCACCTCGCTCCAGATCTCCGCAGGCAGGCCGCCGCCGGTGACGCCCTTCAGCGGCGTGTTGTCGTCGTAGCCCATCCATACCCCGGCCACGTAGTCGGCCGAGAAGCCAAGGAACCACGCATCCCGCGCGGCAGAGGTGGTGCCGGTCTTGCCCGCCACCGGGCGCCCGTCTGGCTGGCGCGCGCGCCCGCCGGTGCCGCGTTCCACCACCTGGTTCATCATGTAGATCAGCTGCCGCGCGGCATCTTCCGAGATCACCCGCTCTTCCATCCCGCCGACCTGGTCCATCAGCGCGGTGTCGTCGCCCAGCAGCCGCAGTTCCACCAGCCCATAGGGGGTGACGGAGGAGCCGCCGTTCAGGATGCCGGCATAAGCGCCCGTCATCTCCAGCAAGGTCGATTCCGAGGTGCCCAGCGCCAGCGCGGGCCCCACGGCGAGATCGCTGGCGATGCCGAAGTCCTCTGCCACCTGCCGCACCTTGTCGCGGCCCACGGACTCGGAAATCCGCACCGTCGGCGTGTTCAGCGATTCCGCCAGCGCGGTGGTCAGCGTCACCTCGCCCTTGAAGTCGCGGGTGTAGTTCTGCGGCGACCAGGGGCCGGAGCCGGGCACGTTGATGGTCAGCGGGGCGTCCAGCACCAGGTCGTCCAGCCGGTAGCCAAGTTCCAGCGCCGTGGCGAAGACGAAGGGCTTGAAGGCGCTGCCGGTCTGCCGCTTTGCCATGATCGCGCGGTTGAACTGACCCGCGATGCCCTTGAAACGCCGCCCGCCCACCATGGCGCGCACGGCGCCGTCGGCGCTCATCACCACCACCGCGGCCTGGGCGGCAGAGCCGTCCTTCAGCTTGGCGTCCAGCACCGCCTGCAGGCCCTCTTCGGCGGCGGTCTGGATGCGCTGGTCGAAGGTGGAGCGGATCACCACGTCCTCGGTGGTCTGGTTGGTCAGGAAGCCGGGGCCGCTGTCCATCACCCAGTCGGCGAAGTAACCGCCGGCCCGCGCCTCGGCCGCCGCGGAAAGCTCCGCGGGAGCGCCGGTGGCATGGGCGTATTCGGCATCGGTCAGGTAGCCCTGGTCATGCATCAGCGACAGGACGATGCCCGCCCGCTCCTGCGCCCGCGAAAGGCTGGCGGTGGGGGCATAGCGTGACGGCGCGGTCAGCAGGCCGGCAAGCATCGCGGCCTCGGGGGCGTTCACCTCGGCGGCGGACTTGCCGAAGTAGCGCTGCGCCGCCGCCTCGAACCCGTGGGCACCGGCACCAAGGTAGGCGCGGTTGAGGTAGATCGTCAGGATGTCGTTCTTGGAATACTTGGCCTCCAGCGCGAAGGCGTAGGGCATTTCCTTGATCTTGCGCCACAGCGACCCGCGGCGGCAGTCGTCCTCGTAGTCGCTTTCGCTGTCCCAGGTCTCGGGGTCATAGGGCACGCCGAGGCACAGCAGCTTGGCCACCTGCTGCGTCAGGGTACTGCCGCCGTGGCCTTCCAGCGGGCTGCGCCCCTCGCGCATGTTGATGCGGATCGCGCCGGCGATGCCCAGCGGGTCGACACCGAAGTGCTTGTAGAATCGCCGGTCCTCGGCCGCGATCACCGCGTCCTTCAGCACCGGCGCCACGATCTGCGCGTCGATCTGGCCGCCGAACTGCTCGCCCCGCCAGGCGAAAACCTCGCCCTCGCGGTCCAGCAGGGTGACGGAGCCGCGGTAACGGCCGTCCAGCAGTTCCGTCAGCGGCGGCAGCTGGCTGTAGAAGTAGTAGGTGGCCACCCCCAGCAGCAGCCCCACGGTCACCGCGCCGGCCATGAGCGTCTTGAACAGCAGGCGGAACAGCCAGCGGAAGGGGGCCAGCAGCCAGCCGATCGGCCCCCGCGGCTTGCGGGGACGCGCCGCGCGCTTGCGGCCGCCGGCCTTGCCGCGCGTTTTCGGGGCCGCGGCCTTGGGAGGTGCCGCTTTCGCCCGTCGATCGGCCACCAGTGGCGGCCGCTTGCGTCCATGTCCGCTCATGTATGGGTCAGCTACTCGATGTCATGTTGTTTTGCACAGGATAGCCGCGACAAGCGCCATTGTGGAGACGCGATGACCGCCGACAGCGTCTTTTTGCCTTGCCTGATTTCCGGGCAGTTGCCCCCGCATGTGCAAAAATTGTGCAAGTTTCCCGGATTCCACTGCCGCCACGCCCCCCCGCAACGTTGCCGCCCGGCCGCCCCCCGCGCTTGGTGAGCGCGAGGAAGCCGCAGGGCGACCTGCAAAACCGGAAGGGCGAAGACGTGAAACTAATCATAGCAGCCATCAAGCCGTTCAAGCTGGAGGAAGTGCGCGAGGCGCTGACCGCCATCGGGGTGCGCGGGATGATGGTGACGGAAATCAAGGGCTTCGGCTCTCAGTCGGGCCATACCGAGATCTACCGCGGCGCCGAGTACGCGGTGAACTTCGTGCCCAAGGTGAAACTGGAGATCGCGGTGCCCGCGGGCATGGCGGACCAGGTGGTGCAGACGATCTCCACCGCCGCGCGCACCGGCAAGATCGGCGATGGCAAGATCCTGGTGCTGGACCTCGACGCGGCGGTGCGGGTGCGCACCGGCGAGACCAACGAAGACGCGCTGTAGGCGCGGTGCAGTGGACAATGAAGGACGACAGACGATGACAATTTCCCGATATCTCCCGCTCGCCGCCGCGGTGACGCTACTGCCGGCGATGGGACTGGCGCAGGAGGCCGAGCCGGCCGCCGAGACCGCCGCCGCCCCCGACCTTTCCTTCGTGCTGAACACCCTGCTGTTCCTGATCGGCGGTTTCCTGGTGTTCTGGATGGCCGCGGGCTTTGCCATGCTCGAGGCCGGGCTGGTGCGCGGCAAGAACGTCGCGATGCAGCTGATCAAGAACGTGGCGCTGTTCTCCATCGCCTCGGTGATGTTCTGGCTGGTGGGCTATTCCATCATGTACCCCGGCGACGACGGCTGGCTGATCCCCAACGTGATCGGCAACCTGTTCTCGCCCTACGCCGTCAACGGCGCGCCGGATCTGGCCACCGGCTATTCCGTCGCCTCCGACTTCTTCTTCCAGCTGATGTTCTGCGCCACCACCGCCTCGATCGTCTCGGGCACCCTGGCAGAGCGGATCAAGCTGTGGCCCTTCCTGATCTTCGTGGTCGTGCTCACGGGCTTCCTCTACCCGATCGAGGCGTCCTGGCAGTGGGGCGGCGGCTGGCTGGCCAACATGGGCTTCTCCGACTTCGCCGGCTCGACGCTGGTGCATGCCGCGGGCGGCTGGGCCGCGCTGGCGGGCGCGCTGATCCTGGGGCCGCGGATCGGCAAGTACACCCGCGAGGGGCGCACCGTGCCGATGCCGGGTTCGAACCTCGCACTGGCGACGCTGGGCACGTTCATCCTGTGGCTGGGGTGGTTCGGCTTCAACGGCGGGTCCGAGCTGGCGCTGGGCGCCGAGGGCAGCGCCAACAACGTCTCGATCATCTTCGCCAACACCAACATGGCCGCCGCCGCGGGCGCCATCGCCGCGCTGATCCTCAGCCAGGTGATGTACAAGAAGCCGGACCTGACCATGGTGCTGAACGGCGCGCTGGCGGGGCTGGTGTCGATCACCGCCGGGCCGCTTGACCCGACGCTGTTCGGCGCGCTCTGGATCGGCGCCCTGGGCGGCGTGATCGTGGTCTTCGCGGTGCCGATGCTGGACAAGATGAAGATCGACGACGTGGTCGGCGCCATCCCGGTGCACCTGCTGGCCGGCATCTGGGGCACCCTCGCCGTGCCGTTCTACACCGAGAGCGCCAGCTTCTTCACTCAGCTGGTAGGCATCGTCGCCATCGGGATCTTCGTCTTCGTCGCCTCGGCCGTGGTCTGGTTCATCCTGAAGGCCACCACCGGCATCCGCGTCAGCGAAGAGGCAGAAGTCAACGGTCTCGACATGGCCGAGCTGGGGATGGAGGCCTACCCCGAGTTCTCGAAGGGCTGACGCTCCTCCCTTTGTCAGCCTTCCAACCTGCCCGGGCGTTCGCGCCCGGGCTTTTTCGTGCGGAGACGGGCCGCCGCTGGCCCGGCGGCTTTGCCGCTGTTCGGGTCGGGCGCATAAGAAAACGCCCCGGCGTTTAACCGGGGCGCTTTCAGATAACTGGTGGAGTCCTCAGACCCCGGCGTCGACGATCGCCTTGGCGAGGATCGGCACGCTCTGCGCGTTCAGCCCGGCGATGTTCAGGCGGCTGTCGCCCACCATGTAGATCCCGTGCTGTTCGCGCATCGCCTGCACCTGCTCGGGCGTGGCGCCGATGCGGCTGAACATGCCGCGGTGCTGGGCGATGAAGCCGAAGCGGTCGGACCCGGACAGCTGCCGCAGCTCGCCCGCCAGCTGCTCGCGCAGCGCCAGCATGCCGGTGCGCATCTCCTCCAGCTCGGCCGCCCAGTCGGCGCGCAGAGCCTCGTCGTTCAGGATGATCGACACCAGCCGCGCACCGTGGTCCGGCGGGAAGGAGAAGTTCTGCCGGTTCAGGTGGTTCAGCGTGCCCTGCACGGTCTTGCGCGCGGCGGGATCGGGCTGGATCGCCATCAGCACGCCGGTCCGCTCGCGGTAGATGCCGAAGTTCTTCGAGCAGCTTGCCGCCACCAGCACCTCGGGGCAGTTCGCAGCGATGTGCCGGGCACCGGCGGCGTCCGCCTCCAGCCCGTCGCCAAAGCCCTGGTAGGCGATGTCGATCAGCGGGATCGCCCGCTTCTCGTTCAGCAGCTTGGCCATCGCCTTCCACTCCGGCAGCGTCAGGTTGGCGCCGGTGGGGTTGTGGCAGCAGCCGTGCATCAGGACGATGTCGCCCGGCTGCACCTGCTGCAGGTCGGCGTGCATGCCCTCGAAGTCGACGGCGCGGGTCTCGTTGTCGAAGTAGCGGTACTCCACCATCTTCATGCCGAGGTGCTTCAGGATCGTCACGTGGTTGGGCCAGGTGGGCGAGGAAACGTAGACGGTGGCGCCGGGCGCCGACATCTTCACCAGCTCGAAGGCCTGGCGCAGCGCGCCGGTGCCGCCGGGGGTCGCGGCGGCGGCGACACGGTCGTTCGGAACGGCATCGCCCAGCACCAGGTCGCGCATGGCATTGGTGAAGGCGGGATCGCCGGCAAGCCCGGTGTAGGACTTGGTGGTCTCGGTGTCCCACAGCCGCTGCTCGGCCGCCTTGACGGCGCGCATGATGGGGGTGACGCCCTCGGCGTTCTTGTAGACGCCGACGCCCAGGTCGACCTTCGCCTCGCGCGGGTCGGCCTTGTACATCTCCATCAGCATCAGGATCTTGTCTTCGGGCTGCGGTTTCAGGTCGGTCAGCATTTTCAGTTCTCTCCGGTCGCGACCTTCAGGTCGCCATACATGCCCCATTCGGCCCAGGAGCCGTCGTAGACCGCGTGGCGGTCGTGGCCGATACGCTCCAGCGCCAGGTCGATGATCGCCGCGGTCACGCCGGAGCCGCAGGTGGCGATCACCGGCTTGTCCAGGTCGACCCCGCCGTCCTTCAGGACCGCGCGCAGGGCGTCCGGGTCCTTCATGGTGCCGTCTTCGTTCAGCAGCCTGCGGTAGTGCAGGTTCCTTGATCCCGGGATGTGCCCGGCGCGCAGGCCGGGCCGCGGCTCGGGCTCGTCGCCACGAAAGCGGGCGGGCGCGCGGGCGTCCAGGATCTCGTGGTCGCGCAACTTGGCGGCGGCGGCCACCTGGGTCACGTCGCGGACCAGGTGGGGCTGCAGGCTGGCGGTGATGTGCCGGTCGCGCAGCACCGGGGGCGTGTCCTCCAGCGGACGGCCCTCGGCCTTCCACATGGGCAGGCCGCCGTCCAGCACCGCGACATCGGTCTTGCCCATAAGCCGGAACAGCCACCAGACCCGCGCGGCCGAGAACAGCCCGGCGCCGTCGTAGGCCACCACCTGGTGCCCGTCGCCGATGCCAAGGGCGCGCATCCGGCTCACGAATTTCTCCGGCGGCGGGGCCATGTGGGGCAGGGAGGACCGCGCGTCGGTGACATCGTCGAGGTCGAAGAAGCGCGCGCCGGGAATGTGCCCGGCCTCGTATTCCGCGCGGGCGTCGCGCTTCATGTCGGGCAGGTACCACGAGGCGTCGATGATCCGCAGGTCGGGGTCGGACAGGTGGCTGGCCAGCCAGTCCGTCGTCACCAGGGTCTTCGCATCGTCGCGCGGCATCGCCGTCTCCTTCAGAGCGCGGGGACTGCCTAGCGAGGCCGGGCGGCAGTGGCAAGGGCGCGTGCGGCCGTCGCGGAAAGGGCCTTGGTCAGCCGTGCTCGCGCAGCAGCCGCTGCTTGGCGCGGTCCCAGTCGCGCTTGGCCTCGGTGGCGCGCTTGTCGGCCACCTTCTTGCCCTTGGCGATGCCGATCTTCAGCTTGGCAATGCCGCGATGGTTGAAGTACAGCACCAGCGGCACCAGGGTCATCCCCTTGCGCTGGGTATCGTTCCACAGCCGGGACATTTCCTTCTTGGAAACCAGCAGCTTGCGCCGCCGCCGTTCCTCGTGCCCGAAGGTCTTGGCCTGGGCGTAGGGGGCGATGTAGGCGTTCACCAGCCACAGCTCTCCCTCGTCCACGGTGGCGTAGCTCTCGGCCACGTTGGCCGCGCCCTGGCGCAGCGACTTCACCTCGGACCCTTCCAGGATGATCCCGCATTCCAGGTCGTCCTCGATCGCATAGTCGTAGCGCGCGCGCCGGTTCTCGGCGACGACCTTGTAGTTGGGGTTTTCCTTGGGCTTGGCCATGACCGGGGGAGATAGGCACTTGCAGGCGCCAAGTCCAGCCTATGCGCCGCCGCGCAGCAGCCTGCCGGGGGCGCCGGGGGCCGGGGCGTGGCCGGCAAGCCGCGACAGGTGCCAGGCCAGCACACTGTTGCTGGACAGCACGGGCAGACCCAGCCGCGCCTCCAGCAAGTCGATCACCGGCAGGGCGCGCAGGTTGGTGCAGGACAGGAACAGCCCGTCGATCCCGCCGCGCGCCGCCAGCGTCTCGGCCGCGGCGATGATCGAGGGGGCGTCGATCCGCACCACCCGCGCTTCCTCGGCCACCTCGAAACTGCCGAAGACCGGCGTGGCGATGCCCGCCCCGTCAAGCACGTGGCGCAGGCGGTCCGAGACCACGGCGGTATAGGGCGACAGCAGCGCAAGCCGGCGCAGCCCGAGGTGACGGCAGGCGGCGATCAACGCGGTGACGGGGTCGGTGACGGCGGGGGCCTCGGCGGCGCGCTGCAGCAGCTCGGCCACGCGGGCGGGCCCGATCTGTGCGGCGCCGGAGGTGCAGGCATAGGCCAGCGCGGCAAAGCGGGCGCCGCGGGGCAGCAGCGCGGTGGCGGCGGTCAGGTGCGCCTCCATCGCCGCGAGGGTATCCGGCGTGACCTCCTCGCCGGAGGGAACGCGGGTGACAAGGTACTCCAGCCCCGGCGCGATCAGCCTGCGCAGGTCCTGCTCCAGCGTCTCGTCGGCCTGCAGCACCACCAACCCCACCCGCACCGGCGGCGGCGCAAGGCCGTGGGGCAGGGCGCTCATACCTGCACCAGCGCCGGGCCTGCGGGGGTGGAGAGGTACCCCGCCCCGTCCTCGCGCAGCACGATGTTCTCCTCGTGCACCATGATCCGGTCCGGCGCCAGCTGCACCACGGGCTCCAGCGTCAGCACCATGCCGGCGGCCAGCGCCGTGTGGTCGGCGGGGTGCAGGCTGGGCGGCTCGGTCAACTGCATCCCCAGCCCGTGCCCCAGCCGCCCGGTCCCGCCCCGCCCGCCGGTCAGCACCCGGTCCATCGCGTGGAACAGGTCGGCGGCGGTGGCGCCGGGGCGGGCGGCGTCAAGCCCGGCGGCGGTGGCCTCGATCAGCCGGGCGTGGGCCGCGGCGATCTCTGGCGCGGGCGGGCCGACGCTGAAGTTGCGGTCGAAGTCGCAGAAGTAGCCGTCCCGGATCACGCCGGTGTCCAGCATCAGCACGTCGCCCGCGGCCAAGGGCGCCGCGGTGGCGGGCGAGATCACGTCGCCGTATCCCCCCGGCCCAGCACCGCCGGCGAGGTATGGCACCCAGTCCGCCCCCTCCTGCAGGCAGAGCACCTGGAAATCGCGGAACACCTGCGCCAGCGGCACGCCCGCGCCGGCGATCTCCGGCACGCGGGCAAAGGCGCGGTCGGCCACGGCGCAGGCGGCGCGGATGCGCTCGATCTCTGCCCCGGACTTCACCATCCGCAGATCGCGCGTCAGTCCGCCGTCACCGGCAAAGCGCCGCCCCGGCAGCAGCCCCTGCAGCGCCTGCCAGTGATCCAGCGGCATCCGCAGGTGGGTGCCGGGGTGGCTTGGCGTGGCGATGACCTCTCCCTCCGGGACCAGCCCCGCCAGGGTCTCGGCCAGCAGCGAGATTCCGTCGTCCCCGTAATCCGGCGAGGGCCAGCAGCGGATGTCCTGCACCCAGCTCTGCCGCATCAGGTGCGCGCCGATCTCGGGGATCACCGCCACGGGCGCGCCGGATGCGGGGAGCACCAGGTACCAGGGGCGCGTGGGGCTTTCCCAGAATCGAGTAAGGAAACCAGTGAAATAACGGATGTCGGCGTCGGTGGTCAGCAGCAGCGCCGCCAGTCCCGCGCGTTCCATCCGCCGCTGCGCCCGCCCCAGGCGCGCCTGCATCTCGGCGCGGGGGAAGGCGGCGGGGATCACGCCTCCGGCTCTTCCGACAGGATGGCCAGCACCCGGCTGCGCTCCGTCAGTCCCAGCGCCTCCCGGTGCGGCCCGCAGGCCAGCAGTGCGGCGATGCCCGCGGCGCCGGAGGGGGTGGAGGCGAAACCATGCCGCGCGGCCTCTTCGGTGCCCGCCCGCGCCTCGTCCTCAGACATCGTCAGGAAATGGTCGGCGTCCCGCGCCAGCCCCTTCAGCGCGATCAGCGAGGGGGTCTTGCAGTCCAGCCGCCCCATGATCGACACCGGCCCGTCCGAGGTCACCGGCGCCCCCGCCGCGATGGAGCCGGCCAGCGCCGGGGCGGCCCCGGGTTCCACCACCGTGATCACCGGGCCGTCGCCCCAGGTGGCGCGGGCATGGGCGGCGGCGGCGGCGGCGAGACCGCCGACCCCGGCCTGCAGGAAGACGTGGCTGGGCGGCGCTTCGATCTGCCGTGCCGCTTCCTCCATCAGCACGGTGTACCCCTCCATCAGCAGCAGCGGCGCCTCGAGGTAGCAAGGCCAGGAACTGTCCGACAGCAGCACGCGGCCTTCCGCACGCGCGTCCTGCTCGGCGGCGGCCATGCTGTCCTCGTAGGTCGCCCCGGCGCGCACCACCTCGGCCCCCTCGGCGCGCAGGCGGCGGGCGAAGCCCTCGGGCACGGTCTCGGCGAGGAAGATGCGGGCGCGGGCCCCGAAGGCCGTGGCCCCGGCGGCGACGGACAGCCCGTGGTTGCCGGCGCTGGCGGCGACGTAGGTGCGCCCCGCGGCCTGCTCGGCGGCAGCGTCATGGGCGATGACATTGGCCGCCCCCAGCGCCTTGAAGCTGCCCAGCCCCATGCGCGCCCGCTCGTCCTTGATGTACAGCGCCTCGACGCCCGCCGCCTTTGCCAGCTTCGGCGAACTTGTCAGCGGGGTCTCGGCATGGCGCGGACAGCGCGAAAGCAGCGCCAGCGTGCGCGCCGCGTCATGGCGGGGAAAGGGCACGGCGGCCAGCGCGGGATGATCCAGACCACGCCCGCGCCAGGGGTTCGCCAGCAGCTGCGTCATCGGGGGATAGAGCCACGTTTCGCGGCCCCGGGCAATCCCGGGACCGGCCGGCAGTCGCTAGTTGATCAGCCCCGCGTGGGTCATCGCCTCGCGCATCAGCCGCTGCGTGGGCTCCGTCAGCTCCACCAGCGGGGACCGGACCCCGGCGTCGCAGAGCCCCAGCACCGACAGCCCGTACTTGGCGCCGCTGACGCCCGGCTCGGTGAAGATCGCCTTGTGCAGCGGCATCAGCCGGTCCTGCAGCTTCAGCGCGGTGGCGAAGTCGCCGGCGGCGCAGGCCTCCTGCAGGTCGGCGCAGAGCCGCGGCGCGACGTTGGCGGTGACGGAGATGCAGCCGACCCCGCCGTGGGCGATGAACCCGTGGGCGGTGGCGTCCTCGCCCGACAGCTGGATGAAATCCGTGCCGCAGGTGATGCGCTGGTCGCTGACCCGGGCCAGATCGCCGGTGGCGTCCTTGACCCCGACGATGCGCGGCAGCTTGGACAGCTCGCCCATGGTGGCGGGCAGCATGTCGACGACAGAGCGGCCGGGGATGTTGTAGATGATGATCGGGATGTCGCTGGCGTCATGCGCCTCGGTGAAGTGGCGGATCAGTCCGGCCTGGGTCGGCTTGTTGTAGTAGGGCGTGACCACCAGCGCGGCATCGGCGCCAACGGATTTGGCGTGCTGCAGGAAGCGGATCGTCTCGGCGGTGTTGTTCGACCCCGCGCCCGCGATCACGGGAATGCGGCCGGCGGCGGCCTTGACCACCTCTTCCACCACGGTCTCGTGCTCGTCATGGCTCAGCGTCGGGCTCTCGCCGGTGGTGCCGACGGGCACCAGCCCGTGGCTGCCCTGCTCGACATGCCAGTCCACCAGCCGTTTGAGCGAATCAAGATCCACCTTGCCGTTCGAGAACGGCGTCACCAGTGCGGGCAGGGACCCTTTGATCATGATGCGCTTCCTTCTTGAGCCGGCGCTAACGACCTATTTACGCGGGTGCTATAGGGCAGGACCGGGCGGGTTTTGGCAAGACGGCGCTCATGACGGATAAGTTTGGTTGCGCGCCGGCTGTGGCGCCCGCTACCTTGCGGCTCATCAAGCGTCAAGGGTTGGATGGAATGAGACTGCGTACGAACGCGGCACTCGGTGTCGTGCTGATACTCTGCGGCGGGCCTGTGGTGGCCCAGTCGGACATGCGGCCGATGCCGCGCCCGGGCTCCGAGGTACAGCGGGATGCCGTGACGAACGTTGAACTGGTGGCGGCCACCGTGACCGCCGCGGACTTCCCTGCCAACGGAACCGACCTCGCGGTCGAGACCCTGGCAGCGGCGCCCGCCATGCGTCCCAAGGACCTGATGGACGGCCACGAACTGCGCGCGGCGCTGGAGGCCACCAAGCAGGGGGAATGGGACCGGGCAGAGATGCTGACCGACACCGGGTCGGTCGAATCCGTGATCCTGCAGTGGCAGGAACTGCGGGCCGGGCGCGGCGATTTCGCCGCCTACCGGAGCTTTCTGAAGAGCCACGCCGACTGGCCGGGGCTGGACCTGCTGCGCAGCCGCGGCGAGTCCGAGATTCCCGCCGATGCCGCCCCCGAGGCGGTGCTGGCCTACTTCGGCGACGCGCTGCCCCGCACCGGGACTGGCGCGCTGCGCCTTGCGAAGGCGCTCGAGGCCACCGGCAAGGCCGAGGCGGCGAAGGCCGAGATCCTGCGCGCCTGGCGCGGGGTGGACATGAGCGGGTCCGAGGAAGAGGCGATCGTCGCCGCCTACGGCGCCACCGTGAAACCCCACCACACCGACCGTCTGCAGATGTACCTCTGGGCGGACGACCGCACCGGGGCCGAGCGGATGATGAAGCGGGTCGACGACGGCTGGAAGGCGCTGGCCCGGGCGCGGCTGGCGCTGCAGGAAAGCGCTCCGGGCGTGGACACGCTGATCGCCAAGGTGCCGGCAAGCCTGCAGGGCGACGGCGGTCTGGCCTACGACCGCATGTACTGGCGCATCGAGAAGAAGCGCCGGGACGATGCCGCCGACATGATCATCGAGCAAAGCACCAGCGCCGAGAAGCTGGGGATGCCGATGGAATGGGCCAAGTGGCGCGGCATCCTCGCCCGCCAGGCGATGCGCGACGGGCAGGGCAAACGCGCCTACGACCTGGCCGCGAACCACCACATCGCCTTCACCACCGAGGATTACGACTATGCGGATCTGGAGTGGCTGGCGGGCTACGTCGCGCTGACCTACCTGAAGGACGCGGAACTGGCGCTGCGCCACTTCAAGACCTTCACCAAGGCGGTCTACACCCCCATCAGCCTCGGCCGCGGCCACTACTGGACCGGCCGCGCGCTGGAAACGCTGGGCCGCCCCGACGAAGCGATGGCGGCCTACCGCGAGGGCGGCGTGCATCAGACCAGCTTCTACGGGCAGCTGGCGGCAGAGAAGGCGGGGGTCGAGATGGACCCGCTGCTGACCGGCCGGCACGTGGCGCAGGACTGGCGCGAGGCACCGTTCATGGAATCGGACGTGCTAAAGGCCGCGGTGCGGTTCTTCGACGCCGGCCAGACCTGGGAGGCGGTGCGTTTCCTCAGCCACATGGCAGAGACGCTGCCGGTGGACCAGCTGGAGGCGCTGTGCGACTTCGCGGTGTCGCTGGGCGATCCCTTCGTCGCGGTGAAGGTCGCCAAGAGCGCGGCGCGGCAAGGCGTGGTGGCGCCGCGGGCCTACTACCCGCTGACCGATCTCGGCCCCGACCGCCTGCCGGTCGAGGAGGCGCTGGCGCTGTCCATCGCCCGGCGCGAGAGCGAGTTCAACAAGGACGCCGTCAGCCCGGTGGGCGCGCGGGGGCTGATGCAGCTGATGCCGGCGACCGCCAGCAACATGTCCAAGAAGCTGGGCCTGCGCTACACCGCCGCGAAGCTGACCGACGATCCCACCTACAATGCGCGGCTCGGCAGCGCCTACCTGGCGGTGCTGAACGACCAGTTCGGCGAGAACTACATGCTGGTCTCCGCCGGCTACAACGCCGGGCCCGGGCGGCCGCGCTCGTGGATGGAGCGTTACGGCGACCCGCGCACCTCGCAGATGGATGCCGTGGACTGGATCGAGCATATCCCGTTCCAGGAAACCCAGACCTACGTGATGCGGGTGACAGAAAGCCTGCCGATCTACCGTGCCCGCCTGACGGGCGAGGTACAGCCTTTCCGACTGTCGGAAGAACTGCGGAAATAAACGCCGCGCGCCGCCACCTGGCGCGCACCGCGGCGAACTGGAAGGGGGGCCCTCGCGGCTCCCCTTTTTTCATGGGGATGGGCTGTCAGCCGGTGATGGAAAGGCGCGGCTTTTCGCCGCCCGGCTGGCTGATGCGGCCGCCGCCCACCGGGGCCGGCACGCCGGTGGTGCCGGGCGCCGAGGTCGCCAGCCCCAGCAGCACCCGCACCGCGAGGTAGGCAAAGGCCTGCGCCTCCAGCATGTCGCCGTCCAGCCCCAGCTCTTCCACCGGGTCCACCGGGCAGGGCAATTCCCGCGCCAGCCCGGCCATCATCGCCCCGTTGAAGCGGCCGCCGCCGGTGACCAGAAGCCGCTGCGGCGGCGCCGGGCAATGTTCCAGCCCCCGCGCCACGGCGGCCACGGCGCAGGCCACCAGCGTCGCCGCGGCATCGGCGTCGTCCAGGCCGGCAACGGCGGCGGTGAGATCGGGAAAATCGTTCCGGTCCAGCGACTTCGGCGGCATCCGCAGGAAGTAGCCGCCGCGCAGGAAGTCCGCCACCACCGCCTCGTCCACGGTGCCGGAGGCGGCCAGCGCGCCGCCCTCGTCCACCGCCTCGCCGCGCCGCGCCTGCATCAGGTCGTTCAACGGCGCGTTGGCGGGCCCGGTGTCGAAGGCGAGGCAAGCGCCCGGCACTTGCGGGCCGGGCTGCGCCGGATCGATCCAGGTGAGGTTGCCGACGCCGCCGAGGTTCAGCACCGCCAGCGGCGCCTCGACCTTCGCGTGGCGGGCGCAGGCGAAGTGGTAGAAGGGCGCCAGAGGCGCGCCCTCGCCCCCCAGCTCGACGTCGGAGGAGCGGAAATCCCAGACCACCGGCCGCTCCAGCGCCGCTGCCAGCAGCGCGCCGTTGCCGGCCTGGTGGGTGCCGCGCCCGCGGGGGGCATGGGCGAGGGTCTGGCCGTGGAAGGCGATGAGGTCGGCCTCGGGGAAGCGGGCCATCAGCTCTGCATGGGCGGTCTCGACCACCTCGGCGGCAGCATCGACGCCGGGCTCGCCCGGCCAGCGCCCCAGCGCCGCGCGCAGCACCTCGCGTTCGGCGGGGCTGTAGGGCCGGTAGCCGCTGCGCCCGAAGCCGCAGATCCGCTCGCCGTCCGTCAGCAGCATCGCCGCGTCGACGCCGTCCAGCGATGTGCCCGACATGGTTCCCAGGACCCAGACGGGTCCATCGATCTTGCCCCTGCGTTTCATGGGCTTTCCCTTCGACCGCCGCGCCGGTATATCGGCGCGGCACCCTTCCACGATGGACCGAAACCGCATGACCTACCACCCGAAATCGGATTTCCTGAGGGCGATGCAGACCCGCGGCTTCCTGGCCGACTGCACCGACCTGCAGGGGCTGGACGACGCGCTGATCGCCGGGGTGGTGCCGACCTACATCGGTTACGACGCGACGGCGAAGTCGCTGCACGTGGGTCACCTGCTGAACATCATGATGCTGCGCTGGCTGCAGAAGACCGGGCACAAGCCGATCACGCTGATGGGCGGCGGCACCACCAAGGTGGGCGATCCGTCGTTCCGCGCGGACGAGCGGCCGCTGCTGACCCCGGCGCAGATCGACGACAACATCGACGGGATGAAACAGGTCTTCGCCAAGTACCTGACCTATGGCGATGGCGCCAGCGACGCGCTGATGCTGAACAATGCCGAGTGGCTGGACGGGCTGAACTATCTCGAGTTCCTGCGCGACATCGGCCGGCATTTCAGCGTCAACCGCATGCTCAGCTTCGAGAGCGTCAAGTCGCGGCTGGACCGCGAGCAGAGCCTGTCGTTCCTCGAATTCAACTACATGATCCTGCAGGCCTACGACTTCCTGGAGCTGAACCGCCGCTACGGCTGCCTGCTGCAGATGGGCGGGTCGGACCAGTGGGGCAACATCGTCAACGGCATCGACCTGACGCGGCGGGTGCTGGACCACGAGATCTACGGGCTGACCTCGCCGCTGCTGACCACCAGCGACGGGCGCAAGATGGGCAAGAGCCAGGGCGGCGCGATCTGGCTTAACGCCGACATGCTGAGCCCCTACGAGTTCTGGCAGTTCTGGCGCAACACCACCGACGCCGACGTGGGGCGGTTCCTGAAGCTCTACACCGAGCTGCCGGTGGAGGAATGCGAGCGGCTGGGCGCGCTGGGCGGGTCCGAGATCAACGAGGCCAAGATCGTGCTGGCCGACGAGGTCACCGCGCTGTGCCACGGGGCAGAGGCGGCGGCGACGGCGCAGGCCACCGCGCGCGAGGTCTTCGAGAAGGGCGGCGTGGGCGATGACCTGCCCACCCTGTCGCTGAGCGCGGCCGAGGTGGGCGAGGGGATTTCCATCGTGCAGCTGATCGTCCGGACCGGGCTGGCGAAGTCGGGCAAGGAGGCCAAGCGCCTGATCGCCGACAACGGCGCGCGGATCGACGACCGGCCGCTGACCGACCCGGGGCTGATGCTGGACACCGCGGCCCTGTCCGCGCCGGTCAAGCTGAGCGCCGGCCGCAAGCGCCACGCGCTGGTGACCCTGCAGGGCTGAGGCCGAGGCTGAAGATCAGGGGCGCCGCCCCCGCCGTCAGGCGGAGGGGGCGGTGGCCTTCATGCTGTCGCGCTGCGAGAAGCTTTCGTACCAGGCCGCCAGCCCGTCGTGCCCGCGGCGCCAGTTGCGGTCGGGCTGGCGCAGGTCGAGGTATCCCAGCGCGCAGCCCACGGCGACCTGGCCCATGTGCAGCGGCCCGTTCAGGTGCCCCATCCAGCGCGAGCCAATGGCGTCCAGCGCGCGGGCGATCTTGTCCCACTGGGCATCGACCCAGGCGGGATAGCGGATCTCCTCGGGCCGCGCGCGGCTTTCGTAGATCATCAGCACCGCGGCCTCCATGATCCCGTCCGCCGTCGCCTCCAGCGTCAGCACGTCCCACAGCTGCTGCCCGGTGGGGTACAGCCCGCCGTTGCCGCGCGCGTCGAGGTAGCGGCAGATGACGCGGCTGTCGTACATCGCCGGCCCGTCGTCGCGCACCAGGCAGGGGATCTTGCCCAGCGGGTTCTGCGCCAGGGGCATCTGCTCCGGCGCCAGCGGGTGGCCGACGGCAAAGACGGTCTCGACATCGTCGGCCTGCCCGGTCTCGCGCAGCACCACCTGTACCTTGCGGCAGAACGGCGAGGCGGGGTTGTCGTAAAGCTGCATCATCGGCGGATCTCCCTGTTGTGCGCCCTGTCTAGGACGCGGCGGCAGGGGCTGTCCATGGGGCGCGGAAGGTCAGTCGGCGTCGCGCATCAGCTGCGCCAGCGCCTCGAAGTCCATGCCGATGCCGCCCTGCGCCATGGCGCCGGAGGCCGCCAGCCGCTGCGGCGCGGGCTTGTTCTGCCCCAGCTTCCAGGTGCCCTCGATCTTGCGGATGCGCAGCTCGAAGGGCACCACCTGGCGCAGCATCCGGTCCCGCACCTCGGGGGTCATCTTCTGCGACTGCCAGACGGGTTTCGGCGCCAGCCGTTCCTCGAAATGCTCGGACAGCCGGTCCAGCATCGGCAGCAGCCGGTCGTCCGGCAGGCGCACCAGGGTGCCGCGCAGGTGCACCGCCACGTAGTTCCAGGTGGGCACCTGGTCGGGGGCGCCGTACCAGTCGGGCGAGACGTAGCCGTCCGGCCCCTGCACCGCCAGCACGGCGGGCAGCCGCGTCTCGCAGGCGGTGGCGAGGGAGTTGGAGCGCACGAGGTGCAGCTCCGCCCGCAGCCCGTCTCCCGTCAGCCAGAAGGGCACATGCGCCAGCAGTGGCCCGTCCGTGCCGGTGCCGCCGGCGGCAAGGGTGCCGAAGCCGCGGGTGCGGGCGAAGGCGATGTTGCGCCCGACGCTGGCGCGGCGGAAGGCGGGGTTGGGGTGCATCAGGCGGCGGTCAGGCGTTTGCCGTCGTGGGCGCTGGCGAAGGCCTCGACGATCTGCCCCTCGGGGCGGGGGGTGGCGAAGGCCACCTCGGTGAACTGCGGCGTACGGCCCAGCAGCGGACTTTCCATGAGCACCCGGTGGGCGCGTCCGGTCTGCGCCGAGAGGTGGCGGGTGACGGCCGCCTCGCCCGCCGCGCGCAGCTGCCGCGCCCGGTCCTTGATCGCGCCGCCGTCCACCTGCGGCATCCGCGCCGCCGGGGTGCCGGGGCGGGGCGAGTAGGGGAAGACATGCAGCCAGGTCAGCCCGCATTCCTCCACCATCCGCAGGGAGTTCTCGAACATCGCCGCGGTCTCGGTCGGGAAACCCGCGATGATGTCGGCGCCGAAGGTGATGTCGGGGCGCAGCCGCCGAGCCTCGTCGCAGAAGGCGATGGCGTCGGCGCGCAGGTGCCGCCGCTTCATCCGCTTCAGGATCATGTCGTCGCCGGCCTGTAGCGACAGGTGCAGGTGCGGCATCAGCCGCTCTTCCTCGGCCAGCGCGCGCATCAGGTTCTCGTCCGCCTCGATCGAGTCGATCGAGCTGATGCGCAGCCGCGGCAGGTCCGGCACCAGCTTCAGCACCCGCATCACCAGGTCCCCCAGCCGCGGCTGTCCCGGCAGGTCGGCGCCCCAGGAGGTCAGATCCACCCCGGTCAGCACCACCTCGTTGTAGCCGCTTTCGGTCAGTCGCCGGATCTGGTCCACCACCACGCCGGCGGGCACCGAGCGGGAATTGCCGCGCCCGTAGGGGATGATGCAGAAGGTGCAGCGGTGGTCGCAGCCGTTCTGGATCTGCACGTAGGCGCGGCTGCGGGTGCCGAAGCCGTCGATCAGGTGGCCGGCGGTTTCGGTGACGGACATGATGTCGTCCACCTGCACCGGCTCGGTGGTGCCGATCAGGTCGGGGGCCATGCCCTTCCATGTCTCGGGCCGCATCTTCTCGGCATTGCCGATGACGTGGTCGACCTCGTCCATGGCGGCAAAGCTGTCCGGGTCGGTCTGCGCCGCGCAGCCGGTGACGATGACCCGCGCGTTCGGGTTCTCGCGCCGCAGGCGGCGGATCTCCTGCCGGGCCTTACGCACCGCCTCGGCGGTGACGGCGCAGGTATTGACCACCACCGCGTCCTCGACGCCGTGAGCGGCGGCCAGCGCCTTCATCGCCTCGGTCTCGTAGGCATTCAGACGGCAGCCGAGGGTGGCGAAAACCGGGGCGCGGCGGTCCATCAGGCCTGCCCTGCGAAGGCGGCGGTGAGGGTGCCGCTGAAGACATGGGCAGTGGGGCCGGTCATCCAGACGCCGTCGTCGCGCCAGTCGATCCCGATCTCGCCGCCGTCCAGCACGATGGTCACCCGCCGCCCGGTCAGCCCGCGCCGCGCCGCCGCCACCGCCACGGCGCAGGAAGAGGAGCCGGAGGCAAGGGTGATGCCCGCGCCGCGTTCCCAGACCCGCATCCGCAGCCGGTCCGGCCCGATGACAGAGGCGAACTGCACGTTCGTCCGCTCTGGAAACAGCGGGTCGTGTTCCATCCGCGCGCCTTGCCCGGCAAGGTCCACCGCCTCGGCATCCTCGACGAAGAAGGTGCAATGGGGGTTGCCCATGCCTGTGGCCACGGGGTCCCCCTCCAGCGGCAGGTGCAGGGTATCCACCTCGCGCGCCAGCGGGATCTCGCGCCAGCCGGTCAGCGGTTCGCCCATGTTAACCCGGGTCAGCCCGCCGCCCGCGTCCTCGCAGGCCAGCAGCCCGCGTTCCGTCCGCAGGGTCAGCCTCGCCGCGCCGGTCTCGTCCATCAGGTGCCGGGCGATGCAGCGGGTGGCATTGCCGCACGCGGCCGACAGCGACCCGTCCGCGTTGAAGAACACCAGCCGCGCGTCGGCCTCTGCGTCCGCTTCGATCACCGCCAGCTGGTCGAAGCCGACGCCCCGGTGCCGGTCCCCCAGCGCCCGCGCCAGCGCTTCGGTCACGGCACCGCCGCCCTCGCGGCGATCGAACACCACGAAGTCGTTGCCCAGCCCATGCATCTTGTGAAAGGCCAGTGGGTTGTCGGAGCCCCGGTCACGCATGGCGCGGCATATAGACTGCGCAGGAAGCCGAATCCAGAGCCCGCGCGGCCAAGGGGGTTTTTATCCCTTGACCGCGTCATGCGCTTTTCCTAGGTAGCGGCCTCGAGTGGGCCGTTAGCTCAGTTGGTAGAGCAACTGACTTTTAATCAGTGGGTCGCAGGTTCGAATCCTGCACGGCTCACCACTGACTCCGCGATGTCATGCACCTTTCAGGGACGATTCGCGTGCCAGCCCCTGCGGAATGGTCCTGTGCAACGCCCCGGTGGCCCCATGGTGACGCGACGACAGGTCGGCCCGCTCCCCAGTTTTCCGCGACTTAAAGGCGATCCGAGCGCTGAAAGCAGAACTCCTGCGTTGTAATGCCCGGGGCAGGGTGGTCTGATTAGTGATAGCCATAGGGCGGGCCCCGGCATTTCACGGGTAAGGTCCGCGCGTGCGGGAGGGCTTTGGCTTTGCAGACATTCGAACACCTGGACCAGTCGGTCTTTCTCAGCCATCTCGGCCCGCGCCTGAAGCAGGCGTTCCTCGACGCCAGCGCGCTGTACCGTTTCGAGGGCGCGACCCCCTTCCTGAAACAGGGCGCCAAGTCCCCCGGCATGTTCATGATCTCGGCGGGCGCGGTGGAGATCACCTGCGAGAACGCCACCGGCCAGTCGGTGATCCTGCACATCGCCCGCCCCGGCGAGACGCTGGGAGAGCTGGAGGCGGTCACCGGCAACGACTGCGTCGGGAACTGCATCGCCCTGCGCAACAGCGAGCTGCTGTTCTGCCCGCGCGAGAAGGTGGTGGAGTTCCTGTCGGAGCCGGGGTTCAGCCTTGCCCTGATGCAGGTGTTCCACAACCGGATGCGGCTCGATAACGAATCGAAGTTCGTCTACCAGAGCGGGGTCGAAGAGCGGCTTGGCGTCTTCCTGTACCAGCTTTCCTCGGTGCACCCGGTGATCCGCAAGACCCAGTCCGACCTTGCCAACCTGGTGGGCTGCGCGCGGCAGACCCTGAACCGCGAGCTGGGCCGCCTGCGCGACCAGAAGGTGATCGCGCTGGAAAAGGGCCGGGTGCGCGTGCTGGACCGCGAGGCCCTGCGGCAACAGCCGGCGTAGTCCGGCCATCAGCCCTTGCCCGCCACCCGGACCACGCCCGCCACGAGCACCCGGTAGAGGCCCCGGGGCAGGAAGCTGCGCAGCGCCTGCCGCGCCACCACCCGTCCCGGAACCCCCGCCTGACGGTAGCCGGCCCAGAGGTCGCGGAGCGCCCGCAGCGGGTCGCGCCAGCCGATGTAATAGGCCAGCACCGTGGCGCGGTATCCCAGCACCGCGCGCGGCGGCAGGTCGGGCGCCATGCGCTGCAGCCAGCGGGCGGGGGCGGCGTGACCGGCATGGCGCGAGGTGCGGCCAACCTCTGACACGTCGGTCCAGATCACCAGCGGCTGGTCCAGCATCTCGAACCGCATCCCCGCCAGCGCGAGCCGCACGCATAGGTCCAGGTCCTGCCCCTTGCGCAGGCTCTCGTCGAAGGGCACCCGCAGCGCAGTGGCGCGGGGCAGCACGATGGTGGAGGTCTGGATGAACTGGTTGGCGACGAAAAGGTACTCCGCCACCGTTTCGTCCGGGGCAATGGCGCGGTCCGGGCGGATCCAGCGCCGCGCGACGCCGCGTTCGACGAACATGCGCGAGTAGTGAACCACGCCGGGATCACCCGTCAGCACCTGCTGGAAGGTCTCCAGCTTGCGCGGCAGGAACAGGTCGTCGGAATCGAGGAAGGCGATGTAGTCCCCCCGCGCCGCGCCGGTGCCGCTGTTGCGCGCCGCGCCGCCGCCGCCGTTCTCGCGCCGCAGGTAGCGGAAGCGCGGGTCGTCCAGCGCCTCTACCGCCGCTCTCAGCTGCGCCCCGTCGGAGGAGCCGTCGTCGACCACGATGCATTCGAGGTCCGCGAAGCTCTGGTCCCGGACCGAGGCGAGGGTGGGGCCGATGCTGGCGGCGCGGTCGAACACCGGGATCACCACCGAGAAGCGGGGTGCCCGGCTCATGCCGCCGCCTCTGCCGCCATCAGCGATGACAGGTCCGCGAGGAACACCTGCCGGTGGCCGTTGGCATGGCCATTCAGCACGATGCGCTGCCCCGCGCGGTCCCAGGCCGGGTGCGGGTCCACCCGCCATTCGCGCCGGGGGCCCGCGAAGGCCGGGGCGCAGGGCATCCGCAGCAGCTCCCGCGCCGCACCGCCGCCCGCGGGGATCAGCCGGATCGGCACGGTGCCGTCGCCGGCGGACACCGGCTCGTCCGGGTAGGCGTCGGTCAGCACCGCGTCCAGCCCCGCGTGCCATGTCGGGTGGCCCGACCCCGCGTGCTCCGGCGCGACGACCTGCAGATCGCTCCCGTCATAGCGGAAACGCGCCAGCCGCAGTCGCCAGGCGCCGCTGTCGAAGGGCAACTTCAGCCGCCGCCCCACCCGTTCCAGCAGACGCATCGCCTCGCCGAAGGGCACGCGGGGGTTGCGGAAGGCGAGGTTCATCACGATGTGCCGGCCGTCGGGGCACCAGTTCGGATGGTGCCCGCCCCGCCAGCGCCGGTCGTTCAGGGCGATCCGCAGGTCGCTGCCTGCAGCGGTCATCGTGATCAGCCAGTTGCGGCTTTGCCCCGGCCGCATCCCCCGTTCGCGCCAGCGCAGGATGAACATGATCCTGTCGCCGCGCGGGGACCACTTGGCGTGGAAACCGTGAAAGCCGCCCCGGCGCAGGTCAAGGTCCGCGAAAGCCATGGGGAACCGCGCGTGGATCTCGGCGAAGCTGACCAGCAGGCGGCAGGCGCCGGTGGCGGTGTCGGTAACGAACAGCCCGTCCTCCGCCTCGGCGCCGCGCGGGGAGGTCACCGTCTCCGGCGGCACCGTGACGCCGTAGCCGGGTTGCACCAGCCCGGTCCGCGTCAGCGAGGGCGACAGGGTCAGTCGGCCGTCGGGCGAGACCACGTAGACCGGCCCGTCCAGCCGCCGCTCGTCGCCCGTGGCGGGATCGACCCGCACGCCGTGGGGCTGCCAGCACGCCCGGTCCATGCGGTTGAAAAACAGCGCCCCGTCGTCCGCCCCCCACTGCGCCTGCGCGCCAAGCTGGGTGTCCCATGCGGCGGTGCGGCTGCGGTAAACTTCGCGCCCCGTCTCGAGGTCGAGCACGACGACCGAGGCGGTTTCGCCGGGCCGGGGCAGGCGGCTGTCGTCCTCGAACTCCGTGAAGGCGATCAGGCGGCCGGAGGGGCTGATGGGCGAGGTGTCGTAAAAGCGGTGGCAGGCGGGGCGGCCGGGGGCGGAGATGGCGAAGACCGGCACCTGCGGGTCAAAGCCGGTGTAGGCGGGAAAGTGGCGGGACAGGGTCATCTCATTCCTCCAGCATCGTGCGCAGCCCAGCCTGCAGGCGTCGGCGAAAGGGGCGGCCGTCGAAGGGCGGGGCCTGCCGCGCCTGCGCCAGTGCGCGCGCCGTGGTATCGGGGGCGTCCATGTCCAGCACCTGCGCCTCCAGTCCCAATTCGACGAACAGGCCGCGGAGCTTCTCGTTCAGGTCGCCCTGCACGCAGGCCAGCATCCGGCAGCCGCGACTGCCGCCCACCAGCAGCGCGTGCAGGCGGTTGCCGATCACCATGCCGCAGCGGTCGTAGGCATCCTCGCACTGCCGCAGGTCGTCGCAGACCACCAGCTCAGCCTGCCTGCCCTCCGCGCGCAGCCTCTGCTCCAGCCGCCGCAGCCCGGGCACGTCCCGCGCCACCTGTGCCACCAGCAGAAAGGCCGTCCCCTCGGGCAGGTTCAGCCTGCGCAGCAGCCCGGCCACCGCCTCTTCCTGCCCCGGCTGCTGGTCGGTGCGGAAGCTGAGCGCGACGTGGTCCGCTGGCCCCGCCGGACGCTCCCGGTCGAACAGGTTCATCGCGAGGTCCGGCAGGATCCCCTGCGGCCGCAGCCCCTGCGCGCGTGCATACTCCAAGCTTCGCCGGTCGCGCGTATGGTGCGCATGCAGCAGCCGGCCGCGCAGCCGCAGCAGCCACAGGTGACGCGGGCCGAGCCGCTCGTAGGAGACGCCGACAAGGCAGATCCGCACGCCGATCAGGCGGAACAGCGCCAGCAACAGCAGGTTCGGTACGCGGCGCAGCAGTTCGGGCCAGCCGATCTCTCCCAGGTAACCGCCGGGGCTGAGGAACCACTGCGCCCGCGCGCCGCGCAGCCGTGTCCGCAGCAGCGCCAGCAGCAGGCGGGCGGTGCCGGCGTGTTCCTTCAGCGCGATGTCATCCGGCAGCAGCTGGCGGCGGAAGGCGGGGGGGCAGCGGGACAGGTCCAGCTCCACCTGCGCCGCGCCGGCACAGAGGCGCAAAAGTTCGCGGTTGATCAGCGCGTCGCCCAGGTTGTCGAACTGGGTTCGGATGCTGAAGAAGCAGTGGCCGCCGCTCACGCCCGCGCCCCCTTCACGCCCGTGGTCCGCGCCAGCGCCAGCACCCCTGCCAGCCCACCGCCTCGGGCCAGCCCCGCGACCGAGGGGTCCACCCCCAGGTTGCGGCGGATGAGCACGATGGCGACGAGGTTCCATGCCAGCTTCGACATCCCGAAGGCCAGCGCCACGCCGTAGACGCCCCAGGCGGCCGCCAGCCAGGGCAGGCAGGCCAGCGAGGCCAGCAGGAACCCGCCCTGCAGCGCCACCTGCTGCCAGTGCATCCCGCCCATCTGCATCAGCAGCACCGTCGCGCCCGTCAGGGCGTTCAGCACCATGATCAGCATCAGGCACCACAGCAGCGGCCACCAGGCACCGAAGGCCGGATCGAACAGCGACAGCACCAGCTGCGACAGCGGCAGCAGCAGCAGGACGGACAGCAGCAGCGGCACCGACTGCAGCACCAACGCCAGGTTGCACTGGCGCTGCAGGGCCTCGCGCGCGCCGCTGGCGATCAGGGCCGACAGGCGCGGCGCCACCACCAGCGTCACGGCCATGAGGAAGGTGTTCAGCAGCTCCGCCGTCTTCAGCGCGGCGAAGAACACCCCCGCCTCGCCGACCGAGACAAGCCAGCCTGTGAAGACGGTGTAGACGTAGAAGTCGGCGCTGGAGATGACGCCGATCAGCCCCAGCCCGGCCGAGGCGTTCAACCAGTCGCGCGGCAAGCGCGGCCCCGGACCGGGACGCTGGCCCCTGACATGACGCCACGCCAGCACCCCGTGCCAGGCGATGACCGGCACCAGCACCAGCGCCAACGCAGCCAGCCCCACCAGTGGCCCGGCCAGCCACAGCGCCAGCAGCGCCGCCAGCGGCATCGCCAGCAGCCGCCACAGCAGGTCACGGGTGAACAGCGCGGTCAGGGTCGCCTCCTGCACCCGCAGCATGCCGAAGGTCATCTGCGACACCGCGTAAAGCGCCACCAACGCGGCCCCCGCCGCCAGCGTGGCGCCGGACAGCCCCGGCACCAGCCAATGCGCAAGGAGCACGAACAGCGCGGCCGCCACCGGCGCCCCCACCAGAACCAGCCGCAACGAGAAGGCGTAGACGCCGCTTTCTGCCGCCGGGGCGCCCTTCTCCCGCTGGCGCGGCACCTCGCGCACCAGGAACACCTGCTGGCCGAGAGACCCGCCGATCCCCAGCAAAAGC
Source organism: Rhodobacter sp. (assembly GCA_048262455.1). GTDB lineage: Bacteria > Pseudomonadota > Alphaproteobacteria > Rhodobacterales > Rhodobacteraceae > Psychromarinibacter. Next base: position 73,056 of record JBLXFD010000005.1, read on the forward strand.
GCCAGGCTGAACAGCACGCTGAAGCGGCCGAAATCTTCGGTGCTCAGCAGCCGGGCCAGCAGCGCGAAGAAGGCGTAGGCGGCCAGCCCCGCGCCGATCTTCAGCCCGAACGACAGCGCCGATTGCCAGACCGTCCCGCGCCCGCCGCTCACGCCGCCGCCCTTCCGGAACGCGCAGGCCGCAGCACCCCCGATTCACGTGCCGCGTAGGTGAAGAGGGTCGTCATCAGGATGGTCAGGAAATTGTTGTACTGGAACAGCTGGTTCATGAAGAACGCACCGGCCATCACGTAGAACATCACCAGCGGGATCGCGCGGGAGGCGGGGTGTTCGCGGCTGCGCTTCGACCAGTAGCCGAAGGTGGCGGAGAAGACGATGCAGGTGGCCAGCAGCAGGAAGATCCCGCCCTCGACCATGATCTGCAGGTAGCTGTTGTGGAAATGCGGGACGTCGTAGTTGCGGAACTGGATAAAGACCCAGGCCGCCTGCAAACTGAGGTTGGTGCCGTTGTAGCCCTTGTAGCCCCAGCCAAGCAGCGGCTCCTGCAGGAACACCCCGAAGCCCCAGCCCCAAAGCAGCGTGCGGCCGGTCAGCGTCACGTCCCGCTCCAGCAGCTCAAGCACCTGCGCGCCGAACAGCCGGAAGGCGATCACCCCGCCCACGATGGTCGCCGCCAGCGCCAGCACGTAGAAGGCCCCCGCCTGCCGCACCCGTGTCGCCGCGCTCACCAGCCCCCGGCCCGCCAGCGCCACCGCCAGCACGGCGATCGCCAGCGAGGACCCCGTGGCCAGCACGAAGAACAGCAGCAGCAGCACCCCGGCCACGCGTATCAGCCCGCGCTCTGCATAAAGGAACAGCAGGATCGCCACGGCCCCGCCCACCCCGGCGGTGATCTTGTGGTTGAACAGCCCGCGCAGCGGCTCCAGCCCGATCAGGCTGATCCGCTCATGCGCGTCGTGGTAGCGAACGCTTTCCACCCCCAGCAGGTAAAGAACCAAACCGGCCATGCAGGCGGCGAACAGCACCCGCCCCAAAAAGCGCGGGAAGGCGCGGGCCGGGATGCAGCGCACGATGATCAGCGAGATCACCGTGTTCAGCACCAGCGACGCCCCGTAAAGCGTGCTGTCCCGCGGCGCGTGGGACCAGGCGGTGGACAGCAGGTAGTAAAGCGGAATCGCGAAGATCACCAACTCACGCTTCAGCAGCCGGGGGCCCAGCAGCGCCAGCACCACGAAGGACGAAAGGTAAAGCCCGACCCAGGCCAGCTTGAACGCCGCGGGCGTGTGGTCCGCGGGCAGGTCCACCGGATTGGGCACCAGGAACACCGCCAGCGCGCCCATCGACGCCACCAGGTAGATGGCGGCGAAGACGGTGCCAAGCCGGGCGGCGGCCCACGGGGCATGCGGACAAGGGGCCGGAATACGGCCGTGCGCCACGGGAATGCAGAAAGCTCCGGACATAATGGATCCGAGTCTTTCGGACTCCGGATTGGCGCAGCCGAAGATCCGATTTCTTCAAGGCCCGAAGGCCCGGCGAAATAGCGGTCTTACCCTCAGCCTAGGCGCTGCATCCTCATCCGTCAACGCACCCCGTGGCGCTTCGTCAGAGGATCGTCCACTCGATCCGGCTGACGTCGTCCGTCTCCACCGCCCCCGCCGGGGTCAGCGCCTTGATGGTCATCTGCCCGTCCGCCACCAGCACCGTCAGCTGCCCCAGCGTGGCAGAGCTGCGCTTTTCGATCCGGTGCACCGCGATGCTGCTGCGGAAGCGGCCATCGGAATAGGAGTTCTCGGCCCGCAGGTTGTCATTCACAACCACCGCCTCGCCTCCCACCAGCAGGACAGAGCCAGAGCATGCGTCGCTGCCGAACCGGGTATCCCGCAGGCTGACGCCCGTGATGCTGGTGTAGCCGCCGTCGCGCTGGAAGACCGAGCCGGCGGGATAGCCCTGCGCCTCGACCCCGCGCACGACCACCGGGGTCGGCCCGAAGCCCGCGGCGGGGCCGGAGACCAGCACCGTCTGCCGCACCGCGTCGTACGGCGCGGTGACGCCGCTGATATCGACCCGCCCCTGCACGTCGGGATGGGTGTTGGTGGGCGGCACCCGGAAAGCGGCGCCGTTGTTGCGCGCGACGTGAGAATCGCTGACACGTCCCGACGGCAGGTGGATCCCCCCCGCCTCGGTCAGAGAGTGGGTGGCCCCGTTGTCGGTCACCGTCAGCCCATGCGCCACCAGCGGTCCCTGCGCGATTAGCCCGCGCCCGCCGTTCCGCGCGATACGGGTGTCGCGCACCACCCCCTGCGCCAGTTGCCTCTGCCCGACGAAGGCCGCGTCGCCGGTCTCGCCCGCGATGTCCTCGGCCCGCCAGACCAGCCCGTGTCCGTCATTGCCGAGGATGTCGCAATCCTCCACCAGCCAGTTCGAATTGCGCATCTGGATGCCGGCGTTCAGCCCCGACTGCACCCGCAGCTTGCGGAAGGTGATGTCGCGCCCGACATCGTGGGTGTCAAAGCCGGCGAAGGTGCAGCGATGGGCGCTGCCGTTCTCCACCAACACGTGCACCGGCTCTCCCGGACCATTCCAGTTCACCGACAGGCAATGCCGCGCGATGCTCGCCTGGATGTCGCGCACCACAACGTTGTGGCTCGCGCCGTCCAGAGACACCAGGTACCAGCCCAGCGACGTCCCCCGGATCCGCTGCAGCGCAGTGTTGGAGCAGTGGCGCAGGCTGATCCCGTTCTGGTTCAGCGTGGCGAATTCGTTGGCCGGATCGGCCGCGCTGCGGGTGTTGCTGACCGTCAGCCCCTCCATCAGCAGCCCGTCGTGAAAGCGGAAGTCAAAGCCGACGCCGCCGCGGATCTCGTCGAAACCGCCCCAGGTCACGTTCTCCAGCCGCACGTCCCGCAGCACCGTCGCGACTCCGACGCTGGCGCTCTCGGCGACGGTGAAGTCATACTCCAGCGGCCGGTCGAGGATCAGCGCTTCCGCCGTCTTCGCCACCACCCGCGCCATCTGCGCCTGCGGCACGGCGTTGCTGTTGGGGGTGCCGCCGATGGGCTTCATGTCTTCGATCCAGACGTGATCGCCCACCGCGAAACCGGCGATATTGCTGGACCCCACTGTCACGGAGAAACCGTCACGCGCCGCGTCCCCGGTCAGGGGAAAGGTCACGGCCGGCGCCGCCCCCTTGGCGCTGAAGGCGGTCATGTCCTCCACCAGCGGGGCAAAGCGCGCGTCGCTGTCCACCGTCAGCCGCACCCCGCCGGGGATGTTCACCGTCGCCCCCAGCGCAATGCGCCCGCCGCCGCGCACCACCACCTCGCGCGCCCCGGCCCGCGTCTCCCGCGCCGCCGCGTCAAGCGCCGCCTGCAGCGCAACCTCGGCCGCCGCGCCGTCAAAGCCAAGCCCGTGCCGCACCCCCGACTGCGGCGCTGAAAGGTCGGTGCAGGCGCTCAGCCGCACGCCCCCTGCGGTCTCCACCGCGTGATCCGTGGCATCCGCCGCCGCCACGCGGTAGCAGAACCCCGCGGCAGCCACCTCCACCAGGTCCCCCACGGCCACCCGCAAGTGGTCCGGCCCCGTCTCGTACCCCAGAACCCCGTCCTGCCGCAGGTCGTCCATCGTCCCGAAGCGATGCGCCACTGCCCCATCTCCGCCGGCACCGATCGTCATCTCCCGGATCAGCAGCGCCTCGCCGCCGCGTTCGCGCAACTCGGCGCGGTAACTGCCCTCGGACAGGTAGCGCACCGGCACCTCGTCCATTCGCGGGATCGGCACCGGGTTCTCGGTGCTGAAGGTCAGGTTGCTGTCGGAGAAGACCGGGGCCAGCGTGTCGCCTCCGCCCTGGAAGATGTGCAGCCGGTAGTCGGTTCCGGCAAGCGCAGCGCGCTCCGTCTCGTCGAAAATGCGGTGAATGACCAAACGGCCCATGATCCTGCTCCCGTGTCTGCGGCAAAGGCAAGGCCCCCGGTTGGCGTGGTGCGAACCGATCGGGGCTTGGGAGGCGAGGGTAGGCAGGAGGTCTGAACAGCGGCCGAAGCCACCGAACGTTGCGCGGTGTCAGCCGGGCCCGGCCCGCCCGCTGCGCGTCGCGATCAGCCACAGCGCGTGGGGGGTGGTGGTCAGGTAACGCCAGAACAGCCTGCGCGGCTGGGTCCCCATGCGGTGCAGCCACTCCAGCCCAAGCCTCTGCATCACCCGCGGCGCGCGCCGGTAATCTCCCGTCAGGAAATTGAAGCAGCCGCCGCACGTCACCACCCAGGGCACGCGCAACTGCGAACGGTGCATCACGCAAAACGCCTGCTCGCGCGGCTTGCCCAGCCCGACCCAAAGGACATCCGGCTGCGCCGCACTGATGCGCTCACAGATCTCCACGCTTTCGCCTTCGCTGAAATACCCGTGCTGGGTGCCCACGATTTGCAACTGCGGGTAAAGCTGCCGCAGCGCCACCGCCGCCTTCTCCGCCAGCCCCTCGGGTCCGCCCAGTAGGAAGAACCGGATCGGCCGCGTGGCAGAGAGCCCGGCAAGGTCATGGATCATGTCGGTGGTCGCAGAACGATCAGAAATCTGCGCCGCCCCCCGCACCATCTTCGACGCCAGCACGACGATCTGCCCATCCGCATGCACCACGTCCGCCGCCCGCACCAACTCTCGGTAACGCGCATCGCGGGCGTGCATGGAGATGCCTTGCCCGTTGATGTCAAAGATCAGCCTAGGTGCGCCGGCAAAGGCGTCTCGATCAGCGATGAACTGCGCCGTCAGCTCGTCGCGCCCGAGCGTGTCCACGGGATGACCACCAACCAGGAGCCGATGCCGCAGAAAGTCCCGCAATCCGCCGGCAACCGAGCCTGAAGGCCCTGCGCCGGCGGACTGGTCTCGGTCAGGAGGCGTCGTAATATTTGCTGCCATAGTTGGAATAGGCGCCGTACTGACCCCCATACCCGTAACGCTTCATCCCCTTCGGATCGATCTGCGACAGGATCAGCCCGGCCACCCGCAGGTTCACCGACGTCAGCTGCCGGATCCCGGCAACCACCTGCTGCTGCGCCGTTTCGTTCCAGAGAACCGAATAGATGATCGAATCCGCATGCCGCCCGATCACCCGCGCGTCCGGCACCACGAGCACCGGCGGCGTATCGACAATGACATAGTCATAGGCCGCCCGCGCCGCCGCGATCACCTGCCGGAAGCTCTCGGAGGAGAACAGGTCAGCCGCGTTAATGGAGGACTTCTCCCCCATCAGCACATCGATGCCGAGATGCTTGTCGGTCATCACCGCCTCTTCCAAGGTCAGCGTACCCGACACAACCTGAACGAGATTGCCGGGGCCCTTGTCGAAATACTGGCTGAAGGTGCATCGACGGATGTCCGCCTCGATCACCAGCACCTTCTTGCCCAGCCCGGCAAGGTTATGCGCGAGAGCGATGGACTGCGTGGTCTTGCCCTCACCCGGAACCGAGGAGGTGGACATGATCACCCGCGGCGGGTTGTCCACGTTCGACAGCAGGATCGACGTGCGAAGGTTGCGTATCGCCTCCGCCGCTGCCGACATGGGCTTCTGCCTCAGGTAATCCAGCACCTTGCGCCGACGCCGCCCGGGCATCTTCGGGATCTGCCCTAGCACCGAATACCCCGTGACCCGCTCAAGATCGTCGGCGGTCCGGAACCCTTTGCCGACGAACTGCCGCAACAGCACCAACGCCACACCCAGCATGATCCCCAGCACGCCCGCAAGCGCCAGCATCCGCGCCCGCCGCGGCTCCACCTGCACGCCAGGGATGGCATCGGAAAGCACCCGGCTGTCGGCCTGCTGAAGCCCGATCTGGATCGAAGTTTCCTTCAGCCGCGCAAGGAACGTCTCGTAGAGCACCCGCGTGGCATCGGCATCCCGCACCCGCTGCGTCAGGTCCTGCCGCTTGTTGTCCTCTGCCTGAATCTGCGCAACCAGCGCCTCGTAATTGTCCTCGATCGGCCCCAGCTGCTGCTGCGCTTCTTCCGCTTCCGCCCGCGCATCGCGCACCAGTGCCTGCACCAGGGTCTGGATCCCGCTCTTCGCATCGGCGTCACCCGCCTCCGCCTGAGCGGCAAGTTCGGCGATGGCCGGATCCTTCGCGAGCGCGGCAACCCCCTCGTAAGCCTCCGCCTCCAGCAACCCCTCAAGCTCCGCCGCCTTCGCCAGCGCCGTCTCGCGCTTGGTCTGCAGGGGCGTCACGCGCGGCCGCAGATCCTTTTCCCGCGCCTTCAAGGCTTCCAAAGCTGCGGGCGCCATCAACTCGGTCATGGAGCTGAGCTCCAGAACCGCCTCTTCCTTCTCCTTCAGATCGAGCTCGAGTTCGGTCACGCGCTGCGACAGCCAATTCACCGCGTACTCGGTGGCCGAAAACTTCGTGGCTATCTGCTCATCCAAGTAGATGTCGGTAAGCTGATTTACGATTGCCGCCGATTTTTCTGGGCTCTGGGAGACGGCACGGATGTTGAAAATGTATGATTGCCGCTCGTTGGTAACGGTAATCGCCCGCCGCACCGCCTCCACAGTGCCGAGGAACATTGCCGCCTCCGACGGCGGCGCCTTTTCCGGCACTGGGGCGACGAAGGACCGGACCAGTTTGATCACTTCCGAGGGGCCGAAGCCCGAGGGTTCGCGCAGCGCACCGTTGAACTCAGGATCCTCGGTAAGGTTCAATTCCCGCACCAGCCGCTCCATCAGCGTGCGCGAGGTCATGACGGCGATTTCCGTGTTCAGCGCCGGACCGTCGGTAGACACTCCAGACATCACGCTGGTCACATCGACCACGTTCTGACCCCGGGTCTCCATCACCACCCGGGCCTCGGCCGCGAACTTGGGCACAGCCACAGCGTAAGCGTAATACCCCCCCGCCAGCACCGCCACCAGGAAGCACAGAGCGATGATCCACTTGCCGCGCCAGATCGTGCCGGCAAGCTGCATCAGGTCGATCTCGTCGTCGTCCTGCTGCGACTGGGCGGGGGCAAGGCCCGGCATCAGCGGCCGGATCCGGTCCTGCTCCGCTTCCCTGGCGGTGGCATGCCCGTCCTGCTGTCGCGCTCCCGAGGATACTGGCGTCATCGTCTCTACATCTCCTGCGTGAGCGGTAGCCACCGCATCATGCGTGTACTTCAGATACCTGCATAAGCGGTTAACAGGCCCTTAACTCACCTTACCAAACATTGCTGCGGCTGACCTTCGGCAAGAACGTTCTGAGCGAGGAAGGTTCGCTCCGGTCCCTCGGAATGCCGTTGAAGAATCAATAATCTGCTCTTTACCCACTACCGCTGGTGGCTCTAGGGCCAACCCGGCGGGACAATTGTTATAATAGCCGCCCACAGGCTGCGGTTGTTTCCTCATAGCAAACAAGCGGCATCCAGAAAACCAACAATTAACCCTAGGCAAGCGTCTACCGGGATGGTGAAGAGCAGCTTATCCCGGACCACGGCAACCCCACGTTAAGGCCTCGGCGCTACTGCTGCCGGCAGGCCAACCAACAGGGGAGTTTCCAGATGCAGCACAACGATCAGATCATCCTCGTCCAGGAAAGCTTCGCCATGGTCGCCCCCATGGGCGCGGACTTCGTCGTAGGGTTCTACACGCGTCTGTTCCGGGATGCCCCGCAGCTACGGCACCTGTTCGCGCCAGACATCCGTGGGCAGGCGGACAAGCTGGCGAAGACGCTGTCGATTGCCGTTGCAAGCCTCAGCGACGGGATCGGTTGGCTCGCACCCACGCTGCGGCAGATGGGGGCGGATCACGCGACCTATGGCGTTCAGCCGTCGCATTATCCGCTGGTGTCGGAGACGCTGATTGCCTCCTTCCACGATGAGCTGGGGCCGCAGTTCACGCCCGCGCACGAGGCGGCTTGGCAGGAGACCCTCGGGCATATCGCGGATCTCATGCTGGAAGGCGCAAAGACGCTCAAGGTTGGTGCCGCTTGAGGCCGCAACTCTGGCCTTAAATGCGCCTTAACCCTCGGCCACCGCCACTGCCTGCTTCGACACGGATACCGCCTTCAGCACGGCAAAAACCCGCCTACCCGGGGCCAGATCCATCGCCCGCGCGGAACGGCCGGTGATTCGCGCGAGGATCGCATTGCCGCCGGCATCCAGCCGTACCAGCGCGCCGGGTCCTTCGCCCATCCGCAGCTCTCGCACCGTCGCGGGGAAGATGTTCAATGCAGAGATCCCTTCCGGGCGCTCCAGCGACAGCATCACGTCGTGCGCCTCGATATGCACCCGCACCGGGGCACCGGGCGGCTGTGCGACCTGCGGAAGCAACAGCGTGATCCCGCCCGCCGCCAACTCGCTCAGCCCGTCGTCGTGGTGGCGCAGCACCACCGTCTCCAGCACCGCGCCGGCCGCGCGAATGCCGAGTGGCGTGACGGCCGGGTCCGACAGCACCTCTGCCGCCGGGCCCTGCCGCAGCACGCGCCCGTCCTGCAGCACCACCACCGTGGTCGCCAGCCGCGCCACTTCGGCGGGGGAGTGGGTGACGTAGAGGATCGGCACCGAAACCTCGTCGCGCAGCCTTTCGAAGTAGGGCAGGATCTCGGCCTTGCGCGCCTCGTCCAGCGAGGCCAGAGGCTCATCCGCCAGGATCAGCCGCGGCCGCGCCAGCAGCGCACGGCCAATGGCAACGCGCTGCTTCTCGCCACCGGAAAGCGCCCCGGGCCGCCGGTCCTGCAAGGTGCCGAGGCCCAGCATTTCGACCACCCGAGCCATATCCACGCCGCCATCGCCGCGCGGGGCAAACCAGCGCCCATAGGCAAGGTTCTGGCGCACCGTCAGGTGCGGAAACAGCCGTCCCTCCTGGAAGATGTAGCCGATCCGCCGGCGATGCGGCGGCAGCCAGACGCGCGCCTCGCTGTCCAGCAGCACCCGCCCCTCGGCCTCTACCCGCCCCGCGTCAGGCCGCAGCAGCCCCGCCACCGCATTGACCACGGTCGTTTTCCCCGTGCCCGAGCGGCCGGCGAGCACGGTGATCCCGGCCGGCGCCTCGAAAGCCACGTCCAGCGCGAAGCCGGCGAAGCGATGGCGCAGCGCGACCGAGAGCGTCATGCCCCCGCCACCCGTCGCGCAATCCGCCGCGACAGCCATTCCGACAGCAGCAGGGCCCCCATCGCCACCGCGACCGAGATCAGCACCAGCCGCAGCGCCGCGCCTTCGCCGCCCGGCACCTGCAGGAAGGCGTAGATCGCGGTCGGCAGGGTCTGGGTCTGGCCGGGGATGTTCGACACGAAGGTGATGGTGGCGCCGAACTCGCCCATCGCCTTGGCGAAGGCCAGCACCGTGCCCGCCAGCACGCCCGGCAGGATCAGCGGCAGCGTGACGGTAAGGAAGACCCAGGGGCGCGAGGCGCCGAGGGTGCCGGCCGCCTGTTCCAACCGCGGGTCCACCGCGTCCACCGACAGCCGGATCGCGCGGACCATCAGCGGGAAGGCCATAACCCCGGCCGCCAGCGCCGCTCCGGTCCAGCGGAAGGCGAAGGTGATGCCCATGGCCTGCAGCGGTGCGCCCAATGGCCCCTGGGTGCCGAAGGTCAGCAGCAGCAGGTAGCCGGTGACCACCGGCGGCAAGATCAGCGGCAGGTGCACCAACCCGTTGAGCAACTGCTTGCCCGGGAAGGCGCAGCGCGACAGCACGAAGGCGACGGCGATGCCCAGCGGCAGGCTGACGAGGGTGGCCCAGAAGGACACCCGCAGCGACAGCGCCAGCGCCTGCCATTCGGCCGGGCCAAGCCAGTCCATCAGTCCGCCAGCAGGGTAAAGCCCTGCCGTTGAAACTGTCCGGCGGCCTCGGGGCCGGCGAGATACTTCAGGAACGCCCGGGCGTGGGGGGTATCGCCGGGGGCGAGGATGGCTGCCGGGTAGACGATGGGCGGATGAAGATGCTCCGGCACCTCGGCGACCACGTGAACGCGCGGTTCAGCGGCGGCATCGGTGGCATAGACCAGCCCCAGCGACGCCTCGCCCAGCGCCACCAGCGCCAGCGCCGCCCGCACGTTGTCGGTCTGGACCACCTGCGGGGCGATCTTCTCCCACACCCCAAGCGCCTCCAGAGCCGCCTGCCCGTAAATCCCCGCCGGCACCGCCTCCACCAAAGCCATCGCCAGCCTTCCGTCCGCCAGTCTCTCCGGCAGATCCTCCAGCGCCAAAGGCGCACCCTCTGCGCCGGGGGCGATCAGCACCAGCCGGTTGCCCAGCAGGTCGCGCCGGGTCCCCTCCGCCAGCAGCCCCGCCTGCGCCACGCGGTCCATCCATTCGGCATTGGCCGAGACGAACAGGTCCGCCGGCGCCCCCTGCTCGATCTGCCGCGCCAGCGCGGAGGAGCCGGCGTAGGAGATCGCGGGCATATCCCCGTCCGTCGCTTCGGCGAAATCCGCGGCCACCGCGTCCAGCGCCGTCTTCAGGCTGGCGGCGGCGAAAACCGTCAGCGGCTCGGCCCGCGCCGTCTGCGGCAACAGCAGGCACAGCAGGACCAGCGTCCGCAGGAAAAGGGAAAGACGGTGCAGCGGCATCGGCCGGATATTCCTTCAACCGCCGCGCGCCCGCAAGCGGCAAGGCCGCTAGGCCGATCAGGCGCAAAATCAACCAATGTAGAAGCACACTTTTTCCTCATCAGCAGCGGAACCAGCCATTCCGCGAAGCGTTTGCATCTCGAAGGCGGCGTGCGTTCCGCACAACGTTTCGAGACCTTTTGAAGGGAGAATTGGGTATGCGTAAGCTTCTGATGACGACGGCAGTCGCAATGGCGCTGGCAGCGCCTGCGGCAGCGCAGGAACAGAACTTCATGACCGGCATCCAGTCGGGTGACTTCTATGGCAGCGAGCTGATCGGCAAGCGGCTGTACGTCTCCGAGGCCGAAGTCGAAGATGACGGCATGTTCGACGAGACGGCCCGCGCCGAGTGGGACGACGTTGGCGAGATCAACGACATCCTGATCAGCCAGGACGGCGAAGTGAAGGCCGTGCTGCTGGACATCGGCGGTTTCCTCGGCATCGGCGAAAAGCGCGTTGCGGTCAGCATGGACGAGCTGAAGTTCGTCCGCGACGGCGACGACCAGGACGACTACTTCATCGTCGTGCAGGGCAGCGCCGCCATGCTGGAAGAGGCCCCGGCCTTTGACATGGACGCGATGGTCGACGGCGACATGACCAACGCCGAAGCCCAGGTTGTCACCGAAGAGCCGGAGACTGCCGAGGTCGAGACCGAGGTCGAGCGTGAAGTCGAAGAGGCGGGCAACGAGATTGCCAAGGCCGGCGAAGAGATCGAGCAGGCGGTCGAAGAAGGCGCCAACGACGTTGCCGAAGCCACCGATGCCGTGATCGAGGAAGGCAAGGAGGAGATGGCCGAGGCGGAAGCCGAGGTAGAGGTCATCACCAACGAAGCCCAGACCGAGATGGCCGAGGCTGAAGTCGAGGTCGAGACCGAGATGGCCGAAGCCGAGGCCGAGGTGGAAGCCGAGGTCAACGACAACCCGATGTGGAATGCGCCCAACATCGAGCGTGAAGGCTTCACCCCGGTTGCCCGGGTCGACCTGACCGCCGACATGCTGGACGGCGCCCGTATCTACGGCACCGACGAAGACAACATCGGCGAGATCTCCGACCTGATCGTCACCGAGAGCGGCGAGATCGAGAAAGCCATCGTCGACGTGGGCGGCTTCCTCGGCATCGGCGAGCACCGCATCGCGGTGGACTTCGACGAGCTGCAGGTGATCCGTGACGAGAACGGCGGCGGCGTGCAGGTGCACATCTCCGCCACCAAGGAGCAGCTGGAGCAGCGCGAGACCTACCAGCCGCGCTAAGCCTCACGGCTTTGGACAGGATCGGGCCGCGGGAAACCGCGGCCCGTTTCTTTTGCGATGATCAGTCGGTGCGACCGTGGGACACCGCGTTGATACGGATGCGGGCGTGACCCCCCCGCAGCCGCGAGACGCAGGCGCACATGCAACATTCCAAGGTCTTCTCGGCCTCGCTGAGAAAGACATCGCGGTGGTCGATGGCGCTGCTCAGCTCGGTGATCTCCACCTTGCACAGCCCGCACTCCCCCCGCTCGCAATCCGACAGCACCGGCTGGCCGGCGGCCACCAGCGCTTCCAGCAGAGTTGCACTCGCCGGCACCTCGACCCGCGCACCGGTCTCGGCAACCGTCACGGAGAAAGGCGCGTCACCTTCCGCACCGGCGCCGCCGAAAGTCTCGAACCGTAGGCGCGCGGGCGGGCGCTTTGCCTCGGCCCAGGCCTGCCGCACCGCGTTCATCATGCCAAGCGGGCCGCACATGTACAGCTCCGCCATCTCCGGCGTCTCCGCCACGAAGGCCGCGGCGTCCAGCCTGCCATGCACGGCATCGCAGCGCAGGTGCAGCCGCTCTCCCAGCTCTGCCCGCAGCTCCTCCGCAAAAGCGGCGTCTTTCGCATCGCGCACGCAGTAGGTCAGGGTAAAATCCCGCCCCGCCGCCTTCAGCGCCCGCGCCATGGCGACCATCGGTGTGATCCCGATGCCGCCGGCCAGCAGCCGGTGGGCGGGCGGCGCGAAGGACAGCGGGAAGTTGTTGCGCGCCGCGGCGACGGTGATCTCGTCGCCGGGCTTTAGCGCCCACATGGCGCGGGACCCCCCGCGGCTGTTGGGCATCCGCCGCACCGCGATCTGCAGTGTGCGGTCCGGCCCGATCCCCACGTGGGAATAGGACCGCTGCAGGCGCCGCCCGCCGTCGTCGAGGTGCACCTCCAGGTGGCCGCCCGGCTCGAAGGCAAGGGTGCCGCCGCTGGGCGCAAGGTCGAACTGCATCACGTCAGAGGACATCTGCCGCATCGCGGCCACCCTCGCCTGCATCAGCTGTGCCATCACCGCGCCCTCCGCTCAGCCCACGGCCTGCAGCGACTGCCGCTCGGTCCGCTCGGCGTCCACCAGCCGCTGGTTGATCCGCCGCGCCCACATGGCGCCGGCGTCGATGTTGAGGTTGTAGAAGACCTTGTCGGGGTTCTTGTCCATCGCCGCCTGCTGCGCCTCGAGGATCTCCTCGTCCTCGCGGAAGATGCCGCGCACGCCCTCGCGGGTGGTGTTGGTCAGGCTCTGGTCGTCGATGCGGTAGTTGCGCACGAAGGCCCAGAGGTAGAGGCAGGTCTTGTCGTCGATCGGAGTGATGGTGTTCATGACGAACCCGTTCACCCCCTGCGACCGGTCCCCCTCGGGGGCGCCGGTGCCGGCGGGGGCGACGCCCACGTCGATCTGGATGGTCGCTGGCGCCTGGAAGTTGATGATCTGCCAGCGGTCAACGTTGCCCGGCTTGCCCAGCTGCGCGCGCCAGAAGGACGGCGGGTCGATATCCAGCATCCAGCGGGTGATGGTCGCGGTATCGCCGTCGTGCGCCGCCTGGAAGGGGGCCTCTGCCACCGCCTCGTTGCCGATGGACCCGTCGTGCACGAAGGTCTCGTGGGTCAGGTCCATCAGGTTGTCGCTGACCAGCTGATAGTTGCACTTCGCCTCGATGGTGCCGCCGTCGCCGGCCCATTCCGGGTGGTCCAGCCGCCACATGTCCGGGATCAGCGCCGGGTCCGCCTTCTGCGGGTCGCCGGGCCAGATCCATAGCAGGCGGTAACGTTCCTCGACGGGGTAGGAGCGGACGCAGGCCGAGGGATTGATACTTTCCTGCGAGGGCATGTGCACGCAGCGCCCGCCCGGCTCGTACTTCAGCCCGTGGTAGGGGCAGACCACATTGTCGCCCTCCAGCTTGCCGCCCGACAGCGGCACCAGCCGGTGCCAGCAGGCATCGGCCAGCGCGACGACCTGCCCGGTGGTGGCACGGTAGAAGACGATGTCCTGGCCGCAGATCTTCCGGCGGGACAGCCGCCGCGCGGCGTCCTCCTTCCAGCCAAAGGCATACCAGGCGTTCATCGGGTACGGGAAATCCTGCATTGGTCGGTCCTCCTCCGGGCAGTCTCCAATAATCGTATGTACACATACAGTATGTGTACTGTCAAGATACCGTTGCACCCGCGCGGGCTGCCCCGCATAAGGAGGGCCGGCAAGGGGAGACATGTCATGGACCGGCAGGATCGCGACTGGCAGGAGGATCTGTCCCGGCTGTACCGGGCGCCCGGTCACCTGCTGCGGCGGGCCAACCAGGCGGTGGTGGCCCTGTTCAACGCGCGCTGCGGCGACAGCGGCCTGACCCCGGTGCAATACGCGGCCATGACCGCCATCGCGGCGGAAACCGCCACCGATGCCACACGGTTGTCAGAAGTGATCGGCTTCGACAAGGCGACCCTTGGTAGCGTCATCGACCGGCTGGAACGGCGTGGACTGGTGACGCGCAAGGCGCACCCCGAAGACCGGCGCATGAAGCTGGTCGCGCTGACGGAGGCGGGGCGCGACGCGCTGCGGCAGGTGCAGCCGCTGGTGGAGCAGAGCCACCGCGATTTCCTTGAACCGCTAAGCGCGGAAGAGGCCGAGACCCTGCTGCGCCTGCTGACCAAGCTGCTGCACCACCACGGCGGGCAGAAGGGCTGAAGCCTCAGCGCAGGGGGCGCAGCGGCATGTGGCGGTTGACGTCCTTGTACAGCAGGTAGCGGAACCGCCCCGGTCCACCGGCATAGCAGGCCTGCGGGCAGAAGGCGCGCAGCCACATGTAGTCGCCGGCCTCCACCTCGACCCAGTCCCGGTTCAGCCGGTAGACCGCCTTGCCCTCCAGCACGTAGAGCCCGTGTTCCATCACGTGGGTCTCGGCGAAGGGGATTACGGCCCCGGGCTCGAAGGTGACGACGGTGACGTGCATGTCGTGCCGCAGGTCGGCGGGGTCGACGAAGCGGGTGGTGGCCCACTTGCCATCGGTGCCCGGCATCGGCGTCGGCGCGATGTCCTGCTCGTTGGTGACGATCACCTCGGGCGGCGGCAGCCCCTCCACCGGCTCGAAGGCCTTGCGGATCCAGTGGAACCGCAGCGGCGCATCGCCGTCGTTTAACAGCGACCAATCGCAACGCGGCGGCAGGTAGACATAGCTGCCGGGCCGCAGCGCATGGGCCTCGCCCGCGATGGTGATGCGCCCGCCGCCTTCCACCACGAACAGCACCGCCTCCGCCGCCGGGTCCGTCTCTGGCCGGTCCGATCCGCCGCCGGGGGCGACCTCCATGACGTATTGCGAGAAGGTTTCCGCAAACCCGCTTAGTGGACGCGACAGGACCCACAGCCGGGTATCCGTCCAGAACGGCAGGTAGCTGGTGACGATGTCCCGCATGGTGCCGCGCGGAATGACCGCGTAGGCCTCGGTGAACATGGCCCGGTCGGTCATCAACTGATCCTGCGGCGGGTGGCCGCCTGTAGGGGCGTAGTAGCGTGCGGTCATTTCGGGTCCGGTCCTTGTCTGCGCCCGGACGATAGGGGGCGCGGCAGGGGGATGGCCACAGCGCAAAGGTCGACAGGACCTTTCGGCAATCCGCTGAAATGGGTCGTCAGACCATTTCCTCCGGCACGCCCGGCACCGACAGCGCGCTGGCCTCGGCCGCCTTGCGGTCGTAGGGCACGAGGAACCCCTGCCGGTCCTCCGGCGCGCGCTTGGAGTTCTCGTAGAGCACGTGGCGCAGGGTCTCGAAGACACGCTCGGACGTCAGGTCCTCGTCGGACAGGTCCTTCGCCAGCCAGTGCTGCAGGGTGCGCTTGCGGATCATCGCCACGGTCTGCGGATCGTCAAAGGCCACCCCGGCCTCGGTATCCCAGTACAGCGACCGGCCGTTCAGGTTGGCCGAAGAGATGATCGCCTTTCGGTCGTCGAACAGCGAGACCTTGGCGTGCACGTAGATCATCGGCGCCCCGGCCAGCCGCGCGCGGGGCACGTCGATGTCCTCGCCATTCGGCGTGCGGGGCTGCACCGGGCTGGCCACCAGCATCCGGCGGCGGAAGGCCCGGCGCATGATGCGGATGCTGCGCGACTGCAGGAAATCGCCGTAGCGCCCGTCCAGCTTCGGGCTCTTGAAGAAGGCGATGCTGTCGGGCGCGGCGGGCAGCACGAGGATGAGCTTCAGGTCCGGGTTCTCCCGCGCGCGGCGGGCAAGGGCGCGGGCAAGGCCGCGGTCACGGAAGAACTGGCTTTCCAGGTAAATCAGATTCTGCGCCTTGGCGGCCGCGTCCAGGTGCGCGTCCAGCAGCTCGCGCACCACGTTGTGCGGCACCAGCGACCAGAAGTATTTCCGGCTGTTGTCCCGCGACAGGGTGCGCAGCAGGCCCGGCGCGGCGATGACCTCTTCGTCCCCGAAGGCGGTGCGGCAATAGGTTTGCAGGTGCTCGACCGCAGAGGCGGCGGCAACGGGGTCGTCCACCAGCACCTGCACGTCGTGCCAAGTCTCCTGCGCCGGCTGCAGGTGACGATGGTCGTCCCACCGCCGCTCGTTCAGGTCGAGCCCGCCGATGTACAGCCAGCGCCTGTCGAAGACGGCAAGCTTCTGGTGGTGCGAGGCGGGGAAGGACAGCAGCGGCCAGCCGCGAAACTTCTCGGTGAAATAGGCGACGCCCGGCACGTACTTGAGAAACCGTTCCCGGTGCGAGGGCTTGTCGCCAGAATGCTCGCGGTAGATCTGCCGCACGCGGGCGCTTACAAAAGGCCAGAAGAAGACCCGCGCGATGAACCCCGTCTTCGCCGGGTGCAACTCCGGGTGCACCTCCAGCAGCGATCCCTTTTCTCCCACAAGCTCGCGCAGCCCGCACAGGACGCGGACACTGCGCCAGCACAGGCGGTGCAGGCCGGTAGCGGCGACGGGATCGAAGTCCGACAGGTGGATCTCCACCCGGACTCCGCGGTTGAGGGTATGTTCAAGAAGGTCGATCCACGTCTCGCCGATCGCCCGCGCCTCGGGCGAGCGCAGCCGCGTGAGCGGGTCGAAGATGCGGAACCCCATCACCACCTCTTCGCGCGCTTCCAGCATGCGCCGCTCGAACGCCGGATAGGCTTCGGCCGCCGTGATCAGAAGCTCCGGCGGACTGGGCCGGACCTGACCGGCGTTCTTCATGTGTGGCTCCGTAGGGTTGGTATCAACTCGCCCAGGCACGGTCTGATGGGACGATGGTGTCATCGAAGGCTGCGATCGGAAAACGCAGGGTCGTGCAGAAATGTTCCTCGTCCGAGGTGCTGTCGCAGCTTCCCTCCATCTGGTGCGCGAAGGCGTTCACCAGAAGCATCCCCAGCCCGCCGCTGGGCGAGGCGTCGTTGGATTGGTCCTTGGTCCCCAGCGAGTTGCAGATCACCACCTCGGCACGGTTGCCCGCGTCCTTCTTCAGCTTCACCGACATCCAGCGCGATTTGCTCTCGTCGGCGCCGATATGCTTCAGCGCATTGGTTATCAGCTCTGTCACGGCCAGCGAAAGGGGCACTGCCTGGTCGGGATAGACGACGATGTCATCATAGGACTCGTCAAAGCGGATGTCGCTCTCGTCCTCCAGCGAAGACCGCACGATCTGGCTGACGATGGCCTGCAGCAACTCGCCCGCGCGGACCCGCTCGGTGGTGGAGGTCTCGTAAAGGTTCTGGTGCACCCGGGCGATACCCATCACCCGCTGCTGGATGTCGTTCAGCGCAGTGCGGACCTCGGGGTCGCGGGACTTGCGGACCTTCATGTTGAGGATCGACACGATGAGCTGCAGGTTGTTCTTCACCCGGTGATGCACCTCCTTCAGCAGCACGGTGCGCTGGTGAATGGTATCGTACAGCTCGGCCTCGTCGTGCAGGACGTTCTCTGCCAGCCGCATCCAGGTGTCTTCCATGTCCCGCAGCTCTCTCGGGGTGGAACTGTCATGCCGAGCCTCGGCGATCCGCCGCGACCGCATGAACTGCAGCATCCGCGCACGCAGGTTCCGCGTGGGGCGGATCACCATGCGCTGCACCGCGAAGAAGGCGACGCCCAGGCAGACCAGCCACATCGCCACGGGGAACAGCATCGAGGACGTCAGGCTGACCCCCTCGATGAAGCTGTTGCGGGTGTGCGGCCAGCTGCCCAGCGCAAAGACCTGCCCCGGCACCACCGGCACCACCGCGAAAACCCGCAGGAAACCGCTGCGGGTCTCGTCGATGAAGGCGGTCTGCTTGCCGACCACCAGTTCCTCGAGGTCGTAGTTCGCGGGCAGGTGGTCGTCGGCGTTGCCCAGCCCGCTGCTGGCGGTCAGCACCTCGGCCTCGGCGTTGTAGGTGATCAGGTCCAGCGGCCGGTCGCGCGACAGCTGATCCAGCGGCTGGAACAGCTTGCCGTGGGGCAGCGAGACGGCGACGTAGCCCGAGAAGCTGCCGTTCTCCATCACCGGCACCGTCACCAGGATCACCGAGCTGTCGCTGAATACCGCGTTGGGGGTGATGGTGATGCGGGTGCGCGGGTTCGCGATCATGGTCTCGTAGGCTTCGCGCCCGGACAGGTCAGAGCCTTCGCCTTCGGAAGCGCAGGTGACGATCCCGTCCCTGTCGATGAACCCGGCAAAGGAAAATCCCTGCGAGTTCTGGAGGAACCGTCGCAGGGGCTCTTCGCAGCCGACACCGGCCTCGCGCAGCTCCGGTATGATGGACGCCAGCAGGTTCGCCGCGCCGATCCCGGTGCGGATGTAGGATTCCTCCGGCTTCGCCGCCTCGGCGGTCAGGGCCAGAAGGTTGCTTTCCGCCTTGCGGTCTGCCTGCTTGAGCAGCTGGAACGTCGTCGCAACCGAGATCAGACCGATCGGCAGCAACGCAAGCGCCAGCAAGGCCGCTATCCGAAAGGTAAGCGACTGGCTCGTCTCCCGGATCTTTGCAATCAAGCGCTGTTCTTCCTCGGCTGCGCACTGTTCGAGACGACCGCCATCGTGGCGCTGTCCGTCATTTCCAGCGCCTCGTCCTCGCCGATGCCCAGCAGTTCGACCAGCTTGGCCCGGCCCCGGTTCACCCGGCTCTTGATCGTGCCGATCGCCACCTGGCAAGTTTCGGCGGCTTCCTCGTAGGACAGCCCGGACGCCCCCACCAGGATCAGCGCCTCGCGCTGCTCGACCGGCAGTTTCGTGAATACCTTTTCAAAGTCCGCCATTGCCAGCCGCCCGTCGTGGTGCGGCTTTTCCGACAGCGTCGCGGCCATGGCGCCGTCGACGTCGGCGACCTCGCGCTTGGACTTGCGGATGTTGGAATAGAAGGTGTTGCGGAGGATCGTGAACAGCCAGGCCCGAAGGTTGGTGCCCTTGGCGAACTTGTCGAAGTTCCGCCATGCCTTGACGATGGTATCCTGCACGAGATCATCCGCGCTCGCCCCGTCACGGGTGAGGCTCATCGCGAATGCGCGCATGGCAGGCAGATGTTCCACGACCTCGTCGCGCGGATCCGCCGCAGCGGCATCAGCTGTCATGGTCAGATTCCTGCTCCCGCAGTTGCTGGAGCAAGCTCGTAAACCGATCGGGCACGTCCTCCTGCAGGGTCTTTTGAAAGACCTTGCGTAGGTTTTCGTCGATCTGATGCTCCAAAGCCGTATCCTGTTCTCGGTTCATAAGCCAATTAGTTCCTGTACCGGGGCGCGATTTCCATTATTCTGCACTCAGGTAGCGATTTTTTCACCAGCATGCGGAACCAAACGCGACGCCTGGCGTTCGGTTCCATGAAAAATGCAAAAATGCAGGGATGAATATGCCGAAGGACAAGGAGAGCAACTACCTGTCAGTCAAGGTGGCGGGGCTCCTCCCGTACCTGCGCCGCTACGCGCGGGCGCTGACCGGTAGTCAGAAATCCGGAGATACCTATGCGGCCGCGACGCTCGAGGCGTTGCTGGCCGATCGTTCCGTCTTTGAAGAGGGATACTCCGACAAGGTCGCTTTGTTCCGCGCCTTCCACCTTATCTGGAGCAGTGCCGGCGCCCCCGTCGAGGGTGAGGACGAGGGCATCGCCTCTCGCGCCCAGCGGCACCTGGCGCGCCTGACGACCAACACCCGCGAGGCCCTGCTGCTGCGCACGGTGGAGGAATTTTCCTCCAGCGAGATCGCGCAGATCATGCAGCTCGACGATTCCGAGGTGAACCACCTGATCGGCATCGCGCGCCGCGAGATGGAAGACAGCATCAAGGGCCGTGTCCTAGTGATCGAGGACGAGGCGATCATCGCCATGGACCTGCAGGACATCGTTGCCGAGATGGGTCATGCCATCACCGGCGTCGCCCGCACCGCATCCGGCGCCGTGCGCCTGGCGGAAAAGGAGCGGCCGGACCTGATCCTGTCGGACATCCAGCTTGCCGACGGTTCTTCCGGCATCGACGCGGTGAACGACATCCTGAAGGCCGCGGCGGATATTCCCGTCATCTTCATCACCGCCTTCCCCGAGCGTCTGCTGACCGGCGAACGGCCGGAGCCTGCCTTCGTGATCACCAAGCCCTACTCGGAAGAGCAGGTGCGGTCCGCGATCAGCCAAGCCATGTTCTTTTCAAGCACCGAAACCCTTCACGCCTGACCTTTACACTACGTGCACCTCGACCAAATAGCGCGGAGCGGCTTGCCGCTCCGCGCCTTCTTCGTTCCGCCTTCTCGTAATTCTGCCTTGTGCAACGCCGGTCAGACCGGCGGGCGTCCCTGGACCGCGCGGGCAATCAGCGCGACCACGAACAGCACGAGGAAGATGAAGAAAAGGATCTGCGCGATGCCGGCCGAGGCCGAGGCAACGCCGCCGAACCCGAAAACCGCGGCGATAAGCGCGATGACGAGGAAGGTAAGTGCCCATCCGAGCATGTGATATCCTCCGATTTCCATTATGGATGCCTTGGTGACATCCGTTCCCCGGGGTAACGTGCGGCAGCTATTCGCGGTTCCGCCTGCGCCTTTTGCCGAATGGGCCGGAACCGCACCGCTCGCGAATGCGTTATCAACGCCGGGATCATTTTCTAAGGAGCCTTCAGATGGCCGCCACGACCAGCAAGTCGAACGACAACGACAACGCGAAGGGGGTGGTGTCCGACGCTGATATCGCCGAGCTGCAAAAGCAGATCGCCGCACTCAAGAGTGACATCGTGACGCTTACCACCACCGTTCGCGACATCGGCAAGAACAGCGCCGAGGCGCTGCGCGGCGCCGCCACCGACCAGGTCGAGGCGCTGCGCGAACAGGGCGAGGCCGCGCTGCGCGACGCGCAGCTGCGGGGAAAGGACGTCTATTCCCAGGCAGAGGCCTCCATTCGGGAAAACCCCGCCGCGGCCGTCGGCATCGCCGCGGGCCTCGGGTTCCTCTTCGGCCTCATCTTCGGCCGCAAGTAGGCGGCATGGACCGCCTGACACTGGTGCTGCGCCATTACGCCCGGCGCTCCGCGCTTGGCCTTGCCGCCTTGGTGCTACTGCTGATCGGCGCCGGCTTTCTCACCGCCGCGGTCTGGTCCGCCATACGCGATACCGCCGGCGCCACCACGGCGTCGGGGGTGCTGGCGGCGATCTACGGCGGCGGCGGTGTACTGCTGTTGCTGGTGATGCGCCTTGCGCGTCCGCGCGTGCGGCCGGTGACCGTGGCACCCCCGCCGCCGGTGACGGCCGCCAGCCTGACCACTACCGCGCTGACCGCCTTCTTCCAGGGACTCGGCTCCGGCATGGCGGCGCGGCGGCGGCAGGACACGGATCGGCCGCGTTGACAATAGCCTAGGTACAATCGTGGAACTTTGTTGCCGGGAAAGTCGTTAGCTTTCAAATTCCTTAACGGAAACGAGGGCAACATGCTGACCCGAGCCATTCTCATCGCCGCGGCCTTCACCGTGCAACTGCCGGGCGCTGTCGAAACCGCGACCATCCCCGCCGAACCCACCACCTCGATGGAGACGGCCGCCGCGCCGACCCAGTGGGTGGATGCGGACCGGCTGTACTTCTATGACATCGACGTGGACGCCCTGATGCGCGCCCGCGTTGTCGACCGTGACGGCCAGGTGGTTGGCAGTGTTGCCGAGCTGATGGTCAGCGGCACCGGCCAGATCACCGACGCCGTCATCCGCCTCACCGGCGGGATGCTGGGCGTTTCCGGCGACCAGGTGACCGTCAGCTTCGACGCGCTACAGGTCGAGGACGCCGGCATCAACGGCCACGCAAGCTTCGTGGTGCACGCCGACCAGTCGCAGCAGGAAATCGCCGCGCTGCCCCGGTTCGCCGTAGAGGGCTGAGCCCTCCCTGACATCGCCCAGACGAAGTAAAAGCTGAGCCCGAGGGCTCAGCTTTCTTCTTGTGGGTGCATGGCTTTCGCGTCGTTCAGCACCAGCAGCCAGACGAGGATCGGAATGGCGACGATACCGCCGATCGGACCCCAGAGCCAGATGCCGAAGACCACCGACAGGAACACCACCAGCGGGTTGATGTGCATCTGCCGCCCCACGGCCGCGGGGGTGACGAACTGTCCCTCGATGAAGTTCAGCGTCACGTAGGCCAGCGCCGGCACCACCGACATCGGTCCGTCGAACTGCGCCACGCCCGCGTAAAGCAGGCCGAAGGCAAAGACTGCGGGGCCGAGGTAGAGGACGAAGTTGGCAAGGAAGGCCAGAAGCCCCCACATCGGCGCCCCGGGCACGCCCAGTTGGTTGGTCAGCAGGAACACGCTTGCACCCAGACCCGCGTTGATCGTCGCGATCGTCAGGAAGTAGCGCGACACGCGCCGCTCTGCCTCCAGCAGCATCGCCCGCACCTGGTCCGGCCGCCGTCGCCATCGCACGTGCTTCGACAGCCAGTTGTAGATGTCCTCCCGCGTTGCGAGGAAGAAGAACAGCGTGCCCGCGAAGACCGCGATCTGCGCCAGCAGCGCCGGCGCCAGCCACAGCGCGTCGGCCACGGTGGGCACGGCGGCCGGTTCCTCTGCCGGTTTGTCCGCGGGCGGGGTATCGCCGCTGGGCGGTGCGGTGCCATCGGCCTGGCCTTCCTCGCCGCTCACCGCCTCTGCCATGCCCTTCGACATCTCGTCGATGCCGCGCATGGTGTTGCGAAGGTCCCCCAGCGTGGACTCGACGTCCGCCACCACCTTCGGCGCCTGCTCCACCAACCGGCCCATCACCGGCTGGAACAGGAACAGCAGCCCGCCGATGGTGACAAGTGCCACCAGCAGGTTCAGCAGCGCGCCCAGCTGGTGCGGAACGCCCACGCGTTCCCATGACACCGCGATGGGCGACAGCACGACACCAGTGACAAGCGCCAGCACCAGCGGCGCGGTAACCTGTTCCGTGGCCTGCAGAATCAAGCCGCCGGCAAGGATGCCGACGGCTATGATCGAGCCAATGACGGGGCGGGGAAGAGAGGTACGTCGCGACTCGTCGTCAAACATGGCGTGGCGCACTGCGCGGGCCGAATATCAGCCAAGCAATGAAGCCAACGAGCGGGAAGATAATGACGGCGAGAGACCAGATGACCTTCTTCGTGGTCGAAGCCGCAGAGTTGAAGATCGAGATCAGGGCATAGATATCCAGGGCAAGCAGGATCAGCCCGCCGATGCCGCTGAGTTCGAACATGCTGAGTTCCATCAAGGCGAAGCCCTCCATAGGTTCTGCCGCCGGCGGTTCCGGGGCACTCGACCACAAACGCGTCATCCGTCGTGGCAGTTCCCGTGCAGGTGGCGGCTTTTCGCAGGCGCCGCACCGATTGCCCCCGCCGGTTTCCCGGCGATAATGGCGTGATGACACAGAACCGGATCCGGATGCGCCACCTGCGCTGCTTTCTCGCCGTGGCAGAGCTTGGCTCTGCCACCCGCGCGGCAGAGCGGCTGGGGACGGTGCAGCCCAGTGTGTCCCGTAGCCTGCGGGAGTTCGAGACGGAGATGGGCTGCGCGCTGTTCGACCGCAGCGGTGGCGGGCTGGCGCTGAACGAGGCGGGACGGACGCTGTTCGGCTATATCAGCGGCGGGCTGGGGCAGGTGGACCGGGGGCTGGAAACCATGCGCGGGCAGATGGGCGAGCGGCGCGTGGTCGCCTTCGCCATGCCCAACGTGGTTCAGGTGGTGATGCCGGGCGCGGTGCGGCGGTTCAAGGCGCTCTACCCCGAGGTGGACGTGGAGCTGGAGACGGTGGCCTCCGGCACCCTGACCCAGCGACTGCGCAGCGGCGAAGTGGACTTCGGCTTTGGCCGCGTCAACTCGGCCGACAAGATGGCCGGCCTGAACTTCGAGCATCTATATACCGAGCCGCTGGTCTTCTTCGTCCGTGCCGGGCACGCGCTGCAGGGCCGGCGGGGCCTGACGCTGAACGATATCAACGACCACCCGGTCATAATCCCCTCCACCAACACCATCATCCGGGCCGAGATCGACCGCTACGTCATCAGCGAGGGGCTCAGCCGGTTCCGCAACGTGATAGAGACGGTGTCCTTCGAGTTCGTGCGCAATTACCTGATCTCCACCGACTCGGTCGCCTGCCTGCCGCTGGGGGGGCTGCGGGGCGAGGTGGCGCAGAAACAGGTGGCGGTGCTGGACATCGACGCGCCGCAGTTGCTGGGCGCCGTGGGCATCTCCTCCGTCGCGGGGGAAAAGCTGTCTGCCCCCGCGCAACTGCTGATGCAGACGATCCGAGAGGAAGTGGCGGACCTTGGGTTGGCGCAGCGGCCCATAACGGTTTCGCTATAGGGTAAAGGGAATCATTATTTCCCTCGCAGTCCTGGCCCCGCTAACGTCAGAAGGAATCTTGGGGAGGAGGACGCGGGCGGTGCGCAAGCCGCCGTGCGTGACATGTACATGGGCAAGCCGAAGAATATCCTGTTCATTATGTTCGACCAGCTGCGGTGGGATTACCTCAGCTGCTACGGCCATGAGCATCTGCAGACGCCGAACCTCGACCGGCTGGCCGGCATGGGGGTGCGGTTCACCCGCGCCTACATCCAGTCGCCGATCTGCGGCTCGTCGCGCATGTCCACCTATACCGGGCGCTACGTGCACAGCCACGGCGCCAGCTGGAACTTCATTCCCCTGAAGGTCGGCGAGATGACCATGGGCGATCACCTGCGCAAGCAGGGGATGGATTGCTGGCTGGTGGGCAAGACCCACATGGCCGCCGACGAGGAGGGGATGGAGCGTCTCGGCCTCGATCCCGACAGCCAGATCGGCGCGCGGGTGGCGGAATGCGGCTTCGACGTGTGGGAACGCGACGACGGGATGCTGACCGAGGGGCCGGACGGCACCTACGATCCCGGCGGGGCGAAGAACTTCAACAAGTACCTGCGCGCCCGCGGCTACGAAAGCCAGAACCCCTGGCACGACTTCGCCAACTCCGGCATCGACGAGGACGGCAACGTTCTGTCCGGCTGGTTCCTGAAGAACTCCACCGAGCCCGCGAACATCCTCGAGCGGGACAGTGAGACCCCCTACATGACCCGCCGGGGGATGGAGTTCATGGAGCAGCACGAGGGCCCCTGGTGCTGCCACCTGTCCTACATAAAGCCGCACTGGCCCTACGTGGTCCCCGCGCCCTACCACGACATGTTCGGGCCCGAGCACGTGCCGCCGCCGATCCGCACCCAGGAGGAATACGACAACGCCCACCCGGTGCTGAAGGGCATGATGGAAAGCCCCATCGGCCGCAGTTTTTCCGACAACAAGGTGCGCGAGGCGGTGATTCCCGCCTACATGGGGCTGATCAAGCAGTGCGACGACCAGATGGGCGTGCTGTTCAAGTGGCTCGAGGACACCGGGCGGATGGAGGAAACCTTCATCGTCGTCACCTCGGACCACGGCGATTTCCTTGGCGATCACTGGATGGGCGAGAAGCAGTTCTTCCAGGACACCTCGACCCGCGTGCCGCTGATCGTCTACGACCCCTCGCCCGAGGCCGACGCCACCCGCGGCACCGTCTCGGACGCGCTGGTGGAATGCATCGACTTCGCCCCGACCTTCGTCGAGGTGGCGGGGGGCGAGGTGCCGGGGCACATCCTCGAGGGCCATTCGCTGCTGCCGATCCTGCACGGCGAGGCGACCGAGATGCCGCGCGACTACGTGATCTGCGAGTACGACTATTCCGCCTCGCCGCTGGCAGACAAGCTGGGGGTGGGCGTGCGCGAGGCGGTCATGTTCATGGTCGCGGACAAGGAGTGGAAGCTGGTGCACTGCGAGGGCGGCTTCCGCCCGATCCTGTTCGACCTGGTGAACGACCCGCTGGAGCTGACCGATCTTGGCGACCGCGAGGAATATTCCGAGGTGATCGCGCGAATGTATGACAAGCTGTTCGCCTGGACCCGTCGGCCGTCGCAACGCACCACCCGTAGCGAGGCGCAGCTGATGGAGATGCGCACCAAGACCCGGCGCCGGGGCGTGATCATCGGCGTCTACGACGAGAACGACACGCCGCTGGAGCTGACCGTGAACTATCGCGGACGCAAGGCGCCGAACATGAAATCCGGCCCTGCCGGATCCGACAACGACCTGCCGGGGAGGGCGGGGCAAACCGATCAAAGGGAGGAAACCACCACATGACCATTCAACTGATGCGCAGCGCCACGGCCGCCTGCATGGCGCTCGCCCTCGGGGCAACCGGAGCCGCGGCGCAGGCCAACCTGACCGCCGAGACCGCCAGCCCGGGCAACTCGCCCCACGTCTCGATCCTGCACCTGGCAGAGGTCGCCTCTGCCGCCGGTGTCGCCAACCTGCAGGTGCAGGAAGGCCAGACGCTGACCAACTCCGTCGTCAACGTTGCCGAGGGCAAGTCCGACATCTCCGCGATGCCGCTGATCCTCGGCTTCCTGCTGAACGTCGGCCGCGGGCCGTTCTCTTCCATCGGCGGAGAGCGCGGGGCCGAACTGGCCGGCAACCTGCGCGCGCTCTACCCCTACAACGCCGGAGCCTACGGGCTTGCCGCGCTGGAAAGCGAGGGGATCGACGAGTGGGCCGACCTGAAGGGCAAGAACATCTGGAACGGCCCGCCCCGCGGCGCCGCGCTGGTCAACGCCCGCCAGGCGATCGAACTGGCCGCCGGGCTGAAGGACGGCGAGGACTACACCGGCAACCAGACCAACTGGGGCCAGCTGAACACCCTGCTTGCGGACGGGTCGATGGATGCCTTCGTGCTGCCCGTCACCTTCCCCTCGGACCGGGTGACGACGATGCTGGCCGCCGGCAACGTGGTCCTGGTCTCGACCCCCAAGGACGTCTACGAAAGCGAGGCCTACCAGAACATCTTCAACGCGCCCGGCAACGTGCCGATCGAGGTGAAGTGGGAAGACATGGGCTACGGTGACGGCAGCGGCGTGCGGCTGATCTCCGAGGATGGCATCTTCCGCGGCATCGGCACCGCCTTCGCCGACGTGGTGCACAAGGACATGGACTTCGACACCGCGAAGGCTCTGACCGTCGCCTACATCGAAAGCATCGACGCGCTGAAGAAGAAGACACCCTACGCCGGCAACATCAACGTCGGCGTGCTGGACCCCCGGCTGTCGGGCTTTTGCGGCGTCAACCCGCTGAAGTACCACGCCGGCGCCGTCGCCGCCTGGGAAGAGGCGGGCGTCGAGGTGCCCGACTGCGCCAAGCCGGAGTGACCGGACCCGGCCGGGCGCCCGCCGCCCGGCCACCTTCCGCCTGACCGCAGCCGCCACAGCCACCGGGAAGACATGCCATGACCGATGCCGTCACCGAGCAGCGCGACCGTTATCACGCCATGGCCCGGGTGCTGGGCCTTGTGCTGGTGATCATCGGGCTGATGAACACCATGCCGGCGATTCCGGGGCTGGACGAGCTGGCGAAATCGGTCTTCGGCGACGGCGTGGTGATCCGGCGGTTCAGTTACGAGTACATGTTCCCGCTGGTCTTCGTGCTGATGATGTCGATCGTCGCGCTGGACAACTCCTTCGCCCGCGACTTCCGTCACGCCGGGCCCGCCAAGCGCGGCTTCGGCCTGTTCATGGACGCGGCGCTGGTGATCATGGCGGTCGCGGTGGCGCTGGGCTACCTGGTGGAGATCGACAGCGTCTGCCTGATTGACCGGGTCACCGGAGAGCGCGCGGCGCTGATCGAGAAGGCGCTGGCGGACGAGCGCGCCTTTGCCCAGATGATGGGCCTGCCGATCCCCACCTCGGTGGACGACCCCAGCTGCATCAACAACCTCGGCCTCTGGATCTTCCCGCTGATCGCCGTCGCCGTGGCGGTCTTCCTTGGCTACAACATGCGCGTCTGGGGCGTGTCGCTGGTGATGGTCGCCATCGTCATCGCCGCCTACACCCTTGCCACGGTGCTGGTCTGGTACTTCTTCGGC
Organism: Rhodobacter sp.; assembly: GCA_048262455.1. GTDB lineage: Bacteria > Pseudomonadota > Alphaproteobacteria > Rhodobacterales > Rhodobacteraceae > Psychromarinibacter. The sequence goes on from JBLXFD010000005.1 coordinate 101,221, forward strand.
GCCGAGGACATGAACAAGTACGCGGTGACCAAGCTGGGCGGCGAGCCGCGGCAGCTGATCGACGGGCGTCCCAACGTCGAGGATATCCTGGTCAACAACGCGCAGGGCCTGCTGGGCCGCTTCATGGCGATCCTGATGAACACCGTCTTTCCCTACATCGTGCTGGGGGCGCTGTTCGGGGTGTCGGCGGGCGGGCGCTCGCTGATCAAGGTGGCCTTCCTCTGGACCCGCCGCCTGCGGGGCGGCCCGGCCCATGCCGCCGTCGTCAGCTCGGCGATGTTCGGCACAATCTCCGGCGGGCCGGTTGTGAACGTGCTGTCGACAGGCGTGCTGACGATCCCGATGATGCTGCGGCGCGGGTTCTCGCGGACCTTCGCCGGCGGCGTCGAGGCCAGCGCCTCTTCCGGCGGGCAGATCATGCCGCCGGTGATGGGGGTCGCGGCCTTCGTGCTCTCGGCGATGACGGTGGTGCCCTACCGCCAGGTGATCATCGCCGCGACGCTGCCCGCCATCGCCTACTTCGGCTGCCTGTTCCTTGCCGTGGCCTTTCAGGCCCGCAAGCAGGGGATCGAGCCGGTCGGCGACGTCACCGACGAGATGCGCCTGACCCGGGACGACAAGCTGCACCTCGTGATGATCCTCGCGCCGATCCTGCTGATCCTCGCGCTGCTGCTGACCCCGAAAGAGGCCGTGGGCTGCGGACCGCTGGCCGGGATCTGGGGGGTCACGCAGATCATCAACGAGAACGGCTGCCGCGCCGAGAACCTGCCGTGGCTTCTGCAGATCGTGCAGAACTCTGCCGGCGATGCCGGGTCCGCGGGCTGGTGGTCCGTGGCGCTGCTGGTGGTGCTGTTCTTCCTCGACCGCGAGATCCGGCAGAAGCCCGGCCTGATCATCGCGGCGCTGGCCGATGCCGGCAAGCTGGTCAGCCGGCTCTACCTGATGTTCCTCGCGGTCTCGGTGATCGACTTCTGCCTGAACCTCACCGGCCTGTCGAACTACATCGCGGTGGACATCATCAGCTGGCTGCGCGCCTCTGGCGGCGCTGTGGGCGAGGGCGGGGCGTTCCTGTTCCTGGCGCTCTTCGCCACCATGTGCATGGCCATCGTGCTGGGCATGGGGATGCCGACGGTGCCGGCCTACATCAACGTGGCGCTGCTGATGGGCCCGATGCTGGTGGGCCTCGGCATCGCCACCTTCACCGCGCACATGTTCATCTTCTACTTCGCGGTGGCCTCGGCGATCACGCCGCCGGTGGCGGTGGCGGCCTTCGCGGCGGCCTCGATCACCAAGGCCGACCCCATGCGCACCGGCTTTGCCGCGGTGAAGGCGGGGATCGTGATCTTCGTGATCCCCTACGTCTTCGCCTTCTACCCCGAGCTGTTGCTGGTCGAACCGGCGCAGCTGAACCCGCTGTCCGGCGACCGCTACCTGCCCGGCCTCGACGGCACGGTACACCTCGGGGCGCTGGCGCTGGTGGCGCTGCGGGTGGCGCTGGCGCTGTACCTGCTGGCCTCGGTGCTGGCGCGCTGGGACGCCCGGCGCGTGGGCGGGGCAGAGGCGCTGCTGCGGCTGGTGCTGGCGGCGCTGGTGATGGCCAAGCTGCCGCTGATCTGGGGCATCGCCGCGGTGCTGGCGGCGGGGCTGCTGGTCTGGCACCGCCGCGGCACCGGCCGCCCGCTGCCCGCGGAAGCCTCCTGATCCACCGCTCGCCCCGGCACCGAAATGGTCACGGGGCGGGCGCATTCCTTCCCCATTTGCCCTCTATCGCTTGAACCCGGAGGTCCCGCATCGCGGGGCCGCGAGGCAGACACAGGCGAAAAGATCATGGCACCGCACGACCAGATGTATCCCTACCCGATGGAGCGCGGCATCCGCCCGCCGATGAAGGCGCTGCGCGAGTACCGCGCGCCCCGTCACGGCCACCCCGCGCGCGGCCCGCTGCTGGCCCGGCTGCTGCGGCTGCTTGCCGCGCGCCGCGCCTGAACCAATAGCAGGAGAGCCAAGATGCCCGTCATCCAGGAACTTTCAGACCAGATCACCCGCGCCACCGGCGTGCCCGAGCTGCAGGTGGAGCCGATGGCCCGCTCTGCCTCGAACCTGACCATGCTGATGCGTGGCGGCGGGCAGGTGTTCTTCGCGAAGATCTACACCGACGCCGGCGACGATGCCGCGGAAGGCGCGCTGGACGCCAACGAGCGCTACGACCGCGAGAAGGCGATCCTGACCCGCGACTGGCGGGTGCGGATGCCCTCCATTCTCTTCGCCGCCGACAACGAGCGGGTGATCGTCACCCGCGAGGTGGCCGGCGACGGGTTCAAGCACTTCCTCGACGAGGGCCGCTCGCTGGAGGCGCTGGGCCTGATGGCGCGCTGGGTCGCCGGTTTCCACGCCTCGGCAGAGCCGCAGCCGCGGGACGAGACCCTGTGGGACCACTTCAGCCGCTACGCCGAACTGCGGGACAACCCGCGCATGGCGGCGGCCCGCGAGGTGCTGGAATCGGTGAAGGTCACGCACCACGTCCTGACCAAGGGCGACTGCACCGCGGCGAACTTCAAGTTCGACGGCAACGGCGCGATCGGTCTTGATTTCGAAGGCGCTGCCTACCGGGTCAAGGAGTATGACCTGCTAAGCATGATTCGCGGCATGTCGGGCCTGACCGGCGAGACCGTCGAGGACATGGTGGACACCGTGGTTCAACAATACGCGTCGGTGCGACCGATTGCGGATCAGGACGGCACCAAAGCCGCGCTGCGGGCGCTGGTGCAGATCACCGACTACTGAACGGGCATTTGACCTAAATGGTTGTGGTAAATGGTTAATTCCGGGTCCGGGCCTGAAATCGGGCGAAATCTTGGCTTTGTTGAGGCAGGGCCCGGACCTATAAAGATCTCCATACCGCATTGGGGATCGCATCATGACCTATTCCATCAAGGGCAGCATCTATAACGCTGACATCAACGACGACGAAAAAGTCCGCATCGATAACCCGGGCGGCAACTTCGACAACCGTTCGATCAAGACCCTGCAGCAGAACACCGATGGCAACACCATCGTGAAGCTGGACGGCTCTGGCCATGACAACGGCGACAACGTTGACCTGAAATTCGACAAGTACGGCTGCGACATCGACGCCGTCTCGATCGACGCCAGCCAGTTCGAGGGCGACTTCTGCCTGAACGTCGAAAGCATCCAGACCTTCGACAAGCTCTACATCTCGAACGTGCTGACCTTTGCCGGCGTGGACAAGTCGGGTGAGCCGATCACCCCCGTCTACTCCTTCAAGAACGTCAACAAGAACGGCGAGAGCGGCGACTCCAACGGCGACAAGTGGGGCGACGAGGGTTACAAGCTGCACGAGCCCGGCGGCGGCGCCCCGGCCTTCTACGAGATCACCTATCTCGACCGCAACGGCGAGGTGAAGACAATCCAGCTGAACGTCGACGTCGCCTGCGGCGAGAAGACCAACATCTGCATCGACTACATCTGCTTTGCCCGCGGCACGCTGATCGAGTGCCAGGGCGGCCTGAAGAAGGTCGAGGAACTGGCGCCCGGCGACATGGTCCGCACCAAGGACCACGGCTTCCAGCCGCTGCGCTGGATCGCCTCGCGCAAGCTGGCGGGCACCGACCTGGCCGCCAACCCGCACATCCGCCCGATCCGCATCCGCGCCGGTGCGCTGGGCGAGAACATGCCGCGCGCCGACCTGGTGGTCTCGCCGCAGCACCGCATGCTGATCAGCGGCTGGCGCTGCGAGGCGATGTTCGGCGAGGACGAGCTGCTGGCCCCGGCCAAGGCTCTGATCAACGACAGCTCGGTGACCGTGGATCACGACTGCGACGAGGTGGAGTACTTCCACTTCATGTTCGAGCAGCACGAGATCGTCTACGCCAACGGCGTCGAATCGGAAAGCTTCCACCCCGGCGACTTCGGCCTGTCCACCCTGGACGAGGCGGCGCTGGAGGAACTCTTCATGGTGTTCCCGCATCTGCAGCAGGACGCCAACGCCTTCGGCGCCCCGGCCCGCCCGGTCCTGCGCACCTTTGAAGCCCGTGCGATGATGTCGGCCTGACGGCAGGCATCGTCCCGGGGGGATCGGCCGGCACGGGGGCGCCGGCCGATTTCTTTCCAGCAACGGCGTCTTCCTCGGAAGGCGCCGTTGTGCGTTTCAGGCGGCGCGGATTGCCAAGGTTCGGGGGCCATGCGAACATGCGGGACCTTCATGGGAGACAGGTGATGCGTGCCTTGCTGCTGACTGCCGGACTGATGCTTGCGGCGGGGTCCGCCACGGCGCAAAGCGTCATCGAATGCGGGGACTGGCAAAGCGACATCCGCAACCTTCCCGAGCCCTGGGAGGATCACACCCGCACCTTCGCCAACGGCGATGTCCGGGTCGCGCTGATGGACTCTATCGAACCGGCCGCCGCCGCCTTCTACCTGCTGGTCCTGTCCCCGCCCTACGACGAGGTGGGCGGGCGCAGCTGCGGATTGGTGGCGGAAACCGGGGGCGCCGGTTTCGGCGGCATGGATTTCGCGCGGCTGACCGCGGATTACGTGGCGGGCCGGGGGCTGGTGCTGGCGCTGCCGGTCTCGCGCTGGATCAGCGGCAGCGATTCCTTCGTCGAGGGCTGGCTGGAAGTGACCGTGAACCAGTCGAGCGGAGAGCTGACGGCGGTGGCGCGCTAGGTGATCCTCGGCATCGGCACCGACCTCGCCAATATAGAGCGGATAGAGCAGACGCTGGCGCGCTTCGGCGACCGTTTTCGCGACCGCGTCTTCACCCCCGCCGAACAGGCCAAGGCCGATCGCCGCCGCGACACCGCCGGCACCTTCGCCAAGCGCTGGGCCGCCAAGGAGGCCTGTTCCAAGGCGCTGGGCACCGGCCTGCGCATGGGCATCGCCTGGAAGGACATGTCCGTCAGCAACCTCGCCACCGGCCAGCCGCAGATGCACCTGACCGGCTGGGCCGCCGAGCGGCTGCGCGAAATGACGCCGGAGGGCCACCACGCGCTGGTGCACGTGACCCTGACCGACGACCATCCCTGGGCGCAGGCCTTCGTGGTGATCGAGGCGCGGCCGCTGGGCTGAGGCCTTGCGCCGGGTCCCATGGGCCAGCCGTGCCCGCGCAGGCTGGCGGCCCCTCACCTTGACATGGCGGCGGCGCGCCATCATGACACGGGGCAACTTAATTCGAGGCAGGATCATGAGCATGGCTGACAAATCCGGGATCGGCGGCGGCATCGTCGAGACGGTCAAAACGATCGTCTACGCGCTGCTGATCGCCGGGATCTTCCGGACCCTGTTCTTCCAGCCCTTCTGGATCCCCTCCGGCTCGATGAAGGACACGCTGCTGATCGGCGATTTCCTCTTCGTCAACAAGATGGCCTACGGCTACTCGCAGTACTCCTGCCCCTTCGCCATGTGCCCCTTCAGCGGCCGTATCCTTGGCGACGAGCCCGAGATGGGCGACGTGGTGGTGTTCCGTCACCCCACCACCGGCGCCGACTTCATCAAGCGGGTGGTCGGCCTGCCCGGCGACAAGATCCAGGTGCGGGATGGCATTCTCTACATCAACGGGGAAGAGGCGCCGCAGACCCCCGACGGCACCTTCACCGAGATCCGCGAGCCCCAGGGCCCCGCCGGCAACCTGCCGCGCTGCGGCAACGGCGCCGTGGGCATGGGCGCGGTCTGCGAGAAAGAACGTTTCATCGAGACGCTGCCGAACGGGGTGGAGCATTCGGTGCTGAACATCGGCGACGAGTCGATCGACGACACCCCCGTCTTCACCGTGCCCGCGGGACACTTCTTCTTCATGGGCGACAACCGCGACAATTCCACCGACAGCCGCGTGGCGCAGGGCGCCGGCGGGGTGGGCTTCGTTCCCTTCGAGAACCTGATCGGCCGCGCCGACCGGATCATGTTCTCCTCTGCCGGCCGGTCCATGCTGTTCTTCTGGACCTGGCGGAAGGACCGCTTCTTCAAGTCGGTCCACTAGGCCCGGCGCGCGGAATGCGATGAAACTCTCTGCCGACCAGAGCGCCTTCGCCGAACGGCTGGGCCACAGCTTTGACGATCCCTCGCTGCTGCAGCGGGCGCTCACCCACGCCTCCATGTCCTCCACCACCCGCCCCGACAACCAGCGGCTGGAGTTCCTGGGCGACCGGGTGCTGGGGCTGGTGATGGCCGAGGCGCTGCTGCAGGCCGACACCGGCGCCAGCGAGGGGCAGCTGGCCCCGCGCTTCAACGCTCTCGTCCGCAAGGAAACCTGCGCCGAGGTGGCCGAACAGCTGGGACTGGGCGAGGTGCTGCGGCTGGGCCGGTCCGAGATGATGTCGGGCGGGCGGCGCAAGCAGGCGCTGCTGGGCGACGCGATGGAGGCGGTGATCGCCGCGGTCTACCTTGACGGCGGCTTCGACACCGCGCGCGCCATGATCCTTGCTGCCTGGGGCGCGCGGATCGCCGGGGTCGAGGCGGATGCGCGCGATCCCAAGACCAGCCTGCAAGAATGGGCGCAGGCCAAGGGCCAGCCGCCGCCGCTCTACCGCGAGACCGGGCGGCGCGGGCCGGACCATGCCCCCGTCTTCACCGTCGAGGTGACACTGCAAAGCGGCGAGAGCGGCAGCGCCGAGGCGCCCTCCAAGCGCCGGGCCGAACAGGCGGCGGCGCGGGCGCTGCTGGACCGGCTGAAGGGCTGAGGCCAGCCCCCCGACGCCCACGCCTCTGGCCTGCCCTCTGGCCTGCCCTCTGGCCCCGGTCGGTGCTATCGTGTAGCAGCCGCCGAACCTCATTGGAGAATCCACCGGATGACCACGCGCGCGGGCTTCGTCGCCCTGATCGGAGAGCCCAACGCCGGCAAGTCCACCCTGCTGAACGCCATGGTGGGCAGCAAGGTGTCGATCGTCACCCACAAGGTGCAGACCACCCGCGCCCGGATCCGGGGCGTGGCGATGGAAGGCGACTCGCAGGTGGTCTTCGTCGACACCCCCGGCCTGTTCCAGCCCCGCCGCCGGCTGGACCGCGCGATGGTCGCCGCCGCCTGGGCCGGCGCCGCCGATGCCGACGTGGTGCTGCTGATGATCGAGGCGCACCGGGGGCTGACCGACGGCGTGGCGCGGATCCTCGAGGAGTTGCGGGAGAAGGCCGGCGGGCGCTGCATCGCGCTGGCGATCAACAAGATCGACCGGGTACAGGCGCCGGTGCTGCTGGGGCTGACCCAGTCGCTGAACGAGCAGTTTCCCTTCGAGAAGACCTTCCTGATCTCGGCCGAGAAGGGTCACGGCGTTGCCGACCTGAAGACATGGCTGGCGGGGCGGATGCCCGAGAGCCCGCTGCTGTACCCCGAGGACCAGATCGCCGACCTGCCCATGCGGATGATCGCCGCGGAGATCACCCGCGAGAAGCTGACCCTGCGGCTGCACCAGGAACTGCCCTACCAGCTGACGGTCGAGACCGAGCTGTGGGAGGAACGCGACGACGGCTCCGCCGCGATCCACCAGCTGGTCTACGTCGCGCGCGACGGCCACAAGGGCATCGTGCTGGGCCGCAAGGGCGAGACGATCAAGTCGGTGGGCACCGCCGCCCGCGCCGAGCTGGAGGAAATGCTGGAGCGCCGGGTGCACCTGTTCCTGCAGGTCAAGGTGCGGCCGAACTGGCTGGACGAGGCGGAACGCTACAGCGCCATCGGGCTAGACATCCGCGATGGAAACTGAGGGCCGATGGCCCGGCTCGCCGCCGAGATCTGGGTGCAGGCCTACCTGACGCGGCTGCGGCTGCGGCAGATCCCGGCCTTCGTGGTGGCCAAAGGCGATGTCACCGCCGGCGCGGTGCTGGTCAAGCTGAACCCGCTGGACGGGACGGCGGTGCTGTTCCAGCGCTCGCACGACCTGATGACCGGCGCGCGCACCTGGGTGGTGCTGGCCGAGGGGCCGGAGCCGGAGGTGGACGCGGCGGTCCGTCGGCAGCGCGGGTTCGACCCGGATCTCTGGGTGATCGAGGTCGAGGACCGTGCGGGTCGGCACCTGCTGGACGAGGAAGGACTGGACAGCTGAGAAGCGTATGCCTCTGCAAGACAGAGGGCGGGGCACGGCCGCGGGCGGGCGCTCCAAGGCAGGTGGTTCAGACTTTATGCCGCCGCTTCGCCATGACCTCTGTACGCGCGCGAACGGCAACGAAGCGCCCGGCCGTAGGGGCGGCCGTGCGCTGCCCGGGCCGCTTCGCGGCTGTTCCGGGTGGGGCGCGCCGGTCTTGCCAAATGCGAAAGGCCGGCCCTTCCGGACCGGCCTTCGCAATCAATCTCTACGGTTCAAAGCCGGTTCAGCAGCTCCCGCGTCGGCCAGGCGTCGGCGGGCAGGCCCAGCCGCTTCTGCTCGGCACTGACCGCCGCGCGGGTGCCGGAGCCGAGGATGCCGTCGATCTTGCCCACGTCATGTCCCAGCGCCGTCAGCTTCTGCTGCAGCGACTTCATCTCGGTATCCGACAGGCCCGGATCGGGGTTGCCCGGATCGTAAACCGAACCGCCTGCGAGACGGGTGGCGAAGTAGGCGGCGGTGGCCACGTAGACGAAGCTCTGGTTCCACTCGAACAGCGCCTGGTAGTTCGGGTAGACGAGGAACGCCGGCCCCTTGCGCCCCATGGGCAGCATGATGGCGCCGTCCAGCGACGCGCCCTCCCAGCTGCCCGAACGCGGCCGCACGCCCCAGGCTTCCCACTCGGCCACCGGGCGGTAATCCTCGGGCTGCACGCCGGTCTCTTCCCAGGGCAGGTCCTGCGGCACCACGACTTCCTGCATCCAGGGCTCGTTCGGCCGCCAGCCGAAGCTGCGCAGCATGTTGGCACCCGAGAACAGCGAGTCGGCCTCGGAGTTGTCGAGGTCCACATGGCCGTCGCCGTCACCGTCGTAGCCGCGCTCCATGATGTCCATCGGCAGCATCTGCACCTGCCCCACCTCGCCGGCCCAGGCCCCCTGGGTATTGGTGGTGAAATCGCCGCGCGCGAAAAGCTCCAGCGCCGCGAAGACCTGCGGCTGGAACAGCTCCGGCCGGCGGCAGTCGTGCGACAGGGTCATCAGCGTGTCGAGGGTGTTGAAGTCGCCGGTGAAGGCGCCGAAATCGGTCTCGAAGGCCCAGAACGACAGCAGGATCCAGCGCTGAACGCCCAGCTCCTGCTCGATCCTGGTGAAGATGGCGTCGTGCTTCTGGGCGTTCTGCCGGCCCTTGTCCAGGCGGTACTGGGCGATCAGCTTGCGCGTGAACTCGATGAAGTCGGTCTTGAAGATCCCCTGCCGGCGGTCCGCGTCGATGGTGCGCTGCAGGTAGGTGGCGGCGCCGAAGAACGGCTCCGTCACCTGCGGCGGATAGCTCATCGCCTCGGCCTGCGCCTTCATCTTGGCGGTGAAATCGGCAAAGCTGCCGCCGCAGGGCACGTAGATCTTCTCCTCCGCCGCGGCGTAACCGGCGGTCAGGGAAAGCGCGGCGGCGGCGGCGAAAACGTGTCTGGCAAAGCGCATTCTCAGTCCTCTGTCCTGTCTGCGCGGCACTGTATCAGGCAGGTCGGGTCAGACAACGGCAATCACGGTCACAAGCGCGAGGGCGCCGAACCATGCCCGCCACAACGCCTGCACGGCGGCGTCAATCTCGGCCGGTCCCGCATCGCGGCGGCCCCCGGGGTGAACGAAGGCGAAATCCTGCATCTGCCCGCCGTAGCTGCGCGGCCCGGCCAGCGCCACGTCCAGCGCGGCGGCCATGGCGGCCTCGGGCCAGCCGGCGTTGGGAGAGCGGTGCCGCCGCGCGTCCTGCACCAGCGCGCGCAGCCGCCCCGGCGCGCCGTGCAGGGCCCAGAGCAGCAGCGCGGTCAGCCGGGCGGGCAGCCAGTTCAGCACGTCGTCCAGCCGGGCGGCGGCCCAGCCGAAGGCCTCGTGGCGCGGGGTGCGGTGGCCGATCATGCTGTCGGCGGTGTTCACCAGCTTGTAGACCATCATCCCCGGCAGCCCGGCGACGAGGAACCAGAAGGCGGGGGCGATGACCCCGTCGGAAAGGTTCTCCGCCGCGCTCTCGATGGCGGCGCGGGCGACGGCGGGGGCGTCCATTTCGGCGGTGTCGCGCCCGACGATCTGCGCCACGGCAGCGCGGCCCTCGGCCAGCGAGACCCGCAGCGCGGTGGCGACGGCGGCGACATGCTGCACCAGGCTGCGCTGCGCCAGCAGCACCGCCGCCCCCAGCACCTGCCACAGCGGCCCCCCCGGCAACGCGGCCAGCGCAAGCCCCAACAGCGCGGCCCCGGCGCAGAGCACCGTCAACACCGCCGCGCCCTTCGCCCTTCGTCCCCCGCCGTGGTTAAAGCGCCGGTCGCACCAGTCCACCGCGCGCCCCATCAGCACCGCCGGGTGCGGCAGCCGTGACCAAAGCCAGCGCGGCTCTCCCGCCAGCGCGTCCAGCAGCATCGCCGCCGCCAGCAGCGCCGCAAGGCTCATCGCGCGAAGGCGCCGGTCAGCGCCCGCTCCAGCTGCCCCCAGCGGTCCGGCGCGGGCAGGCCGAGGCGCAGGCGCTCGTTCGACCAGGGGAAGATCCGCGACCAGACCCGCCCCGCCGCCAGCCGTTCCTGCCAGGCCGCGGCATCGTCCACGGCGTACAGCCGGAACAGCGACGCCCCGCCCACCGGCGAGGCCCCGGCGTTCACCATCAGCTGGTCCAGCCGATCGGCATCCCGCTGCAGCCGCAGCCGGGTCTCGGCGGCCCAGTCGTCATCCTCCAGCGCCGCCGCCCCCACCGCCAGCGCGGGGCCAGAGACGGGCCATGGCCCCAGCGCCTCGGCCATACGCCCGGCCAGCCCGGGCGCGGCGACAAGGAACCCCAGCCGCAGCCCGGCAAGGCCCCAGAACTTGCCGAAGCTCTTCAGCACCGCCACCCTGCTACCCACGGCCTGGACATGGCTGGCCTCGGGCAGCACGTCGCAGAAGCTTTCATCGACGATGGTCAGCACGGGGGCGGACAGGTCCGCGGCGCGCCAGAGCCGCCCGTCGGGGTTGTTGGGATGCACCAGCACCCGCAGCGGCGCCTCGGCGTGATCGGTGGTGCGCGACCCGAAGGCGGCGGCGTGTTCGTTGTAGGTGGGGCCGGGAATATGCGCCGCCCCCCGGGTCAGCTCCGGCAGCCGCGCGATCAGCGCCGAGGCGCCGGGGGCGGGGACAAGTGCGGCGCTCTCGGGCACCTTCCAGAACCGCCGCGCCGCCCGTGTCAGCCGCTCGGTCGCGGCGCGGTCGGGCAGGGCCGTCCAGGCATCCGGGGGCAGGGCGGGCAGCGGGTAGGGCACCGGGTTGATCCCGGTGGACAGGTCCAGCCAGTCGCCCCGGTCGCCGCCGAACCGCTGCGCCGCCGCGTCCAGCCCGCCGCCGTGATCGCGCGCCATCGCTTTGTTCAGCCCCGCGGCAGCGGCGGGTGGCGGGTCACGAAGTGCCCCTTCACCCCCTGCGGCCACTGGCGGTAGGGCACCTGGCCGCTGTCGCTCTCGGCATGCAGCGCCGCGTAGTCGAGGATCGCCGCCGCCGCCTCGGGCTCCGGCACGAAGTCCCCGAGGGTGTAGCAAAGCTTTCCCTCCGCCTGGATCGCCACGTTGCAACCCTTGCCGCAGCCCATCAGGCAGTTGTGCCGGCGCACCCGCACCGCACCCCCGCCGGGGGCCTGCGCCTCCACCAGCGCGGCCAGCCGGGCGCCGTCGGTCTCTGCCTCGCCCCGCGCCGCCCAGTCCTCGCGCTTGCAGGTGTCGCAGATCGTGATCCATGTGGTCATCGCAATTCCCCTCGCGCTTTCGCGGCATATCCCCGATGCGCGGCGCATGTGCAAGTTTCCGCCCGTTTTTAACCCAGAGGTTATCACCGTTAACGTCGCGTTAAATCTTTGCGGCCATTCTCCTGATCAGCAGTAGCGCATGGACCGTTGGGGCGGCCCGCGCGCGGAGGACATCATGAAGGTCTTGATCGTCGAAAGTGAACCCGAGCTAGGTCGCCTGTGGGCGCGTCACCTGCACCGTCAGGGCGCCGACGTCCACCTCGCCCTCTCGGAACAGCAGGCGGTCTCGCTGCTGCAGGACCGAAGCATCGACATCATCGTGCTCGACCTGGTGCTGGATGGCGGCAGCGCCTTCGCGGTGGCGGACTTTGCCAGTTACCGGCAGCCGAGCGCGCAGGTGATCTTCGTGACCGACACCTCGTTCTTCTCGGACGGCTCGATCTTTCGCCACATCTCCAACGCCTGCGCCTTCCTGCCCAGCGGCACACCGCCCGACGATCTCGCCGCCGTGGTCAACCACTACGGCGCGGCAGAGCCGGAGTGCGCCTTCGTCAGCGGCACGTCGCGGCGGCGCGCGAAGGAGCACGGGTAGCGCGGCCGCGCGTAGGCCGCTAAAGGACCGCGTCCCGTCCGTGCGGCGCCTCCCAGTCCAGCACCGGGTTGATGGGTATGATCCGGTGCGGGTTCACCGTCTCGTGGCTGTAGTGATAGTGGCGCACGATGTGCTCGAAGTTCACCGTCTCGGCCACCCGTCCTTCCGGCGCCGCCCACTGGTACAGCTCTCTCGCGTAGCCCCAGAGGTTGGGGAAGTCGCGCAGGTAGTCGCGGTTGCACTTGAAGTGGGTGTGGTACACCGGATCGAACCGGAACAGCGTGGTGGCCAGCCGCCAGTCCGCCTCGGTGATCCGCGCGCCCATGACGTAGCGGTTTTCCCCCAGCCGCTGCTCCAGCCAGTCGAGACTGCCAAACACCTCTCCCACCGCCTCGTCGTAGGCCTCCTGCGAGGTGGCGAAGCCGGCGCGGTAGACGCCGTTGTTCACGGTGTCGTAGATCCGCTTGTTCACCGGTTCGATCGCCTTGCGCAGGTCCTCGGGCCAGTAGTCGTCGCTGTTCCCGGTCAGCCCGTCAAAGGCGCTGTTGAACATGCGGATGATCTCGGCGCTTTCGTTGGACACGATGGTCTCCTGCTGCCGGTCCCAGAGCACCGGCACCGTCACCCGGCCCGACACCTTCGGGTCCGCCTTGATGTAGAGGTCCCGCAGGAAGGGCAGGTGGTACAGCAGATCGCCGGTCGCACCCTCGAACCCGGTGTCAAAGCTCCATCCGCCCGACAGCATGTCGGGATGCACCACCGACACGCCCACCAGGTCCTCCAGCCCCTTCAGCTTGCGGAAGATCAGCGCCCGGTGGGCCCAGGGGCAGGCGTAGGAGACGTAAAGGTGGTAGCGCCCCGGCTCCGCCCGGAAACCGCCCTCGCCGGTGGGCCCGGCGCTGCCGTCCACGGTGATCCAGTTGCGAAAGCTGGTCTTGTTCCGCACGAAGCGGCCCCCCTGCTGGGTGCCGTTCAGCCCGTTTTCCTGCCATTTGCCGTTTACCAGCTCACCCATCACGCTGCTCCTGCTATCTTGTTCCTTTGCTACATAGACCCTCCGGCGGCCATTGAAACGCCCGCGTCGGCGCATCCCCCCTGCGCCAGCGCACATGCCGTTTCCCGGTCGCACCCTGCCGCCTTTGGGTTTGCGGCGGGCGGCGGCGCTGCTATACCCCGGGGCGACGAAACCCGAAGACCGGGTCGGACAGGAGTGCGGGCACAGGCCGACCCAAGCAGGGGGCCGGGGTCCGCGTCGTCGGGGCAGCGCCTTTCAGGGCGCTCCTCTCCCTTTCCGGCGCGGCAGACCGAGAGGGACCACCTGATGCCGATCCGCCTGTTCACCGCCCTTCCCGCCTTGCTGGGCGCCGCGCCCGCCGCGGCCCATCCCGGTCACCTTGCGGGGGCCATGGGGCACGACCACTGGATCGGGCTCGCGGCGATCGGCGGCGCGGTGGCGGTTGCCGTCTGGGCCGGCCTGTGCGCCCGCAAGGCCCGCGCCGCGGCAGAGCCGGACAGCGCCCAGGAGCCCTCGGAAGACGAGGCGCAGGAGGCCTGAGCATGGCGCGCACCGGCGTGATGATCTGCGGCCACGGCTCGCGCAGCCAGGCCGCGGTGGACGAATTCGCCGTGCTCGCGCGGAAGCTGCCGGACCTGCTGCCGCAGGACTGGCTGGTGGACTACGGGTATCTCGAGTTCGCCAACCCGGTGATCCGCGACGGGCTGGACCGGCTGCGAGAGGCGGGCTGCGAGCGGATCCTCGCGGTGCCGGGGATGCTCTTCGCGGCGATGCATTCCAAGAACGACATCCCCACGGTGCTGAACACCTACGCCGCGCGCCACGGCATCACCGTCAGCTACGGCCGCGAGCTGGGGGTGGACCCAAAGATGATCGCCGCCGCCGGCGCCCGGGTGCGCGAGGCGGTGGCGCGCGCGGATGCCCAGACGGGGCCGGTGCCGCTGGAGGAAACCTGCCTCGTGGTCATCGGCCGCGGCGCCTCTGATCCCGACGCCAATGCCAACGTGTCCAAGATCGCGCGGATGCTGTGGGAGGGCATGGGCTTCGGCTGGTGCGAGGTCGGCTATTCCGGCGTCACCTTCCCGCTGGTGCAGCCCTGCCTCGAACACGTGGCCAGGCTCGGCTACCGCCGCGTCGTGGTCTTCCCCTACTTCCTCTTCACCGGCATCCTGATCGACCGCATCTACGGCTTCACCGACCGCGTCGCCGCCGCGCATCCGCAGATCGAGTTCGTCAAGGCAGGCTACCTGAACGATCACCCCAAGGTGCTGGAAACCTTCGCCGAACGCATCACCGAACAGGTGGGCGAGGTGCTGCCGCCCAACTGCGCCATGTGCAAGTACCGCACCCAGGTGCTGGGCTTCGAGGCCGAGGTGGGCGCTGTGCAGGAAAGCCACCACCACCACGTGGAAGGCCAGGGAGCCAGCGCCCCCGGCTCCAACGTCGCCGACTGCGCGCTTTGCGACGATTTCTGCACCGGCGAATGCCGGCTGGAGACGGCGCACCACCACCACCATCACGATCACGATCACGACCATCACCACCACGACCACCATCACCACCACCACGCCACCTACCCCCACGCGCAGCACCCCCACGGCCCCGAAAGCGCCCGCGCCCGCAGGAAGTGATCCCGCCCCGGATTCTTCTGGTCTGAAATATCCCCGCCGGAGGCTCCGCAGCCGGCCAACCCGCGAGCCGCCCGACATGCGCCCCTACCTCAAGGACCCCGCCGCCATCTACGCCGAGAGCTTCGCCACCGTGCGGCGTGAGGCGCGGCTGGAACGGTTCGATCCGGCGATGGCGCGGCTCGCCACGCGGGTGATCCACGCCTGCGGCATGACCGAGGTCGCCGACCGGCTGGCGTTCTCCAAGGGCGCCGCGGCCGCAGGGGTGGCGGCGCTGGCAGCCGGGGCGCCGGTGCTTTGCGACTGCGAGATGGTCGCGGCAGGGGTGATCCGCCGCTACCTCCCGGCGGGCAACGAGGTGCGGGTCACGCTGAACGAGCCGGAGGTGCCCGACCTCGCAGCGCGGCTGGGCACCACCCGCTCGGCGGCGGCGGTGGACCTGTGGCGGGACCGGCTGGAAGGCGCGGTGGTGGCCATCGGCAACGCCCCCACCGCCCTGTTCCACCTGCTGGAGCGGCTCGACGAGGGCTGGCCTCGCCCGGCGCTGATCCTCGGCTTTCCCGTCGGCTTCGTCGGCGCGGCTGAATCCAAGGCGGAACTGGCGCGCGATCCCCGCGGCTGCGGCTTTGTCGCCCTGCGCGGCCGCCGCGGCGGGTCGGCCATGGCCTCGGCGGCGGTTAACGCGCTGGCGGCGGGCCTGCCGGAGGCGGAGGCATGAGCGCCCCCTGGCTGCACGTGGTAGGCATCGGCGAGGACGGCATGGAGGGTCTTTCCCCCGCCGCCCGCGCGGTGGTGGAGGCGGCCGAGGTGATCCTCGGCGGCGACCGTCACCACCGGCTGTCGGACAGTGTGACCGCAGAGCGCATCGCCTGGCCCTCGCCCTTCGACGCGATGATCGACACGATCCGCGGCATGAAGGGCCGCCGCGCCGTGGTGCTGGTCACCGGCGATCCCCTGTGGTTCTCGGTCGGCGCCCGCATCCTGCGCGCCATCGACCCGGCCGAAGTGGTGTTCCACCCGCAGATCTCCGCCTTCCAGCTGGCGGCGGCGCGCATGGGCTGGTCGCTGGCGGATGTCGAGACGCTGACGGTGCATGGCCGCCCGGCAGAGCAGATGATCCCCTTCATCCAGCCCGGCGCGCGGCTGCTGATCCTGACCACCGGCGCCGGAACCCCGGCCCGCATCGCCGGCTTCCTCGCCGAACGCGGCTACGGCGGCTCGACCATGACGGTGCTGGCGGCCATGGGCGGCGCGCGCGAGCAACGCTTTGATGGCACGGCGGCGGACTGGTCGCAGGAGGTGCCGGCCTTCAACACCCTCGCGGTGGACTGCCGCGCGGGGCTGGAAGCATTGGTGCTGAGCCGCGCCCCCGGGCTGCCGGACGAGGTGTTCCGAAACGACGGCACCATGACCAAGCAGGAGGTGCGCGCGGTCACGCTGGCGCGGCTGATGCCGATGCGCGGGGCGCTGCTGTGGGACGTGGGGGCGGGCTGCGGCTCCGTCGGGATCGAGTGGATGCGCGCCGCCCGCGACGCCCGCGCCATCGGGATCGAGCCGCGCGCCGACCGCCGGGCACTGGCCGCGGCCAACGCGCAGGCGCTGGGTACGCCGCGGCTGGAACTGGTGGCCGGGGAAGCGCCCGGCGCGCTGGCAGGCCTTGCCGCGCCCGATGCCGTGTTCATCGGCGGCGGGCTGGACGCGCAGGTGTTCGAGGCCTGCTGGACGGCGTTGAAGCCGCTGGGCCGGTTGGTGGCCAATACCGTGACGCTGGAATCCGAGGCACGGCTGCTGGCCCTGCACGCATCCCACGGCGGCACCCTCAGCCGCATCGCGGTACAGCGGGCCGAGCCGGTGGGCCGCCTGCACGGCTGGCGCCCGGCGATGCCGGTGACGCAGTGGAGCCTGGTGAAGCGTTGAGCGGCAAGGGCACCCTTTACGGCGTCGGGCTCGGTCCCGGGGACCCCGGTCTCATCACCCGCCGCGCCGCCGCGCTGATCGAGGGGGCCGAGGTCGTCGCCTACCCGGCGCTGGCCGGCGGCGACAGCCTTGCCCGCGCCATCGCGGCGGAGCTCATCCCAGAGGGGGTGCGCGAGATCGTGATGAACGTGCCGATGACCCGCGACCGCGCCCCCGCCCAACGCGCCTATGACCTTGGCGCGGCGGCGATCGCGGCAGAGCTGGAGGCGGGGCGCGACGTGGTTTGCCTGTGCGAGGGCGATCCGCTGTTCTACGGCTCCTTCATGTACATCCACGCGCGGCTGAAGGCCGCCTACCGCGTCGAGGTGGTGCCCGGCGTGACCTCGCTGACCGCCTGCGCCGCCCGCGCCGGCCTGCCGCTGGCCGCCCGGAACGAGCGGCTGACGGTGCTGCCCGGCCCGCTGCCCGACGCGGTGCTGGCAGAGCGTATCGCCGGGGCGGAGAGCCTTGCGATCCTGAAGGTGGGGCGGCACCTGCCGCGGATCCGCGCGGTGATCCGCGGGCTGGGGCTGGAGCCGCGCGCGGTCTACGTCGAGCGCGCCAGCCTGCCCGAGGAGCGCGTGCTGCCGCTGGCCGAAGCCCCCGAGGACGCGCCCTATTTCTCGATGATCCTGCTGACCAAGGGGGCGGACCCGTGGCTGTGACCCGCGCCCCCGCATACCGGAACCTGCATGCCTGATCCCGCTCCCGTCGTTCTTGTCCTCTCCCGCTCTGGTGAGGAAACCGCCCGCCGTGTCGCCGCCGCGCTGGGGGCGCCGCTGCATGGCCGCGCCGGCCGGGTGGACCGTGCCGACGCCTTCTTCGACAACGCGCTGGACCACGCGCGTGACCTCTTCGCCGCCGGGGTGCCGGTGGTGGGAGTCTGTGCCAGCGGCATCCTGATCCGCGCCGTGGCGCCGCTGCTGTCGGACAAGCGGGCCGAGCCGCCGGTGCTCTCGGTCTCGGACGACGGCGCGGTGGTGGTGCCGCTGCTGGGCGGCCACCGCGGCGCCAACCGGCTGGCGCAGCAGATCGCGGCGGCGCTGGGGGCCACGGCGGCCGTGACCACCGCCGGCGACGTGGCGCTGGGCGTGGCGCTGGACGCGCCCCCGCCGGGCTGGATGCTGGAGAACCCCGGTGACGCCAAGGCCGCGATGGCGGCGCTGCTGTCGGGCGGCGGGGCCTTCGTGACGGGCGACGAGGCGGCCGGGGCGGACTGGCTTGCGCCGCTGCCGAAGGGCGAGGCGGTGGAGATCGCCTGCACCATGGCGCCGCTGGCCGAGGCGCGGACCCCGCGGCTGACCTTCCGCCCCCGGCGCGCGGTGCTGGGCGTCGGCGCCTCGCGCGGCTGCCCGCCGGAGGAACTGGCGGGGCTGGTGCGCGGGTTGCTGGACGAGGCCGGGCTGGCGCCGGGGGCGCTGGCCGCGGTGGCGACGGCGGACCTGAAGGCGGACGAGCCGGCGGTGCTGGCGCTGGCGGCGGACCTGGGCGTGCCGCTGCGGCTGTTCGACGCCGCCGGGCTGGAGGCCGAGACGCCGCGTTGCGCCACCAGATCGGAGGTCGTCTTTGCCGAGATCGGCGCCCACGGAGTGGCTGAGAACGCCGCGCTGGCGGCTGCAGGCCCCGAGGCGGCGCTGTGGCAGCCCAAGCGCAAGTCGGCCATGGGAACGGCGGCGCTGGCGCTGTCCCCCCGCCCCATCACCGCGCCCGCCGGGCGTCGGCGCGGGCGGCTGTCGCTGGTGGGGATCGGTCCGGGGCAGGCGGTCTGGCGCACGCCGGAGGCAAGCCGGCTGGTGACCGAGGCGGAGGACCTGGTTGGTTACGGACTGTACATCGACCTGCTGGGGCCGCTGGCGGCGGGCAAGCCGCGCCACGACTTCCCGTTGGGGGGAGAGGAGGACCGCTGCCGCTTCGCCTTGGAACTGGCGGGAACCGGCCGCGACGTGGCGCTTATCTGCTCCGGCGACGCGGGCATCTACGCCATGGGGGCGCTGGTCTTCGAGTTGCTGGACCGGGGTCCCGCGGCGCAGGGGGTAAGCGCGCCGGCGCGGCGGGTCGAGGTGGTCTCTGCCCCCGGGGTCTCGGCGCTGCAGGCGGCGGCGGCGCGGGCCGGGGCGCCGCTGGGCCACGATTTCTGCGCGATCTCGCTGTCGGACCTGCTGACCCCGCGCGAGGACATCCTGCGGCGGGTGCGCGCCGCGGCCGAGGGCGATTTCGTCATCGCCTTCTACAACCCGGTGTCCAAGCGCCGCCGCGATCTGCTGGCGCTGGCGCGGGACTGCCTGCTGGCGCATCGCCCGGCGGATTGCCCGGTGCTGCTTGCCAGCTCGCTTGGCCGGCCGGAGGAGGCCCTGCGCTACCGGCGGCTGGACGCGCTGGAGGTGGACGAGGTGGACATGCTGACGGTGGTGCTGGTGGGGTCGTCGCAGTCGCGGCTTTGGGAGACGGGCGAGGCGCCGCGGATGTACACGCCGCGGGGCTATGCGCGGCGGATCGACGGGGATCTTTCCGGTGGGGCGTGATCCGGCGGAGCGCCTGCGGCGCAAGATCTTACTTGTGGCTGGGGGCGCTGCCCCCAGGCCCCCGCGGTATTTCGGACAAGAAGAAACTGGAAAGGGGCGCGTGGCATGACGGTGTTCTTCATCGGGGCGGGGCCGGGCGACCCGGAGCTTCTGACGCTGAAGGCGGCGCGGCTGATCGCGGCCTGCCCGGTGTGCCTTTATGCCGGTTCGCTGGTGCCGGCGGAGGTGGTGGCGCGGGCGCCGGTGGGGGCGCTGGTGATGGACACCGCGCCTATGACGCTGGAGGAGACCCACGCGCAGATCGTCGCGGCGCAGGCGCGGGGCGAGGACGTGGCGCGGGTGCATTCGGGGGATCCTTCGCTGTACGGCGCCATTGCCGAGCAGATCCGGCGGCTGGAGGCGGATGGCATCGGCTACGAGATCGTGCCGGGGGTGCCCGCCTATGCCGCCGCCGCCGCCGCGCTGGGGCAGGAGCTGACGATTCCCGAGATCGCGCAGTCGGTGGTGCTGACACGGGTGTCGATGAAGTCGACGGCCATGCCCGCCGGCGAGACGCTGGAGAATTTCGCGCGAACCGGGGCGACCCTGGCGATCCACCTCGGGGTGCGGGCGCTGCGGGAGATCGAGCGGGTGCTGGTGCCGCACTATGGTGCGGAATGCCCGGTGGTGGTGGCGGTGCGGGTGGGCTGGCCGGACCAGCTGCTGATTCGCGGCACGCTGGCGGACATCCGCGAGAAGGTGCGGGCCGAGAAGGTGACGCGCACCGCGCTGATCCTGGTGGGGCCGGCGCTGGCGCGGGGGCAGGGGTTCCGCGACAGCGCGCTGTACGACGGGGCGCGGCCCCACGTGCTGCGGCCGCGGGCGAAATCGGCGCCGGACGTCATGGAATCTTAACTTGACCGGGCCACCCTGCCTGGGGATGAATTCGGCGAGGGGGACGCGATGACGGAATTTCTGCCGAAGGAAGTGCTTGAGGGATTGAATGCCGCGCGGCGTGCCGAGGCGCGGCGCAAGAGCCGGATCAGGATCCACGTGGGCGAGGATATCCACCGGGTTTTGCGGCTGTGGGACGACGGCTTCGCGCTGGAGGCCGAGGATGCGCCGCAGCTGCGCGGGCTGGTGGACCTGTATGACGGCGGCCGGCACCTGTACCAGTGCCTGATTGTTGCCAGCGCCAAGGACGGCGGCGAGATGCACTACGAGTTCAAGCGTTCCACCGCCGCCGTGGACCGTGCGCCGCTGGACTTCGCGCGGGACGAGGAGGCCCCGGCGGCGCTGCTGATGCCGCCGGACGCGCTGTAGTCGCCGCACTTTAGCCGACGCGGTAGCTGGGCGCGCTGTCGTTACTGCAGGTCGGCGAAGGTGGCCTCTACCCGCTCGATCGCCTGCAGCAGCCGGGGGCGCGGCATTGCCAGGTTGAAGCGGTGGTAATGGGTGCCGCCCGCGCCGAACTGCGCGCCGGGGCTCATCACGATGCCGGCCTCGTGCAGGCGGCGGGTGGTTTCCTCCGGCGCCATGCCGGTGTTCTCGAAGCCCGTCCATGCGAGGTAGGTGCTGTCCATCGGCATCACCTCGATCCCCGGGAGCGCGCCGATCCGGTCGCGCCAGAGGGCGAAGTTCTCGGACAGGTAGGTGCGGACATGGGCGCTCCACTCCGCGCCCCCGGTGAAGGCGGCCTTGGTCATCAGGATGCCGAAGCGGTTGGGAGTGCCGCCGAATTCCTTCTGCACCTTGTCCATCCGCGCGCGCAGCGCCGGGTCCGGGACGATCACCAGCCCGGTCTCGCCGCCGGCGATGTTGAAGCCTTTCGAGGCCGCGGTCAGCACCACCAGCCGGTCCAGCGCATCCGGGGCGGCCAGCGCGGTGGGAACGTGGCGGGCGCCGGGGAAGACCAGGTCCATGTGGATCTCGTCCGACAGCAGTATGAGGTCGTTGCGGGCGCAGAAGGCGGCGAGGTCGGCGAGTTCGCCAGCGCTCCACAGCCGCCCGCCGGGGTTGTGCGGCGAGCAGAGCACCAGCACCTTCTCGCGCCCGGTCAGCTGCGCCTGCAGCGCCTCGAGATCCATGTGGTAGACCCCGTCCCGCAGCGCCAGTTCCGACTGCACCACCTCGCGCCCTTTGGCGCGGATTTTGGTGAAGAAGGCGTGGTAGACCGGGGTGAAGAGGATCACGCCGTCGCCGGGGTCGGAAAACGCCTCCAGCGCCATGCCGAAGCCGGCGACCACGCCGTGGGAGTAGCTGATCCACTCCGGCTCCACCTGCCAGCCGTGCTGGCGGCCCATCCAGTCGCAGACCGCGCGGGTCACCGGGGCCAGGTCGCCGATGTATCCGAAGAACCCCTGCTCCGCCTCGCGCCGGATCGCGTCGCGGATCGGCGGGGCGGCGTCGAAGTCCATGTCGGCGACCCACATGGCGATCGCGTCCCGCGGCGCCACGCCCGAGAACGCCTCCATGTTGTCCCACTTGGCGGCGTGGGTGCCGATGCGGTCGGGAAGATAGTTGAAATCCATGGATGTTTTCCTTGCCTGTCTCTCGTGCAAGCTAGCCAAGCCACGCCCGGGCGCAAGCAACATTGCACGGCGGCGGCGCATCGCCTAAATGACCCGCCATGACCGTCCGCGACATCCTGATCCATCCCGACCCGCGCCTGAAGAAGGCCTGCCCGCCCGTGGCCGAGATCACGCCCGAGCTGCGGGTGCTGGCCGAGGACATGCTGCAGACCATGTACGATGCCCCCGGCATCGGCCTTGCCGCCCCGCAGGTGGGCGAGCTGAAGCGGCTGCTGGTGATGGACTGCGTCAAGGAGGAGGGCGCCGCGCCGCGTCCGCTGGTGCTGGTGAACCCCGAGGTGACCTGGGAGAGCGAGGCGCGCAGCACCTACGAGGAGGGCTGCCTGTCGATCCCCGACCAGTATGCCGACGTCGAGCGTCCGGCCGAGGTGCGGGTGCGGTGGATGGATCTCGAGGGGGCGGCGCAGGAGGAGCATTTCACCGGCCTCTGGGCGACCTGCGTACAGCACGAGATCGACCACCTGAACGGCCGGCTTTTCGTCGACTACCTCAAGCCGCTGCGGCGGCAGATGATCACCCGCAAGATGGTCAAGCTGAAGCGCGAGCGCGCGCGGGGATGAGCCTGCTGCCGATCCTGCTGTGGGGCGACGCGCGGCTGACCGAGGTGGCGCGGCCGGTGGGCGGGATCACCCCCGAGGTGCGGCGGCTGGCAGAGGACATGGCCGAGACTATGTACGCCGCCCCCGGCCGCGGGCTGGCGGCGCCGCAGGTGGGCGTCGGGCTGCGGCTGTTCGTGATGGACTGCGACTGGAAAGAGACCGGAGAGCGCCTGCCGCTGGTGCTCGTGGATCCCGTGATCGTCGCCAGCAGCGAGGAGACCGCGGTGCACGAGGAAGGCTGCCTATCGATCCCCGACGTGCCGGTGCAGGTGACGCGCCCCGCGGCGGTGACCATGCGCTGGCGCGACCTCGAGGGCGCGACGGTCGAGCGGCGGTTCGAGGGGATGCAGGCGGTTTGCGCGCAGCATGAGTACGACCACCTCGATGGCATTCTGATCCCCGACCGGGTGCAAGGCCCGGCGCGGGCCGCGCTGGAACCGGCGTTGCGGCAGCTGGCGGCGAAAGGCGGCACGGCATGAGCCCGCGCCCGGTGCTGCGCTGGCCCGACCGGCGGCTGCGGACCGCCGCCGCCCCGGTGGCGGAGCTGACCGACGCGGACCGCGCGACGTGGGACGAGATGATCGAGGTGATGGAGGCGATGCCCGGCGTCGGCCTCGCCGCGACCCAGCTGGGTGTGATGCGGCGGCTGGCGGTGGTGGATGCCTCCGAGGCGCGCGGACAGGCGGTGCCCATGGCCAACCCCGAGGTGCTGCACGCCTCGGTCAAGCTGCGCTCGCACGAAGAGGCCAGCCCCTGCCTGCCCGGCGTCTCGGCGGTGATCGAGCGGCCCCGCGCGGTGACCGTGCGGTTCCTGAATGCCGAGGGGGCGGTGGAAGAGCGTGACTTCGTCGGCCTCTGGGCCACCAGCGTGCAGCACCAGATCGACCACCTCGAGGGGCGGATGTACTTCGACCGGCTCAGCCCGCTGAAGCGGCGGATGCTGCTGGCCAAGGCGGCAAAGCAGGGGCGTTGAGCCGCCGTCACGGGAGACAGCGATGCGGATCATCTTCATGGGAACGCCGGACTTCTCGGTGCCGGTGCTGGAACGGCTGGTGGCCGAGGGGCACGAGGTGGCCTGCGTCTACTGCCAGCCGCCGCGCCCCGCGGGCCGGGGGAAGAAGCCGCGCCCCTCGCCGGTGCAGGCGCGGGCCGAGGCGCTGGGCCTGCCGGTGCGCCACCCCGCGCGGCTGCGGGACGCCGAGGCGCAGGAGGCGTTCGCGGCGCTCGAGGCCGACGTGGCGGTTGTGGTGGCCTACGGGCTGATCCTGCCGCAGCCGGTGCTGGACGCGCCGCGCCTCGGTTGCCTGAACATCCACGCCTCGCTGCTGCCGCGCTGGCGCGGTGCGGCGCCGATCCAGCGGGCGATCATGGCGGGCGATGCCGAGACCGGGGTCTGCATCATACAGATGGAGGCGGGGCTGGACACCGGCCCGGTGCTGTTGCGCGAGGTGCTGGCGATCGGGGCCGAGGAAACCGCGGGCGAGCTGCACGACCGTCTGTCGGCGCTGGGCGCGCGGCTGGTGGCCGAGGCGCTGGCGCGGCTTGATGCGCTGAAGCCCGAGCCGCAGCCGGAGGCGGGGGTGACCTACGCCGCCAAGATCGACAAAGCCGAGGCGCGGGTGGACTGGACCGTTCCCGCGGCGCAGGTCGACCGGCTGATCCGCGGTCTGTCGCCCTTCCCCGGCGCCTGGTGCGAGATCGGGGGCGAGCGGGTGAAGCTGCTGCGCAGCCGCGCGGTGCCGGGCAGCGGCGCGCCGGGGCAGGTGCTGGAGGGGCTGACCGTGGCCTGCGGCGAGGGGGCGGTGCAGATCCTGGAGGCGCAGCGGTCCGGGGGGCGGGCGCTGCGCGCCGAGGATTTCCTGCGCGGCTACCAGATGCCTGAACGGCTGGACTGACCTCAGGCGATGCCGACCCGCCGGGGCACCGCCTCGGTCACGGTGCTGGAGGCGCGGACCTTCAGCTGCACCGGGTGGCGCAGCAGGTCCGGCGGGCGAATGCCCTCGTCGATCCAGCGGGCCAGGTGCTCGACGCTGCGGCGGGCAAAGCCGGCGACGTCGCAG
The DNA here is from genome assembly GCA_048262455.1 of Rhodobacter sp. Taxonomy (GTDB): domain Bacteria; phylum Pseudomonadota; class Alphaproteobacteria; order Rhodobacterales; family Rhodobacteraceae; genus Psychromarinibacter. The sequence goes on from JBLXFD010000005.1 coordinate 125,946, forward strand.
CGCACCGAGGACAGCGGCGGGTCCGCCTGCACGCATTCGGGGCTGTCGTCGAAGCCGACGAGGAAGAAGTCGCGCCCGATGGTGCCGCCCAGCCGCGCCGCCATCTCGGACATGCCCAGCGCCACCTCGTCGTTGATGCAAAGCGCGGCCTGCATATCCACGTGCTTTTCCGCCAGTAGCGCCATCGCCTCGCGCCCGAAGGCACGGGTGGCGCCGCCGTGGAAGGTGACGGGCCGGGCGCCGTGCACCTGCAGCACGTCGCGGTAGCCCGAGGCCCGTTCCCGCGCGATCTGGTGTCCGGCATGGCCGCCGACGAAGGCGATGCGGCGCAGCCCCTGGTCCAGCAGGTGCTGCGCCGCAAGGTGGCTGCCGATGGCGTAATCGAGCGAATGGAACGGCAGCTCCTCCAGCCGCCCGTCGCCCTGGCGCAGCACCTGGATCACCGGCAGGTTCGCCGCCAGAAGGGTGTCGAAGACCTTGGGGTTGCTGCCGTGGCAGGGGGCGATCAGCAGCCCGGCCACGTCCTGTTCCAGCGTCAGCCGGACCGCGCGGTCCTCGGCCGTAGGATCCTCGTCCGCCGTGGCCACCAGCGCCGCCATCCCCCGTTCCGCCAGCGCGCGCTGCGCGGCGGCGACGAAATCGGCGACGAAGGGGGTGCGCAGGTCGTTCACCACGATCCCGACGCGGCCGCTGTGCGCCCCCCGCAGGGAGGCGGCGGTGCGGTTGCGGATGTAGCTGAGGCTGTCGATCGCCTGCTGCACCGCCTCCCGCGTCTCGGCGCGGACCGAGGGCGATCCTTGCAGCACCAGCGAGACGGTGCTTTTGGAAACCCCCGCCTTCTCTGCCACGTCCCGGATCGTCGCCCGTCTCGCCATGCCGCTTCCCCTTTTTCTGGAACGGTCCTATGGCAGCGCCCCCGGCGGGCCGCAACGAAAATTGACCTGCATCCCGGGGAAATCGCGCTTCGGCGCGACTTGCCATTGAGGCGCCGCCCGGTTTCGCGCCACACTCGCGCCGGGGAGGGCCGCGCATGGAGGCCGAGGAAGCCGATTACGTCATCGTCGGGGCCGGAACCGCCGGCTGCCTGCTGGCCAACCGGCTTAGCCGCGACGCCCGGGTGCTGCTGCTGGAGGCCGGGGGGCGCGACAATTACCACTGGGTGCATATCCCGGTGGGATACCTCTACTGCATCGGCAATCCGCGCACCGACTGGGGGTTCCGCACGGTGGCAGAGGCGGGGCTGAACGGCCGGTCGCTGCTGTACCCGCGCGGCAAGATCCTTGGCGGCTGCTCGTCGATCAACGGCATGATCTACATGCGCGGGCAGGCGGCGGACTACGACGGCTGGCGGCAGGGCGGGTTGACCGGCTGGGGCTGGAACGACGTGCTGCCCTACTTCCGCCGCAGCCAGGACGACGCCTCGGGGGCCAGCGAGTGGCACGGCGCGGGCGGCGAATGGCGGGTCGAGGCGCAGCGGCTGCGCTGGCAGATCCTCGACGACTTCATGGAGGCGGCGGTGCAGGCCGGCCTGCCGCGGCGGCCCGACTTCAACACCGGCGACAACGAGGGGGTCGGCTATTTCCGCGTCAACCAGCGCGGCGGGTTCCGCTGGAACACCGCCAAGGCCTTCCTGCGCCCGGTGCGCCACCGCGACACCCTGCGGGTCGAGACCGGCGCGATGACCGAGCAGGTGCTGATCAAGCAGGGGCGCGCGGTGGGCGTCGCCTTCCGGCAGGACGGACGTCTGCGCAAGGTGCGGGCCCGGCGCGAGGTGATCCTTTGCGCCGGGGCCATCGGCTCGCCGCAGATCCTGCAGCTGTCGGGGATCGGGCCGGGGGACCTGCTGCAGTCGCATGGCATCGAGGTGCTGCGCGAGGCGCCGGGGGTGGGCGAGAACCTGCAGGACCACCTGCAGCTGCGCTGTGCCTTCAAGGTGCAGGGGCCGACGCTGAACAGCCGGGTGCGCGGCATGTGGGGCAAGGCGCGGATCGCGGCGGAATACGCGCTGCGCCGCAGCGGGCCGATGTCGATGGCGCCCTCGCAGCTGGGGGCCTTCGCCCGCTCGCGCCCCGATGTCGCGACGCCGGACCTGCAGTACCACGTGCAGCCGCTGTCGCTGGACGCCTTCGGCCAGCCGCTGCACGCCTTCGACGCGGTGACCGCCAGCGTCTGCCACCTGCGGCCCGAAAGCCGGGGCAGCGTGCGCATCGCCTCGCCCGATCCCGCCGCGCATCCGCTGATCGCGCCGAACTACCTGTCCACCGAGGCCGACCGCCGCACCGCCGCCGAGGCGATCCGCCTGACCCGCCGCATCGTGTCGCAGCCCGCCTTCGCCCGCTACGCCCCCGAGGAATTCCGCCCCGGCGCCGAGCATGACGACGACGCCGCGCTGGCCCGTGCCGCCGGGGACATCGGCACCACCATCTTCCATCCCGTGGGCACCGTGCGCATGGGCGCCGACCCCGAGGCCCCGCTGGACGGCGCGCTGCGGATGCGGGGGGTGGCGGGGCTGCGGGTGGTGGACGCCAGCGTCATGCCCTCGATCACCAGCGGCAACACCAACTCTCCGACGCTGATGATCGCCGAGAAGGCGGCGGACTTGATCCGGGAGGGCGCGCGATGAACGAGGCAGGGGGGAAGGAGCGGCAGGTGGAGATCCGCGCCGTGGTCTTCGACATCGGCAACGTGCTGCTGCACTGGGATCCCGAGGGGCACTACGACCGGGTGCTGGGACGCCCGGCGCGCGAGGCGCTGTTCGCGGCGGTGGACCTTGGCGCGATGAACCTGCGGGTCGACGCGGGCGAGGAGATCGCCGAGGTGGTGGCGGAGACCGCCGCCGCCCATCCCGCCCATGCCGACGACATCCGGCGCTGGCACGACGACTGGCTGCAGATGTGCCAGCCCGACATCCCCGAGACCGCCGCCCTGCTGCGGGCGCTGAAGGCGCGGGGGGTGCCGGTCTTCGCGTTGTCGAACTTCGGGGTGTCGACCTTCGCGCTGGCGCAGCGCACCTACCCGGTGCTGCGGGAATTCGACCGGCTGTTCGTCTCTGGCCACCTCGGGCTGCTGAAGCCCGATCCGGCGATCTATGCCCATGTGGAGGCGCAGACAGGCCTCGCCCCCGGGCAGATGCTGTTCATCGACGACCGCGAGGACAACATCACAGCCGCCGGGGCGCGGGGGTGGAAGGTGCACCATTTCCAGGGCGCCGGGGCGCTGGAGCGGCGCTTGATGGACGAGGGGTTGCTGGGCGGCTGAGCCCGCGCTCAGGCCGCCGCCACCGCGCCGCGCGGCTCCAGCGGCCGTTCGCGAACGCCAAGGTGGACCAGCGCGCTGAAGGCGCCGACGCCGACACCGACCCACCAGACCACGGTGTAGTCGCCGTAGATGTCGTACATCCGCCCGCCCAGCCAGACCCCCAGGAACGATCCCAGTTGGTGGCTGAAGAACACGATCCCGTAGAGCGTGCCCATGTAGCGCAGCCCGTAGATATAGGCGACCAGCGCGCTGGTCAGCGGCACCGTCGCCAGCCAGAGCGAGCCCATGACCACCGAGAAGACCAGCACCGTGGTGGGCGTGATCGGCAGCAGGATGAAGGCCGCGGCGGCCACCGTGCGCAGGGTGTAGATGCCGGCCAGCAGGTACTTGCGCGTGTAGCGGCGCCCCAGCCAGCCCGCGGTGAGGGTGCCGGCGATGTTCGCCAGCCCGATGACCGAGATCGCCACCGCGCCGAGCGCCGAGGTGCTGGTGACCCCCAGCGAGGCCAGCGTGCCCGAGGGGTCGATGGCGCCGCACATCTCGGTCACCATGGCGGGGAAGTGGGCGGTGACGAAGGCCAGCTGGTAGCCGCAGGAGAAGAAGCCAAGGAAGATCAGCCCGAAGCTGGGGTCGCGGAAGGCGCGGCCAAGGACCTGGCCCAGCGAGGCCTCCATCGCGTTGCGGCTGGGGGCCTCGGTGTTGCGCAGCAGCGGCAGGAACAGCATCACCCCCAGGATCATCGCGGCGAAGACCACGAAGACCGACTGCCATGGCATGAACCGCAGCAGCCACTCCGCCAGCGGCGCGCCCACCACCTGCCCGGCGGATCCCGCGGCGGTGACGATGGCCAGCGCCATGCTGCGCTTGTCGTCGCTCGCCGCGCGGCCGACCACCGCCAGCAGCACGCCGAACCCGGTGCCGGCGACGCCGAAGCCCACCATCGCCTCCAGCGCCCAGTGCTGTTCCGGCGTGACCGCATAGGACGAGGCCACCAGCCCGCCCGTGTACAGCACCGCCCCCAGCACCAGCGCGCGGCGGTCGCCGAACCTTTCGGCGAAGGCGCCGAACAACGGCTGGCCGATGCCCCAGGCAAGGTTCTGGATCGCGATGGCCATGGAGAAGTCGGCACGCATCCAGCCGAATTCCTCGGCGATGGGGATCTGGAAGACGCCAAAGCTGGCGCGGATGGCGAAGCTGACCATGATGATCAGGCAACCGCCGACCAGGATCGGCGTCAGGGTGTCGGAACGCATCGGGACCTCCGGGATGCACCCGCGCCTTTTCCGCCTGCCGCCCGGGCGCGTCAAATGGAATATTGTGCGCAGCGTCATCAGCTTTAGGTATGTCCTGCGAGGGGCGGGCAGGGAACGACATGGGCCGGGGAATAGAGCAGATCTACGAGGACAGGGTCGCGGCGGGGCAGCTGACGCCGGACCCGGCGCAGCGCGCGGTGCTGCCGGCGCTCGAGGAGATCCGCGCGCACTTCGAGGCCGCCCCGGCGCGGCGCGGTCTGCTGGGCGGGCTGTTCAGCCGCCCGCCCGAGCCGCCGAAGGGCCTGTACCTCTGGGGCGGGGTCGGGCGCGGCAAGTCGATGCTGATGGACCTGTTCTTTGAAGCCGTCCCGATCCGCGACAAGCGGCGGGTGCATTTCCACGCCTTCATGCAGGAGATCCACGCCGGCATGCACGCGGCCCGCAAGCAGGGCGGCGACGACGCCCTGCGCCCGGTGGCAGAGAAGATCGCCGCCGAGGCGCGGCTGCTGTGCTTCGACGAGATGCAGATCACCGACATCACCGACGCGATGATCGTCGGGCGGTTGTTCGAGATCCTGCTGGACGCCGGGGTGGTGGTGGTCACCACCTCGAACCGGGTGCCGGACGACCTGTACAAGGACGGGCTGAACCGGGCGCTGTTCCTGCCCTTCATCAAGCTGATCAAGGCCAAGCTGCGGGTGCATCACCTCGAGGCGCAGAAGGACTACCGGCAGGACCGGCTGGCCGGGGCGGCCACCTATTTCCACCCCGCCGACAGCCAGGCCCGGGCAGAGATCGACCGGCTGTGGCAGGAACTGACCGGCGGCGAGGCCGCGCCGCTGACGCTGACGGTGCAGGGGCGCGAGGTGGTGCTGCCGCAGTACCACAACGGGGTCGGGCGGGCGCGGTTCTGGGATCTTTGCGGGCGGATGCTGGGGCCGGCGGATTACCTTGCCGTGGCCGACGCCCTGCGGGTGCTTGTGCTGGAGAACATTCCCTGCCTCGGCCGGTCCAACTTCAACGAGGCCAAGCGCTTCGTGACGCTGGTGGACGCGCTTTACGAGGCGCGGGTGCAACTGATCGCCAGCGCCGCGGACGAGCCGGAGCGGCTGTACCTGGAGGGCGAGGGCAGCTTCGAGTTCGAGCGCACCGCCTCGCGCCTGCGCGAGATGCAGGCCGAGGGCTGGGGCGTGGTCGCGGCGGCGGCAGAAGCGGAGGGAGAGACGGAGGGCGCGGGCTGATGCGCTGCTTCGTCGCGGTCGACCTGCCCGACGAGGCCCGCGCGGCGCTGGAGGCGGTGCAGGACCAGCTGAAGGTCGGCCGCCCCAGCGACCCGGAGACGCTGCACCTGACGCTGGCCTTCCTCGGCGAGCAGCCGGGCGCGGCGCTGGAGGAGCTGCACCACGCGCTGGAGGCCCTGCGCGCCGCGCCATTCCAGTTGCAACTGCGCGGCCTCGGCACCTTCGGCGGGCGCAGCCCCCGGGTGCTCTGGGCCGGGGTGACGCCGCAGCCGGCCCTGCGTGCGCTGCACGAGAAGGTGCGCGGCGCGGCCCATGTAGCGGGGATCGAGTTGCCGAGGGAGCGTTTCCGCCCGCACGTGACCATCGCCCGCTTCGGCGACCGGCTGCAGCCGGGCGAGACAGAGAAGCTGGCGACTTTCCTTGCGCGGTTCGAGCAGTTCCCGGCGCCGCCCTTCGAGGTGGAGGAGGTGGTGCTGTTCCGCTCGATCCTGCACCGCGACGGTGCGATCCACGAGCCGCTGGAGTCCTACCCGCTGCAGCCCACGGCCTCCGTCTAGCCGTTGTCGCGCAGCACCACGCCGGCGAGGTAGAGCGAGCCGCAGATCATGATCCGCGCCTCTGGCTCCTGCGCCGCGATGGCGGCGACGGCCTCGGCGACGCTTTCCGCCTCGGTCGCGGGAATCCCGGCGCGGCGGGCGGCGTCGGCTGTTTCGGCGGCGGTCAGGGTGGCAGGGGCGCCCTCGATCCCCACCGCCTGCAGGCTTTGCGCCAGCGGGGCCAGCGGCGTCAGGTAGCCCAGAACGTCCTTGCTGTTCAGCATCCCGCAGACCAGGTGCAGCGGCCGGACCTGCGCGGCGCTGGTGATGGTGCCGCCCATGGCGCCGAGGGTGCGCGCCAGCGTCGCCCCGGCGGCGGGGTTGTGGCCGCCGTCCAGCCAGATCTCGGCCCGCGGCGCGGCCTCGGTCAGCGGGCCCCGGGTCAGCCGTTGCATGCGCGCGGGCCATTCCACCCGGATCATCGCGGCCTCGTGCGCCGCCTCGGGTGTCTTCAGCGCCCGCAGCGCCGCCAGCGCCATGCCGGCGTTGTCCACCTGGTGCGGGCCGATCAGCCGGGGCAGGGGCAGGTCCAGCAGCCCGTCCTCGTCCTGGAACACCAGCCGCCCGTGCTCTGTGGTGACGTGCCAGTGCTGGCCCTGCACCAGCAGCGGCGCCGACAGCCGCGCCGCCTGCCGCTCGATCACCTCCAGCGCCGCGTCCTCCTGCCGGCCGACCACGCAGGTCACGCCGCGCTTGAGGATGCCGGCCTTCTCGAAGGCGATCTTGTCCAGCGTGTCGCCCAGGTAGGACTGGTGGTCCAGCGACACCGGCGTGATGACACAAAGCGCCGGGTCCACCACGTTGGTGGCGTCCAGCCGCCCGCCAAGCCCCACCTCCAGCAGCGTGTGATCGGCGGGGGTGCGGGCGAAGGCCAGCAGGGCGGCGCAGGTGGTGATCTCGAAATAGGTGATGGGGGCGCCGCCGTTCACGGCCTCGCATTCGTCCAGCACCTCCGCCAGCGCGGGTTCTGAAATCAGCTCTCCGGCCAGCCGGATGCGTTCGTGGAAGCGCACGAGGTGCGGCGAGGTATAGGCGTGGACCCGGCGCCCCGCGCCTTCCAGCCCGGCGCGCAGCATCGCCTGCACCGAGCCCTTGCCGTTGGTGCCGGCCACGTGGATCACCGGGGGCAGCCGCTGCTCCGGGTGGTCCAGCAGCGCCAGCAGCCGCCAGACCCGGTCCAGCGTCAGGTCGATGATCTTCGGGTGCAGCGACATCATCCGTTCGAGGATGACGTCAGAGGCCGCCCCGCTCACTCCGGCTTGGCGGCTTCCGCCGGTTTCGGGGCGGCGGGCGTGGCGGGGGGCTGCTCGGCCTCCGGCGCGGGGGCGGGGGCGGGCAGGTCACCGCGGATCTCGGGGCCCAGACCCATCAGCATCCGCACGATGGAGACCAGTTCGTCCCGCAGCTTCTTGCGGTGCGTCACCCGGTCCAGCATCCCGTGGTCCAGCAGGTATTCCGCCCGCTGGAAGCCTTCCGGCAGCTTCTCGCGGATCGTCTGCTCGATCACCCGGGGACCGGCAAAGCAGATCAGCGCGTTCGGCTCTGCGATGTGGATGTCGCCCAGCATGGCGTAAGAGGCCGTGACGCCGCCGGTGGTGGGATGGGTCAACACCACGATGTAGGGCAGCCCCGCCTCCTTCAGCATCTCGACCGCCACGGTGGTGCGCGGCATCTGCATCAGGGACAGGATGCCTTCCTGCATCCGCGCACCGCCGGCGGCGGAGAACAGGATCAGCGGCGCCTTGGCCTTCACCGCGCGCTGGGCGGCGGCGATGATGGCGTTGCCGACGTACATGCCCATGGACCCGCCCATGAAGCTGAAGTCCTGCGCCGCGCAGACCACCGGGGTGCGCCCGATCTCGCCCTGCGCCACCAGCATCGCCTCATCCTCGCCGGTGTCGCGCTGGGCGGCCTTCAGGCGGTCGGGGTAGCGTTTCTGGTCGCGGAAATGCAGCGGGTCGGTCACCGGCTCCGGCACGTCCACCTCGGTGAAGACCCCGCCGTCGAACAGCGCGGTGAAGCGCGCGCGCGGCGAGATGTGCATGTGGTGGTCGCAGTTGGTGCAGACGTTCAGGTTTTCCGTCACCTCCCGGTGGAACAGCATCGACCCGCATTCGGGGCACTTGGTCCACAGGTTTTCCGGCGTCTCGCGGCGCGAGAACAGCGAGTTGATCTTGGGACGGACGTAGTTGGAGATCCAGTTCATCACAGCTCCGGGCGTGGCGGATGTCGGGTTCAGATAGTCGGCGGGGCAGGGAAATGCAATGCGGGGAGGCGCTTGTCTCGCGCGGCGCTTGCGCCTAAGCGGAAAGGGGACGAGGCGAAGCGGGACGATGGGGAGACGGCTGGCGCCGGCTGGGCTGGCGCCGTCGCGGGCAGGCCCTGCATGGGCATTATGGGTTTCTCAACCGGCAACAAAGATAGTAATCCGGGACCAATGTTAATGAATTGGCAGGTATAGATGAGCAGGCTGACCGACAACCTGCTGCACAGGCGGGTGATGCGGCACTGGTCCCGCGCGGTGCGGGCGGCCGAGACCGTGGACCTGCAGGCCCTGCGGGCGCTGCGCGGCCGGGCGCGGGAGCTTCGCGCACGGCTGGACCAGGTGCTTTATGCCGCCGAGACCCGGCTAGCGCTGCCGCCGCTGGGCAACCCCGCGATGAACAAGCCGCTGCACTGCGACTGGGCCTACCGGCCCGAGCTGTGGCGCGGCCCGGTGCGGCCCGGCGGGCTGGTGGCGGTGCCCTCCAAGACCGCCTTCGGCGCCGAGGTGACGGTGTTCCACGACTGCGCCGCCAGCGAGCTGACCCTGCGCCAGCTGCGCAACCGGGGGCAGGGCGACCTTGCGCCCTTCGGGTTGCAGATGGACGTCTTCCGGTTCGACGGCAGCTTCCTGTCGCTGGTGGTCGAACTGCCCGAGACCGCCGTGCGCGGGCTGGAGCGGCGGCACCTTGTGCGGCTGGCCGCGGTGGTGGAGGCAGAGCGCAAGCCGGAGATCTTCGCGCGGCTGAACATCAAGAACGGCCCCAACGTGGAACAGATCGTGCGCGAGCTGCCCGGCGCCGACGGGACCGAGCAGGTGGTGGAGTTCGACCTTGCCTATACCAAGCTGAACGAGAAGCGGGTGGAGCGGATGTGGCTGGACCTGATCTTCGAGGGCGCCGAGATGAACCAGATCGTCCTGCGCGACGTCACCCTGACCCGCCGCCCGCGGGCGGAAATCTGAAGGAGAGCGCGATGAGCGAGCTGTCGCTGGTCAAGATGCGGATCCGGGGCGGTGTCTGGGAAGGCGTGCTGACGGGCCCCGCGCAGGCAGAGCCGCCGGGCATCGAGGTCTCGCACCTCGGCCGGCCGCTGGAGGGGGCCGTGACGATGTCCACCGATCCCGACCTGCCCGGCGCATGGACGGTCAGCGTGGCGATCCCGGCGAACCTGCTGGCGGACGGGGTGCAGAGCTTTCTGATCACCAGCGCCGAAAGCGGTGCGCGGCTGAACGGCTTCAGCATCGTCACGGGCGAGCCGCTGGACGACGATCTTCGGGCAGAGGTGGAATTGCTGCGCGCCGAACTGGACCTGCTGAAGCGCGCCTTCCGGCGTCACTGCGCCGAGACGCGGTAGGTTCAGGCGCCGGGCGGTCGCGCCAGGTGCCGTTCCACCAGCGTCCGGGCGGTCCAGTGCAGGGTGGCGGCGACGAAGATGCCCGCGAGGCTGGCGAGGAAATCCACCGTCGAGGCGCTGCGCCCCGGCACCAGCAGCTGCGCGTACTCGATGAGGATGGCGCAGGAGACCAGCGCAAGAACCACGCTGGCGATCCCGATGATGTCGATCAGCGCCAGCGTCAGCGCGGCGAAGACCATTCCGTACAGCAGCGGCTGGGTATCGGCCGGAAGGTGCATGGCACTTGCCGTGGTGCCCAGCCAGAGCAGGGCCCAGACCCCCAGCAGCACGATCGGGTAGATCGCCACCGAGATCGATACCCCGACAAAGACTGTGCGGATCCTGCTGGCAATCATGAAGCTCTCCGTTGCGATACCGGCTCAAACTGCCCGCCGATTGGGGCGAGAGTGAGGCGCGGGGCCCGCAACAATCCCCCGCCCCGGGGCCGGTGCATGTTCGCGCCGTACACACTATAGTGCGCCAGGCGCACCCGCGTGCCCGGGCCGGAGACAATCGGCCCCGGCGGGCGCCACGCGGTTTCCCTGCCCTAAACGATCCGCGGGAATACCCGGAAATTGTCGGGGCGGCATCCCAATCTCGCCGGATTCCCAGCCCATATCTTGCAGCGTGGGGCGGAAGGGAAACGAGTATCATGGACAGATTGACGGAGATGGAGGCGTTCGCCACGGTCGTGGACCAGGGCGGATTCACCGACGCCGCCAAGAAGATGGGAATATCGAAGTCCGCCGTGTCCAAGCATGTCTCCTCGCTGGAGGCGCGGCTGGGGGCCCGTCTGCTTAACCGGACAACGCGGCGTGTGAGTCCCACGGAAATCGGGCTTGCCTATTACGACAGGGCCCGGCGGGTGCTGAACGACGCCGGAGAGGCGGACGCGCTGGTCACCTCGATGCAGTCGGAGCCCTCGGGCCTGCTGCGGATCAGCGTCGCCACGGACTTCGGTGTGAATCATCTTTCGCCGGTGCTGGGAGAGTTCCTGTCGGACTTCCCGGACGTGACGGTGAACATGGTCCTGAACAACCGCTACGTGGAGCTGATCAGCGAAGGCTTCGACATGGCGGTGCGGATCGGGGAACTGGAGGACTCGACACTGCGCGCGCGCAAGCTGACCGAGACCACCAAGCGGATGATCGGCGCGCCCTCGTACTTTGAAAAGTACGGTCGGCCGCAGAAGATCGACGATTTGAACGAGCACAAGCTGCTGCACTATTCCAGCCAGTCCTCGGGCAACGTCTGGCGCCTGACCGCCCCCTCGGGCGAGAAGCGGCAGGTACGCACGGCCGGCTGGCTGAGCGTGAACGACGGCCAGTCGCTGCTGAACGCCGCGATCTCGGGGCTGGGCATCGCCTACCTGCCCTCGTTCCTCTACGCCGACGCCCTGAACCAGGGGCTGGTGGAGGAGGCAATTCCCGAACTACCCGTTGAAACGCAAGGGATTTACGCGGTTTACCCGCCGGGTCGCTTCACTCAACCAAAGGTGAGGGCCTTCATCGACTTCCTGGTGCATCATTTTGCGGACAAGGGGCCGGAGAAGTGGTAGGGTGAGGTTAATATCCCTTCAGGGTGCACTTCACTGGGTCGAGGTCAGAATGACCTCGACCCTTCTGTTTTGCATCCGGCCCTCCGCCGACAGGTTGCTGGCGCGCGGCGCGAGGTAGCCGACGCCGTCGGCCTCCACCTGCCCCGGCGGCACCCCGTACCGCTCGATCAGGCGCGCGCGCACCGAGGCTGCGCGCTGGCGCGACAGCTGGATGTTCGAGTCCAGCGCGCCCTCGGCATCGGTATGGCCCACCAGCGTCACCCGCCGGTCCGGGTAGGTCTTCAGATACCCCGCAAGCGCGGCGAGAGAGGCGAAGCTTTCCGGCCCCAGTTCAGACGAGCCGGTGGGAAAGGTCAGGTCCGCCAGCGTGGCGTGCCCGTCGGTTTCCAGCTGCCGCCCGATGGGGCCGGTGGCGCCCGGCAGCACCGGCGCGGCGGGGGCGGGCGTCTTGGTCGAGGCGGTGAAGCCGGCGCCGCCGGTGGCGGGCCCCACGCGGGTCAGTTGCACGAAGCCGGTGCTGGCGCTGCGGCTGACCAGCAGCGCCACGTGTTCCTCGCCCGCCTCGCCGGTGCGGCGGGCAAGGAAATAGCGGAAGTCGCCGAGGTTCACGTGCATCGCCGGCTCCGGCAGCACCTTCAGCGCATAGCGGAAATCGAAGCCGCCGCAGACGTCGGTCTCGCATTCGAACAGCGCCTCGAACCCCTCCGCCAGCAGCTGGGCGCGTAGCGGGGCCAGCAGCTCCAGCGTGCCGAGGCTGCCGTCGCCGACCTTCCAGGCGGTCTGCTGCACCTCTCCCTCGGCGGTGATCCCCTGCGCCTCCTCGCCCTGCCAGGGGGCGGCGGGCAGAAAGACGCTGTCGGCGCTCACGCGTTCCGCGCTGCGCCGGGCTTCGGCGGGAAAGGTCAGCATCTGCGCAGCCAGCGGACCGGGCGTCAGGAGAACCAGCAGCAGTGTCGCGGCGCGAAGCCTCACCGCCCCGCCGCGTGGTATTCCGGGTTCGGCTGCATGTCGGTGGCCGAGGCGACGCGGTTGGTCATGTTGAAGAAACCGGTGACGCTGGCGATGTCGAAGATGTCGCGGTCGCTGAACCCCGCATCGCGCAGCGCCTGCCGGTCGGGCTCTTCGATCCTGGCGCTGTCGGTGGTCAGCTTCGCGGCGAAGTCCAGCATCGCCCGCTGCCGCATATCGAGGTCGGCGGTGCGGTAGTTGAAGGCCATCCGCTCGCCCAGCACCGGGTCGCCGGACAGCTGGCGCACCGCGGCGCCGTGGGCGACGAGGCAGTACCAGCAGCGGTTGATCGAGCTGACCACCACCGCGATCATCTCGCGCTCCAGCTTGCTCAGCCCGCTGTCGGCAAGCATCAGGTCGTTGTACATCGCGGTGAAGGCGTCGAGCTTGGCGATGTCGAAGGCGTAGGCCTTCAGGACGTTCGGGACCATGCCCAGCTTTTCACGGCAGATGTCGAAATATTTCGCTGTCGCCTCGGGCAGCGGGTCGATCATCGGCAGGTCGAGGGCGGTGGGGCGGTCGGGATCGGTCACGAAAGTCCTTCAGGCGGCGCCGGGGCCTTGTTTCACGCGGTAGTGGTAGTATCCGACAGGCGACATTCCAAGGGAAGCGTAGAGCGCACGCGCCGGCGCGTTTGCGCGCGTTACCGCCAGCGAAAGATCGCGCGCCCCCGCCGCCTGCGCCCAGTGCGCGGCCGCCCGGATCATCGCCGCCGCGGTGCCGTTGCGGCGCAGGTCGGGAACCACCTCGATCGCGTGCAGCATGGCGTGGGCGCCGTGGATGGCGGCAAAGGCGGCCCCGGCGGCGCGGTCTTGCGTGCGGCCCAGCACGGTGGTCTTCGGCGGCTCTGCCCGCTCCATCACCGCGCAGCGGGCCGGGCCGATGCCGGCGGCCTGCCAGATCTCCCGCGCGATGGCGAGCGGCGGCCAGACGGCGAAGGCCCCCAGCCGCGGCACCGCCTCCCCCGTCAGCGCCGGCAGCGGCACGGCGTACAGCACCACCGGGTCCTTCACCGCGTAGCCCCGCGCCGCCAGCGCCTCGTCCAAGGTCACTTCGCCGTCGCGGATCATGAACAGCGGCGCCTGTCCCAGCGCCGTCATCTCGGTCTCTGCCACGGCGAGATCGGCGGCGGTCCAATTTCCCTCGGCCGTGGCGGCGGACACCCGCTGCCCGCCCCCGGCACCGTCGCGGATCGTCCAGGGACCGGCGCGGAAGCGGCGGGCGGGGGGCCAGGTGGCCTCCAGCACCTCCAGCACCTCCTCGGGCCCGGGCAAGCTCAACCGATCTGCCCTGCCAGCCGCGCGGTCAGCTCTTCTGCCGCCTCGTCCACCTGCTGCGCGTCGGCGCCGCGAATCACGATGTTGGTGCCGGGATTGCCGTCGCGGTTGAAGGGGTAGGATCCCACCGACAGCGCCGGGAAGGCCTGCGCCAGCGCGCCCAGCATCTCGGCCACGTCGCCCTCCGGTCGCGATACCGGCAGGGTCCGCGACACCAGCGGCGTGCCGCCGGTCAGCGTCGGCAGCACGCCTTCCAGCATCGCCTCGAAGATCGACGGCACCCCCGCCATCACGTGGACATTGCCGATGCGAAAGCCGGGGGCGGCGGAGACGGGGTTGTCGATCAGCGCCGCGCCCTCGGGGATCCGGGCCATGCGCAGGCGGGCCTCGTTCATCTCGGTCCCGCGCGCGTCGTAGTGCGCCTGCAGGATCGCCCGCGCGTCGTCGCGCACGCCGATACTTGCGCCCATGGCCTCTGCCACCGCGTCGGCGGTGATGTCGTCGTGGGTGGGGCCGATGCCGCCGGAGGTGAAGACGTGGTCGTGCGCCTCGCTCAGCGCCCGAACCGCGGCGACGATGACGGCGTGGTCATCCGCCACCACCCGCGCCTCGCGCAGGTCGATGCCGGCCTCCGTCAGCCGGCCGGCAAGGTGGTGCAGGTTCGAATCGCGGGTGCGGCCCGACAGGATCTCGTCGCCGATCACCAGCATCGCGGCGGTGGGATTGGGCATTGTTCCTCCGGGGCGGCAGCTTTGGTCTGGACCTGAATAACGCTCCGTGGCAGCGGGGGCCATGCGTTTCGAGACCCCGCTGATCCCCGCCCGCCTGCTGCGCCGCTACAAACGGTTCCTCGCCGACGTGCGGCTGGAGGACGGGCACGAGGTGACGGCGCATTGCCCCAACCCCGGCGCCATGCTGGGGCTGGCGGAACCCGGCGCGCGGATCTGGCTGGAGCCGAACGACGACCCGAGCCGCAAGCTGAACTACGGCTGGCGGCTGGTGGAGCATGAAGGCGGCCACTTCACCGGGGTCGACACCGCCCTGCCCAACCGGATGCTGAAGGCGGCGCTGCAGGAGCGGCGGGTGCCGGCGCTGGCCGATTACGCCGGCGTGCGGGCAGAGGTGGCCTATGGCCCCGGCAGCCGCGCCGACTTCCTGCTGACCCAGCCGGGGCTGCCCGAGGCCTGGATCGAGGTGAAGTCGGTGACCCTGTCGCGCCGTCCCGGGCGGGCGGAGTTTCCCGACTGCGTCACCGCCCGCGGCGCGCGGCACATGGACGAACTGGCCCGCGTGGCCCAAGGCGGCGCGCGGGCGGTGCTGCTGTTCCTGGTGCAGCGCACCGACGCCGGCGCGGTGACGCTGGCGGCGGACATCGACCCCGCCTATGCCGAGGCCGTCGCAAGGGCGCGGGCGGCGGGGGTCCAGGTTCTGTGCCACGGCTGCGCGATTTCCCCGGAGGCCGTGCGCCTTGGCCCCGAGCTGCCGTTCCGGGGCTGACCACCGGCACCGGGGGGCACCGGGGGTCTGGTTTTGCGGCGAAACCTGCCTTATGTAGCCCCCATTCCGAAGGAACGAGGCACGGCGTGGACGATACTGCCCGGGGAAGACTGACCAAGGACGGCATCCGCATTCATGATGCGGAGGATTTCGCGGGCATGCACAGGGCCGGCCGGCTGGCGGCCGAGATCCTCGATGCCGTCGCGCCGCTGGTGGACGTGGGCCGCACCACCGAAGAGATCGACACCGCCATCACCCGCATGGTCGAGGCGGCCGGCGCGACCTCGGCCACCATCGGCTACAAGGGTTATCAGCACGCCAGCTGCATCAGCGTGAACCACGTGGTCTGCCACGGCATTCCCGCCAGCAAGGTGCTGAAGGACGGCGACATCCTGAACGTCGACGTGACGGTGATCGTCGACGGCTGGTTCGGCGACACCAGCCGCATGTACGTGGCCGGCAAGCTCAGCCGCAAGGCAGAGCGGCTGATCCAGGTGACCCACGACGCGCTGTTCAAGGGGATCGAGGCGGTTCGTCCCGGCAATACCTTCGGCGACATCGGCCACGCCATCCAGGAATACGTCGAGGCGCAGCGCATGTCCGTCGTGCGCGACTTCTGCGGCCACGGGCTGGGCCGGGTGTTCCACGCGCCGCCCAACGTGCTGCACTATGGCCGCCCGGGAACCGGCCCGGTGCTGGAGGAAGGCATGTTCTTCACCATCGAGCCGATGGTGAACCTGGGCCGTCCCGAGACCAAGGTGCTGGCCGACGACTGGACCGCCGTGACCCGCGACAAGAGCCTTTCGGCGCAGTTCGAGCATTCGGTGGGCGTTACCGCGGAGGGTTGCGAGCTGTTCACCACCTCGCCCAAGGGCCTGTTCCACCCCACCTGGGGCTGACCCGCCGCGCGCCTGCCTTTGACAAGCCGGGAAACGCTTGGTCTAAGATCCGCGCGCATAAGGAAGCCCGCATGGTCGACATCGCCTCCCGTGTCTATAACCACAAGTGGAAGATCGACCCGATCGTCCGCTCGCTGATAGACACCGATTTCTACAAGCTGCTGATGTGCCAGTCGGTGTTCCGCAACAAGCGCGATACCACCGTCACCTTCTCGCTGATCAACCGCACCACCGACGTCAAGCTGGCAGAGCTGATCGACGAGGACGAGCTGCGGCTGCAGCTGGACCACATCCGGTCCCTGCAGCTGGCCCGGGGCGAAAGCACCTGGCTGCGGGGCAATACCTTCTACGGCAAGCGGCAGATGTTCCGCCCCGACTTCATGGAATGGTTCGAGAACCTGCGCCTGCCGCCCTACCGGCTGGACCAGAAGGACGGGCAGTACGAGCTGACCTTCGAGGGCGCTTGGCCAGAGGTCATGCTGTGGGAGATCCCGGCGCTGGCGGTGCTGATGGAACTGCGCAGCCGCGCGGTGCTGGCGCAGATGGGCCGGTTCGAGCTGCAGGTGCTCTACGCCCGCGCGATGACCAAGATCTGGGAGAAGATCGAGCGGCTGCGCGCCATCGAGGGGTTGCGGATCGCCGATTTCGGAACCCGGCGGCGGCACAGCTTCCTCTGGCAGGACTGGTGCGTGCAGGCGATGATGGAAGGGCTGGGGCCGAAGTTCACGGGCACCTCCAACTGCCTGATCGCCATGCGCCGCGACCTGGAGGCGGTGGGCACCAACGCCCACGAGCTGCCCATGGTCTATTCCGCTTTGGCCGACAGCGACGCCGAGCTGCGCGCCGCGCCCTACCGGGTGCTGGAGGATTGGCAGGAAGAGCACGAGGGCAACCTGCGCATCATCCTGCCCGACACCTACGGCACCAAGGGCTTCCTGAACCGCGCGCCCGACTGGCTGGAAGGCTGGACCGGCATCCGCATCGACAGCGGCGACCCGGCCACCGGCGCCGAGACCGCGATAGACTGGTGGAAGTCCCGGGGCGAGGACCCGCGCAAGAAGCTGGTGATCTTCTCGGACGGGCTGGACGTGGAGGTGATCGAGGACCTGCACGCCCGGTTCCGCGACCGGGTGCGGGTATCCTTCGGCTGGGGCACGCTGCTGACCAACGATTTCCGCGGGCTGGTGCCGGACGACGCGCTGGCGCCCTTCTCGCTGGTCTGCAAGGCCACCTCGGCCGAGGGACGTCCGACGGTGAAGCTTTCCGACAACCCCAACAAGGCCATGGGCCCGGCGGACGAGGTCGCACGCTACAAGCGGGTCTTCGGGGTGGGCGAGCAGGAATCGCTGGACGTCACCGTCTGATCAGACCGCCGCTTGCGCCTCGGGCTCGTCGGGCACCGTGGCCGCCGCATCCACGTGCAGCCGATCGATGATCCGGTGCACGATGGCGATATCGGCGAAGATCGCGTGCAGGTCCTCCTCCATCTCGGTCACCGGCCGGTTCAGCGCCCCCATGTTCATGAAGCGCCCGCCGCGGGACAGCGCCATGTAGAAGGTGTCGCCCCGGAACCCCGCTACCATCGCCTTGGCGCCCTTCTTGCCGCCCTCGGTGGTGGCAATGTCCAGCAGCGCGCCGAGGAACAGCGGCGGCAGGTAGCGGCGCGCGGCATCGGGGTTCTCGGCGTGGACTTCGAAGGCCTCCTCGAAGGCGGTATGCTCCATCTCCACCCGCGGCATCCCGCGGCCCTGCTTGCCGGAGAAGAAGCTGCCAAGTTTGTTGCCGATAGCGCCGTAGTCGCGGGTGATGAGGATCGGGGTGGGCGCCGGGTGCGGCACGCCGATACAGAACAGCAGGCCGCGAAAGACGGTGTGGGTCTCGCTCTTGTTGTCGCTGTCGCGCCGCGTCTCGGTCAGCCGGGCCTCAACCAATTCGAAACGGGTATCGCGGTAGCTTCCGGTCAGGTGATCGCTCAGGGTGGCCTTGTCGTAGCTGCCGATCATCCGCAGATCGCGGAAGGCGCGCAGGGGGAAATCCTGGCCGCCCTTGCTGTCGAATGACAGATTGCCCACGTGGGCGCAGATCGGCGGCATCACCGCCTGCTCCACCAGGCCGCTCCAGCCGTCCGCCTGCCTTCCACGCGCGATGACGGCGCCGATCACGCCGGCGATCACCGCGATACCGGCGATGACGGGCCCGCTGTCGCCGCTGATCAGCAGGGCCGCGCCGCCGGCGGCGAGCCCGGCCAGTACCATTCCCGCCATCCACAGCCGCGCCTTGCGCAGCCGGCCTCGACGCTCGTCCTCCAGCCTGGCCAGTGCGGGAAAGACCTGGTCGCGGCAGACGGCGGCAAAGCCTTTCTCGATAGGGGTGCGTTCGGTGAAATCCATCGGTGAGGCTCCGGCTCAAATGCCGTCAGCTTAGCCGCGCCACGGCGAGTCGCGCAACGTTCAGCCGTCGCCCTCGACCGGCCCGCGCAGCGCCTTGACCGCGCCGCGCGCCTTCTTGCCTTCGATCCGCCGCCGCTTGGAGGCCAGCGTCGGCCGCGTCGGAATGCGGCGCTTGGGCTTCTCGCAGGCTTGCAGGATCAATTCGGTCAGCCGCTCTCGGGCGATCTCGCGGTTGCGGGCCTGGTGCCGGGTCTCCTCGACCCGCAGGATCAGCGCGCCGTCGGTGGTCCAGCGCCGCCCCGCCAGCCGCTTCAGCCGCGTCTTGACCGCCTGCGGCAGGTTCGGCGACCGCTCTGCCTCAAAGCGCAGCTCGACCGCCGTGGCCACCTTGTTCACGTTCTGCCCGCCGGGGCCGCCGGCGCGCACGAACTGCTCGGTCAGCTCCCAGTCTTCCAGGGCGATGCGGTCATTGATGCGGAGCATGGCCTGTCCTTCCCGCCCCTCAATATCGTGCGCGCGCGGCAAGTTTCCATCGAAAAGGGCCGCCTCATGGAGGCGGCCCTGTCGAGATCTTTCAGAGATCGGTTCGGTTAGGACCACAGGTCCAATCGAAAGGAGGTCCCCCTTCGGGGCTGCCCTCAGGCGGAGCTTCCTCCGACTGTTCCGACACCTTTCTCCAACATCACTCTAGACACTGGATCACCTCCTTTCGCTGGTTGATACTGCGATCAACGTGGCACAGATTTTGTGTCTGTCAAATCTTTTCACGCAACCTTTGGCATTATTCGCCGGACGATCAGGCGGAACGGCACCAATGCGATTAAAGCGAGTGCAAGCTTGACGCCCCAGTCCGCCACGGCCAGCGAAACCCACAGCGGCACCACCGGCCCGGCGCCCAGCAGCGGCACCGCCTCGTTCGCCCAGGACACGTCGTTGCCGGGTTCCAGAAATGTCAGCTGGCCCGCGAAGGCGATGGTGAAGAACAGCGCGGTGTCCACCGACGATCCCACCAGCGTCGAGGCCAGCGGCGCGCGCCACCAGCGGCCCTCGCGCAGGCGGTCGAAGATCGACACGTCCAGCAGCTGCGCGGTCAGGAAGGCGAGGCCGGAGGCCACCGCCACCCGCAGCGTCACTGCGGGGTAGGAATAGCCGCCGCCGTCCAGCATCACCTGCGTGCCGATCAGCGAGCAGGCGATCCCGGTGGCGAAACCGGCCAGCACCACGCGCCGGGCAAGGGCGGGGCCGTAGACGCGGTTCATGATGTCGGTGACGAGGAAGGCGAAGGGATAGGTGAAGGCACCCCAGGTCAGCCAGTCGCCCAGAAGGAACTGCACCAGGATGTTCGAGGCCACGACGATGGCGGCCATGGCAATGATGCCGGGGAGAAGTCGGGTCATGTCGGGTTCCGTTTTGACAAGGTCGCGGAGACTTGGCCCCCACCGAGGGGACGCGGCGGCCTAACGCTCGGCGCGGTCGCCGTCAAGCGCGGTGGGCAGCCGGTACTCGACGAACTCGGTCACCTGGAAGATGCGGAAGTTGTCGTCCGAGATCATCGTCAGCCGGATCGCCCCGGTTCCATCCCGCCAGACCGCCAGCCCTTCAAGGTTGTCGTGGGTGCCGGTGCTGGTCTCCAGCAGCTCGCGCTCGTCGGACAGCCCGGTCTCGCCCACCGCGAAGCTGCGGATGCGGTTGCGGAAGCCGAAGATGCCGCTGAAGTGCCGCTCCAGCAGGTAAAGCCGCCCGTCGGGGCCGAAGTCGGCGCCAACTGGCAGGTACTCTCCCCGGCGCGGCAGGGAAAAGGGATGGGTCCACTCGTTGTCGCGGAAGCGGTAGACGGGGAAGGGCAGCACCCGGCGTCCCGACCGTTCTGGCAGGGTATAGAGCGTGCCATCGGGCGCGATTGCCAGCGCCTCCAGCGAGGAGTTGTTCTGCATCCGCTCGAAATGCGGATGCTGGGGCATCTTCAGCGCCCAGGCTTCAGTGTTGCGATAGCTCCAGACCCGGTGCTCGCCCTCGAAGGAGATGAAGATCCGCCCGTGACTGTCGATCGCCAGCCCCTCGCTGTCAGTGAAGAAGCGGGGCAGCGGCTCTCCGTCCGGGTCCTTTAGCTTGTGCAGCGGCCCGGCCTCGACGCCGACGATGATCTCGTCCTGCCGCAGGAAGCGTCCCTCCAGCAGGGCGCCGCGATCGGACAGGACGGTAAAGCCCGCGCCGTCGTCGGTGACCTCCAGCCCGGAGAATCCGCCGAACCCCGCGCCACCGGGCGACCAGGTGTAGCTGCCCACCAGCACCGCCGCAGAGCGGCCGCCGGGAAACCCGGGGCCGCCCGCCGCCAGCGCCAGAAGCGCTACTGCGACGAGAGAACGGAGGCGCATTGGGAAGGCAGGTCTGCCAGAACGGTTTCACGTTTCGGCCGAGGGGCCGGGGCATCCGGGTCGGGCGGCGGCGGATTGCGGAAGTCGCGCGCCCACTTTTCAGCCTCGTCGCAGCCGTCGCCGGGCGGAGGCGCGGCCTGGTCGACGCAGTCGCGGGCGCCCTTGGGGCAGGAAAGCCGCACGTGGAAATGGTAGTGGTGCCCGTACCAAGGCCGGATCTTCCGCAGCCAGCTGCGGTCGCCCG
This sequence comes from Rhodobacter sp., assembly GCA_048262455.1. Lineage (GTDB taxonomy): Bacteria > Pseudomonadota > Alphaproteobacteria > Rhodobacterales > Rhodobacteraceae > Psychromarinibacter. The sequence goes on from JBLXFD010000005.1 coordinate 147,199, forward strand.
TGGCGTCCTTGCACATCTGCACCTTGCCGCCCGGGAACAGGAAGATCCGCGCCACGGCGGGGTCGCTGGCGGCGGCCTTCAGCACCTCCATGTGCTGCGGCGTCCAGTTGCTGTTCACCGCCGCGCCGTTCTGCGCCTGCATGGTGATGGAGGAGATATTCTCGCGCTCCGTCGCGGTGAGGTTCAGGCGCTTGGGCGGCAGCAGCCAGATGTCGGCGTCGAGGCCGATCTGGTGGCTGGAATGCCCCGTCAGCATCGGCCCGCCGCGCGGCTGCGACATGTCGCCGACGTAGATCCCTTCCCACCCCGGCAGCGCCGCCACGGTGCGGCTGAGCCGCTGCACGAAGGCGATGGTGTCGGGATGCGCCCAGTTGCGGTTGCGCGACAGCCGCATCGCCTGCCAGGTCGGCCCGGTTTCCTGCAGTTGCACGCCGCCGGCAAGGCACCCCTTGGCGTAGCCGCCAAAGGGTTCGGAGGTCTGTGACGAGCCGGCTTTCACCCGCCCGAACAACTGCTTGGCAATCGCCTGCGGGTCGTAGTTGGCGGAGGCGAAGGTCAGCGAGGAATCGGCTGCCTCGGCAGTCTCGTCCTCGCGCGCACCGCTGCAGGCCGCGAGGCTCAGCGACAGCAGAATCAGGAGGAAGGGTCGGACCATGGGGGGTGGTCTCCATCAGGTTTCACCCATGCTAGCAGGATCAACCCGAAGAGAAAAAGCCCTATCAGCGGAGTTACGCCAAGCCGTTGATTCCCCGTGGCATCCGTGACGATGGCAATGGCCGCCGGGGCGATGAAGGTGGTGGCCTTTCCGGCCAGCGCGAACAGCCCGAACGCCTCGGTCATGCGGGCGGGATCGGCCTGCCGCACCATCATCGACCGGCTCGCCGACTGCAGCGCCCCGCCGGCGCCGCCGATGGCCGCGCCGCAGAGGTAGAAGGCGATGTCGGGCAGGGCAGAGCCCGGGGGCACCGGCACGAACAGCACCGACTCCCGCGAGATCGCGGCGATGCTGGCGGCCACCAGCAGCAGCACGGTGATGCAGATGGCGATCACCGGCTTGGGCCCGAAGGCGCGGTCGGCCTTGCCGCCGAGCCAGGCGAAGATCGCGCCGGTGATCGCGGCGACGATGCCGAAGACGCCGATGTCCACCACCGACCAGCCCAGCACCCCCAGCGCGTAGATCCCGCCGAAGGTGTACATGCCGTTCAGCGCGTCGCGGTAGAACATCGACGAGGCAAGGTAGGCCGCCAGCGAGCGGCGCGCGGGCAGGCTGCGCAGGGTGCCCGCGAGCTGCCGCAGCCCTTCGGCCACCGGCACGCCGCGGCTGACCTGGTGGCGCGGCTCGCGCACCCAGACGAAGAAGGGGATCATGAAGACGATGTACCACAGCGCCGTGAACGGGCCGACGGACCGCGTGCCCTCGCGCGCCGCCGGGTCCAGCCCCAGCGCCGGCGGGCCGCCGAGGAAAGTCACGCCCGCGCCGTTCTCCGCCAGCAGCAGCAGCATCACCGCCAGCGCCAGCACGCCGCCCACGTAGCCCCAGGCCCAGCCGGAGCCGCTGATCGCGCCGATCTCCTCACGGCTTCCCAGCGAGGGCAGCATCGCGTTGGTGAAGATCGTCGCGAACTCCATCCCGATCAGCCCGAGGCCGAAGAAGGCCAGCAGCAGCGGCGCGCTGAAGGTCTCGGGGTGGGCGGTCCACAGGCCCGCCGCGCCGATCACGTAGAGCACGGAAAACCCCCAGACCCAGGGCAGCCGCCGCCCGCTGGCGTCGGCGATGGCGCCCAGCACCGGGGCCAGCAGCGCGATGGCCAGCCCCGCCGCGGTCAGCCCGTAGCCCCAGATCGCCTGCGCCTCGGCCCGCGCGGCCTCGGGGGCCATGCCGGCGCCGGTGAGCCGGCCGATCATCAGTTCCGCGAAGAAGGGGCCGAAGACGAAAGTGAGAAGCAGGGTGTTGTAGGGCTGGCTGGCCCAGTCGAACATCATCCAGCCCCAGATGCGCCGGCGCGCGCTGATTTCCGCCATGCTGACGCTCTCCCCTTTGCCTCGACGTTATGACAGCGCGCCCGCGCCAACCGCAAGCGCCGCGTGGCTTGCTTGTCAGCCGGGGTGCGACCGCTTAGGTACGGGGCGCGCGCAAATACAGGATGCCCGGACCCATGACGTCGATCTTTCAAATCCTCCTGCTGATCCTCAACGTGATCTGGTTCATCATGATCGTGCACATCATCATGTCGTGGCTGCTGAACTTCGACGTGCTGAACCGGCGCCAGCCGCTGGTCGACCAGATCTGGATCGGGCTGAACCGGCTGCTGCAGCCGATCTACGAGCCGCTGCGCCGGATCCTGCCCGACACCCGGCCGCTGGACCTGGCGCCGCTGATCGCGCTGATCGCAGTATATGCGCTGCGGATCGTCATCACCAACAACATGTATGCCTTTTGACGCCTCGCGCCGGGCATCGCCGCCCGGGGGCGGGGTTGTTTACCCCATCTTCATCTGCGATGTTTCTGCTAGGCAGAACACGGTAGCGACAACGCAGGCATGATGGACCGCGCGGCCCGGCTTTTAGGGGACATCTTCGGATTCGACGGCTTCCGGCCGGGGCAGGAGGAGATCGTCGAGGCGGTCACCGCCGGTCGCAACGTGCTGGCGATCATGCCCACGGGCGGCGGCAAGTCGCTGTGCTTCCAGCTGCCCGCCCTGTGCCGCGACGGGGTGACGGTGGTGATCTCGCCGCTGATCGCGCTGATGCGCGACCAGGTGCGCGCCCTGCGCGAGGCGGGGGTGGAGGCCGGGGCGCTGACCTCCGGCAATACCTCCGAGGAGACCGACGAGGTGTTCCGCGCCCTCGACGAGGGGCGGCTGAAGCTGCTGTACATGGCGCCGGAGCGTCTGGCCTCTGCCGGCACGCAGGCGATGCTGCGGCGGATCAACTGCACCTCCATCGCGGTGGACGAGGCGCATTGCGTCAGCCAGTGGGGCCACGACTTCCGCCCCGACTACCTAGCGATCGGCGCGCTGCGCAAGGCGCTGGACGTGCCGCTGGCCGCCTTCACCGCCACCGCCGACGCCGAGACCCGCGAGGAGATCGTCACGCGGCTGTTCGACGGCGCCGCGCCGCAGACCTTCCTGCGCGGCTTCGACCGGCCCAACATCCACCTTGCCTTCGCCGCCAAGAACCAGCCGCGCAAGCAGATCCTCGACTTCGCGGCGGCGCGGCGCGGGCAGTCGGGCATCGTCTACTGCGGCACCCGCGCCAAGACCGAGACACTCTCCGCCGCCCTGCGCGCGGATGGCCACGCCGCCTGCCACTACCACGGCGGCATGGACCCGGAGGACCGGCGCCGTGTCGAGGTGCGGTTCCAGCAGGAGGACGGGCTGATCGTCGTGGCCACCGTCGCCTTCGGCATGGGCATCGACAAGCCGGACATCCGCTGGGTCGCCCATGCCGACCTGCCCAAGTCGATCGAGGGGTACTACCAGGAGATCGGCCGCGCCGGCCGCGACGGTGCCCCGGCAGAGACCCTGACGCTGTACGGCGCCGATGACATCCGCCTGCGCCGCTCTCAGATCGACGAGGGGCAGGCGCCCGAGGACCGCAAGAGCGCCGACCATGCCCGCCTGAACGCCCTGCTGGGGCTGGCCGAGGCGCTGCGCTGCCGCCGCCAGACGCTGCTGCGCTACTTCGGCGAGGACCCCGAGCCTTGCGCACACTGCGATCTCTGCGCCCGCCCGCCCGAGGTCTTCGACGGTGCCGTATCCGTACAAAAGGCCCTGTCGGCGATGCTGCGCACTGGCGAGAACTTCGGCGCCGGCCACCTGATCGACATCCTCGTGGGGGCCGACACCGATAAGATCCGCGCCCGCAACCACGACCAGCTGCCCACCTACGCCGTCGGCAAGGACCTGTCGCGCGGGCAGTGGCAGGCGGTGTTCCGGCAGATGATGGGCCACGACCTGGTGCGCCCCGATCCCGCCCGCCACGGCGCGCTGCGGATGACAGAGGCCGCGCGGCCGATCCTGCGGGGCGAGGCCTCGATCGAGCTGCGGCGCGACACCATCACCGCCGCCCAGACCCGCCCCGCCGTGCGCGCGCTGGTGAACGAGGAGGACGCGCCGCTGCTGTCTGCGCTCAAGGCCAAGCGCCGCGCGCTGGCCGAGGAGGCGCGGGTGCCCGCCTACGTCATCTTCACCGACCGCACGCTGATCGAGATGGCAGAGCGGCGGCCCGGCTCGCTGGACGAGATGGCGGGCATCAGCGGCGTCGGCGCCAAGAAGCTGGAGCGGTACGGTGCGATGTTCCTCAATGTCATCTCCGGCGCCGCGCCGGAGGCCGTGCACCCCGCGCGGATGCGGCTGGCCGGGCGCAGCGAGGGCGCGGTCTACGACCGGCTGCTGCAGGCCCAGGCGGACCTGGCGCGCGGCGATACCGGGCTGGACAAACCCATGAGCTGCTCTGCCGCGCAACTGGCCCGCGTCGCGGCGCTGCGCTCGCCCGACCTCGATACGCTGACCTCGCTGCTGGGCGAGCGGCGGGCGGAACGCTTCGGCCCCGCCTTCCTGTCGATCCTGCAACAGGACTGAGGTCCCCCGAACTGGAGCCCTTCATGCTGGTCGTCCTTTCCCCTGCCAAGCGCCTCGACCTGACCCCGGTCGACGTGGCGCCGACCCAGCCGCAGTTCCTGAAGGAGGCGGCGACCCTGGCCGGCCACGGCCGGGCGCTGACGCTGGGCGCGCTGAAGGACCTGATGGACCTGTCGGACGACCTCGCGCGCCTGAACCGCGACCGCTTCCGCGACTACGCCGCCGATCCCGCGCCCGGCGCGGTGAAGCCGGCGGTGCTGGCCTTCGCGGGCGACACCTATACCGGACTGGAGGCCGCCACGCTGGACGCCGACGCGCTGGACTACGCGCAGCGGCACCTGCGGATCCTTTCGGGCCTTTACGGGGTGCTGCGCCCGCTCGACGGGATCCAGCCCTACCGGCTGGAAATGGGCAGCCGCCTGAAGACCCGGCGCGGCACCAACCTCTACGACTTCTGGCGCGACCTGCCCGCCAAGGCGCTGAACGCGGCGGCAGAGGAAGCGGGCGCGGAGGTGCTGGTGAACTGCGCCAGCCAGGAATACTTCGGCGCGGTGGACCGCAAGGCGCTGAAGCTCCGGGTGATCGAGCCGGCCTTCTACGAGGTGAAGGACGGGCGGCCGAAGATGGTCAGCTTCTTCGCCAAACAGGCGCGCGGCGCCATGGCGCGTTTCATCGTCGAACGGCGGGTGCGGGACCCGCAAGCGCTGGTGGAGTTCGACAGCTGCGGCTACCGCCATGATCCCGCCACCAGCACAGAGGACCGTCCGGTCTTCCTGCGCGCCGCTACCTAACCCTGCGCCCGCATCGGCGCATCGACCGGCGGCTGGCAATCCGGCGGGCAGGCGGCGGTGATGTGGTCCAGGATCAGGGCCTTCGTCAAAGGTTTCGTCAGGTAGTGATCAAGCCCGGCCTTCAAAATCTCGCGCTCGTCGCCGGTCAGGGCGTGGGCGGTCATCGCCACGATGGGCACCGGGGGCTGGCCCTGTTCCGCCTCGATCGCGCGGATCCGGCGGGTGGCCTCCTTTCCGTCGACCCCGGGCATCGAGATGTCCATGAACAGCAGGTCGGGCCGCCGGGCGCGAAAGCGTTCCACCGCCTCGCGCCCGTTCTCGGCAAAGGTCAGATCGATCCGCGCCTCCCGCACCAGCCTGGAAAACACCAGCCGGTTGGCGCGGTTGTCTTCGGCCGCCAGCACCCGCATCACCCGCTGCCCCGGGGTGGCCGGGACCGGCTGCACGGGGGCGGGGCCGGCGGCGAGAGCGGCGAAGATGTCATCGCGGCGCAGCGGCTTTTGCAGCACCGTGTCCGTTCCGGCGGCGGGTGCCGGCCCTGATGCCAGCGCGAGGATCGGGCCGGCGAAACCATCCGCCCGCAGCCCCTGCGCGAGATGCTCCGGCGGCTCCGCCACCCCCTCGTCCAGCAGCACCACGTCCCCCGGCCCGGCGGCCCTCAGCCCGGCGGCGTCGGCGCAAAGCTGCACCTCGATCCCCTGCGCCGCCAACCGGTCGCGCAGGATCCGGCCGTGGGCGCTGCCGGGATCGGCCAGCAGCACGCGGCGCAGCCAGTCGGGCGCGGGCGGCCGCCCCGGCGCCTCTGCGGCGCGCAAGGACAGGTGGAAGCCGAAGCAGGAGCCCTTGCCCGGCGTCGAGTCCAGCCAGAGCTGGCCGCCCATCAGCCGCACCAGCCGCCGGGCGATGGACAGGCCCAGCCCGGTGCCCTCGAACCGCCGGTTGCGGGCGCCCTCGACCTGGTTGAACTCTCCAAACACATGCTGCGCCATCTCGGGGGGGATGCCGATGCCGGTATCCTCCACCGTGACCTGCACGCGGTGGTTCCCGGCCTTCCCCTCGGGCCGGGCCGAGACGCGCACCAGCACGTGCCCGGCCTCGGTGAACTTGACGGCGTTGCCGGCAAGGTTGGTGAGCACCTGCCGGATCCGCCCGAGGTCGCCGATGAAATGGCCGGGCATGGCGGGGTCGAAATCCACCAGCAGTTCCAGCGGCCGGGCGCTGGCAGAGGGGCGCAGCAGGGTAACGACCTCGTGCACCGCGGCCTCCAGGTCGAAAGGCTCCGGGTGCAGGGTCAGCCGCTCTGCCTCGATCCGCGAATAGTCCAGCACGTCGTTGATCAGCACCAGCAGCGCCTCGCCCGACGCGCGATGGTGTCGACGTAAAGCCGCTGCTCCTCGTCCAGCGCGGTTTCCGCCAGCAGCTGCGCCATGCCGACCACGCCGTTCATGGGTGTGCGAATCTCGTGGCTCATGTTGGCGAGGAAGGCGGACTTGGCGCGGTTGGCGGTTTCCGCGTGGCGGCGGGCGGCCTTCAGCCGGGCCTCGTCGCGGATCTGCTGGCTGATGTTCAGCGCCAGCGACACGGTATCGCCGCCGCGGGTGCGCTGCGTCAGCAGCCGCACGTGGGTGCCGTTCCAGAAGCGCAGCACGTGCGGGGGAATATCTTCCTCGCGCCAGCGCGCGAGCATCGCCTGCACCCAGGCGTCGCGGGCCATGCCCTCTGTGTCGACGATGCCCTCCTCGGCGGCGAAGCGCAGCAGCGTTTCGTAGCCGATGCCCGGCCGCACCGGGTCCAGCCCGTTGAAGGGCGCAAGGTAGGCGGCATTGGCCATCACCAGCAGGCTGTCCGCATCGAACACCGCGAAGCCGTCGCGGATCGCCTGGACCGAGCCCCAAAGCCGCTGTTCTGCCATGGCCATGGCGCCGCGGGCGCTTTCCAGCTCGCTCATCACCGCGCAGGTCTGCTGGCGCAGCGCCTGGGTTTCCTCACGCTTGTCGTCGATCTTCTGGCTGAGGTGCCGGGTGTGGCGGGCCAGCTTCGACCTAGTCTCGGACAGCTCGGTCCGGGTCTGCGCCAGCAGCCGTTCCGCGGCCAGCCGGGCCTGCCGTTCCCTGCCGAGGTCATCGAACATGTCTGCTCCGATCAAGTTGTCGCGAGCATCGACTCCGGGGGTGAAAAGCCGGTTAACGGTAGCACTGTTTGTTGCGTCCGGCCGTCCCCGCATGCGAACGTACGCAGATTCCATAACCGATCTGTTGCAGGAGCCTGTCCATGCGTTCCGCCGGCGTTTTCGCTATCGTTCTTTCCGCCCTTTCCCTTTCACCCGCCCCCGTTTTCGCCGAAAGCCCGGTGCCCGACCGCCGCATCGCGCTGACACGGGACGTGGACCTGCCGGGGGGCGACCTGCGGACGATCCTCGACGCCAGCCTGTCCGCCTGCCAGACCGCCTGCCTCGCCGACAGCGAATGCGGCGCCTTCACCTACAACAGCCGCACCCGCGCCTGCTTTCCCAAGGGCGAGACCGGCGCGCCGGTGCCGTTCGAGGGGGCCTATTCCGGCCTCGTCCTCACCGCCCCCGCTGGCGCGGTGGCGCTGGGAGAGGCGCGGGCGGCAGAGCTGCCGTTCCTTGACGAGAACGACCTGCGCACCGCTCGCGAGGTGGCGCTGGAGCTGACCAACCGGCACGTGCCCAACGACTGGAGCGCCGAGGACCTGCTGGCCGCCGCCGAACAGGCGCGCGCCGACGGCAACATCGTGTCCGCCTACCGCTTCACCGGTGCCGCCACGGTGGCGACCGACGCGCCGGCGCACTGGACGCAATACGCCCGGCTGGCGCTGGCGATCGAGGCGGACAGGGATTCCGACCGGCGCGAGTATCGCCGCCGCGCCCTGAGCGCCGCGCTGAACGGTTACCTGCGCAGCGACGACACCGAGGCCCGGCACGAGGCGCTGACGGTGCTGGCCGAGGCGCTGGAGGCGAACGGCCGGGGCCGCGTGATGATCGACGCGCTGCGACTGGCACAGCAGATCGCGCCGCGTCCCGAGACCGCGCGCATGCTGGACGCCGCGGTGGCCGAGCACGGGTTTCGGGTGATCGAGCACGTGGTGGAGAACGACAGCGCCACCCCCCGGGTCTGCGCCGAATTCTCCGAGGACCTTGTGCAGGCCGGCGAGGACTACGCCCCCTTCGTGCAGGTGCCCGGCGCGGCGCTTACGGTGGAGCCTGACGGCCGCCGCCTGTGCCTGGAGGGGGTGACCCACGGCGCCCGCTACCGCGTGACCTTCCGGCAGGGGCTGCCCGCTGCCTCGGGCGAGGTGCTGGCGAAACACGTGACGCTGAACCTCTACGTCCGCGACCGATCTCCAGACGTGCGCTTTCCCGGCCGCGCCTACATCCTGCCCGCCACCGGCGAGGTGAACATCCCGGTGGAGTCAGTGAACCTTGCCGAGGTGGACCTGGTGCTGCGCCGCATCTCTGATCGCTCGATCCTGCGGGCGATCCAGGGCGGGTTCTTCGGCCGGCCGCTGTCTCCCTGGCAGGAGGACGAGCTGGGCGACACCATCGCCGCCACCGTCTGGACCGGCAAGGGCGAGCTGACGCAGGAGCTGAACCGAGACGTCACCACCCGGCTGCCGCTGACCGAGGTGGTAGGGGCGCTGGACGCCGGGATCTACGCGCTGCAGGCCAAGGTGCCGGGCGCCGATCCCTACGATCATCCCGCCGCGACACAGTGGTTCGTGGTTTCGGACCTCGGGCTGGCGACGCTGGGCGGCACCGACGGGCTGCATGTCTTCACCCGCGCGCTGGGCACCGCCGCGCCCGCGGAGGGGGTCGAGATCACCCTGCTGTCGCGCGCCAACGCCGTGCTGGGCACGGTGACCACCGACGCCGAGGGGCATGCCGCCTTCGCGCCCGGCCTCACCGCCGGCACCGGTGGCGCCGCGCCTGCGATGGTGCTGGCCGAGGCGGGGGGCGACATGACCTTCCTGTCCCTGACCGATCCGGAGTTCGACCTGTCCGACCGCGGCGTCGAGGGACGCGCGCCGGCCGGTCCCGTGGACGCCTTCCTTGCCACCGACCGGGGCGCCTACCGCGCCGGCGAGACGATCCACGCCACCGTGCTGGCCCGTGACGACCGCGCCAGGGCGATCCCCGGCCTTCCCGTGGTGGCGGTGCTGACCCGGCCCGACGGGGTGGAATATTCCCGCGTGCTGGGCCGCGACGGCGTTGCCGGCGGCCATGTCTTCGACTTCCGCACCACCGCCGACGTGCCGCGCGGGGCCTGGCGGCTGGACGTGCACGCCGACCCCGACGCCCCCGCCATCGCCACCACCCGCGTGCTGGTGGAAGATTTCCTGCCAGAGCGCATCGATTTCGACCTCGCCCTGCCCGAGGCTCCGCTGCGCCCCGGCGACAGTGCGCCGCTGACGGTCGAGGCGCGCTACCTGTTCGGCGCGCCCGCGGGCGACCTGCCGGTGGAGGGCGAGCTGCGGCTGCGCGCGGTGCGGACGCTGGAGGCCTATCCCGGCTATGTCTTCGGGCGCCACGATGCCGACGTGCGGCAGGCGGGCGAATACCTGGGGGCCGACCTTCGCACCGACGCCGAGGGTCATGCCGAGGTGCTGGTGGAGATCCCGCAGATGGAGCCGCACTTCCGCCCCATGCAGGCCGAGGTGACGCTGCGCCTGAGCGAAGGCTCCGGGCGGCCGGTGGAACGGTCCATCACCCATGCCGTGGCCCCCGCCGCGCCGGTGATCGGCATCCGCAAGCTGTTCGACGGCGTGCTGTCGGAAGGCGGCGAGGCGCTGTTCGACCTGATCGCCCTGGACATGGACCAGCAGCCGCTGGAGATGCCGGTGCACTGGACCCTGAACAAGGTGAACACCCGCTACCAGTGGTACAACGCCGACGGCTACTGGGACTGGGAGCCGATCACCACCCGCACGCCCGTCGCCGAGGGCGACGCGATGCTGGGGACGCAGCCGGTGACGGTTGGCGCCGGGGTCGACTGGGGCGAGTACGAGCTGCGGGTCGAGCGGCGCGGCGGCGACTATGCCGCGGCCTCCGAGGATTTCGCCGCGGGTTGGTACGGCGGCGCCGATGCCTCTGCGACCCCGGATTTCCTGGAGATGTCGCTGGACGCCGAAAGCTACCGCCCCGGCGACAGCGCAAGCCTGCGGGTGGTGCCGCGCTTTGCCGGCAAGGGGCTGATCACCGTCGTCTCGAACCGGCTGATCGACATGCGCGCGGTGGAGCTGGCCGAGGGCGAGAACCTGTTCGAGCTGCCGGTCACCGATGACTGGGGCGCGGGGGCCTATGTCACCGTCACCGCGCTGCGTCCCATGGACGTGGCCGCCGGGCGCAACCCGGCGCGGGCGCTGGGGCTGGCCCATGCCGCGGTGGAGCCGGGCGACAAGCGCCTGCGCGCCGCCTTCGAGGTGCCCGCCGAGGCCGCGCCGCGCGCCGCCCTGCCGGTGGCGCTGAAGGTCGAGGGCGTGGCGCCGGGCGAGACGGCGCACGTCACCATCGCCGCCGTCGACGTGGGCATCCTGAACCTCACCGCCTTCAAGGCGCCGGACCCGGCCAGGCACTACTTCGGCCAGCGCAAGCTGGGCGTGGGGATGCGCGACGTCTACGGGCGGCTGATCGATGGCATGTCCGGCGCCATGGGCCGCGTCCGCTCCGGCGGCGATGCCAACGGCGGCATCGACACCAGCGCGCCGCCCCCGACAGAGGAACTGGTGGCCTACTTCAGCGGACCGCTTGAGGTGGGCGAGGACGGCTACGTGCGTACCGAGTTCGACCTGCCCTCGTTCAACGGCACGGTGCGGCTGATGGCCATCGCCTGGTCGCCCACCGGGGTGGGACAGGCCGAGGCCGAGGTGCTGGTGCGCGACCCGGTGGTGCTGACCGCCTCGGTCCCGCGCTTCCTTGCGCCGGGGGACAGCACCCGGCTGCTGCTGGAACTGGTGCACGCCGCCGGCCCGGCGGGGCGCATGGGGCTGAAGGTGGAGGCCGATGGGGTGAAGCTGGGCCGCGGCCTGCCGAAGGCCTTCGAGCTGGAGGAACAGGGCAAGGCGCGCTTCTCCCTGCCGCTGACCGCGGAAGAGCCCGGTCTGGCGGAGCTGCGGGTGACGCTGACCACCCCGGACGGCAAGGCGCTGGTCAAGGTGCTGACGCTGCCGGTGCAGGTGAACGACCCCGAGACCGCGCGCACCAGCCGCTTCCCGCTGGCCGCCGGCGATACCTTCACCTTCGACAAGGACGTCTTCGCCGGGTTCCGTCCGGGCACCGCCACCGCGACCCTCGCCGCCGGGCCCATCGCCCGGCTCGACGCGCCGGGGCTGCTGCAGGCGCTGGACCGCTACCCCTACGGCTGCACCGAGCAGACCGTCAGCCAGGCGCTGCCGCTGCTCTACCTCGACGAACTGGCCCGCGCGATGGGGCTGGAGGAACGCGAGGGGCTGGGCCCGCGGCTGGACGGCGCCATCGCAAGGGTGCTGTCCCGGCAGGCGCCGAACGGGGCCTTCGGGCTGTGGCAGGCGGGGTCCGACGATTTCTGGCTGGACGCCTACGTCGCCGACTTCCTGTCCCGGGCCAAGGCACGGGGGCACGCGGTGCCCGAGATTGCCTTCCGCAACGCGCTGGACAACCTGCGCAACAAGGTCAGCTACGCCGCCGACTTCGACGAGGGGGGCGAGGCGCTGGCCTACGCGCTTTACGTTCTTGCGCGCGAGGGGGCGGCGGCGATCGGCGACCTGCGCTACTATGCCGACGTGAAGGCAAAGGCCTTCGGCACCCCGCTTGCCGCCGCGCAGCTCGGGGCGGCGCTGGCGGCCTACGGCGACCAGCCGCGCGCCGACCGGATGTTCGCGGTGGCCGCCGCAAGGATCAACAACGCGCGCGTGGCGGAAGAGCGGGAATGGCGGGCCGACTACGGCACCCGCCTGCGCGACCGCGCGGCGGTGCTGACCCTAGCGGTCGAGGCGGGCAGCAACGCCGTGGACCGCGCCGACCTGCTGGACAGCATCGGGCCGGTGGGATCCTCGCGCCCGCTGTCGACGCAGGAACAGGTGTGGTCGCTGCTGGCCGCCAGCGCGATGCTGGAGACCGGCGACCACGGCGCGCTGACGCTGGACGGCCGGCCGCTGACCGGGCCGCTGGTGCGGGTGGCCGAGGACGACACGGCCTTCCGCCCGCTGAAGGTCCGCAACACCGGCGAAGAGGAAGCGACGCTGACGCTCACCACCTTCGGCGTGCCCGAGGTGGCGGAAGCGGCGGGGGGCAACGGCTATGCCATCTCGCGCCGCTACTTCGACATGAAGGGCAACCCGGTAGAGCCGGAGCGCGTCAAGCAGGGCACCCGGCTGGTGGCGGTGCTGACGGTGCAGCCCTTCGGCGAGGCCGCGGCGCGGCTGATCGTCGACGATCCGCTGCCGGCGGGGTTCGAGATCGACAACCCCAACCTGATGCGCGGCGGCGACATCGGCGCGCTGGACTGGCTGAAGCTGGAGACCGACGTGACCCATGCCGAGTTCCGGCAGGACCGGTTCATCGCCGCCATCGACTGGCGCAAGGAGGACGAGTTCCGGCTGGGCTACATCGTGCGCGCCGTCTCTCCGGGCAGCTTCCACCACCCCGCCGCCAGCGTCGAGGACATGTACCGGCCCGAGTACCGCGCCCACAGCGATACCGGGAGGATCGGCGTCAGCGAATGAGGCGCGGCGCGCTTTTCCTGCCGGCGCTGCTGCTGTTCCTCGCGGCGCTGGGCCGCGACGGTTTCGACGCCTGGATCGCGCGCACCGAGATGCCGCCGCTGGCGGTGGAAACCTCGGTAGAAATGCGCGACCGCAACGGCGCCCTGCTGCGCGCCTATACCGTGGCCGACGGGCGCTGGCGGCTGGGGGTGCGGCTGGAGCAGGTGGACCCCGCCTACGTCGAGATGCTGCTGGCCTACGAGGACAAGCGGTTCTACCGGCATGGCGGCGTCGACGCGCTGGCGATGCTGCGGGCATTGGGGCAGGCGGTGACACGGGGGCGCGTGGTCTCCGGCGGCTCGACCCTGACCATGCAGGTGGCACGGCTGCTGGAGGACGGCGGCACCGGGCGGCTGGCGGGCAAGCTGCGGCAGTTCCGGCTGGCGCTGGCGCTGGAGCGGCGGCTGGACAAGCGGCAGATCCTGGAGATCTACCTGAACCGCGCGCCCTTCGGCGGCAACCTCGAGGGGGTGCGCGCCGCCAGCTACGCCTGGTTCGGCAAGGAGCCGTGGCGCCTGACCCCCGCCGAGGCGGCGCTGCTGGTGGCGCTGCCGCAGTCGCCGGAGCGCCGCCGTCCCGACCGTTTCGCCGGCGCGGCCCATGACGCGCGGGGCCGGGTGCTGGCGCGGGCGGAACGCGCGGGGGTGCTGGACGCCGATACCCGCCGCGCCGCCGGGACAGAGCGGGTGCCGGACCGGCGCCGCCCCTTCCCGGCGCTGGCCCCGCACCTGACCGACCGGCTGCGGGCCGAGGACCCGGCCGCGCAGGTCCACCACCTGACGCTGGACGCGGGCCTGCAGGCGCGGCTGGAAGCGCTTGCCACCCGCGCCGCCCGCGCCGCCGGGCAGCGGCAGTCGATCGCCCTGCTGCTGGCCGATCATCGCAGCGGCGAGATCCTCGCATCAGTGGGATCGGCCGGATACGCGCCCGGCGCGCGGGACGGCTTCGTGGACATGACGCGGGCCCTGCGCTCTCCCGGCTCGACGCTGAAGCCGCTGGTCTACGGGCTGGCCTTCGACCAGGGGCTGGCGCACCCCGAGACGCTGATCGACGACCGCCCCGTCGCCTTCGCCGGCTACGCGCCGCAGAACTTCGACGGGATCTTTCGCGGTACCCTGCGGGTGCGCGAGGCGCTGCAGCTGTCGCTGAACGTGCCGGTGGTCAAGCTGCTGGACGCGCTGGGACCGGCGCGGTTGATGGCACACCTGCGCCGCGCCGGGGCCGAGGCGCGGCTGCCGGGCGGGACGCCCGGTCTGGCGGTGGCGCTGGGGGGCGTGGGGGTGTCGCTGGAGGGGCTGGTGCGGCTCTACGCTTCGCTGGCCCAGGGCGGCCGCGCGGTGCTTCTGTCGCCGCGCGCCGGAGTGCGCCAGCCGGAGGTGCCGCAGCAGGTGCTGTCGCCGGAAGCCGCCTGGATGATCGGGGACATCCTGTCGGGCATCGCGCCGTCGCGCGGGGCGGCGGGGTTCCGGCTGGCCTACAAGACCGGCACCTCCTACGGCCACCGCGATACCTGGGCGCTGGGCTATGACGGGGCGCATGTGGCGGGGGTCTGGATGGGGCGGCCGGACGGCACCCCGGTGCCGGGGGCCTTCGGCGCCGAGGTCGCCGCGCCGATCCTGTTCGAGGCCTTCGCGCTGCTGAAGCCCCAGGCGGACCGCCTGCCGCCGCCGCCCCCCGCGACGCTGCTGGTGCGCCACGCCGGACTGCCGCCGCCGTTGCAGGTGTTCCGCCCCCGGGGCGCGGCCTTCGCGGCGCCCGAGGATGCGCCCAGCATGGCGTTTCCGCCGGACGGGGCGCGGGTCGAGATGGTGGACAAGTTGCTGGCGGTGAAGGTGCGCGACGGGCGTCCGCCCTTCACCTGGCTCGCCGATGGCCGCCCGGTTCTGACCGGCAGCCACGAGCGCAGCGCGCTGATCGCCCTGCCGGGGCCGGGGTTCGTCACGCTCTCGGTAATCGACGGCGCGGGACGCGCGGCGCGGGCAAGCGTGCGGGTC
The DNA here is from genome assembly GCA_048262455.1 of Rhodobacter sp. Lineage (GTDB taxonomy): Bacteria > Pseudomonadota > Alphaproteobacteria > Rhodobacterales > Rhodobacteraceae > Psychromarinibacter. The sequence goes on from JBLXFD010000005.1 coordinate 162,325, forward strand.
GACTGAGGCAGGCCGCCGGCCCGCCCCGCAGGAACCCCGGCTCAGGCGGCCTGGCTGGCCTGCACGTCCGCCAGAAGCGCATGCAGCGTCGCCGGATCGGCGTTCGCCCGCAGCTTGGCGCAGGTGTCGGCGTCGCGCAGGGTGCGCGAGACCAGGGCCAGCGCCCGCAGGTGATCGACGCCGGATTCCGCCGGCGCGAACAGCGCGAAGACCAGATCCACCGGCTGGCGGTCCACCGAATTGAACTCCAACGGCTTTTCCAGCCGCAGGAAGACCCCGCGCACGCGGGGCAGGCCGGTCAGCCGCGCATGGGGCAGGGCGATGCCCTGTCCCACGCCGGTCGGTCCCAGCGATTCGCGCTCCATCAGCGCGTCGATGACCTCGCGCGGCGGAAGGTCGTAGACCTGCCGTGCGATTTCGCCAAGTTCCAGGAACAGCCGCTTCTTGCTGGTCAGGTTACTGACCACGCGCACGGCGTCCGGATGCAGAATGCTCGAAAGTTCCATGCCCCTCATGCTCTTCAGGCCGGCATTGCTTCGCCGTTGTTCAGCTGCTGGTGCTGGGGTCGATCCAGCCGATGTTCCCGTCCGGCCGGCGGTAAACCACGTTCACCCCGGCGTTCCCTTCGTTGCGGAACACCAAAACCGGCGCACCCGCCAGTTCCATCTGCATCACCGCTTCGCCGACGGAGAGCGACGGGATCTTCGTCTGCATTTCTGCGACGATGATCGGCTGAAGCGTGTCGGGCTCCAGCGTTTCGTCCTCCTCGGATGACGCGAGGATATATGAAGACGCGCCGGAAAGTTCAACCGGTTGTGAACGCTCCCGGTGATGATCCTTCAGCCGGCGCTTGTAGCGGCGCAGCTGCTTTTCCATCTTTTCGCAGCAACTGTCGAAGGCGGCGTAGATCTCTGTCTGGTGGGCGCTGGCCTGGGCGGTCAGCCCGGTGCTCAGATGCACCACGGATTCGCAGACGTACTCATGCCCGCTGCGCGAGAAGGTGACGATCGCCTCGGTGGGACGTTCGGCGTACTTCTGCACGATGGCGCCAAGCTCGTTCTCCACGTGCCCCTGCAGCGCGTCGCCGACGTCGATCTGTTTGCCGCTTATCTGGTACCGCATCTTGCCTCCTCTGGTGATGACCGGTGCCGGGAGCCGGCGCAAAGGCGCCGGGCCGTGGGCATTGCCGGTTCTGAATTTCCTGGATTCGGATTGCAACGTGCCGCCGTTCCTGCGGCCGGGGCCGGGACAGGGCGCATGTCGGAGCGCGGTTCCGTAGCGGATCGGCGGGGGTCATGCATCCCGATCATTTGGCGCCTGCTTTGGTGTCAAAGTCAACTCTCACCCTTCCCCCTGGACAGCAGGCTTCCAAGGATTTCCGCCAGCCTGCGCCGCAATGGTTAAGTAATCCTGAACGACTGCCCGAGGTAGACGCGGCGGACGTTCTCGTCCTTCACCACCTCCTCGGTCGTGCCGCTCATCAGGACCTTTCCATCATGAAGGATGTAGGCGCGATCGACGATTTCCAGCGTCTCGCGCACATTGTGATCGGTGATCAGCACGCCGATGCCGCGGGTCTTGAGGTCAGCGACCAGCCCCCGGATCTCGCCCACGGCGATGGGGTCGACCCCGGCAAAGGGTTCGTCCAGCAGCAGGTACTTGGGATTGGCGGCAAGGCAGCGCGCGATCTCGACCCGCCGCCGTTCCCCGCCCGACAGCGACAGCGCCGAGGCGCGGCGCAGGTGGGTGATGGAGAACTCCGACAGCAGCTCTTCCAGCCGGTCGTGGCGGCGCTTCTTACGGGGCATGGAAATCTCGAGGATGGCGAGGATGTTGTCCTCGACCGACAGGCCCCGGAAGATCGAGACCTCCTGCGGCAGGTAACCAATGCCCAGCTTGGCGCGGCGGTACATCGGCAGGTAGGTCACGTCGCGCCCGTCGATGGTGACCTGCCCGCCCTCGGGGCTGATCAGCCCGGCGACCGCGTAGAAGGTGGTGGTCTTGCCGGACCCGTTGGGGCCCAGCAGCGCCACCACCTCGCCGCGCCCCAGCTCCAGGCTGACGTCGCGGATCACGGTCTTCTTGCGATAGCTCTTGCGAAGGTTGACGACGCGCAGCCCGGCCTCGCCCTCGGTCATGGTCAGCTGCGCGGGCGTCATCAGTTGTTGCCGGGCTGCAGGATCGTCTTGACCCGCCCCTCCATCCGCCCCGCGCCGGACTGCAGGTTGTAGGTCATCCGGTCCGCCGACAAGGCGGTGGTGCCCTGGGTCAGCAGCACGTTGCCGGTCATCACGATGGTCTCGTTCTCGAGGGTATAGACCGCTTCCTGGGATTCCGCGGCCTCGGCGGGGCCGACGAAGGTGACGCCGCCGAACATGCGGATCGTCTTGATCGCGTTGGCGCCATCGGCGCCGGGGCCGTACTCCACCAGCAGCCGCTCGCAGGTCATGACAAGGTCGCCCTGCCCGACGATCACGTTGCCGGTGAACTCGGCCTGGCCGCTCTGCTGGTCCAGCGCGAGGTTTTCCGAGGTGATCTCGACCGGCTGGCTGCTGTCGAAGTCCTGCACCCCGAGGTTGATCGAGGTTCCCTGCGCCAGCAGCGGCGCCGGCAGGGGCAACAGGAAGAGCAGCCCGAGAAGGGCCGCGAGAAGACGTTTGGGCGACATGGTCAGGATCCTCATTCTGCGGGGCTGTATATCAGCTTCACCTTGTCTTTGAAAACCAGCACGTGCGGGGCCGTGTCGCTTCCGTCGCCGGTCATGTCGAAGGCGCCCGCGGTCAGCTTCAGCCCGGGGCCGGTGACCGTGACGGGATTGGGCGAGGACAGGCGCATCTCGCGCATTTCCATGGTCAGGTCCTCGGCCAGCAGACGGTAGCCCGACCCGCTGTCCACCTGCACCCCGCCCCCCAGTTCGGCCCGCTGCGCCTCGTTCTCCAGCACCGCGGTGGCGGCGGCGACGTCCACCGTCTCGCCGTCCGGCAGGTCGATGGCGGCGCGCAGTTCCTCGCCGGTGATGCGGCCGGGGCGCAGCAGGTCGGGGCGGGCGCGGGCGGCGGACAGGCGGAAGGCGGCGCCGCTGTCGGTGACACCAGAGAAGGTGGGCGCGCCGATCCGCTGCTCGCGCGAGAGGGCCTCGACGTCGATGCCCTCGGTGAAGGGCAGGTTCTGCGCCGGGTCGATGGTGCGGGCAAACAGGAACAGCGTCGCAAGGAAAACCACCGCCAGCAGCGGCAGCACCAGCTTCGCCCAGAAGACGACGCGGCTGTAGGTGTTGTCAGGAACGGCCATCTGCTCCAGCGATGTAAGGGCGGCGCGCGGTCAGGCAATACCCGCGCGCAGGCAGTCGTGCACGTGCAGGATGCCGACGGCGCGGCGGCTGGTGTCGGGATCGACCACGAAAAGGCAGGTAATGCGGCGCGCGTTCATCAGCGCCACCGCCTGCTCGGCCAGCGCGTCCGGCCCGATGGTGCGGGGATCCGCCGTCATCACCTCTTCGGCACGGCGGCTCAGCAGCCCGTCCATGTGCCGCCGCAGGTCGCCGTCGGTGACGATGCCGGCAAGGCTGCCGTCCGGTTCGGTCACGCCGACCACGCCGAAGCTGCGCCCGCTCATCACCAGCAGGGCCTCGGCCATGGGCGTGCCGCGGGCCACCAGCGGCATGTCGGCGTGCATCAGGTCGCGCACCTTGGCCAGCCGCGCGCCCAGCTTGCCGCCGGGGTGGAACTGGCGGAAATGCTCGGGCGTGAACTGCCGGTGCTCCATCAGCGCCACCGCCAGCGCATCGCCCAGCGCCAGCGTCATGGTGGTGGAGGAGGTGGGAACGATGCCCTTGCCGCAGGCTTCCTCTGCGGGCGGCAGCACCAGCCGCACGTCGCACTGGCGCATCAGCGTGCTGCCGGGCACGCTGGCCACGCCGATCAGCGGGATGCCGAAACGGCGGGTATAGGCGATCAGGTCGGCCAGTTCCGGCGTCTCGCCGCTGTTGGACAGCACCAGGGCCACGTCGCCCTGCGCCATCATGCCAAGGTCGCCGTGGCTGGCCTCTGCCGGATGGACGAAGTGCGCGGGCGTGCCGGTGGAGGCGAAGGTGGCCGCCACCTTGCGCGCCACGTGCCCCGACTTGCCCATGCCGGAGACGATCACTCGCCCCCGCGCACCGAGGATCAGCGCCACGGCCTCGGCAAACCCCGCGTCCAGCGCGCCGGCGAGACGCGACAGCGCCTCGGCCTCGCAGGCTATCACCCTGCGGCCGGCGGAGAGGAAGGCGTCCTTGTTCATGCGCTTCAGCATCGCGCCATGTTAATGGGCGAATATGTCGATTTCAGGCCAGCCGGCCAGGTCCAGCCGGGCGCGGGTGGGCAGGAAGTCGAAGCAGGCCTGCGCAAGGTCGGTACGCCCCTCGCGCGCAAGGCGCTCGTCCAGCTTTTCCTTCAGCCGGTGCAGGTACAGCACGTCCGAGGCGGCGTAATCCAGCTGCGCCGGCGTCAGGTCGGTCGCGCCCCAGTCGCTGGTCTGCTGCTGCTTGGAGACATCCACCTCCACCAGTTCCTGCAACAGGTACTTCAGCCCGTGCCGGTCGGTGTAGGTGCGGATCAGCTTCGACGCGATCTTGGTGCAATAGACCGGCTGCGCCAGCGCGCCGAAGGCGTTGTAGAGCGCGGCGATGTCGAAGCGGCCGAAGTGGAACAGCTTCAGCACCTGCGGATCGTTCAGCATCCGGCACAGGTTCGGCGCCTCGGTCTGGCCCCTGGCCACCTGCACCATGTGCGCGTGGCCGTCGCCGCCGGACATCTGCACCACGCACAGGCGGTCGCGGTGCGGGTTCAGGCCCATCGTCTCGCAGTCGATGGCGACGACCGGGCCCAGGTCCAGGCCGTCGGGCAGGTCGCCCTGGTAGAGATGGTTGGTCACGTCCGGCTCCTTGACAGGTGATGCGGCGCATAGCCTGCCCGGCCGCGCCTGTAAATGCGCGGCCGGAGCGGGGTCAAAGCGTTTCTAGCACCGCCTCGCCCGAGGTCATCTCGCAGACCCCGGGTTTTTCCTCGGCGCCGACATGGGTGATGACACCGTCCTCGACCACCACCGCGTAACGCTTGGAGCGGCCGATCAGCCCGGCGGGCGGAGCGGAGAATTCCTGCCCCAGCGCGCGCGTCACCTCACCCTCGGAATCGGCAAGCATGGTGATGCCCGCCTCGTCCGCGCCCAGCTGGCTGCCCCAGGCGGACAGGGTGAACGGGTCGTTGACGGACAGGCAGATCACCTCGTCCACGCCCTTTTCGCGCAGCTTGTCCGCCACCCGCACGAAGCTAGGCAGGTGGGCCGTGCTGCAGGTGCCGGTGAAGGCCCCCGGCAGGGCGAAGATCACCACCTTGCGGTTCTTCAGCTTCTCTTCCAGGTCCACCGGCGCGGGACGGGTGCCGCCCATCGTCAGAACTGTTGCCACTGGAAACTTATCGCCGACTTGCAAACCCATTGCGGGTACCCTTCCTTGGTTGCCTTCGGCAACGGATATAGGAGAAGGTCCGCCGGACGCCAAGCGGAGGAAGTGATGGACGATATCGTGGTGATCGGGGCGGGCCAGGCCGGGGCCTCGCTGGTGGCGCGGCTTCGCAAGGAGGGCTTTGGCGGCCGCATCACCCTGATCGGCGAGGAACCCGCGCTGCCCTACGAGCGTCCGCCGCTGTCCAAGGCCTACCTGCTGGGCGAGATGGAGCGCGAGCGCCTGTACCTGCGCCCCGCCAGCTTCTACGCCGAGAACGACATAGAGGTGGTGACGGACCTCCGGGTCGACGCCATCGACCGGGGCGGGCAGGTGGTGCTGGCCGGTGACCGCAAGATCCACTACGGGCAGCTGGCGCTGACCACCGGCTCGGTCCCGCGGCGTCTGCCGGCGGCGATCGGCGGGGATCTCGGGGGTGTCTACTGCGTGCGCGGCCTCGCCGACGTCGACGCCATGGCACCCGAATTCCGCGAGGGCGCGCGGGCGCTGGTGGTGGGCGGCGGCTACATCGGGCTGGAGGCCGCGGCGGTTGCGGCGAAGAGCGGCATGAAGGTGACGGTTGTGGAAATGGCCGACCGCATCCTGCAGCGCGTCGCTTCGCCCGAAACCTCGGCCTACTTCCGCGAGCTGCACCGGTCCCACGGCGTCGAGATCCGCGAGGGCACCGGCCTGCAGAAGCTGACCGGCGAGGGCCGGGTCACCGGCGCGGTGCTGAGCCACGGCGAGGAGATCGCGGCGGACGTGGTGATCGTCGGCATCGGCATCTCGCCCGCCACAGCGCTGGCCGAGGCCAGCGAGATCGAGGTGGAGAACGGGATTCGCTGCGACATCCGGGGCCGCACCTCGGACGAGGCCATCTGGTCCGCCGGCGATTGTGCCTCTTTCCCCTACAAGGACGCGCGGATGCGGCTGGAGAGCGTGCAAAATGCCATCGACATGGCCGAATGCGTGGCCTGCAACATGCTGGGGGCCGGGCAGGACTACATCCCGCAGCCGTGGTTCTGGTCGGACCAGTACGACGTCAAGCTGCAGATCGCCGGGCTTTCGGCGGGCTACGACCGGATCGTCACCCGGGGCGAGGGGCGCGCGGTGGCCTACTGGTACTACCGGGGCGACCAGCTACTGGCGGTGGACGCGATGAACGACGCGCGCAGCTACATGGTGGGCAAGCGGCTGCTGGCGGCGGGCAAGTCGCCCGACCCGGCGGCGGTGGCCGATATGGGCACCGACCTCAAGGCCCTGCTGAAAGGATAGCCGATGCGGATCATCGCCGGCGCGCTGCGCGGGCTGCGGCTGGCCGATGTCGGCAAGGGCGACGCCGAGGCGCACCTGCGCCCCACCTCCGACCGCGTGCGCGAGGCGCTGTTCAACGTGCTGACGGGGGGCCACTTCGGCGATCCCGTCACCGACGCGCGAGTGCTGGACCTGTTCGCGGGCACCGGCGCGCTGGGGCTGGAGGCCCTGTCGCGCGGCGCGTCGCAGGTCACTTTCGTGGACGACGGCGCCGCCGCGCGGGCGCTGATCCGCGAGAACATGGGGCTGGCGAAGGCGGGCGGGCGGGCCAAGCTGTACCGCCGCGACGCGACGCGGCTGGGCGAGGCGCCGGGGCGGTTCTCGCTGGTGTTCCTCGATCCGCCCTACGGGCGCGGGCTGGGCCCCGCCGCGCTGGCCTCGGCGCGCGAGGGCAGCTGGCTGGAGCCCGGGGCGCTGGTGGTCTGGGAAGAGGCCGCGCCGCAGGTCCCGCCCCCCGGCTTCGCCTTGCACGAGACCCGCCGCTACGGCGACACCCACATCACTTTCCTGGAGCATGACCCCGCATGACCCGTCCCGACCTTGTGATCTTCGACTGCGACGGTGTGCTGGTGGACAGCGAGCCGGTCACCGCGCGGCTGCTGCAAGGCAGCCTGGCCGCCCACGGGCTGGAGATGTCGCTGGAGCGGATCGACCTGCTGTTCACCGGCGGCACCATGGCCACCGTCGCCGAGAAGGCGCGCGAGATGGGGGCGGACCTGCCGCCAAGCTGGAGCGACGATTTCTACGAGGTGATGTACGCCGAACTGGCGCGCAGCACCCCGATGATCGAGGGGGTCGAGGCGGTGCTGGACCGGCTGGACGCGGCGGGGGTGCCCTATGCCGTGGGCTCGAACGGGGCCGAGCGGAAGATGCGGATCACCCTGGGCCAGCACCCCGGCCTGCTGGCGCGGCTGGAGGCGCGGATCTACTCCGCCCACACCCTCGGCGTCGCCAAGCCGGACCCCGAGCTGTACCTGATCCCGGCGCGCGAGGCCGGGGTGGACCCGGCGCGCTGCGCGGTGGTCGATGACAGTCCCACCGGCTGCACCGCCGGAGTGCGCGCGGGGATGCGGACGCTGGGCTTCGCGGCCCATGACGACGGCGCGCGGCTGAAGGCGGTGGGGGCCGAGGTGTTCCACCGGATGGCGGACCTGCCCGGCCTGCTGGGCGTCTGACCCTTACGCCAGCACCACGCCCGCCCCGCTCATCCCCGCCTGCGCGGCGGCGAGCGACCCGTTCAGGTCGATCGCGCGGCACAGGTCCTGCCGCACGGCGACGGCAAATCCCAGCCGCGCCGCGTCCTGCGCCGAGAAGTTGACGCAGAAATCCGTGGCCAGCCCCACCATCGTCAGGTCGTCGATGCCGCGGGTGCGCAGGTAACCCTCCAGCCCGGTGGGGGTGGCGTGGTCGTTCTCAAAGAAGGCGGAATAGCTGTCCACCGCAGGGTTGTGCCCCTTGCGCAGGATCAGATCGGCGCGGTCCACCTCCAGCTCCGGGTGGAAGGCGGCGCCGGGGCTGCCCTGCACGCAGTGGTCGGGCCAGAGGGTCTGTTCACCGTAGGGCATCGTCACCGTCTCGAACGGCGCCTTGCCCGGGTGCTGCGACGCGAAGGAGGAGTGGCCGGCGGAGTGCCAGTCCTGCGTCAGGATCACCACGGGGAACTCCGTCATCAGGGCGTTGATACCGGGGACGATGGCATTGCCCCCCTCCACCGCCAGCGCACCGCCGGGGCAGAAATCGTTCTGGACGTCGATGACGACGAGCGCCTGGCGCATGGGGGTCTCCTTGGCTGAACCGCCGGAACCTTAGCAGCGGACCGCCGGGTTTCAATCCACGGCGCTTGCGGCAGCGGGCGCGGCGGGCTATGGCGCCTGCCCATGTTCACCGTCGCCGCCCTGTACCGCTTCACCCGCTTCACGGACCCCGCCGCCCTGCGGCCGGGCCTGCAGGCGCTGTGCGAGGCCGAGGGGGTGCGGGGCACCCTGCTGCTGGCGCGCGAGGGCATCAACGGCACCATCGCGGGGACGGCCGAGGGCGTGGATGCCGTGCTGGCGGGCATTCGCGCGCTGCCGGGCTGTGTCGGGCTGGACTGCAAGATGAGCCTCGCCGCCGAGATGCCGTTCCGCCGCGCCAAGGTGCGGCTGAAGCGCGAGATCGTCACCATGGGCGCGCCCGAGGTGGACCCCGCCGCCGCCGTTGGCCGCTATGTCGACCCCGCGGACTGGAACGCCCTGATCGCCCGGCCCGACGTGGCGGTGATCGACACCCGCAACGACTACGAGGTGGCGATCGGCAGTTTCGAGGGCGCGGTCGACCCCGGCACCCGCAGCTTCCGCGACTTTCCCGCGTGGTGGCAGGCCAACCGCGACCGCTTCGAGGGCAAGCGCCTGGCGATGTTCTGCACCGGCGGCATCCGCTGCGAGAAGGCCACCAGCTACCTGCTGGGGCAGGGGGTGGAAGAGGTGCACCACCTGAAGGGCGGGATCCTGAAGTACCTCGAGGAAGTGCCGGAGGAAGACAGCCTCTGGCAGGGCGCCTGCTTCGTCTTCGACGGCCGCGTCAGCCTGGAGCACGGGCTGCGCGAGGGGGACCACGTGCTGTGCCACGCCTGCCGCCGTCCGCTGGAGCCGGGCGACCGGGCGCGGCCGGAGTACGAGCAGGGGGTGTCCTGCCACCACTGCCTGGACGAACACGGTGAGTCGGACCGCGCCCGTTTCCGCGAGCGCGAGCGGCAGATCCGGCTGGAAAAGGCGCGCCGGACAGTCGGCTGACGGCTGTTATCCCATGACAACGGCGGGTGCTTCGGCCCCTTGGAAGCGCATTCGGCAATCTTCGCAAAGATGACGCCCGGTCACGCGCAGCATTGCTGCCGCGCCGTCCCGCCGGCATGTTCCCCGCGCACCCCCTGCCATTTCAATGACTTGAACCGCCGCGCGCCGCGCCGGGTGGCGATTGTCATCGGATAACAACCGCGGCGAAATCCCATAACCCCCTGCTGACATTGCCTGACTTGGCGACCTGCCTCAGCTTTGGCTCATCGGCACAGCGCCACCGGCACAACGCCAGGCACCACGCCACGGGGCAGCCGCCACACGAAACCCAAACGTCCTTGCGGACACCACAACCGGAGTTACAGAGATGACCTTCACCGCATTCAAGAAAGCTTCCCTTTCCGCTCTCGTCGCCGCCACCCTGCTGGCCGCCGCTCCTGCGTCTGCCGCCTGTAACTGGGGCAACTCCGCCAACGTGAACGCCAATGGCTGGGGCAACGGCGTCGGCGTCGGCCAGCGCGGCTGCCGCAACCACACCGAGGTGAACCAGCGCGGCTGGGGCAACTCGATCATCTCCACCCAGGACGGTGCCAAGAACACCACCGTGATCGGCCAGCAGGGCGCCTGGAACGAGACCAACACCCGCCAGAACGGCCGTCACAACACCGTCGGCGTCGCGCAGATCGGCAACGGCAACAAGGCCGAGGTGGACCAGGACGGCCGCCACAACATGACCGGCGTGATCCAGCTGGGCAACGGCAACAACGCCACCGTCAACACCCGCGGCCGCGGCAACACCGCGCTGATCATCCAGTACTGACCCCCTGCGTGCCGGGCGGACCTCCCCCGCCCGGCACGCGCCTTCCGCAACCTCCCGCCACCCGGCGGCACAACAGGAGACACCCCATGTCCGGTACGTTCATGAAACTCGGCGCCCTCGTCCTTCCCGCGGCTGCCGCCTCTTTCGCCTTGCTCGGCACCGACGCGGGGGACGCCCATACCAGCGACCCCGACGCGCCGATGACCTGCAGGATCGCGGTCAGCAAGGACCGCTTCGGCCAGACCTACGAGGGCGAGATCCACGCCCGCACCACCGTCCAGGGCGAGTACGAGCTGACACTCGTCGGCCGCGGCGGCGGCAGCACCCGGATCAGCCAGAGCGGCGAATTCCTGGTGCGCGCCGGCGAGACCGAGGTGATCGGCCAGGCCACGCTGGGCGGCACCGCCGCCAGCGGCGTCAAGGCAGAGCTGACCCTGCGGGTCGGCGGCAAGACCTACGTCTGCGGCACGGGCGACAGCACCACCCGCCTCTGACCCACCATTCCATCCGTCACGTTCCACCCGAAAGGATTATCGCCATGCAACGCATCCTCATCGCCGTCACTCTCGCCGTGACCACTGCCTTCACCGTTCCGGCCGCCCCGGCTGCCGCCGGCGGCACCATCACCTGGGGCTACACCGCCAAGAACGAAAGCGAGGCGCGGCGGATGCGGGCGGGGCTGGCGATCTACAGCCTGCTGAACGGCAAGCGCGGCAATGCGCAGGTCAACCAGAACGGCGACAACAATTCCGCCGGCATCCTGCAGGGCGGCCGCAACAACACCGCGATCGTTCACCAGGAAGGCCGCGACCACAGCGGCAGCATCGCCCAGGGCGGCGACAACAACGCCTGCGGGCTGTTCCAGTACGGCCGCGGCGCCAATGGCCACGTGCGCCAGTCCGGCGGCCAGACCTGCGTGGTGATCCAGCGCGGGTTCTGACCCGATCACGGTTCTCCCAAAGGCTTCGAGACGCTGTTCCGCGTCATCCCCGTTCCCTCGAAGCCTCCTGCCCGCCGGTTCGCCGGCGGGCCTTTTTCATTCCGGGGAGGCGAGGCTGTGGTGGACCTGCGGGCGGTAGCCATGGCGCAGCATCGCCACCAGCGGTTCCGGCGTCAGGACCTTGACGGCGCCTTGCGGCAGCGGGACGGGAGCGGCGTAGCCGTCGAAGCTCCATTGGTGGGCATGGTCCTGCCACGCCAGCACCGGCCCCTCGGGGCCCGCGTAGATCGTGCCATCGGGCAGATCCGCCGCCTCTGCCCGGAACGTCACCTGCCTGCCGCCCCGCGCGATCCGCGCGCGGTGCAGGGTCCGGTCGATGGTATGTGGCAGCGTCCGCCCCGCCTCGGCGCCGCCATGCACCGTCTCCCACAACCGGGTGAAGGCGCGGTAGTCGGCGCGGCGGCAGGTGGCGCAGGGGCGGTGGCCGGCGGCGAGGGCGGTGGCCTCGTCGAGGAAGAACAGCTCGGTATAGCGCCGCGGCGCCATGACCGGCCGGCGGCGGTCCTTGAAGGTCAGCGTGCAGCAGACCCAGTTCTGGTGAGCGTGGGTCTTCACGACGGTGCGGTGGTCGTCGTGAAGGATCCCGCGGTTGCCCATCATGGTGCCGCGCGCCGGGACAGCGCGCAGGGTGCCGAAGGGGTCGACGCGGTTCTGCAGGGTCATGCCGCGCCGCCCCCTCGGCCTATTTCCGGTTCGCGATCAGCTGTTCCATCAGCCCGAACTCTTCCTCGGTCAGCGAGGTCAGCGGCGGGCGCACCGGGCCGGTGTCGAAGCCGCGCAGCTTGACCCCCGCCTTGATCGCCGAGACGGCATAGCCGGTCTTGCGGTCGCGGATCTTCGCGAAGGGATAGTAGAAGTCGGTCAGCAGCTTTTCGCAGGCCGCGTCGTCGCCCTTCTGGAAGGCGGCGTGGAATTCCAGCGCCGTTTCAGGGACGAAGTTGAACACCGCCGAGGAATAGGTGTCGACGCCGGCGCCGCGGAAGGCCTGGGCGAACAGCTCGTGGGTGGGCATGCCGCCGACGTAGGCCAGCCGCTCGCCGTTGTGGATGGTGATGCGGCGCACGGTGTCGATGTCGCCGGTGCCATCCTTGAAGCCGATCAGGTTCGGGCAATCGTCCGCCAGCCGCGCGAGGGTGTCTGCGGCGACCACGGACTGGCCGCGGTTGTAGACGATGATGCCCATGTTGGTGCTGCGGCAGACGGCGCGGATGTGCTGCTCGATCCCGTCCTGCGGCGCGCCGATCAGGTAGTGGGGCAGCAGCAGGATGCCGTCGCCGCCGGCGGCCTCGATGCCCTGCGCAAGTTCGCAGGCCAGCTTGGTGCCATAGCCGCAGCCGGCCAGGATCGGGGCGCCCGGCTGGGCGGCCTTGGCGGTCTTGACCACCTCGACGATCTCGGAGGGGGTCAGCGAGAACATCTCGCCGGTGCCGCCGGCGACGATCAGGCCGGCGACGGGATACTGGCCCAGCCACTCCAGGTGGGCGCTGAAGGCGGAGGCGTTGAACGCGTCGTTGCTGTCGAAGGGCGTCACGGGAAAGGACAGAAGCCCCGAGCGGAGGAGGTCGCGCAGGTCGGTGGGTGCGATCATTTCAGGAAATATCCGTTGTCATAAAAAGGCCCGCCCCGGTGAGGGGGCGGGCCGGGAGGGATCAGGCCAGGTCGCCGGGCAGGATGGCGTCGGGCAGGTTCTGGTAGCAGACCGGCCGCAGGAAGCGGCGGATCGACATGGTGCCGACCGAGGTCGCGCCGAAGTTGGTGGAGGCCGGGTAGGGCCCGCCGTGCACCATGCTGTCGGCCACCTCGACCCCGGTCGGGAAACCGTTGGCGAGGATCCGGCCGGCCTTGCGCTCGAGGATCGGCATCAGGCGGCGGGCGGTCGCGGTGTCGCCCTCGTCCATCTGCAGGGTGCAGGTCAGCTGCCCCTCGAAGCCGCGGGCAAGCGTCTCCATCTCGTCGGCGCCGGAGACGCGCACCACCAGGCCGAGGGGGCCAAAGACCTCCTCGCCCAGCGCGTGGTCCTGCAGGTAGGCGTCGGCGTCGGTCTCGTAGAGATTGGGGCTGGCGTTGCGGCCCTCGTCCTCGTGGGTCAGCAGCGCCTGAACGGCGTTGCGTCCGTCAAAGCGCGACTTGCCCTGCCGGTAGGCGTCGGCGATGCCGTCGGTCAGCATGCACTGGGGCGAAACCTCGGCCAGCGCGGCCTTGGCGGCATTGACGAAGGCGTCGCCCGCGGCGCCCTTCTCGACCACCGCGATGCCGGGGTTGGTGCAGAACTGCCCCGCGCCCATGGTCAGCGACCCGGCCCAGCCCTTGCCGATCTCGGCGCCGCGGTTCTTCGCGGCCTCGGGCAGCACGAACATCGGGTTGACGCTGCCAAGCTCGCCGAAGAAGGGGATCGGCTCGTCGCGCTGGGCGCAGAGATCGAACAGCGCGCGGCCGCCGCCCAGCGAGCCGGTGAAGCCGACCGCCTTGATCAGCGGGTGCTGCACCAGCGCCGTGCCCACGTCGCGCTTGCCGCCCTGGATCAGGCTGAAGACGCCCGGGTGCAGGCCGCAGGACTTCACCGCCGCGTCCACCGCCTGGGCGACGATCTCGCCGGTGCCGGGGTGGGCGGAGTGGCCCTTGACCACGACAGGGCAGCCCGCGGCCAGCGCCGCCGCGGTGTCACCGCCGGCGGTGGAGAAGGCGAGCGGGAAGTTCGAGGCGCCGAAGACGGCCACGGGGCCGATCGGGCGCTGCACCATCTTCATGTCCGGGCGCGGCAGCGGCTGCCGGTCGGGCATGGCGGTGTCGTGGCGCCGGTCAAGGTAGTCACCCTTCAGGATATGCTCGGCGAACAGCCGCAGCTGGCCGGTGGTGCGGCCCCGCTCGCCGTTCAGGCGCGCCTCGGGCAGGCCGGATTCCTCGACGCCGATCTTGGTGATCTCCGCGGCGCGGGCCTCGATCTCGTCGGCGATGGCGTTGAGGAACTTCGCGCGGGTCTCGCGGCTGGAATAGCCGTAGTCCCAGAAGGCCTCCTCGGCGGCCTCGCAGGCCGCGTTCACATGCGCCGGGGTGCCGACGGAGAACTCTTGCGCCTCGCCGGTGGACGGATCGCTCTTGAACTTTGTCTCACCCATCACCCAGTCGCCGGCGATCAGGTGCTTTCCTGTCAGTGTCATTGCGTGTCTCCTTGCAGCAGGTTGCGGCCGGCCAGGTTGCGCATCAGCGCGGCCAGCCCGAAGGTCCATTCGCGGCAGTCGGTCGACAGCCGCACGGTGTTGGTAAGGCGACCAAGGCCATCGCAGGCGATGGTGACGCGGTCGCCGATCTTGTGGGTGAACCCCTGTCCGGGGGTGTCCCGGTCCTCGGTCGGCGCGAAGAGCGTGCCGAGGAACAGCATGAAGCCGTCGGGGTACTGGTGATGCCGCCCGATGGTCTGGCGCACCAGGTCCTCGGGGTCGCGGCTGATCTTCGACATGTCAGAGCGACCGTTCAGCACGAAACCGTCCTCGCCCTCGACCGTCAGGTCCAGCCAGGCCCGGCGCACGTCGTCCAGCGAGTAGCCGTCGTCGAACAGCCGGATCATCGGGCCGATGGCGCAGGAGGCGTTGTTGTCCTTGGCCTTGCTCAGCAGCAGGGCGCTGCGCCCCTCGATGTCGCGCAGGTTCACGTCGTTGCCGAGGCAGGCGCCAAGAATGCGCCCGCGCGAGGAAACCGCCAGCACGATCTCCGGCTCGGGGTTGTTCCACTTCGAGATGGGGTGCAGCCCGACCTCGGCCATGGTGCCCATGGAGGACAGCGGCTGCGCCTTAGAGAAGACCTCGGCGTCCGGGCCGATGCCCACCTCGAGGTACTGCGACCACATGCCAAGCGCGATCAGCTCCTGCTTGACCTGCGCGGCCTTTTCCGACCCGGCCTCGATCTGGTCGAGGCTGTCGCCGATGCTTTCGGACACGCGGCGGCGGATGCCCTCGGCCTTCTGGGGATCGCCGGCGGCCTGTTCCTCGATCACCCGTTCCACCATCGACTGCGCGAAGGTCACGCCGCAGGCCTTGACCGCCTGCAGGTCGCAGGGCGCGAGGATGTGCAGCCGGTCCTCGCCGGCGCCGGGGCCCTCGATGTCCTCCAGCGCGCAAAGGGTCTCGCCCCTGGCACCGCGCAGGTAGGCGGCGGGGTCGTCCATCTCCAGCACGTCGCGGGTGGTGGGGGCCTCGGGAGAGGTGATGTCCACCAGCTGCCCGCCCTGCAGTGTCACCACCGCCGGGCCGATGCCCGGCCGCCAGACCCGGCCCAGCCAGAGCCCGTTCTTTTCGCTGTCACTCAGCATCTGTCATGTCTCCGAAGTTCGGCGCGAACCTTTCAGACCGGCGGTATGGGCGCAAGACCCACGTGGGCACGGTACGGCTGCGTTCAAGGGCAGCCCGCGCGGCTGCCCTTTCGGGGTCAGGTCCTAGGAGAGCACGCCGATCTGCCAGGGGGCGAATTCCTCCTCGCCGACTCCCAGTTCCTCGGACTTCGACACCTCGCCCGAGGCGATGGAGAGGATCTTGGCAAAGATCTCCTCTCCCATCTCGTCCAGCGTCTTGTCGCCGTCGATCACCTGGCCGCAGTTGATGTCCATGTCGCCGCGCATACGGTCGTACATCGTGGTGTTCGAGGCCAGCTTTATCGTCGGGGCGGGGTAGGAGCCGAAGCAGCTGCCGCGCCCGGTGGTGAAGCAGATCAGGTTGGCGCCGCCGGCGATCTGGCCGGTGGCGGACACCGGGTCGAACCCTGGGGTGTCCATCAGCACCAGCCCCTTCTCTGTGACCGGATAGGCGTATTCGTAGACCGCGTTGATCCCGGTGGACCCGCCCTTCTTGGAGCCGCCCAGGGATTTCTCGATCACGTTGGCCAGCCCGCCGTCGGCGTTGCCGGGGCTGACGCGGCCGTTGATCTGGGTGTCGCGGCCGCGGTTGTATTCCAGCCACCAGTTGATCCGGTCGATGAACTTCTGCCCGATCTCGGTGCTTTTCGCGCGGGCGGTCAGGGTATGCTCCACCCCGTAAAGCTCCGTCGTCTCGGACAGGATCGCGGTGCCGCCGTGGCGCACCAGGATGTCCACCGCCTTGCCCAGCGCGGGGTTGGCGGACAGGCCAGAGAACCCGTCGGAGCCGCCGCATTGCAGCCCGATGGTCAGGTGCTCGGCGGGGCAGGGCACCCGCTGCAGCTTGTTGGCCTCCTCCAGCATCTCGCGGATCACCGCCTTGCCTTCCTCGACCGCGGCGGTGGTGCCGCCAACCTGCTGCATGGTGATGGTCCGCAGCATCTTGCCGGTGGCGAGGCTCTCGGCCTCGAAGAACTTCGACAGGTTGTTGCGCTCGCAGCCCAGCGAGACCACCAGCGCGCCGGCGGTGTTGGGATGGCGGATATAGCCGGCGAGTGTGCGGCGCAGCAGTTCCAGCGGCTCGCCCGACTGCTCCATCCCGCAGCCCTGCTCGTGCACGAAGGCGACGACGCCGTCGACATTGGGATAATCGGCCAGGCGCTCCTCGTCGAAGTAGCGGGAGATCTTGCGCGCCACGGTGGCGGCGCAGTTCACCGTCAGGAAGATGCCGATCATGTTGCGCGTGCCGGCGCGGCCGTCGGCGCGGGGAAAGCCCATGAAGGTCGCGCGCTGTTCGGGCGGCAGCAGGTCGGCCGCCACGTAGTCCTGCGCGAAGCGGTAGTCCTTCTGGAAGTCGTCCATCAGCACGTTGTGGCTGTGCATCCAGGTGCCGGGGGCGATGTCCTCTCCGGCGAAGCCGATCAGCGTGTTGAACTTCATCACCGGCTCGCCCTTGGCAATGGCGCGGGTGGCGATCTTGTGGCCCATGGGCACGGGCTGCAGCGTGGTCACGCCCTCCTCGGCAATCTCGGTGCCGGCGGGCAGTTCCACCCGGGCCACCACCACGTTGTCGGCGGGATCGAGGCGGATGGAGGGGGATCTGACGAGGGTCTCGGTGGTCATCATGGCATGCTGCGCGCGGCAGCCCTTCCGGTCTGTTGGGTCAAATGGCAGGGCCCCGCGCGGCGGGGCCCCCCGTCAGCCTGTGGGCGGATCAGCGGCCCTGGGCCTTGCGCCACTCGGCGAACTTTTCCAGGTTCTCCTCCTTGGTGGGAGGATAGAGCCCGATGATCGTGGCGCCGGCCTTCACCTGCTCGACCACGAAATCCTCGTAGACCGTCATCTCGGTCGCCTCCTCGGCCACCTCGTCCGCGATATGCGCCGGGATCACGATGACCGAGTCGTCGTCGCCCACGATGATGTCGCCGGGAAACACCGGCGCGTCGCCGCAGCCGATGGGGACGTTGATGTCGATCGCCTCGTTGATGGTCAGGTTCGTCGGGCTGGACGGGCGGCTGTGGTACGACGGCATGTCCAGCTCTGCGATCCGCATGGCGTCGCGAAAGCCGCCGTCGGTCACGACGCCGGCGCCGCCGCGCACCATCAGCCGGGTGATCAGGATGTCCCCGGCGGAGGCGGCGGTGGCGTCCTTGCGGCTGTCCATCACCAGCACGTGGCCCGGCGGGCAGGTCTCGATCGCCTTGCGCTGCGGGTGCTCGGGGTTGCGGAACTCCGCCAGCGTGTTGCGGTCCTCGCGGGCCGGCATGTAGCGCAGGGTGAAGGCCGGGCCGACCATGTTGACCCCCTTCTGCGCCAGCGGCCGCACGTCCTGGATCACCTGGTTGCGCAGGCCGCGCTTGTACAGCGCGGAGCACAGGGTGGCGACGCTCACGTGGCGCAGTTTCTCCAGGGTCTGTTCATTCACTTCGGTCATGTTTTCCTCGTTCAACCGGCTGCACGGGTCAGTAGCCCGTTCTCTTCCATGAAGCCGCGCAGGCGGGACATCTGGTCCTCGCTCAGCGGCCATGCCGCGGGCGGCCGTGCGCCGCCGCAGTCCTCGCCCATCAGCGCCAGCGCCGCCTTGACGCCCGGCACGTTGGCGCCGCCCTGCTCCTCGGCGCGGATGTCCTCGAACACCTGCATCTGCGAGATCAGGCGCCGCGCCTCGGCGTAGTCGCCGCCCTCCAGCGCCCGGCTGATCGCCACCGACCGCTCGGGCCAGACGTTGATCAGGCCCGAGGTGAAGCCGCGCGCGCCGACGGCGTAGAAGGTGGGGGCCCAGACCTCGGCCAGCCCGCCGACCCAGATGATATGCTCCGGCGAGGCCTCCATCGCGGCCTTCAGCTTCATCGGGTTGGGGGTGGCCCACTTGACGCCGACCACGCCGTCCAGGCGGCACAGGCGGGCGATGTTTTCCGTGCCGATCGCGTCGTTGCGCAGGTACAGCACCATCGGCAGCCCGCCAGAGGCCTCGTGCACCCGGGCGATGTAGGCCTCGACCCCGCGCGGGGCGACGAAGGGGTCGGGGGGCTGGTGGATCATCAGCGCATCCGCCCCGGCGCTGGCAGAGGCCTTCGCCAGCCGCACCGCATCGGGGATGGCGCGGCCGACGCCGGCCACCAGCGGGCAGCGCCCGGCGATGTGGCGCGCGGCGGTCTCGACCATGGTCACCGCCTCGTCGGTGGTCAGGCTGTAGAACTCGCCGGTGTTGCCGTTCGCCGTCAGGATGTGCACCCCGGCCTTCAGCGCCCGCTCGACGATCGGCTTCTGCCGCTCGGGCGCCAGCGCGCCGCTGTCGTCGAAGGGGGTAGCGAGGATGCCGGATATGCCGGTGAGGGCGGTTTTCAGATCGGTCATTGCAGTACCTCGAAGGAACGTTTGCCCATGGCCTTCTGGATCTCGTAGATCGAGCCCTGGGTCGGCGGGCGCGGCAGCGGGATGCGCATGGGCACCTGCGCCATCCGCGCCTCGAGCGTCGGGTTGCCGCACAGCATGCGGGTATCGAAGGTCTCCAGCGAGGCGGGCATGTTGCCCTGGCCGAAGACCGGGAAGGCGTCGGCTGCCATCATCTCGAAGAAGATGATCCGCCGGTCGCGGGTGGACCGGTTCAGCGCCGAGCCGTGGACGATGCGCCCGTGGTGGATCGAGATCGACCCCGCCGGTCCCTTCAGCGGCACCGCGTCCTTCATGTCCAGCCCCTCGGCCTCCAGGTCGATGGCGCCGACGAAGTAGCCCTCGTGGTGGTGGTTCAGCACCGGGCCGCGGTGGGTGCCGGGGAAGACCATCAGCGGGCCGTTCTCGTCCTCCATGTCGTCGATGATCAGCCCCACCGCCAGCACGTCGTCGTTGGTATAGGGGTAGAAGGCCCAGTCCTGGTGCCATTCCACCGCCGCGCCGTAGCCGGCCGACTTCATGTTCAGCTTGGTGGTCTGCAGCCGCACGTCCGGGCCGATCAGGTCGCGCACCGGGGCCAGCACCTCGTCCGACCGCATCAGCCGGTCCACCACCGCCGACTGGGTGTGCGGCAGCTTCACCCGGCGGATGCGCGGGGTGTCGGGGCTATGGCTGTCCTCCAGGTCGATCTTCTCGTCCGAGGCGGTCATGCCCCGCGCCGCCTCGGTGAAGCGGGCGATCTCGGCGCGGATCTCCTCCATGGTGCCTTCCGGCACCCGGTTCTCGAGGATGAGATAGCCGTTCTCGTCGTAGAAGGCCCGCTGCTCGGCTGTCAGTGTCTCAGGCATCGCACATGCTCCTGTCATGCCCCCGCGGCATCAGTTGATCTCGGGTTCCGGGACCGGGGCGCCGAACTCGGTCTTGAGGAAGTCGAAGTCGCAGCCCTTGTCCGCCTGTTCGACGTGCTTGGAGAACATCCAGCCGTAGCCGCGTTCGTAGCGCGGCTCGGGCGGGGTCCAGGCCGCGCGGCGCTCTGCCAGTTCCTCGTCACTGACCTTCATGTTCAGCGTCCGGTTCGGGATGTCCAGTTCAATGATGTCCCCGGTCTTCAGCAGCGCCAGCGGCCCGCCGACGAAGGATTCCGGCGCCACGTGCAGGATGCAGGCCCCGTAGGAGGTGCCGGACATCCGCGCGTCGGAGAGCCGGACCATGTCGCGGTAGCCCTGCTTCAGCAGCGCCTTGGGCATCGGGATCATGCCCCATTCCGGCATCCCCGGCCCGCCCTGCGGCCCGGCGTTGCGCAGCACCATGATGTGGTCGGGGGTCATCGGGTAGTCGGGATCGTTGATGATCTCCTTCATCTCGGCGTAGCTGTCCGAGACGATGGCAGGGCCCGAGTGCACCTGGAACTTCGGGTCCATCGCCGCCGGCTTCACCACCGCGCCGTCGGGCGCGAGGTTGCCGCGCAGCACGGCGAGCGAGCCCTCGTGGTAGACCGGGTTCGACAGCGGCCGGATCACGTCGTCGTTGTAGTTCCGCGCGTCGGCGATGTCCTCGCCCAGGGTGCGGCCGGTGACGGTGGTGACCGAAAGGTCCAGCTTGTCGCCCAGCTCCTTCATCAGCGCGGGCAGGCCGCCGGCGTAGAAGAAATCCTCCATAAGGTATTCCTTGCCGGAGGGGCGGATGTTGGCCAGCACCGGCACCTCGTGGCCGATGCGGTCCAGGTCGTCCAGCTGCCAGTCGATCCCGGCGCGGCGGGCCATGGCGATCAGGTGGATGATCGCGTTGGTGGAACAGCCGGTGGCCATGGCCACGGTGGTGGCGTTGCGGGTCGAGGCGGGGGTGATGATCTTGTCGGGGGTCAGGTCCTCCCAGACCATGTCGACGATGCGCCGGCCGCAGTTGGTGGCCATCCGCTTGTGCCCCGCGTCGGGGGCGGGGATCGACGAGGCGCCGGGCAGGCACAGGCCGAAGCCTTCCGCGATGGACATCATGGTCGAGGCGGTGCCCATGGTCATGCAGGTACCGTAGCTGCGGGCGATGCCGCCCTGCACGCCATCCCACTGCTCCTTGCCGATGGTGCCGGCGCGGCGCTCGTCCCAGTATTTCCAGACGTCGGTGCCGGAGCCCAGCTTTTCCCCCGCGTAGTTGCCGCGCAGCATGGCGCCGGCGGGCATGAAGATGAACGGCAGGCCCATGGACAGCGCGCCCATCACCAGCGCCGGGGTGGACTTGTCGCAGCCGCCCATCAGCACCACGCCGTCGATCGGATGCGAGCGCAGCGTCTCCTCGACCTCCATCGCGCCCATGTTGCGGTACAGCATCGAGGTGGGCTTCAGGTACTGCTCGGAAAAGCTGTGCACCGGCAGTTCCACCGGCATGCCGCCGGCCTGGTAGACGCCACGCTTCACGTATTCCGCGCGGTCGCGCAGGTGGTGGTGGCAGGGCGACAGGTCGGACCATGTGTTGATGATCGCGATGATCGGCTTGCCTTCCCAGTCCTCTGGCGAAAGCCCCATCTGCATCGCGCGGCTGCGGTGGCCCATCGAGCGCAGGTCATCCGGCGCGAACCAGCGGGCAGAGCGGAAATCTTCGTACTTCTTCTTGGTCATCCGGGTGTCTTTCAGGAAATCGGGGTGGCGAATGCGAACATGATCCAGACCAGGAGCGCGGCGAGCGCGAGCCCGCCGATCCATGGCCAGGGGCCGTACTTGTCGAGGTCCTCGCGGCTGTCTCTTCCGATCATCGGGGTGTCTCCTCAGTTCAGTATTTCAGGCAGCCACAGGGCGATCTGCGGGAACATCATCACCAGTATCAGGCCCAGCACCTGCAGCGCGATGAAGGGCAGCACCGCCAGGAAGATCTCCTGCAGCGTCACGTCCTTCGGGGCAACCGACTTCAGCCAGAAACAGGCGGGGCCGAAGGGGGGCGACAGGAAGTAGATCTGGATGTTCATCACGAAGAGGATGCCGAACCAGATCTTCGCCTGGTCCTCGGTCAGCCCCAGTTCCGGCGCCAGCGTCATCACCACCGGGGCGAAGACCGGCACGGTGATGAAGACGATGGCGATCCATTCCATGAAGGTGCCCAGCACCATCAGGATCAGCATCATCACCAGCACCGTGCCCATGGCCGACAGGCCGAGGTCGAGGAACAGCGAGCGCATGAAGTCGCCGCCGCCCACGAGGTTGAAGATGCCGACGAAACTGATCGCCCCCAGCACCAGCCAGATGATGGTGCCGACGGTGGCCATGGACCCCATCATCGCCTCGCTCAGCACGTCCCACTTGAAGCGGTTGCGCACCGCGGCGACGAAGAGCGCGCCGATGCAGCCCACCGCCGCGGCCTCTGTGACCGAGGCGACGCCTCCGTAGATCGACCCCATGACCGCCGCGATCAGCAGGATGCACAGCAGCACGGCCGTCATCCGGTCGCGCGACAGGCTCCTGCCGCCG
The DNA here is from genome assembly GCA_048262455.1 of Rhodobacter sp. Lineage (GTDB taxonomy): Bacteria > Pseudomonadota > Alphaproteobacteria > Rhodobacterales > Rhodobacteraceae > Psychromarinibacter. The sequence goes on from JBLXFD010000005.1 coordinate 184,905, forward strand.
CCGGTGCGTTCCGCCACCTCGGCGGCGGTCGGGGCGAGGCTGTGGTTCAGGTTGACCCGGATCAGCACGTAGCCGGCATAGAACACCGCCAGCATCAGGCCCGGGGTGGCGCCGGCCATGAACAGGTCGCCGATGCCGACCTCGGCCGACAGCCCGTAGACGATCATGATGATCGAGGGCGGGATCAGCGTGGCCAGCGCGCCGGAGGCGCAGATCAGGCCGATGGTGATCTTGCGGTCATAGCCTAGCCGGAACATCTGCGGCAGCGCCACCAGCCCCAGCATCACGATCTCGCCGCCCATCACGCCGGACATCGCGGCCAGGATCACCGCGACCACGGTGGTCTGCACCGCGACGCCGCCGCGCAGGTTGCCGGCGAAGATGCTCATCGCATCGAACAGGTCCTCTGCGATGCCGGCGCGTTCCAGGATCGAGGCCATCAGCACGAAGAAGGGCACGGCGACCAGGCTGTAATGCTCCAGCAGCCCCACCGCGTTGGAGGAGACCAGGAACAGCCCGCGCGGCCCGAAGAAGCCGATGGCCATGATGACCGAGACGATCAGCGTGACGATGCCCAGCGGCATCCCCGTCATCATCAGCGCCACCAGCAGCAGCACCATGATCACCGAGACGGTGCCAAGGTCCATCGAGCGCATGTTCAGCGCCTTGGACGGGTCCATCGCCTTGCCGATGTCCGAGAAGAAGCCCGACAGCGTCTCTGCCACCGGAACCCCGTAGGCCTCGGCGAGGAAGGCGGAGACGAAGTAGATCACGAAGTAGATCGCGACCCCCCGCACCACCCAGCGCATGGCGGGGGAGGCGAAGTGGCGGTGCAGGTTCACCATCAACTGCGTGAGGTACAGGAAGGCGCCGGTGACCATCAGCGACTTCATCACCATGGGCAGCGGCGAGTTGAAGGCCGAACCGGACTTTTCGATCCGCTCGACGCTGACGTAGGCGCGGATGGCGGCGTCGGTTAGCAGCATGTAGAGCGCGAGAACCCCCACCACCATGGCAAACAGGTCCAGCCACCAGCGCTGGGTGGGCGTGGCCATGACGTGGAAGACGGTGATGCCGATGTGGCGCTGCTTCATCGTGATGTAGCCCGACGACAGCATCCAGGCGGCGGCGCAAAGCACCATCACCGTCTCGAAGGCCCAGAAGGTTGGCGCGTTCAGCACGTAGCGAGAGAAGACCTCGTACAGCGTCGCCATCGCGGCGATCATGTAGAAGACCGAGATCCCGATCCCCAGCATGTGGCTGACGTGATCCACGGGGGTGTAGTTGCCGTGGGTGACGACACCCTCGTCATCGGCCTGGCGCGGGTCGTCGGCCTCTACCATCAGGGGCACGTCGTCGAGGCTCTCGTCGTACTGGCGGCTCATGGCGAAGGTCTCCTTCACGGGCCGGCGCGCGGGGCGGGGTCGGCCGTGGGCAATTCAGCTGCAGGGCGGGGCGGGCCCGCGCATGGCGAAGATATGTCCGGAACAATGGCCCCGCGCCGGTGTGGCGCGGGGCGAGGCGGCCTTAAAGCAGGCCGGCCTCTTTCATGAAGGCGATGTGCACCTCGTAGACTTCCTTGGCCAGGTCGGACTGGGCGGCGAAGTCGTTCCAGGCCTCCTGGGCGATGACGCGCAGCTTGTCGCGCTCTTCCTGCGCCCAGTCGATGATCGTCAGCTCGCCGGCCGCCTTGTCACGCGCCACCAGCTGGCGGTCGAGACGGTCGAAGTGCTGGCGCAGGCCGTTGTAGGCGGCGAGGTACCAGGTCTCCAGCGCCACCTGCTCTGCCTCGGTCAGCTCGTTCCAGACCTCCTCGGAAACGGTGAACTGCAGGATCGGGGTGGAGTGGATGCCGGGGAAGATCGGGAACTTGGCGATCTTGTGCATGCCGTTGGAGTCGTTGTTGGCGTAGGCGGAGTTGTCGGCGGCGTCGATCACGCCCTTCTCCAGCGCGCCGTAGGTTTCAGAGCCGGACATCGACACCGGCGCCGCGCCCGCGCGCTTGAACACGTCGGCGGCAAGGCCCTCGGGCGAGCGGATCTTGAGGCCCTTGAGGTCCTCGACCGTGCGCACCGGCACCTTCGACACGAAGGCTTCGCGGGCATAGGCGCCGCAGCCGACCACGTGAACGCCGGGGTAATGTTCGTCCATCAGCTTCTGCAGCATCTCCTTGCCGCCGCCTTGGGCGCAGAAGGCCTGGATCTGGTCGGCGCTGTCGTAGCCCGCGATCAGGTCGCCCATCAGCGCGAAGGCCGGGTCGATGCCGGCGAAGTAGTTGATCGAGGTCAGGTCGCCGTCGAGAATGCCGACGCCGATCGCCTCGGGGGTCTCGCGGCGGGGCACCACCGCGTCCACCGGCAGCAGCTCGACCGTCAGCGAGCCGTTGGTCATCGCCTCCAGCTTCGGCACCCATTCCTCGTTGAGGTAGGAGAGCGAGGCGTGGCTGGCGTTGGACGATGTCTGGATCTTCAGGACGCGCTCTGCGGCATCGGCCGTGGCCGCGCCGATTCCCACCGCGGCCGCGACGCTCAGCGCCGTGCCCAGGATCTTGCTTCTCATGATATTCCTCCCAGTCATTATGCAGCTCTCCGCGAAAGGTTCCTCCCGGTTCGCGGGTTGCACTTTTTCTGATATATTAGTGACACAGTTGAATCAACTGCAGCGACGATCTAGATTGGCAGAAATCGTGACGGCGGCATCGCGCGGCACGCAAGGCTGGACCGGACCGCATGGACCTGAACTCGCAAGCACTGGGGCAAAAACCCGAAGGCGGCGGCACCGCGGCGGACCGGGTGTACGACAGCATGCGCCTGCGGATCCTGGAGCTGAAGCTGAAGCCCGACGACACCCTGTCGCGCGCCAACCTCGCCCGGGACTACGCGGTCAGCCAGACCCCGGTGCGCGAGGCGCTGCAGCGGCTGGAACAGGACGGGCTGATCCGGGTGTTCCCGCAGTCCCGCACCGTGGTGGCGCGGATCGACGAGAACCAGCTGAACGAATCGCACCTACTGCGGGTGGGGGTCGAGACCGAGGTGGTGCGCCGGGTCGCGGCGCTGGAGGATCGGGCGGCCACCGTGCAGCGGGCGCGCGGGCTGGTACGGATGCAGGAGGCGCTGATCGAGGACCCCTCGCAGACGCCGCTGTTCAACGAGCTGGACCGCGCCTTCCACCGGTCTTTGTTCGACGCCATCGGGGTGGGCGCCCTGCACACGATGGTGGCGCGCAAGATGGGACACCTGGCGCGATGCCAGCAGCTGGAGCTGCCGCGCAAGGGCAAGATGTCGGAGATCGTGCATGGCCACATGGCGATCGTCGAGGGGATCGCCTCGGGCGACCCCGAAAAGGCCGCCAATGCCATGCGCGGCCACATCAGCGGCACGATCCGCCGGATCTCGACGTTGAAGGACGAGTTTCCGCAGTACTTCGAACTGGCGGGGTGAGGCGGCGCCAGCGGGGAAGGCGGGCTGAAGCCCGCCCTACCGGTCTGGTAGTGTTAGCCCTGAACCTCTTCGGACCGGTCGGTGGCGGGGGCCGGGGTGGGGGTCAGTGCGGCGAGGCGGGCGTAGGTCTCGGCGTCCAGTTCCAGCGTCATGGCCGCCAGCGAGGGTTCAAGCTGCTCGGCGCTGCGGGCGCTGATGATCGGCGCGGTGATGGCGGGGTTCGCCGCGACCCAGGCCACGGCCAGCGTGATCGGCGACACGCCCATGTCCGCCGCCGTCCGCCCCAGCGCCTCTGCCGCCTCGTGCATCCAGGCCTGCCCGTAGCGCGCCTTGTACATCTGGTCGTCCACCAGCCGCCCGCCGCCGCCGCCGGAATACTTGCCGGTCAGCAGCCCGCCGCCCAGCGGCGAGTAGGGACAGACGGCGAAGCCCTCTGATCGCGCCATCGGCAGGATCTCCACCTCGGCCTGCCGCTTGACCAGGTTGTACATCGGCTGCAGCGCCGCGATCTCCAGCCCGTGGTCCCGGGCCACCTGCAGCGCCTTCATGGTCTGCCAGGCGGAAAAGTTCGACACTCCCACCTGCCGGATCTTGCCGGCCTCGGCCAGCTTGGCCAGCGCGCCGAAGGTCTCCTCCAGCGGCGTCGTGTCGTCCCAGCGGTGCAGGTACATCAGGTCCACCTGCTCCATCCCCAGCCGCCGCAGGCTTTCGTCCGCCTGCGCGGCAATGTTGGCGGCGGAGGAGGGGGTGGGGTTCACGCATTTCGTGGCGATGTACAGCGCGTCACGCTCGGGCGCGGCGAGGCGGCCGAGGATCTGCTCTGACCTGCCGCCGGTATAGGCATAGGCGGTGTCGAAGAAGTTGATCCCGGCCTCCCGGCAGGCGCCGAACAGCGCGCCCGAGGCCGCCTCGTCCGCCTTGCCCCCAAACTGCATGGTGCCGAAGCAGTAGCGCGAGACGGCGCTGCCGTCGCGGGTGGTCAGGGAGGGGCGGGTCATCGGGAAACTCCTGCTGGGAGGGGTGCACGTGAAAGGCGGTGGCCGCTGCCGGCCACCGCCCGAGGTCTCAAAGGGGCTTTCGCGCCCCCGCCGGAAGGGTCAGTTCGGGATCGTGCCCTGCAGACCCTCGACGTAGAACTTCATCCCGGCCAGCGTCTCGTCGTCGGCAACCTCGCCCTCGGCCAGCCAAGGGGTGCCATCCTGCTTGTTCAGCGGGCCGGTGAAGGGGTGGTACTCGCCCGCGGCGATCTTGTCGCGCAGTTCTTCAGCCTGGGCCTTCACGTCGGCCGGCACGGCGTCCGAGATCTCGCCGATCCCGACCATGCCCGGCCCGATGCCGTCCCAGGTGTTGGTGCTTTCCCAGGTGCCGTCCATCACCGCCTGCACCCGCTCGATGTAGTAGGGGGCCCAGTTGTCGATGATCGAAGAGACCCGCGGCAGCGGCGCGTACTCGGCCATGTCCGAGGCCTGGCCGAAGGTGATCACGTCGCCCGCCGCCTCTGCCGCCGCCTGCGGGGCGGTGGAATCGGTGTGCTGCAGGATCACGTCCGCGCCCTGCTCGATCAGCGCCTTGGCCGCGTCGGCCTCTTTCGCCGGGTCGAACCAGGTGTAGGCCCAGACGATCGAGAACTCGACCGCGGGGTTCACCTTCCGCGCGTGGATGTAGGCAGCGTTGATGCCGCGGATCACCTCGGGAATCGGGAAGGAGGCGATATAGCCGATCTTGTTGGTCTTGGTCATCAGCCCGGCGATGGTGCCCTGCACCGCGCGCCCCTCGTAGAAGCGGGCCGAGTAGACGCTGACGTTGGGCGCGGTCTTGTAGCCGGTGGCATGCTCGAACTTCACGTTCGGGAACTTCTTGGCCACGTTGATGGTGGGATCCATGAAGCCGAAGGAGGTGGTGAAGATCAGGTCTGCGCCACCCAGCGCCATCTGGGTCAGGGCGCGTTCGGCATCGGCGCCCTCGGGCACGTTCTCCTGATACACCGTCTCGACCTTGTCGCCGAACTCCGCCTCGACCGCCTTGCGGCCCTGGTCGTGTTCGTAGGTCCAGCCGCCGTCGCCGACGGGGCCGACGTAGATGAAGCCGACCTTCACCGGCCCGTCCCCGTGGCTTCCGGCCAGTGCCGGGGCTGCAAGCGCCAGCGCCATGCCGGCGGCGAGTATTGTTCTTCTTTTCATGACATGACTCCCTGTCTTATCGCGGGCACCTTCAGGCCCGATCCTGTGCGCCCCTAGCTCGAGGCGTGGAAACTGCGTCCCAGCGAGGCCGGCGCGTTGAGCGCCGCGCGGCCCCGGCCGGACGACATGATGACCAGCACAAGAATTGTTATCAGATACGGGGACATGGACAAGTACTCCACCGGCACGGCAAGCCCCGCCGCCTGAAGGTTCAGCTGCAGAACCGCCACCCCGCCGAAAAGGTAGGCACCCAGCAGAACGCGCCAGGCCTTCCAGCTGGCGAAGACCACGATCGCCAGCGCGATCCAGCCGGCGCCGGCGGTCATGCCCTCGGTCCATTGCGGCACCCGGATCAGCGACAGGTACGCCCCCCCAAGGCCCGCGCAGGCGCCGCCGAAGGCGATGGCGCCCAGCCGCACCAGCCGCACCGGGTAGCCCAGCGCATGGGCGGCGTCGTGGCTTTCGCCCACCGCCCGCAGGATCAGCCCGGCGCGGGAGTACTTCAGGAAGGCCCATACCGCGGCCACCAGCGCCAGCGAGCCGTAGACCACCAGGTCGTGGCGGAACAGGACGCGGCCGAGGAAGGGGATGTCGCGCAGCGGGCCGAGGTTCACGTCCGGCACCGGCGGCGGCTTGATGCCCACGTAGCCCTGGCCCATCAGCGCGGAAAGCCCCAGCCCGAACAGCGTCAGCGCCAGCCCGGTGGCCACCTGGTTGGACAGGAAGAACTGGGTCAGCACCCCGAAGGTCATCGACAGCAGCGCCCCCCCCGCCGCGGCCGCCACGAAGCCCAGCGCGGGGGATCCGGTCTGCACCGCCACCGCGAAGCCGCAGATCGCGCCGGTGATCATCATCCCCTCGACCCCGAGGTTCAGCACGCCCGACTTCTCCACCACCAGCTCTCCGATCGCCGCCAGCAGGATCGGCGTGGCGGCGACCATCAGCGAGGCCAGCAGGATCGCGGGATCGATGGCGGACAGGTTCATCGGTCGGCTCCTTGGGAAGCGGGGCGCGGGGATGTGGCGGGGGCGGGGCTCACGCCACCTCCCTCCGCCCGATACGGACGCGGAAGTTGGTCAGCACGTCCACCGCCAGCAGGAAGAACAGCAGCATCCCCTGGAAGGCCTGGATCGCCGCCGCGGGCAGGCCGAGGTTGGCCTGCGCCGCCTCGCCGCCGATGTAGGTCAGCGCCAGCAGCAGCCCCGCCAGCAGGATCCCCACCGGGTGCAGCCGGCCGAGGAAGGCGACGATGATCGCGGTGAAGCCGTAGCCGGAGTTGAAGTCGATGCTGATCTGGCCGGCCGGCCCGGCCACCTCGAACATCCCGGCCAGACCGGCCAGCGCCCCCGAGGCGCCGAGGCAGAAGATCACCAGCCGCTCCGGCCGCACCCCGGCGAAGCGCGCGGCGCGCGGCGACTGGCCGGCCAGCCGGATCTGGAAGCCCAGCATGTGCCGGTTCAGCAGCACGTAGGCCAGCACCACCGCCACCAGCGCCGCGACCACGCCCCAGTGCAGCCCCCAGCCCTCGACCAGTTCGAGGTTGGCGGCAGCGGGGTACTGCTGCAGGTTGCGGCTGCCGGGAAAGCCCGCGCCCTCGGGGTTGCGCAGCGCGCCCAGCGCCATCGAGGCCAGCAACTGCTCGGCCACGTAGACCAGTAGCAGCGAGACGAGTATCTCGTTGGTGTTGAAGCGGGTCTTCAGCAGCGCCGGGATCATCCCCCAAAGGAAGCCGCCCAGCGCGCCCGCGATCACCATCAGTGGGAAGACCAGCCAGCGGGCCTCCATCGGGTAGAAGGCCAGCCCCACCGCGGCGCCGCAGATCGCGCCGATGATGTACTGCCCCTCGGCGCCGATGTTCCAGATCCCGGCGCGGAAGCCGAGGCTCAGCCCGATGGCGATCAGGATCAGCGGCCCGGCCTTCACCAGCAGCTGGCCCCGGTAGTACCAGGCGAATTCCCCCAGCAGCGGGTCCCAGAAGATCGTGCGGATTGCCAGCAGCGGGTCCTTGCCCAGCACCGCGAACAGCACCCCGCCCGCCAGCATGGTCAGCACCACCGCCAGCAGCGGCGTCGCCAGGGTCCAGGCCCGCGAGGGCTGCGGCCGCTTCTCCAGCCGGATCATCGCGCGGATCCCTCCGCCGCCTCAGCCCGCCACATGCGCCACCTCCATGTCGTGTGCCCCGCCCATCATCAGGCCGATCTGCTCCACCGTCAGCCCCCGCGCGGCGCGTGGGTCGGTCAGCCGGCCCTCGTTCAGCGCGGCGAACCGGTCGGAGATCTCCATCAGCTCGTCCAGGTCCTGGCTGATCACCACCACCGCCGCGCCCTCGGCGGCGAGGTCCAGCAGCGCCTGCCGGATCGCCGCGGCGGCGCTGGCGTCGACGCCCCAGGTGGGCTGGTTCACCACCAGGCAGATCGGCCTTTGCAGGATCTCGCGGCCGATCACGAACTTCTGCAGGTTGCCCCCCGACAGCGCCCGCGCCGCGGTGCCGGGGCCGGGGGTGCGCACGTCGAAGCGTTCGATCACCTTTTCCGCGAAGGAACGCGCCGCCGGCCACTTCAGAAAGCCCCGGTGTTCCAGCCGCTCGCGGATCGCGCCGGTCAGCAGGGCGTTCTCGGTCAGCGTCATGTCCGGCGCCGCCGCGTGGCCCAGCCGTTCCTCCGGCGCGCCCAGCAGCCCCAGCCGCCGCCGCGCGTTGGGCCCCAGCGCACCCACGGGACGGCCGTTCAGCCGGACCGCCTCGCCCGGCGCCAGCGCCTCGCCAGTCAGGGCGGCCAGCAGCTCGTCCTGCCCGTTGCCGGCGACGCCGCCGATCCCCAGCACCTCGCCCGCCTGCACCTGCAACGAGATGTTCCGCAGCGAGGTGCCGAAGGGGCTGGCCGGGCGCAGCGACAGCTTGTCCAGTTCCAGCACCACCTCGCCGGGCGCCCGCGCCTCGCGGCTGGGCACATGCAGGCTGCTGCCCACCATCAGCTCGGCCATCTCCCGCGCCGTGGTGGTCTGCGGGTCGCAGGTGCCCACGTTCTTGCCCAGCCGCAGGATCGTCGCCTCGTCGCAAAGCGCGCGGATCTCCTCCAGCTTGTGGCTGATGTAGAGGATCGAGGTGCCCTCGGCGCGCAGCTTGCGCAGGGTCTTGAACAGGATCTCCACCTCCTGCGGCGTCAGCACGCTGGTCGGCTCGTCCATGATCAGCAGCTTGGGGTCCTGCAGCAGGCAGCGAATGATCTCCACCCGCTGGCGTTCCCCGGCCGACAGATCGCCCACCAGCCGGCCCGGGTCCAGCGGCAGGCCGTAGGTCTCCGACACCTCGCGGATGCGCCGCGCCAGCTGGCGCTGGCCGGGCGGGTTTTCCATGCCCAGCGCCACGTTCTCCGCCACGTCCAGCGCCTCGAACAGCGAGAAGTGCTGGAACACCATCGCCACCCCCGCCGCCCGCGCGGCATGGGGTGTGGCCGGGGCATAGGGGGCGCCGCGCAGGGTCATGCGGCCGGCGTCGGGCTTGACCAACCCGTAGATCATCTTGACCAGCGTCGACTTGCCCGCGCCGTTCTCGCCCAGCAGCGCGTGCACCTCGCTGGGGCCGACCGAGAAGGAGACGTGGTCGTTCGCCACCACCCCCGGGTAGGCCTTGGTCAGCCCCTCGATGGTCAGCAGCCTGTCCTCCGGCACCTCGGTCATGCCTTGCCCTCCTGCCCCTGCGCCGCCGTGGCTGTCGCCACCGGCCGCAGCATCTCCGCCGCCACGCCGACGGCGATCGCCTGCGGGTGCTTGCCCAGCGCCGGCTCTCCGATCGGGCAGGCGATCCGCCCCACCTGTTCCGGCCCGTGCCCCAGCGCCGCCAGCCGGCCGCGGAACCGCGCCCACTTGGTGGCCGACCCGATCAGCCCGGCGCGGGCGAAACCGTGGCCCAGCAACCGGTGGCAGATCTCCAGGTCCAACGCGTGCGAATAGGTCAGCACAAGGTGCTCTGCCCCGGCGGGCGCATGGGCCACCGCGTCGGCGGGATTGGCGGCGACCAGCACGCTCACCCCCTCCGGCACCTCGGCGGGAAAGCGGTCCGCCGCGTCGTCGATCCACGTCAGCGCCAACTCCGGCAGCGGCGCCAGCACCTGCACCAGCGCCCGGCCCACGTGGCCCGCGCCCCAGATCCAGACTTGCCGCTCGGGCCGCGCCACCGGCTCCAGCAGCCAGCCGCCCTGCAGCAGCACCGGCGCCCGCACCCCGGCCGACCGCGCCGCGGCCGTCGCGCGGCGCAGCGCCAGCGGCGCCTCGCCCATGCCCTCGACCCGCCGCAGCACC